>DASTXM010000142.1:0-34075 GCA_035765495.1 Hanamia sp.
TGAAGATTGGGTGATGGAAAGAAAGGTGCGGAATTGAAAATGATAGAAAGCCGATTGGAGGCATTAGCGCCAATAAAACAGTTCTCGCCCCGGCCAAAAAATTGGAAGCATAAGAGGACTTTGATCAGTGGGGAATTAAAATAAAAACATATTATCCTTTCCCCGTTGATTGGTTAAATGCGAAAAAATCGAAGCGAAAAGTAATTGAGGATAGGGGAATGGAGGCAATAAAAAAATTATCGGGCTTTTATGAGCAGATCGCTGACGATTGCAGAATTGGAGCAAGTCATATCAGCTTATACATGGCATTCTTTGAATGCTGGAACAGAAATAAGTTCTGTGGCCCGGTAATTTTTAATTCCAGGGAGATAATGAAAATGGCAAAAATTGATAGCCGTGCTACTTACCATAAATGTTTAAAAGACCTGGTAGAATTTGGTTATGTAAAATATTTTGCTTCGTTTAATCCGGTAGTGAAGAATAAGGTTTATTTGGATGATGATTGTAAGATTTAATCATGCTCTTTTTTAATTATAGTCTTTGAAAGCAATTGAAAGTTGCACGTTCTTCCGGATTTATTAAGCGGTAATTGTTTTAATCAACAGAAGAGACTCTTAAACATTTCTAAATTTATACACACCTGATTTTGCATCGGGTAATTTCCTGTAATATTGATTATGGAACCAAAATTTGAAACGCTAAATATTGTCTACGAATTGATCAAAGAAAAAAAAGATCCAACACAAACTGTACTTACTATAAACGAACTGTTATTACATCAGAATCGCCCATGGGATGAACTCGTTTTGCATCTTGAGGAACTAAATAAAGAAGGATGTATAATTTTGCATCAGCTGAGTGTTGCTGTAGTTTCAATAACAAATAAAGGACTGGAATTAGCCAGGATCGCAGAAAAAGTGCAAAACGAGCACCTGCGGAATTTGAAGTTTTCCTGAAGGAATTTTATTTCTGATTAATTTTTTACGGCTGGAACTCATCAATTATCCAAGAGCTTTTTTTGAATAAGTTATCTTGATAAATTTTACGATTTATTTACCGTCGATTGGCATCAATTTTGAACACTAGTGCAAAGTCAAATTTAGATTTTAAATCTTCTCATAAGCAGTTAGTTTTGGTAATGGGCTCCTGTTTCTACAGGAGCCTTTTATTTTTAGTTTTATTCTTTTATCATAATTTTTACTCTTCAAGAAATAATATTTTTTGAGGTTAAAGAGCGATTTTGAAGGGGTGCAGGATTCTTTTCCTTTGCTCAAAGCTGGGAAAAGTTTTGCCTTGAAAATAAAAACATTGTTTCGATCGATTAAGAGGAGGTAGATATGTTTAAATATGATGATAAAGCCGTGATTAAAGCGATAGCAATTTGCTATAAACCTTATTTAAAACCGGAAGAGGCTATGATCTATTGTAATTTGGGAAGAACTCAACTTGCTAAAAAATGTGAAGAGTACGGTATATTCAAGAATAATAACGGCTACTTTAAGAAAACAGATCTTGATCTTATTTTATCTGGTAGCCCTACTAAGTATGAAGAAAAAGTGAAGAAGATAAAGTTATAAAGAAACCAGTCTTATCATTCGTTGGGTTGAACCTCCAATGAGGCCCCTAAAAATAGGGAGCGGTTGTGTTTCATTTCAAAAATTAGTTACGATCAACTGGTATCCATTTAGGTGTTTTCTTTTTATTTAGAAAAAGAGTCCTGCTTACGGTCCGAAGAAGGACGATTAAGCAGGCTCTTGCAATGAGAGTAAAATGAAGGCTTTTTATCTAATCAAAATTTTACCGGACAAAAATAAAAGCTGGGATAAATTTCAAATTAATTGTTGCTTTCCATTTCAGCCATCGTTGCCTCCTTTAATTCAGCCATCCGCGCCTCCATAATTTCTGCTGTTGGCCCATAGATAGTAGGATTGGGAACGCCCATCGGTCTGTAATAAATTGATAATTGACCACGGTGATGAATGACATCAAAAAATAATCTCCAGCACATATCTCGCATGCAAAGTTCAAATGCTGTGTGTCCGAAAACCCGAAGTGGAACCAACTTAGTATTCCAATCCTCGTCTGTTGTGTTTGCAACCAATTCAAGAAGCTTTGCGGAATATTTTTCAAAATCCTTTATTGCCTTTTCAACAGATGGAAATTCAATACTTAAACGATGATTGATGACACCGGTTTCCACACCTTCAGCTAAGTCTTCAGCATGGCAGACAATGTGATCGATTAATTGTTTTGCAGAACGTGTTTTTCCATGTGGCTGCCAATTCCATTTGTCTTCAGGTACATGCTGAAGGCAATTTGTTGTTATCGGCAATTCCTGTTTCCAACAATCAATAAAAAATTTTTGGTTAGACATTTGTTTTACTTTTTAGGTTATGAAAAAGAATAATTATTATTTCAACCCCAAAATTATTTTTGGCCTACGGGAAAGACAATAGAACAAATGTTATAGTTTTTTTTCCAATAGAGGGAAAGATCGAAATCTGAGTATTAAGATGGTAGCTTCTTAATTGCTTTGACCGCGCTATTCTGCAAATAGCGCTTATAGGTCTGTTGAACGTACTTTGTTGATGTATGGCCAAGCATTCCTGAAACAGTTGCAAGGTCAATCCCTTTTTGTTGGAGTAAAACAGAAAAACTGTGGCGGGCACAATGCCATGTAATATGTTTATGAAGACCTGCAGAACCACACCAATTCCTTAAAACTTTATTGGCACCATCCTGTGTGGGTAAATGAAAAACCGGACCTTCTTTTCTTTCGCCTAAAATCTGTAATGCGATTTTATGCAAAGGAACTTCAAGATATATTCCTGTTTTTTGTTGTTGTAATACCAGAGATGACTCCTTTATATTTTCCCATTTTAATGGTTTTATATCAGCCCATCTGAGACCAGTATATAATGAAAAAACAAACGCTTTCTTTATTTCATAGTTGGTACAAGGAGTTTTCATTAATTTTTTATAATCACCTTCAGTTAAAATCTCTTTTATTATTTTATTTGAATTTGATTTTGCAACTACATCTTCTGCAGGATTAGTTCTAAAATATCCCTCTTTCTTTGCAGCTTTTATTACTCTTTTAAAACGCATAAAATAATTAGCGGGCGTCTCGCCATTGAAATGTTTGAGCAGGTAGTCCCTGAAAGCTTCGCAAAAAGATTCGCTGATTTCGGTCGGAGAAAGGAAAGTTTTTCCAACAAAATTTTTAAGTGCATTCAAACTCGTTTCGAGATGCCGGTTTCCGATAGTTCTGTGGGTACGAACGAACTCTTCATAATACTCAAAAAAATTCGCTTTGATTTTATGCTGCGGGATATAACCATTATTAATCGATTGCAAGTCCAGGATCATTTGGGAACGCTTTGTTTCCAAAATTGTCTTAGCCTCTTTATTATGATTCTTTTGTATTTGGTCTTTTGGATGTTGATAAGTAAAAATTCCGGTGGCCCGACGTTGATTTGCATTTCTGCCCCATTCGAAAGAATACCAAATTTTAGTTTTGTCAGCAGAAGCCCTTTTTTTTACCAGGATATTCATTGCAGATATTTTTGATGAAAGAAATGCCGTGTGTCATTTCATGTGTCAAATATGTGTCAAATATAATGAAAAAAAGCGGGAATATATGACACAAATTGACCCACAGCAGTGTGTTAAACTGCTGTAAATCAATGATAAATAAGGAGTTGAGGAAATGTTTTGGTGCCCAGGACTGGATTCGAACCAGCACATCCTTGCGAATGCTGCCACCTGAAGACAGTGCGTCTACCAATTTCGCCACCCGGGCTTTCGTTATTAAAAAACGGAGGCAAATGTAAATGAAAATCTTCTTTATTTGTTTATTTACTGCCAAATTACCGGATGAAATAAATCATCAAATCTCACTTAAGATTTTTTTCTTATTTTTAATCCTTATTGGTCAACTTTCCAAACTCTGCTATGAAAGAAGATCTTCTTCAATACATCTGGAAATTTCAATATTACAACAACAATAGTTTGTGTTCCACCAATAATGAACCAATTTCTGTTCTTCATCCCGGCAAACATAATTTTAACCAGGGACCGGATTTTACAGAAGCAAAAATTAAGATCAACGAAACTTTATGGGCAGGCAATGTTGAAATTCATGTTAATTCATCTCATTGGGATTTGCACAAACATTCAATAGATGATAATTACAGGAACATAATTCTGCACGTGGTTTGGAACCATGATAAAGAAATAAAAGATATTGATGGAAATGTTTTGCCAACGCTGGAACTGCAGGATAAAGTCTCAAAAATATTGCTTGAAAAATACCGGCAATTGATGGAAGTGCCCCAATTTATTCCATGTGAAAAATTACCTGCTACTTTGAGCGGCCTTGCGCTTACCGCATGGAAGCAAAGACTTGCTGCAGAAAGGCTATTGTTGAAATCGGAAAATATTTTAAAAATACTTCAACAAACGAATTATCACTGGGAAGAAACTTTCTGGTGGCTGATCGCGGCTAATTTTGGTTTGAAAGTGAATAGTGAAGCTTTTAAAAAAATCGCGCAATCATTACCGTTATACCTGGTGGCAAAACATAAAAATAATGTCCTGGGAATAGAAGCATTGTTATTCGGCCAGGCAGGCTTGCTGAAAAAGGATTTTGCTGATAAATATCCTTCCATGCTGAAAAAGGAATATGATTTTTACAGCAAAAAATACAAACTCAAACCGGTTGATGAAGAGCTGCATTTCTTAAGAATGCGGCCAGCGAATTTTCCGACTATTCGTTTGGCGCAATTGGCGATGTTGATTCATAACAGTGAACACTTATTCTCAAAAATCAAAGAAACAGGTTCGGCAAAAGAACTGAAAGAAATGTTTGCTGTTGAAGCCAATGATTACTGGCATTATCATTACACTTTTGATGAAGAAAGCGATTATAAGATCAAGCGACTTGGAAAGACAATGATCGAAAATATTCTTATCAATACGGTTGCGCCAATTGTCTTTTGTTATGGCCTTCATCACCAGGATGAATTCTATAAAGAAAAAGCACTCCGGTGGCTGGAAGAAATCGGACCCGAAAAAAATGCCATTACCAAAGGATTTGAAAACCTTGGCTATGAAAACAAAAATGCTTTTGATTCCCAGGCATTCATACAACTCAAGAACCATTATTGCAATAACAAATTGTGCCTTGACTGTGCAATAGGAAATTCACTGATCAGGTGAACCTTCATTAACACATTAGCACATCAGCACATCAGCTAAATAATCCAGTTATATTGCAACACCAACTCAATATCCGGGTGGACGCTTTTGGCTACCGGGCAATTGTTACCGGTCTTTTCTAAAATTAACCTTTCTTTTTCATTTATATTTTTGGGCAAAGACACGGTTACTTCAATTTTTGCCACTCTTCTCGGGTCGCTTGCCATGTGTTTGGTAACGTTAGCCGTTGAGTTACTGATATCAACATTCATGTCCGCTGCTTTGATGCCCATTGTTGTTAGCATGCATGTTGCAAGGGAAACACATAAGAGATCAGTAGGTGAAAAACGTTCTCCTTTACCACGGTTATCAGTTGGTGCGTCGGTTTCCATTTGCGAGGAACTTTGAAGGTGAACCGCTTCACAACGCAAATTTCCTGTATAGGTTATTGATGCAGTCATTATCTTATTTTTGCCATAAATTTACAGCACTAACAGATCAACAACAAATGCGCAGCAGTATCATCATTTTTATATCGGCATTTATCTCATTTCATACTTTCGGGCAGGAAACAAAAAAAACACGCCAGGAACAAAAAAGAGCGCGTGTAAATGAAATGATCAAGCAGGAAGAAGAAGGGGTAATTACCTACAGGAAAAGTTTTGCCTTTGGTGCAAAACTTACCACAGATGGTTATGGTATCTTCTTTGAATTGGGCCGCGCAAGTTCCGTTAAAAAAGCATTGCTTTATCAACTTGACATTAGTGAACGCAAGCATGTGAAAGAAGAAAAACAAAACAGCTTGTACTCCAACACGGTTCCATATGTTTATGGCAAAGAAAATTTCTTTTACCCTGTAAAATTGGGTGTGCAACAACAGGTTTTGCTGGGCAATAAATCTAATAAAAACGGTGTGGCTGTAACAGGAAGTTATGGTGGCGGAATTACAGCCGGTGTTCTGCGTCCTTACTATGTGCAGGTGCAGAATGGCAATGGCGTAAATTACATAAAATACAATTCAGCCGACAGTGCTGATTTTCTTTCAAACACTATATTTGGTGGCCCTGATCTTAGCAAAGGATGGAATGAACTCACGGTTACGCCCGGGTTATACGCGAAAACGGCTGTTCGCTTTGATTACGGGAGTTATAATGAAGTGATCTCTGCAATTGAAGTTGGATTGAACGCTGAATTTTATACAAAGAAGATCCCTCAAATGGTTTACAATAAAGAAAAACAATTTTTCTTTAACGGTTATGTGGCGATCATCTTCGGAAAGAGAAAATGATTCTCTTTGTTTTTAAAGTAAATAAACAGAAAATAGATGAGTAGTGAATCAATGACTTTGCCTGCGGCAGAAAAACCACGCAAACCAAACTGGCTTCGCGTGAAACTACCGATAGGAGAGGAATACAGGAAGGTAAGACAAATAGTAGATACACATAAATTACATACGATTTGTGAAAGTGGCAATTGTCCCAACATGGGTGAATGCTGGGGCGAAGGAACTGCAACTTTCATGATACTTGGAAATATCTGTACGCGAAGTTGCGGCTTTTGTGCCGTGGCAACCGGAAAACCGTTGCCGGCAGATTTAAAGGAACCAAAACGAGTGGCCGAAGCAATCTTGCTCATGAAAGTAAAACATGCTGTCATAACTTCGGTTGACCGTGATGAATTGAAAGATGGTGGTTCCATTATCTGGCAACAAACAATCAATGCCGTTCGGGAAATAAGTCCAGGCACTACTTTGGAAACTTTGATCCCGGATTTCAAAGCAGAAAAAGAAAATATCCAACGGATTATTGATGCAGCACCCGAAGTTGTTAGTCACAATATTGAAACTGTTGAAAGACTAACAAGAAAAGTGAGGATTCAGGCCAAATACTGGCGTAGTATGGAGGTGTTACGCTTTTTGAAAGAAGGCGGTATGCGTACGAAAAGCGGTATCATGCTTGGCCTTGGTGAAACGAAAGAAGAGGTGGTTCAAACAATGCAGGATTTGAAAGACAGCAATGTGGACGTTGTCACCATCGGGCAATATTTACAACCCACACCAAAGCATCTTCCTGTTGACCGGTATGTTCATCCTTCAGAATTTGCTGAGTTGCGTGAAATTGGCTACGAGATGGGATTTGATTATGTTGAAAGTGGTCCGTTGGTCCGTTCTTCTTATCACAGCGATCGTCATGTCATTGCCGGACTTGGAAGAGATCAATGGCAAAAGGCAACTGAATTAAAAGTAAGACTTGCTGCTAAAAATAATTAACCAGCAAATAAACAATTAAAAAGAATTTTTATTTCGCTTAAATTAGTCTGCATTATTTTCATACATCTTTTCGCCATTGAGATAGGTTGCTAGAACCTGAGTGTGTAAAATTTCCTTTTCCTGCGCGTTCATCAAGTCTGTATCCAATATGACAAAGTCTGCAAACTTTCCCGCTTCTATGCTTCCTTTTTCATTTTCTTCAAAACAAGATTTCGCTGCCCACAAGGTCATTCCCCTGATCGCTTCTTCGCGGCTCAATGCATTCTCTATTTGAAAACCTCCTTCAGGCCATTGTTTGGAGTCTTTTCTGAAAACTGCAGCATAAAAGGTTTTGATGGCAGAGATATCTTCAACCGGGAAATCAGTTCCCAATGGAAGCCAACCATTTTCATTCAACAGATCTTTGAAGGCATAAGAAGTTTTCATTCTTTCTTTTCCTAGTCTTTCTTCAGCCCAGTACATATCAGAAGTGGCGTGCGTTGGTTGCACGGAGGGAACTATGTTGTAATCACCAAAATAATGGAAGTCCTTTTTATCCAGGATCTGTGCATGTTCAATTCGCCATCGACGGTCATTTTTTCCTTTCAAATATTTCGAATAGATGTTTAACATCATCCTGTTGGCTGCATCGCCAATCGCATGCGTACACATTTGAAATCCGTTTTCAAATATCAGTTTTGCTTTTTCATCAAAATAATTTTCAGGTTTCAGCAAAAGGCCGCGGGTGTCATTTTTATCGGAATACGGCTTCAACAAATAAGCACCGCGGGACCCTAAAGCACCGTCAGAAAATAATTTAAATGAAGAAACATTCAGGCGATCAGTTTTAATTTTTCCATTCGAAAAAAGAAAGTCGTAATTCTTTTCTTTGTCGCTCATCATAATAAACAGACGCATTTTCAATTTTCCTTTTTTTTGCAGTGAATCAACAAATAATGCAGATTCATAATCCTGTCCACAATCAACAATTGTTGTAAGTCCTGCAGCGAAGAGATTTTCCTCTGCTGCTTGTAATGCTTCCTGCACCTGCATTTCAGAAGGCTTTGGCATTTTGTGATAAACCAAATCCATTGCATTATCAATTAAAACTCCGGTCAGTTTCCCGTTCTTAATTTGCACTTCACCGCCATCAGTTTGGGTTGTATGATTGATATCTGCCAATTCCAACGCTTTATCATTTGCGATCATTGCATGCCCATCCACGCGAACTAAGATTGCCGGGCGGGCAGGAAACAATTCATTTAGTTTTTCATTTGTTGGAAAATCTTTTTCCGGCCAATCGTTTTGGTTCCATCCTCTGCCAACAAGCCAACCTTCCTTATTTTTTTCTGAATGAGATTTTACTTTCTGCAAAACTTCATTCCAGCTTTGGGTGCCAACAAGATTGGCTTGTTGCAGCCCCAACCCATAACCAAAAATGTGTGCATGTGCATCGATGAATCCGGGGAAAACAAATTTTCCATTTGCATCCACCATTTCTGTTGCTTCGTATTTTTCCAACAGCTTTTTTGATGATCCTGTTTCTACTATTTTTCCTTTATCAACTGCAATGGCTTCGGTTTTTGAAAAATTTTCATCAACAGTATAAACGGTCGCGTTAGTTACCAGCAAATCAATTCTTTGTTTTGACATTCCTGAAAATGATTGAAGTGATTTTTAAAAAGTTGAAATTAAGATTTTCAACTTTGAATTTAGCATTCACAAATATGCTTTTGTTTAAATTGTGCTCTAAAGCCAATCAAATAACTATGCATTCTTTCAAAAAAGGACTCCTTGTTTTTTCAGTTTTCTTTGCTGCAAATTGGTTGCAGGCTCAAATGCCCAACAATGGACTTGATGTGCAACATTACACTTTTCAAATTGCGCTTAACGATTCCAATAATATCATTCATGGAAAAGCAAATATCAAAACCACTTTCTTAAAGCCTGTAAAAAAAGTAGTTTTTGATTTGGCGAACGTAAATGCGGACGGAAAAGGAATGCACGTAATTTCAGTTTTGAAAAATGATGTTGCAATAAAGTTTGAGCAGGATGCACAACATTTGATTATAGACGATAATGGCGCTCCGGGAAAAGAAAATAATTATTTGGTTTCTTACGAAGGAATTCCCGCTGACGGATTGGTCATCAGCAATAACAAATTTGGCGCGCGCACTTTTTTTGGAGACAACTGGCCAAACCGGGCTCACAACTGGCTTCTGTGTAACGATCATCTTTCGGATAAAGCAACAGTTGATTTTGTTGTGACCGCGCCTGATCATTACCAGGTGGTTTCTAATGGCAGAAAAGTTGAAGAAACGAATTTACCTGGTCATTTGAAACTTACTCATTGGCAGGAAAAAAGCGCGTTGCCAATGAAAGTGATGGTGATTGGCGTTACTGATTTTGCAGTAAATAATTTATGCGATGTGGGGTGTATTCCTGTTTCCTCCTGGGTTTATCCTCCTGATCGTGATAGCGGTTTTGCGCATTATGCAATTGCTGAAAAAATTTTGAAATGGTACATAAAGGAAATAGGCCCTTATCCATTTGAGAAACTTGCAAACGTGCAATCCACAACCATTTTTGGAGGAATGGAAAATGCAGGTTGTATTTTCTATTTCGAAAAATCAGTGAATTCTCCGGGCATTGAAAGTTTGATGGCTCATGAAATTGCACACCAATGGTTTGGTGATAATGTTACAGAAAAAGACTGGCCGCATCTGTGGCTCAGCGAAGGTTTTGCTACGTACATGACTGATCTTTATTTGGAAGATCAATATGGAGCCGATTCTTTAAAAGCGCTTTTGAAAACACAAAGAAGGCAGGTTGTCCGCTATTCACTTTCGCATCAAACGCCCGTCGTGGATACAACAGAAAGCAAACACCTGATGAATTTACTGAACGACAACAGTTACCAAAAAGGAGCGTGGGTGCTCCATATGCTGAGAAGAAGAGTAGGCGATTCATTATTCTGGAAAGGAATCAGAACTTATTATAAAACCTATGCCGGGCGAAATGCAAGTACCTTCGATTTGGAAAAAGTTTTTGAAATTGTATGTCACCAGGATTTGAAAAACTTTTTCAGGCAATGGCTTTTTACTGCCGGTCAGCCTTTGTTGAAAGTGGATTGGAAATATAATTCTTCAAAAAAAGTTGTTTCACTGAAGGTAGAACAACAACAAGCTAATCTTTTCCAATTTCCTTTACAGGTAAGGTTTAGAGACGGACAACAATCGGTGATCAAAACAATCCAAATTAAAGACAAGGCGACAACTAAGAATTTTCCATTGTCTTTTGAACCAAAAGATATGGAGGTTGATCCTAATGTAAACTTGTTGTTTTCATTACAGTAAACCACCAAAATATCAATTTTTTTTTTAGCTGATTACCAAAACAGGAATATCAACTTTGTGCCTCAGTGCATCAACTGTACTTCCATAAATCAGGTCTTTAAAACCTTTGTGGCCATGAGCACCCATCACCAGTAGGTCAATGTTTTTTGCTTTTATGATTCGCGCCATTTCTGTAGCCGGGTTTCCAAAACCAATTTCTGAATCAGCTTTATAATCCATTTTTTCAAGCACGTTTTTATATTGATCCAGATTACTTTTATCCAACTCTGTTTCCTGGTCCTGCGCATTGATGCCAAGATATCGTGCTGCAGCACTTTCCACCACATGAATAAGCGTGTATGAGGCCGTATTGCCACCCATTGTCATAGCATTTTGAATGATCTTTTGGTCCTTTCCGCTAAAGTCGATTGCGATACCAATGTGCTTATAAGTGACAGAAGCTCTTTCCAATAGTTGTTGCGCATAGCCATGGGGAAGTTGCTTTCTTTCGCGCTGGACGCGGGATATGAAGGGATGAATTAAGATGTAAAACAACAATAAGCCACTTATGATGGCAATAGGGATCACAACCACATAAATCCAAAATCTTCCTGATTCGGCCTGGTTGATCCATTGGTTAATTTGTTCTATCACCAACTGGATATTCAGGTAAATAATAATTGAAGCGCTTATCCAGGCCACGATTTTTATCCAGGGTTTGATGGTAAAATCTTTCATGTATTTGCTGTCGGAAGTAAAATGGATCAACGGAATGACTGCAAATCCCAATTGCAAACTCAGCACCACCTGGCTCAGCACCAACAATCTTCCCAACCCATCAGAGCCAAAATAAATGATGGTAAAAAGCGCAGGAATGATGGCAATCAGTCTTGTGATCAATCGCCTGATCCATGGACGGATCCTTATATTCAAGTATCCTTCCATTACGATTTGTCCTGCTAATGTTCCGGTGATAGTTGAGCTTTGTCCTGCTGCTATCAAGGCAATCGCAAAGAAGATGGGCGCTGTTTTTCCAAATAATTTTTTCAGCAAAACTGACGCGTCCTGTATCTCGGCGATATGAAAATAACCATGCACATAAAATGCCGCAGCAGCAAGCACAAGAATGGCCGCGTTCACAAAGAAAGCAATATTCAAGGCAATGGTTGTATCTAACAAATTGAAGCGAATTGCTTTTTTTATTCCTTCCTTTGAACGATCGAAGCGCCGTGTTTGCACGAGTGAGGAATGCAAGTATAAATTATGCGGCATAACGGTGGCACCAATGATTCCTATGGCAATGTAAAGCGAATTGCCATGCAAGCTGGATGGGATAAACCCCTTGACAACGTCACCATAAACCGGTGCAACAATAAACATTTCTACCCAAAAAGAAATGCCAATGATCATCACCAGCGTAACCACGAAAGCTTCCAGTACACGCATGCCCTTATGGAGCAGGAAAAGCAAAAGAATCGTATCCAGTGCGGTGATCGAAACGCCCCAGATGAGCGGCAAACCAAATAGTAAATTCAAACCAATGGCCATCCCCACAATCTCTGCCAGGTCGCAGGCAGCAATAGCAATCTCTGCAAGAATGTATAAAGGAATGTTGGCCCAGGCAGGGTAGGCGTTTTTGGATGCCTGTGCAAGATCCAATCCTCTTACAAGGCCCAATCGTGTAGCCAACGATTGCAAAAGAATTGCAATTAAATTCGACATCAGCAAAACCCAGATAAGTTTGTAGCCAAATGCCGATCCCCCTGCTATATCTGTGGCCCAGTTGCCCGGGTCCATATAACCCACGCTGATCAAATACGCCGGCCCCAGGAACGCCATTGTCTGTCTCCAGCCTTTCTTTTCAGTTGCTACAGAAGAATGAACTTCCGTTAATGATGGTGTCATGCCGTTTTTAGTCATAACAATGATTTTGTTTTCAAATCTTTCCTATCGTTTTGAAAAAGTTAGACAAATCTAACAATTAAAGTAATAAGTACTAACTTTATTTTTTGTTAAGCAAAATTTATTATTAGCTTTGGAGGCAAAGCGGATTTTTCCCGGGCAGGAATTGTAACAGTTTTAAAATCCATGATGAATGGCACATTCGTTAACAGAAGAAAATTATTTAAAAGCACTTTTCAACACCGCCAACAAAGCTGGCGAAGTCAATGTGGCTGAGCTTTCCAAAACTTTGGAAATAAAGATGCCCACCGTGACAAGCATGATGAAAAAACTGGCCGACAAAAAGCTGGTGCATTATGAAAGCTACAAGCCACCGCGGCTGACTGAAAAGGGCAGGAGGGAAGCCGGATTGATCATAAGAAAGCACAGGCTTACAGAAATGTTTTTGGTGGATAAGATGAAGCTTGGCTGGGAAGATGTTCATGACATTGCAGAGCAGATTGAGCACATTCAATCTCCTGTGTTTTTTGAAAAAATGGATGAGATGCTCGATTTTCCAAAACTCGATCCTCATGGTTCGCCCATCCCCGACAGGAACGGAAAAGTTGTATTGAAAGATTACACAAAACTTAGCGATTGCAGGGAAGGAGAGAAAGTAAAACTTGCTGCAGTCATCAATAGTTCATCAGATTTTTTAAAATTTTTAAATACCTACGAGCTGCGGCTTGGAACTAAAATAAAGATCAGGTCAATTGAAACTTTTGACAAATCAATGAAAGTAAGTTATGGTAAGGCACGCGCTGAAACCTTGAGCAATTTGGTTTGTGAGCGGCTTTTAGTTGAAAAGGAATAAGGTTGATACTGGATACGATTGCTCAATGCCAGTACGTTTCGCTTTTCTTCAGCCGTCATTTCTTTTTATCATCAATACCTACAAAAGGTTGCCACCTGATAATAATCCAATATTTTAATAATTCAATTATCACCGGATCGGATTGAATGCTAACTTTATACAATGAATCACAATAACCAACTCCTTATAGATTAGGGTTTCATGGCTTCGTTTGATAATGTTAAGTAATTTGAATTGAACAATGAAACCTCCAAAAAAGCAATGTTTTCTAATCTTAATATTAAAAAAAGGAGGATTATCATGAATGCACATTTCAACTTTCGTTCTACAAGAAGAACCAATTTGTTCTTAATTGTTCTTTTGTTTTCTGCTGTAATTTTTGTCATGCCGGTAAATGCTGCGGTTGTTCCTGCTAATTCTAAAACGGCAACTATCCACCAACCATCAGATCCATTTCAAACCGCAATGAAACATGCAGAGATGGCGGTGAATGCAAAATCTTTGAAAGAAGTGCAGATGCATTTACATCACGTACTAAATTGCCTCGAAGGAAAATCCGGAAAAGACTATAACGCTTCTTTCGGAGATCCTTGCAATGGCCACGGAGCTTTGGAAACCCTTAAAAAAGGTCAGCCTGACAGGGCAAGAGCCGACAACGCCATCGCCCTGGCACAAGTAGGAGTTAAACTACAGGATGAGAAACCAGCGCAATTGGTAGCCCAGGCAGTTTATGCGATCTTAAGCGAAAGCAAGTAGCCGGTTGGCTTGAACATACTGAACTTTCATTTTAGGAATTATACCAGTAATATAACCACCAATAAAAGAATGTCTTGTCGTGGCTAAATCTTTGATAAAAAAATATTTTGCGGGGTTAACAAGAAATTCGGTTATTCTTGCCTTCACTTCTCTTTTTGCCGACATTTCAATGGAAATGCTTTATCCTGTCTTGCCAATTTACCTCACTCAAAATCTGAAAGCAAGTGGAAGTGTTGTTGGACTTATTGAAGGAGTTGCTGAGGCAACTCAAAACATTATCCAGGGGCTTTCAGGATGGCTTTCGGATAAATGGCAGAGAAGAAAACCAATTGCGCTGTTCGGGTATATTCTTTCCGCTGTTTCAAAACCATTTATGGGAGTTTTTACTACCTGGCCGGGTGTAATGGCAGCAAGAGTTGCTGACCGTTTGGGATCAGGAACCCGCTCTGCACCCCGCGATGCACTTATTGCTTCCTCGGTGGATGAAAGATACAAAGGCAAAGCATTTGGACTGGAGGGGATCGGGGATAACCTCGGCGCTTTTTTAGGCCCGGTGATAACGGTGCTGCTCTTTTTTACACTGCAGGTGGGGATTCGGAATATATTTTATCTCTCCATCATTCCCGGGCTTTTAGCGGTGGTGATGATACTTATGGTGAAAGAAAGGAAAGTAGATTTTGAAGCCAAATCAAAGCTTACTGTACATCTGCGCAACTTTCCTAAAGCTTATTGGAAATACCTTCTTGTCATCGCTTTGTTTGGCCTTGGCAATTCCAGCAATTCCTTTTTAATTCTGCAGATAAAAGATGAAGGCCTTTCCCTTATCGATACCATTCTTGTATACGCTTTATTTAACCTGGTAGCAGCGCTGATTTCCTATCCTGCCGGTTCTTTGTCTGACCGGTTTGGGAGGAAGCCATTATTATTGATCTCTTTTTTAATTTTCATGATCTGCTACCTCGCGTTTGCATTTGTACCAAACTTAATTGTCATTGGTTTCCTGTTTGTTTGTTACGGATTGTTCCAGGGAATCTTCCGGGCGGTGGGTAAGACCTTCGCTGCGGATTTTGTTTCTCCAAACCTGAGAGCCAGTGGTATCGGCTGGTATTCTACCGTGGTTGGTTTATCAGGACTCGTGGCAAGCATAGTAGCTGGTCTGTTATGGGATCACATCAGTCATACATCCGTTTTTGTTTATGGTGCTGGTTTTGCATTTGTTGGCTCGATCTCTTTGTTGCTTTTAAATCCTAAGAAAGTTTCGAATGCGCATTAATTAAAAGGCAACAGGATAAAAGGAAATTTATCGTTTTACTGCACATAAACATTTTACTTATTTAGTTTGTTAACCGTCTAATTGTTACTTCCAACCAATTTGTGATAAAAACGTGACAATAAATAAATTCTAAGAACAATTGAAGATTTTATTTTATTTTTATTTTACGTTGTTCTTGGGAATTATTCCAGAACCTGACAGTAGAAGAGCTTAAGACAAGAAAATTTTTTCCGGCGCATCGTTTTCAAAACTATTACAACAATATTTTACCCTTAATTAAAAGATTAATTGGCGAGGCAGTCTGACGAAAAGTTTGGTTGGAAGTTTGTATTCCACTTAATCTATTTTACAGCAAAATCTTCATTATGGAAAAAGTGCTGATAATAGAAGATAATGATGGCATTAGGGAAAATACCGAGGAGCTTTTGCAATTGGCAAATTACCAGGTATTTTCTGCGGCAAACGGCAAAATAGGAGTGGAAATAGCGCTGCGCGAAAACCCTCATCTGATACTTTGTGATATTGTCATGCCGGTTCTTGATGGATTTGGCGTATTGAATACTCTTCGCAACAATCCTGCTACCCAATCAACCCCTTTTATTTTCATGACGGCCTTAGCAGAAAAAGAAGATTTGCGCAAGGGAATGCAATTGGGCGCTGATGATTTCATCGTGAAACCATTTAATGATACTGACCTTCTGCAATCAGTAGAGCGCAGGCTTGAAAAATCAAAAAAGCTGAAAGAAGAATTTGCGCAAGGATTAAACGGGCTGAATAGTTTGATAGAAGTGCAGACAGGAAAAGAGTTGCTTCAAGAGTTGGTAATTGACAGAAAAGTGAACAAATACCGCAAAAAACAAGTTGTTTTTTCAGAAGGCAACCGTCCTGCCTTTTTGTATTTTGTTCAAAAGGGGAAAGTCAAAACTTACAAGATGAACGATAACGGAAAGCAATTGATTACTTCTATTTACAAGGAAAATGAATTCCTGGGCTATTTGGCATTACTCCAAAACGAAAATTATCAACAAACCGCTGTAGCGATGGAAGATACAGAATTGGTTATTGTACCACGGAAGGAATTTGAAGAATTGATCGACAGCAACCATGAGGTAAGCAGGAAATTTATTGAAATCCTTGCCAGGAATATCAGCGAAAATGAAACCAAATTATTGTCGTTAGCCTATAACTCTTTACGCAAAAAAGTGGCAGATGCGTTATTGACTTTATATGATAAATACGAGGGCAAAGGCGAAAATTTTGAGATACGCATTACCAGGGAAAACCTTGCAAGTATTGCCGGCACGGCCCTTGAATCTTTAATCAGAACATTGGGCGACTTTAAACGGGAAAAACTAATCGACATAAAAGATGGTACCATTATTATCCTGGATAAAAATAAATTGGAGCATCTTTTAAATTGATTTGGGGATCATGACCAGTTTATAAATAAAATATCAGGATACTACCCGGTACTATTAAAATTATTACAGCAGGATTAATTTTTCAATTCATTTGTTCCCGGTATAAAATCTTCAAAATGTTTATCGGTCTTGTTTCACCCAAATTAGTTCACCTGTTTTGTAACCAGCGCTTTGTGCTAAATCAAGATAGTTCTGTTTTATATTGGCAGGGATTGTAGTTTCTCTTGACAGTATCCATAAATATTTTAGATTCTTACCTGCTATTAAAGCATATTTATAATCCGGATCTATTGCGATTACGTTGTATCCTGAATAAAAAGGACCAAAAAAAGATACTTTTAGCATCGCGATGTCTTCCTCTTTTACAAACTTAGCCTTACCTGTTGCAGTTTGCCACTTTTGTGTTTTTACGTTGTAACCTTTGTTAATAACTCTTATCGTACCATTTGAATTGACGGAGTATTCTGCACTAGTGTTGTCCAGGTTCCTTTCAAATTTGAAATCCAGTCTCGCAATTTCATACCATTTTCCAAGATATTTCTTTATGTCAAATTGATGAACTGCTGTGGTTCCTTTTGGTATGGTTGAGCATGAGAAAAGCATAGAAGAGATAATTATTAAAACTCTGTTTAAAATGGTTTGGTTCAAGTGATATTTACCTGGCCTGCACATAACTAATACGAAAGTTGAGATACGCTATTTGAAAACATGAGAACAAAGATTTTCATGAGGAGTAGTGGAGAGGAACCCAATATTTTAAAAGTACGCCTACTTGCCGTTACAGCAGAATGACGGCAGTCAATTATAGAGTTGATTGTTATCACGGGGGTTGTGCGGCTTTGGCAAACGGTGGAATATTGTGGAGTGGTAATTTTCTGCATTATAAAATGCTCCTCCTGTCTTAAGGAAGGAGCATTTTGAAAAACAGTAGCTTCATGTTCAATTATTTCCCTGGATGTAGCCATAAAGGCCGTCCGATTCATCATTTGGACCTGCGGTAAAATAAAGCCTGTTCGGATCAATACTGGTGGCGGTAGCTGGTGCAAAAGAGAGTGCCCAAAGTCCCTCAATTACAAGCGGCTCCTTAGGATGCATTGGGGTGGGATGCAAAGCCAGTTCGCCCATAAATTTTCCATTGCTGTGATAGGCGTTGATGTGGCCGTTTCCAAAGTTTCCTACCAAAATAATACTTTGATCGCCGTCGTTGTCATCGCCAAAAAAAGTGGAGGGCGCCTTTGCAATTCCCCACGGTGAATTCAACTGGCCGCCTGAAACCAAACGCTTAACGAAAGAACCGCCGGTCGTATAAATATCCACGTATCCGTTACCTATTCCGGCAACATCATCTCCATCAGGGCCTACTTTTGCATAAGTTACATACAACATCCCGTCTATATTGCTCACATTAAAGGGAGCAAAGCCTGAGGGAAGGTCCGGATCAGTAAATGACATGGAGACCGCATTGAAATCTTTATCAAAAACATCAATTTTTGCTGTCCGGAAATCGGTCGCATACAAATAGCTGGCTCCATTACTGGTAGCAAGAGCAAGACCTTTATAAGAAGATGTAGCGGAATTATCTTTTACTACTACAGCGTTATTTCCGACTGCTCCATTCCATGCAGAAATGATCCCGTCTTCAGATGCAAAAATGAAGCGCGCAGCCTGGTTGTTAGGAGCCGGAAGCAGGAAGTCGGTACTGCTTGCATTAAATACAACTCCTGTTGGTGTGCCTCCTGTTGGACCTGTGGCGGATGGAATTGTAACCGGCGGCCTTACCTGGGCTCCCTCGCCGGTATAAACAGTGCTTAAGCCCGCGCCATTGGCAGATATCCATGCAAAGCCGTTTGAAGTAAAAGCAAGTCCCCATGCATTTTGTAAAAGCGGATCAACCCGTGATGCCCCAAACGAAGAAGTATTGGCAACAAGATTTACCTGTATAAAATTCTTTTTTTGCATCACCGGTTTCATAGAATTGGAATTGGCGTTCTTCAAATCCTGCTGGGTGATCATTTGTCTGTCGGCTTTCTGACATCCCGATACCAACAAATAGCTAAACCAAAAAAGCATTGCTATCCATGATAGCCTTGTTCTGTTTTTTGTTGTCCTGATTTTCATTTTTATAGTATTTAAAGTGATAAAATAAAGATGCAGAACAGCTAATCCTGGCTAACCCGATAAAAAGTAATGATGCAGAAATTACTGCGTCCGGCTTTTGTTAACGGTTATTCTTGAATGTGTGCCGTGACTAACAAAGGCATCAAATGAAGGGAATTCAATAATGGTGAAAGACTTGTTCCGGTGAATTTTTCGATTAGCATAAAAATGGCTTTTCGGTTTAAAAAATATACAAGCCATAATGCATCGTATATTTTATTAAGCAGGTTGCCTTCTCAACTGGTTGTGGATAAAAAGACCTGGAAAATTGAGATTGATTGTATAAATAAGGTTCTGCAGGAGGAAAGGATGGAAGGGTTGGACTGAGAATATATTCGTCTGCCAGGCATATTACAAACCCGCGTGTCAGCGGTTCGTTGTTCTTTTTTTGTCACTTACATATTCCAAAATATCACCTGGCTGGCAGTCTAATGCTTTGCAAATTGCGTCTAAAGTGCTAAAACGAATTGCTTTCGCTTTACATGTTTTTAAAATAGAAAGGTTAGATAACGTCAATTCAACTCTTTCAGAAAGCTCATTCAATGAAATTTTTCGCTTTGCCACAAGTAAAACTGACAAAAAGATCGAAGTAATTGAAAATCCACGCCCTGGTTCGTGTCCCACGAACCATCTTAACTCCAATATTCTTCACAAATCTGAAATTAGCAATCCCTTCTTGTAAAAGGAACCGGAGAAGTAACAATTATAATTGGGATAAATCTGTGGTTCGCTACTTTTTTACTTTGTAACATAATTCTACCATCCCATTTTTATATGCTCTTGTGTCTTCTAACTTTAATATTTGTTCTTCTCCAATATGATCGAAGAATGGTAATCCGTCGCCCAAAATGATTGGCAAAATACTTACTCTTATTTCGTCTGCTAATTTCAATCTAATAATGTCTCTTGTCAACTTGGAACCTCCCACAATCCATACATTATTATATTTTGGTTTCAGTTGCTCATTTACAAATTTATTTAAGTCACCCGAATAGAATTTTATGTTCTGTCTGTCAGTTTGAAGGTTGCGATTAGTTAAAACAATTGTTGGTTTATCACCATAAGCCCAACCGTAATCTTTTGAAAGTTCCATAGCAAGTTCGTAAGTCTTTGAGCCCATTACATAACTATCTATGGTTTTTAGAAATTCCTCCGGGTCTTCACCGACAACTCCTTTCTCGTAGTTGCTCGATGTTTCAAACCAGGAAACACTATTATCCTTCCTGGCTATAAATCCGTCAAGGCTTGAAACCATATGTATCGTCAATTTAAATTCGGTTGTTATCATTTCTTATTGTTTATGATGTCGTGCGACAATGCGCCTAATGAAAAGCTTTCTGCATAAAGTTAGCCCCTTCATGCGGGATACTTGCGCAACAAAAATGAAAACTAAAACTGTGGTTCGTGATACACGAACCAAGCCGCCAGAAACCAAGGAAGCGGGGAATTTAACCCTGTTTCTTGCTGGATTCTTGCTGAGTGATTGCTGTTTTATAGCTATCACCTTGCTTAATGCTGCAACGTCCCTGCAAGAAAGGAGCAGGAAGGTACGAAGGAATCACCTTTCAATCAGCAAGAAAAGGACGATTTGATTCAGCAAAATCTATTTATTATCTAAAGCTGTGGTTGGTGAGACATGAACCAAGGCGTGAGGTCATTGCATATGAGCACAACGAATTATCTTTGAGCTGCCTTTATTTTTGCCTCTTCAAGCAAGCTATCAAGATCGGCTCTTGAAAAATAGCTTCCGTTAGCAACAACTGCATTTATTTGTGTTGTATTATGAATATCCTCAAGTGGATTGGCATCCAGCAAGACCAGGTCCGCAACTTTCCCTTTTTCAATTGTGCCAAGCTCATTTTCCTTATTTAAAAATCGTGCTGGATTAATGGTAGCGGTTTGCAAAGCTTCAAGCGGGGTAAGGCCTGCCTGAACAAGCGATGCAAGTTCAGCATGGAGGCTAAAGCCTGCAAAAGTATAAGGGTTTCCCAAACCGGCATCTGTCCCGGCTAGAAGCGGTACATGTAATTGGTTCATTTCATTCACGATCGCCATTAATTTCAAAAAAAATGCTTTGCCCCACGGAATCGAGTCGGGCATTTGGCTTATTTCCTTTTTCCACTTTTCCCTGTTTTCAGATGGAATGTAGACTAACCTTGGATCATCCGCCAGCCCCTTATCGAAGTCAGCATCGAAAAACGTTCTTGTAAAAGTCAAAGTCGGGCATTGATAAGTTTGATTAGCTGCAAAGAGTCGAAAAAGATTCGCAGCTTTTGTGTCATCAAAACTGTTTAGAATTTGCTCACCTATTGCCGCGCTATTTTTAACCTGCCTTATTTCATCTTCTTTTGATGAACAAGCCTCCATTATTCCTATAAGATGCTCCATACTTTTTTGACCCGCATCAGATGCTTCTTTAGCACAAATAGACCTGGGCAAATGTCCTTCAAAGGGAAGGTTGAGCTTCTTTGCCTCATCAACGATGGCAAAGTAAACAGGGCGGGAGAGGCCATCGTAAACCTTAATGAAGTCTGCGCCTCCGGATTTATGTGCTCTTACTGCTTTTCGTGCCTCGTCCGGCGTGGTTACTGCTTCTATTTCGGGACCCCATGCAGTGTCATCCAGAATTTTTCCTGTCACTGCTCCAAACCTTGGCCCTAAAAGTTCACCATTTTCAATTTGTTTGCGAATGGCGTTGATCTTTTCAAATGGCATTGAGCTTCCCATTTCCCTTACCCCCGTTACTCCGTTTGCAATAAACATCGGAAAGAACAATTCAGGTCTTCCTTCATATAAGCTATGAACATGCATATCCCACAAACCAGGTATCAGAAACTTACCTGGTGCATTAATTATTTGTGCATTTTCAGGGATGGGTACTTTTGTGGTTTTTTCAACAACGATTATACGGTTACCATTTACCACCACTGTCATATCCGGCTGAAGGTTGCCCGTCTTTACATCAATTACAGTAACATGTGTAAAGGCAATTGACTTGTTCGTTTGTGAAAACAATAAATCGTTACCTACGAAGGATAGCAGGAGGAATAATGCCAGCGCTTTTTTCATAATGAAGGGTTTTTATCTCTGCCCTCTGCCTTCAGTGCGTCGGGTTTTGGTCAAAGCTTCCGATAGGCTGTAACGACAGTTCAATATTTATATCGAATTTAAAATGATTTTTGATTCAATTATTTCTTCTCCGCCAGCAACAAACGTTTCCTTTTGCTCAAACAGCGACTTCTGCTATCGGTAATAAACACTGCAGTATTAATTTCTGCAGTCCTGAGTTTTAATCGTTAATTAGTTTACTATTTAGTTTTGCTTCAAAATTATTTAGTACGCTGGTACACAACTCCAATTTTTTAACAATCCCGTCAGGAGACAATTTTTGTGAAGCAGTTTTGGGAAAGGCTGTAATGTATTGAGGAATTAATCTTTCACCGGCACAACTCCACATGTCCTTACACAAAAAATAAAAGTTAACATGGTACCAACCATACGTCGGTATGCCATCATTACCCCAATTGCTATTAAATGATTCTACGGATGTATGGTTTGGTTTAATATTATCGCGATAAAGCTGGCAAAACAAATCAAACGCCGGTAAAATGGAAGGCTTATTTTTCTTGAAATATTGATAAGCGAAGTAAGAAGCCATCCATTCGTTTGTAAAAAAGTCGGGGTATTTAGCGCCCGATAAGGAATTAAAAAAATAGTGGCCCAATTCATGAGCAGTGTAAAACTCCAAAAATGATTCCACCATCTGCTTGCCTGAAGCCTTTTTTGTGTGCAGTGCTTTTTGAGTAACGTCTTGAAAATTCTGCATGCCATACACATTTTGAAAACTTTCAAAACTCATTCCTGAATGCATAAAAATCCAACCTCTATGGCTGAATATAATACCATAAGGCGCCATTTCGTTGGGCCAGTTTGCTGAGTCTAAGACTGCGAGTTTGACCTTGAACGGAGTGCCGAACAATTTTTCGTAATAGTTTGCAACTGCGGTCGCAAGACTTTGCAGCCGCGCTGCCACGTTTTCTTTGCCGGGTGTATAATAGGTACGAATCTTTCCCGCTAGCGAATCAGGATGCCTGGACTGTACCAAAGAATCCAGGTTTTGTGTAAAACCGGTTCGGGCGACAAATAAAAAAGCAAGTAGCATTGTAAACTTTCTCATTGTTTTGATTTTATTTCGAACTCCTTTATCAGGCAAACAGTTTTTTCTTGGCAACGTCTTCGGCACGAGACGCTGCTAGATTACAAATATGCGCAATTTCCACTATCGTGAGCTTGCTTCGTATTAATTTTTAATAATGACACCACCCCCGCCTGAATGAGTCAGTAGGGCAGGCAGCCAACCACCGCAAAGCTTACAAAGTACATTGCCCCCTGGTCACTAATTTTATAACCTGCAGCAGCCATAATTTTTTATTTAAAAAATAATGTAATTGTCCTGAGTTGCACCTGTCCCGTAATTCGGAAAACCCAGGAAAGTGACTGAGATATTATTTCGGGATTCTAAAACTAGCGGGGGTTAGGGTGAACATAGATTCAATTCAGTTTCAATTGTAGCTTTTTGTCTTAGATGATGCCTCATATGCATCTCAGCAAATTGCAACCATTGTTCTGCATTAAAATATCCAAGTCCGGGATGCATAGTTTTACCTTTACTATTACTCGCTTCAATTTTTATTATTAAACTATTTAACCGCTCTTTCAATTTATTCATTCTGTTATATAAGTCATCTTTACTTTCAGGTTGTTGATAATGTTGGGACAAGGTTTCATCTCTTCTTATTTTAATATTGGGAAAAGAATTATGTTCGAACATTGTTTTTGCATCATCAGTCATTGATTCGGTACTTTTTTCACTCGAATGTAGACAGGTTTCTATTTGCGTAATATAAAAGTTAGTTTCCGCGTCAATATGCATAGCGACCTGGCCAAGCGACCAACTTTCGTCGGAAGGTTTTTTCAATAAAGTAGACAAGCTATACTTATTTGCTAAATCAATCCATTTGTCAATTGTAATATTAATTTGAGATTCCAATGCGTTCATAGCTAATATAAATTCAGGTACTCTATTTAGCATGACCACAAGCAGGCTCGCGTTGGCGATGGATGTGCATTCAATGCTTTTTCTGGCCAAACAAAAGTACAGTAAACGAACAAAAAGAAAGGTTCTTTATTAGCTCTTTTAAAAAGCAAGAGGTTGAGGCCGCCTTAAAAAAAAAGACTGTTGCGACCACTGCCGGAGAAGAATAAAATTATTTTTGTAAAAAAAATAAACTTATCTTTAAGCTTCTATTAACTGCTCTTTTTCAATTTATCTTACGAAGGCCAGATTTAATTTAAAAATGCGAATGATATGAGGTTTTTATATTTTCTGGTTTTACTCTGTGGTGCTTTTCTATCTTCTGTTGCACAGACAAACATTTCAGTGCTTACCCAGCACAATGACATTAACCGAACCGGATGGAACAATAAAGAAACTGTTTTAAACCACAGTAATGTAGCTCCGGGAAAGTTTGGTTGTATTGGCAACTTCCCTGTGGATGATGAAGTATATGCACAACCGCTGGTAGTAAATAACATTACAGTAGGTAATTATACCGGCAGCGTTTTATATGTAGCCACTGTCAATAATACTGTATATGCATTTAATGCAGGCAAGGTATCTGATACAAACTATTTATGGAAAGTGAACCTAAATCCGCCAGGACAAAGAACACCCGGCACCGCTGATTTAAAAGATTCAATCCAGGGCTCTCCCTGTCGCGGCAATTATAAAGATTTCTCCGGTAATATCGGAATTGTTGGTACCCCTGTAATTGATACCGCTTCGAAGACACTATATGTAGCCACAAAAACGGTTGATGGCAATGGAAATTTCTATGCTTACCTCAATGCGCTAGATCTTAGGACAGGTCAGCACAAATTGGGCAGCCCTCATCTTATGAGTGCACAAGTTCCAGGCACCGGCCGGGGTAGTGTAAATGGCTTTGTGCCATTCTTAGCTAAATTCCAAAATCAGCGCCCTGCCTTACTCTTGTATAATAATATTATTTATGTTGCCAGTGCGTCCTATTGTGATTGGGGGCCTTATCATGGTTGGGTTTTGGCCTTTGATGCGACCACGCTTAATCTTAAATATTCTTATAACACCACCCCTGATGGCGGATTAGGTGGCATATGGATGGCAGGCCAGGGGATATCTGTAGGGCAAGATGGAAATCTTTATCTTACAACTGGCAATGGTACCACTACCCAGGACAATAATAATGTGGGAAATAGAAGCTCAAGCCTGATAAAACTTACTCCCCAGCTTTCAGTGCTTGATTGGTTCACTCCGGCTAATTACCAATATCTTGATAGCACGGATCGTGATTACGGCTGTGATGGCGTGCTGATAATCCCGAATTCACCCACCACTATCTCAGGCTCAAAAGAAGGCATTTCTTATGTGGTTGATTATAATAAAATGGGCCGTTATAGCCCGACAAATAGCCTTGTGAAAGATACTTTGCAATTTAATCCAAACAGCACAGGCTATGTACACATCCAGGGCTCACCTGTATATGCCAGGTTAGGTGGCCAGGAATTCGTATATGCATGGGCGGAAAGTTACAAGATTCGCCAATTTACTTACCAAAGGGATAGCGGAACATTTCTGAATTCTTACAAACAAGGGAACCGCACGCTTGATAAAGGGTCTCCCGGTGCTATGTTATCTTTGTCTTCTAACGGCCAAGATACTTCTTCCGCAATTGTATGGACATGTTTTCCCACTTCAGGAAACGCAAATCAAAGTGTGAGGCCAGGTACGATAGCGGCATATAATGCTAATGATGTTTCGGCAAATGAATTATGGTACAGTGACCAGGATTCAAATAATGTGGTAGGATCCTTTGCTAAATTTAATGCACCTACTGTTGCCAATGGGAAAGTTTACGTAGCAACTTTTTCTAAAAAAATAAAAATTTATGGTGTGTATCCCCCGCCAGATACAGCAAAATGCATCAACAACGGCACCGGGTTGCTGGCTGAATATTTTTCAAATACACCTTCTTCGGCGCCCTTTCCTGCAACGGCCACTATAACAAAAACAGAACCTGCGGTTAATTTTAATTGGGGGGCGAGCGGGCCTTCAGGTATTAGTGTAGATTCTTTCAAAGTAAGATTTTCAGGCCAGGTACAGAGCCTCGATTCCGGAGCCTATACTTTTTATGTGACTTCTGATGATGGCTACAGGCTCTGGATAAACAACAAGCTCATAGTGGATAAATGGATAAACAAATCGGCATCGGAAGATTCTGTGAGCATCACTTTATCTAAATGCACTAAATATAATATTAAGCTTGAGTATTTCGAAAACCGGTTTGACGCGGTTTGCATCTTGAAATGGAGAGGGCCTGGTATAGTAAAGCAAGTTATCCCTACCTCTCAATTATATCCTGTGTATGTTTCTCCTTCAGACACTACACAATGCATTGGTAGTGGTACAGGGCTAATGGCAGAATATTTCTCGAATACTCCGTCTACGGCACCATTTCCAGCTGTGGCCACTATTACCAAAACAGAGCCAATGATCTATTTTAATTGGGGGGCGAGCGGGCCTCCGGGTATTAGTGTCGATTCTTTCAAAGTAAGATTTTCAGGCCAGGTACAGAGCCTCGATTCCGGAGCCTATACTTTTTATGTGACTTCTGATGATGGCTACAGGCTCTGGATAAACAACCAGCTGATAATGGATAAATGGATAAACAAATCGGCATCGGAAGATTCTGTAAGTATCACTCTATCTAAATGCACTAAATATAATATTAAGCTTGAGTATTTCGAAAACCGGTTTGACGCGGTTTGCATTTTGAAATGGAGAGGGCCTGGTATAGTAAAGCAGGTTATCCCTACCTCTCAATTGTATCCTGTGTATGTTTCTCCTTCAGACACTACACAATGCATTGGTAATGGTACAGGGTTAATGGCAGAATATTTCTCGAATACTCCTTCTTCTGCGCCCTTTCCTGCAACGGCCACCATAACAAAAACAGAACCTGCAGTTAATTTTAATTGGGGGGCGAGCGGCCCTCCGGGTATTAGTGTCGATTCTTTCAAAGTAAGATTTTCAGGCCAGGTACAGAGCCTCGATTCCGGAGCGGATACTTTTTATGTGACTTCTGATGATGGCTACAGGCTCTGGATAAACAACCAGCTGATAATGGATAAATGGATAAACAAGTCAGCATCGGAAGATTCTGTGAGCATCACTTTATCTAAATGCACTAAATATAATATTAAGCTTGAGTATTTCGAAAACCGGTTCGATGCGGTTTGCATATTGAAATGGAGAGGGCCTGGTACAGTAAAGCAGGTTATCCCTACCTCCCAATTATATTCCACCAATACCCAGTTAAGGTCTGTATCCCAGTCAACCACAATTCATGATCAGGTTATTAGTAATAGTAGCGATAAGTTTGTAGTTTATCCAAACCCTAACGGCACACATATCCTTACGATTTCGACAGGAATTAGCTTTTCATCAAATTCCGAAATTAGCATTTACAATATACTTGGACAAAAAGCTATGACTAAGTCTCTATCAGTTACGGATGTGAAAAATAAAGAGATTACTATTCCCATTAATCTTTCACCTGGTGTTTATATAATTAGATTAGTTACTGACAACAGAATATATTCTTCAAAGTTTATAGTATGGTGATAGACGAAATGTTTATAAGCAATTAAGCAAATTTAGGTAAATGAGGTGGATCAGCTCCCAGCTATCGCAATTTACAGTTAAATTGGAAAGTAGCGTAACCTATTTTTATCTGCCAGGGATAAATTACCAATCCCTTTTTATCCTGGCAGTATCGTAAACTTTCTATTACAATATCCCTGTATTCTTTCCTTGTAAAAACATCCACCGCCGCCTGAATGAGTCAGTCGGGCAGGCAGCCAACCACCGCAAAGCTTACAAAGTACATTGCGCCCTGGTCACTAATTTTATAACCTCCGGCAGCCATAGTTTTTTATTTAAAAAAAAGTAATTGTCCTGTGTTGTACCTGTCCCGTAATTCGGGAAACTCAGGACAGTGGCTGAGATATTATTTCAGGATTCTACCTGACCGGGGCTAAGGACACACGAAGAAAGATCAACTTTTTGTATTTATCTTCGGTTGTTTTTTAACCGGAGCCCTTGCGGAATCTTTAGTACTTACGATTCGTCATTTTAACAAGACCGTCATGCGAAAAATTTTAATTGCCCTAATTGCTTTTTGCTTTCTGCAGCAAGGTTTCGGACAATCGAAAACCATTGCAAAATGCTGGCTATGGAAGCCAAAGGATGGACATGAACAGGATTTTGAAAGCGGCTATAACAAGCATTTTAACTGGCACAAAAAAAACGGGGACAACCCTGTTTGGTATTGCTGGGAATTTGTTTCGGGGCCTCGTTATGGGAATTACCTGGACGTATCATTCAACTCCTGGAAAGATCTGGACGTTTCATTTAAACCGGAAGAGGATGACAAAGACTTCGAGCTTCACATAGTGCCTTTTGCGAAATTACAGACGGCTTTTAAATTAGAACTTCTTCCCGCGTTCTCTTCAAAAGACAGTGCTGGATTGCATTCCAAATACATTCGCCTTATTACCTTTACTGTAAACAACATTCCGGATGCGTTAAAAGTGATTGCAAAACTCGAGGAAGATTATTTTCCAAATGTTTCTGTAACACATTTTTTTACTTATGAAATGGTTGACGGTGGCCGCATTGATCAAATACTGCTGATGCTGGGATTTAATAGTTATGCAGAGTTTGGAAAGTCAGAAAATTTTCAAGACGAGATGGATCGCATTCAGAATTCACTCAAGCTAAAAGTTATAAAGACAACCACTTCAGAGACACTGGCTTACCGGCCTGATTTGTTTATGGTATCGCCTTAAAAGAAAAAACCAGCATAAGAGATAATTTTTCTCAGCAACTTCCTCGGCACAAGACGTCGCGTTGGTTGATTCTGAACCCAACCTCCAGTATCGTGATACGTTGAAGAGAATTAGAAATCTAACTCAATTACCTCTTTGCATATTCCTGCAAAATCTCTTTCAACTCTGTAATCCTGCCCCTCAATACTTCCAAATCCTTCACAGTAATTGAATATTCTTTCTCATAACGGCCACCTGCATACGCTTTTTGTAATAATTGAAAAAGGTTTTCTTCCTTATCATTATTACGTGGGAATATTTCCGGGAGCCGCCAGTTTATCATGGAACAATAACGAAGAAGTTTATCGATACTGTGTGTATTGAGGTACATCCCTGTACTTATTTCAAACAATCCGTGCAGGCATTGCTCCGCTGCCTGGTGCAACATAAAAGCAGCAAGCTTTGTGTGGTTCCTCAGGATAAATAAATCGGCACCAGCCATAAACTCTGTTACTTTATTAATCGTATCGGTGCAGATCACATCACTATTTTTCATATCGTCTTTGGGCAATATTTCCGGTGCGGTTAATTCTTCATCCTTCCTGTAAAGCAACACGGCTTCCCTGTAAACCTTGTGGGCAAATGGGTGGCCTTTGGCAAGCCAGCAGGTAAAAGTGAGCACAGGCATTACCATTGCTGTTACCGGCACAAAATGCGCGGCCCTGTTTTCAATCTTATCCTGCGCTGCATTCACATCTCCATCGTCGTTGATGAGAACCAGCAGATAGTAATAATTTGCTGATTGGCACGAAGGAGCTTCCAGCATAAACACGGTTTCCGTACGCCTTGTAGCAAGGTTAGAACCTAATATGTAAATGGTGTGTACTTCCACTGCTTCTCTTATAAGCGCTACAAGTTTTTGTTCCTGGCTTTTAAATTTTTCGGTAATCAGGTAATACATTACTTTTTATTTGTGTTTTTATTTGCTGATGTTTTTTGCTTTACTTTTTTCTGAGCCTCTTCCATCTTTTCTTTATTTTTCATTCGCACGTGTATCAGGTGGCAGGCTTCAATCAATTGTAATAAACGAAGCCGCATCACAATGATGTTATAAGGGGGAAAAAGGTCTAAAACAGAATCGGTATTGAGTGAATACATTGTAAGTGTTTGCAGCGTTTTTGTCCATTCCGGTTCGGCCATATAATGGCAAAATTTATTTATGGCTTTGTAAGGATTAAAGAATTGCCTTGGGGTAAGGTGACGGGGGATTTGATTCCAATAATTGCTTTTAAATGCGGAGCTACAATATGTTGTTGTGTCAAACAAATCAGGCACGTCGCCTTCTACGGCATCTATCATAACTTCTTTTCTTATTGAAAATCTCTCATGAATGACAAAAGCGGCTGAGCAAAGACCTTCGAGCTTTTCCAAATAAAACAGTGCATCTCCCGGTTGTTCTTTCTTCCATATAGAATGTCCCGCTGCCCAACGAATGATTGTGTCGGTGCTGCTTATAATGGTTTCAAGAGCAAAACAGTCAAAAAAATCGTGAATGGTGAGGTATGCATAAAAAGTGGCTTTGTCTTCCATGATGAATTATTTTAAAAATTATTAAGTTCATTGCCACATTAACAAATTGGCTAATCTGCTAATGAGTCTCTTTCCATATTTTAAAAACATTTTCAAAGAATTCTGTTGCATGTTCATAAAAAAAGATCATGTTCGAGCGTTCGCGTTCATCTGCTTTGTCATTGTCTGATGTCAGCGCAAGTTTTAAAATTTCCCAAAACTGTTCGGTAGCTCCTTCAGGGTCAAACCATTCAAAAAAATAGCCTATCCTGTTCCATTCCTGAGACGATTTTTTCTTCTTTTCTTTTTTAGACTTTTTATTTTTAGCCATTCTCTATTATTTTCAAAGACATTTCAAAATTGTTTCAATATCCAAAACATGTCCGCTCTTCCCCAAACAAAAAAAACGACGAATCAATAAAACACCGGAACGAAACGAACATCACCATTTCATGTTTATAGGGCGCCACTTCGGGGTCAGTTTCCATTTCTACCAGTGCGTCGTCATACCTTTTCTCACTCCTTTTAAGGCTGTTTAAAAAGTATTGGTAATAGCCGCTGCCTGTTATACTGATGATCACTTCAAGCAAGGTTTGCTGCACCAGTCTGACATCATTGGTCTTAATGAGCCGGACCAGGTTGCGGTAGTTCGTTGAAGTCTTTTTCATGCTCCAGGCATTTTCGGGCTTCTGCTGTATCGCTTTTCCATAGACCTTCCAGCTATCACGCACCAGTTGAAGCAAAAAGATAAACAGCCCCATAAACCGCGCATACTTGTTCCGGCCAATTCCTTCCGGGCAACAATCTGGTTCCATCAGTTCGCGTGTGGTATTTTTTTCGAGCAGCATATCCAGCTTTTCGTATAATATTTCCGCCCCTGGATGTTGGGTAACCCGGTGCAACCACTCATGTAGATGCTCAGTAAGAAATTCATAACTGTAAGTGGTAAACGTAAGCCCAAGCACCTCTCTGGCACTTGCCACACTCTTCGTTAAAAAAACATACCCGCTATTTTGTTCATTGTTCATTGTTCATTGCTCATTGTTCATTGCTCATTGTTCACTGCTCTCCTTGTCAGAATCAGGATTTGCAGGATTAGAGGATTTGCAAGATGGGGCAACCTCATTTTCACATCATTGGCACATCAGCTAATTGGCTAATCAGCACATTAACCCCAAATTTTCACATTAAGGAAAAACTATCCTATTCCGCACATGCATATCTTAGAAACAAGACCAGCATATTTTATCCCTTTCTTAATCCGGAAAAAAATCTTTACTTTACGCATTACTTTAAACAACCATTAATTACCAAACTATCCAAAAGATGAATGAAAAAATACACCAGGGCCGCAACGTAAAACGCTTCCGCGAAATGCTGGGCATTAAGCAGGAAGCACTTGCTTATGAGCTCGGCGACGACTGGAACCAAAAGAAAATTTCCCTGCTTGAACAAAAAGAAACTATTGACGATGCACTGCTGCAACAACTGGCTGCTGCTTTAAAAATACCCGCCGAAGCAATTGAGAATTTTGATGAGGAGAAAGCTGTGAATGTTATTGCAAATACATTTGGTGACAATGGTGTCGGATATCAGAGAAATGAAAATCCTGTTTTTCATCCAATTGAAAAATTAATACAACTTCATGAAGAAAAGATTGCTTTGTATGAAAGGATGTTGAAGGAGAAGGATGAAATGATGGCGCGACTGGAGAAGTTGATTGAGAAGAAATAAAAAAAATGATCCTTAATATTAATTGTTATGAGCGAAAAAAATGAACCACTCAAAGTTCTCATTGTTGATGATAACGACTTTTTAAGAGATTCTTTTCAAAGTCTTTTGGAACGCCTCAGCAACTTTAATTTTGAAATCCGGCAAGCTGCCTCCGGCGAAGCGGCTGTAGAAATGGCCAGAAAAAATAATTTTGACTATATATTCACCGACTATAATATGCGGCCCGGAATAACAGGTGCGGAGGCCATTAAACTTATAAAAGCAATAAAGCCGGGGGTAAAAATTTTTGGAGTTAGCAGTTTTGGCGAGCCCTGGCTGGTAGAAGATATGATTAGTGCCGGTGCTAATGGTTTCCTTGTAAAAAACTTTGATGCCGCAGAAATAGCGGTAGCTATTAAAGCGGTTCAGGAAGGAGGCAGTTACTACAGCCCCGGAGTAAAAGAAGAACTCGAAAGATATAATTCCTTTTAAATAAAGTAACGAATAGTCACAGTCGGGAGACCTGCGCCAGTTGGGGTCCTTGTCGCTAGTCACGGACGTGCAGAAAATAGCTGAATTATTATTTTCAAATTCTAGAATAGCGGGCGAAAGCGTCAGACCATTTCATAATATAAGGGCTCCAACTGTAAAGGCCACCCTAAGCCAAAACGTAAAAAGAAAGCAAAGAAAAAATAATGAGAACCAGAGGAGTATTTAAATTCATATTTTTTTTATACAATTTATACTACGGTCTTTTCACGATTTTTATCCTGTACTTTGCCGGCGGGTTTTATAATCATATAATTTCTTACGATTCTACTCATCTAAAAGAAGGTTGGGTAAATATACTTAAGCCATCTGATCTGGATTACTTTGTATGGATTGTGTCTTCTATAATCGAAAGTCTTTTTTTAATGATGCTTTTACTTGTTATTAATAAGGGTTACTTAAAAAAAACTAAGATTACCGACAATTACGAATCCTTAGCAAAAAGAGCGACTCTGATAGTGTCATTAATGCCAATTCTTTTTATGGCTTTAGGGTTGTACGTTTCAATTACACAAAAAAACCATTTTTAGCCAACTTGGTCTAACATATAAAACAACGGAGGGAAAAAATTTTCATCTTTGTCCATTGCCGCACATTACTTGCTGAATAAGAAATAGCTAAACCCTCCAATTACCGAAGCCTGCGATACTATTATTACAATCATTTGAACCCGTTTTCTTCCGGTGAGGTAAAAAATAAATGCGCCAAGAAATGCGGTGATGGCCCATATAACAAACATCAAAAGTAAAAGTATTCCAAACCCAATCCAGCTCACTTCCGGATTATCCACATGCGCCTTGGCACTCAGTACCAGGGTTGCGAGAACCGGCAGAATTGTAGAAGTGACCAATGGATTTTTTAAGTTCATGTTGGTTAGTTTATTACCGGGTTTCTTTTCTCAACCGCACAAGCGCACGCTTGCGCGAGATAGGGGATGCTTCATTTTTGAGAGAAAAATTTATAATTATTTTGCCGCTAATATTTTAATCATTCATCTTTCTCACATACCCATCATTGTAGGTCGTCCTCGTTGCAAACCTACCGTGTACCCACATCTTTCATTATTTTTGAATCAAATTTTTAACTGATGGTATCTACTTATCAATCCTTATTCAACCCTGATTATACTAATTGTTTTAAAGATAAACGATTAGAAAAAAGGGGCTTCAGTTCTTT
>DASTXM010000143.1:0-14570 GCA_035765495.1 Hanamia sp.
ACATCAGATCTATATAAGTGACATTCTCCTTTTTCTGCTCTAAGATTACCGGTAGTGAGCAGGTTACAAATTTGCGAATACGCTTTACGGTTAGTCGGATAAGCCAACAAGCTCACACCATCTAAAAGATCAAGCCGGCAACCCACGATAATACGGATGCCATTCTTTTTGGCAGCCGCATGCCCACGTACGATGCCTGCCAGGCTGTTGTGATCAGTTATGGCTATTTCTTTATAACCTAATGCCGCCGCATGTTCTACGAGCTCTTCCGGATGGGAAGCGCCCCGGAGAAAACTGAAATTAGACGTTACCTGTAATTCTGTATAATTCATTTTTAAGTTTTAAGCAAAGAAGCCATGAATAAACCATTGATACGATTTAGCGGCATCATAGTGGCCCGACCGGAACAGCCAATAGCGGTGCCCGTCTTCATCTTCCACAGAATAATAGTCGCGGTGTTGCCCATCCTGCAGCCACCATTCCGCTTCTATTCTTTCCGGGCCATCTGCCTTCATTACTTTATGCAGCTTGTCTTTATAGCGAAACAACATGGGCGGATAATCAGGAATGGGCGCGGTGACTTCAATCCGTTCCGGCCTGGATAATAATTGCAACGGCCTTGGCCTGTCCACCTTCCAGGTAGTTTGGATTGCTTCATTTAGAGAGGAAGCTTCTTTGAATGAACGCTCAGGCCAGTAATGGTGAGCAGGCATATAGCGATGGATGTTGTAGGCACCGATCTTTCCTGCTATCCGGTCCAATAGTTCAGATAACTCCACATTATCCAGGTCCATTTTATTTCCCCATAGTTGTTGCTGTACGGTTGGCAGGTCTTCTACTTTTAAAGCTTCCAGCGTAAATACTTCTATTCCTGGTGCAGGTTCAATGGATTCGATTTTGACTTCAAATAATTTAAAAAGATGTTTGGGATTACAGGACGGCCTATTTGTGCCGATCTCTATTTGTTCAATTTTGCCATCCATACGGTAACCTTTGAACAAGGCCGTACGCAGGCCTTTTTGTTCGTGTTGAAGGCGATTGCATAAGGCTTCCAGTAATCTTTGTAAAGCGATCTCAATTCCTGTTGCCGTTACAATCGGTTCCAGGCAGGGCAACCGTTCCTGGTAAGGCTCGATGGGCTGTACGGGTTTGATCATTTCTTCTTCATAGCCCAAAGCCTGGTCTAAACGCTGCAGCATCTGCGCGTCAAAGCGGCGGCGTAAAGCAGAACGCGGCATACTGATCAGCTGGCTGATTTGCCTGAGACCCAGCTTTTCTAACCGTTCTGTTGCCGATGCTTCGATACGAAGGCAGGCGGGTGGCAATGAAAGTAATGCCGTATGTTGCTGGCCGCTTTCAATAATTGAATCATTGGATCCAAACCGGGCAACGGCCCACGCAGTGCCAACCGTATCAGCCAGGGCTATGCTGATATCATAACCGAAATCCTTAAAACGTTTATGGATAGCCGTTATATAGGATCTTTCTCCGCCCCATAAATGGGCGCAGCCTGTCGCATCAAGCAGAAGGCCATCGATCGGGTCGATGGCTACAGCAGGCGTATAGCGGATACACCACTCAGCAAGCGCATTCAACAAGCGTGCTGAAGTTTCCGGCTGGTCGTCGAGCACTTCCAATGAAGGAATAAGCGCTCTTGCATCTGCTACCACCATATTGATATCAATTCCTTGCTTTTCGGCTAACCTGTTTGCCGCTGTGATCACCATTCGTCCATGATCGGGCGAAGCAAGGACAAAAGGCTTATCATGAAGCATAGGGCGGCGACGGATCCACCAATCCGTTTTAAGATAACGGAACCATATGGAAATAAAACGTTTCTGCATGTCATCCCGTTTTCTTTTGTTGCTGCTGATGAATTACTGTAAATGCCGGAACATGCCTCAACCGCCCGCCCACAAATTCTATTGGCCAGCTTCCCGGTTTGCCGTTCCTGACTTTTAGCAGTTCTACATTCCAGCGCGGAAAACCTACGCCGGGCATATCTCCTGGTAACTGCCCTGGTGAAGAAGTTATTTTCCAGCGGGCCAGGCAAGCGGAAGTATTCAGCCTGCGCGGATTGCGGCGAACAATGAAGCCTGTGGCCTGGCTTTGCTCAATGGCCAGCTGCAGCCGCCTTGAAGCTGTAAAACTTAAATCCTGCACTTCGCCGATCACTGCTGATAAGCCTTTGCATTTCAGCGCTTCTTCCATTGCCCATAAAATCTCATTTTCTTTTTTTAAGTAAATGAAAATGATCTTATCAGGACTGAGACCAAAAGATTTCAAAGCCGGCGGGAAAACGGATTGTGAGCCATTGATCCAGATGGAGGCGCCTGCGTTTTGCATGATCGAAGCGAGTATTGCTGCAATGAAACCAAAGGTGGCTGTAGCATCTTCTGTGCTGTCGGCGATTAGTTCATGCACAGCTCCTAAAGGGAAAGCTGCATTGGGAAATGCATTTTTCATGGCCACAGGAATTGCATCCAGAGCGACGGTATTCAATGTACTTTTGAATCCCTGCAAAGGAAGAATATCCTTTTTTAACTGAGCAATGATATTTGCTTTTGTGGTGTCCACCGGTAGGATGCTTAATATTTTAGGACAAAAATACTAAATTTATTAGTAATGCGCATCGGATAATAAATTCACAAGCATTGCTTTTTTCGGCCACGAATTACACGAATTGAAACAAATTGATTCTTTATAGTGAGAAGCATCCGATTTGTAATTACATTCAATCTCACATTAAAGACGACATGGCGCTGTCAGTTTTTCCAATTCAATCACTTTTTGAGCATTCACTTTTCAATTACTTCCACTAATTTTCCGCTTTTTAATTCTATTATCAAACAAAAAGAATGATATCATATTTTCAGGCATCTCTTTCGCAGCTTACCATCCATAAAGTAGGAAATAAGTTATTAGATGAGCATCTTAGCTTATCAGAGCATCCATTAAAGACCAATGATGAAGTTTTGGATAATTTATTGATGAATTATTTTCTGAAACCATTTGAAAAAGTAAACGAAGTCTATCGTTTCGACCATCCTACTGCAGATTTAAATCTGAATGAGGTGTATCATTTTGCAGAAATGATTTTTAATGATAAAGATCAGTTTCATGAAAACAGCCGGCAGGTAGCGAAACATTTATATGATATCACAAACCATCCGAAAATAAAATCGGGTGAATTGTACGTGTGTTATTTTACGGGTCTGCAAATAGAAGGAGAATCATTGGATGCTATCGGAATTTTCAAATCTGAATCAAAGGAACCCTATCTGAAAGTAATTCAAAAAGCAAAGGAGTTTGAGATCAACTACGAACAGGAAGCCATCAATATTAAAAAGCTTGATAAAGGATGTTTGATCTTTAACACGGAAAAAGAAGCAGGTTATAAGGTGGCGGTGATTGACCAGACAAACAGTTCGGAGGCGGCCTATTGGATTGATGATTTTTTGAAATTAAAGATCAGGAACAACAATTATACGCAAACCAATACGGTATTAAAAGTTTACAAAGATTTTGTGACGAACCAAATAGATGAAGAATTTGAGATTTCAAAAACGGATAAAATTGACCTGCTGAACCGGTCCATCAAATACTTTAAGGAAAAAGAGCATTTTGACCTGGACGAATTTTCCAATGAAGTGTTGGCACATGAACCGGGAATTGAATCATTCAAGAGATTTAAAAAGAATTATGAAGACGAATTTGAAACGGAGATTGGAGATTCATTTATGATCTCTGATACAGCCGTGAAAAAACAGGCAAGGGTATATAAAAGCGTTTTGAAGCTGGATAAAAATTTTCACATTTACATTCATGGCAATAAAGAACTGATTGAAAAAGGGTATGATGAACAAATGAAAATGAGTTTTTATAAAGTTTATTTTAGGGAAGAGAATTAGAATGTTGGGTGAGTGAATGACACCAAGGAGGAAAATGAAAAACGAAACACAACAGTCCTCTTCTTTCAAAAAAAGGAGCTGAACAAAAAGGTTCAGCTCCAATATCTTCTGATGTGATAAAATAACATTGCTACAGCCAATTTTAAGCTATTTCATAAATCTTACTTTTTTGTCAATATTCTCTGCTGTTTTTATTCCCTGCTTAATGCCTTCTTCTACAGCATGGCGTGTGTGAATGCCGCCGTAAACCCTTGAAATAGCAATATCGTTGGCCATTTCATAAAATGAATCATAACTGTGGGTTCCCATATCCACGCTGTTACCATCTATCATTATTTGGTGCCCTTTATAGGTGCTGTTAACGAAATGAACATTATTGCCGAAAAGGGTAGTGAGGGCATGAGTAAAAGCGCCGGCAAAGGTTGCATGATTAGCAGGAAAATCTGAATAAGGCGGTGTAGGAATTAAGGGTTTCCACCAGGTAGCTGAGTTGGTAGAAGGTTCAATTACTCGGCGAATAAACTGAAAGGGTCTTTCCTGCATGACGTCAAACTTTGCTTTCATGGAACCAATGGTGGCATCCATCAGGCTCATGCCTGTTTTGGCAAAGGCAAGTGCAGCCACATCCAGTGCTGGATTCAACTGATCCAGTATTTGTTTGAAAACTGCGATATAACTTGCTCCGCCGGGATAGCCATTTACCATGGGATCATTATAATACAGCGCAAGATGTTTTTGTTGAAACGTAAGGTGTTTGGAAATGTCATATACTTCCTGGAAATCTTTGTAATAAGGTGAATTTTTATCAATATCATTATAGGCATAAGGCTCGGAAACTACATTATCAATACTTCCCGCTACGATCGTTCTTGTATCACCCCAATATGCAAGCCCGTTTGGCATTTGTGGTATGTTATTTTCAGGCCACCATTTACCCGCCGATTGATCAGTCAAAACCAGCGGCTGCCATGAACTCCACGGATGGTCTGTTGCTGCCCACTCAGCAATTTTTTGAGCTACCGCTTTTCCAAATTCTTTTGAACGTTCAAACGTGGCTGCATTTCCAATCTCTGCTTCGTAAACTGCATTCAGCCTGTCTTCTGTTTCCTTTACGGTATTGCTCGTAGCAGGACTGAATGTGAACAATCTTCTGGTAATTTCTGCTAACGCAGCATTCGCACAGGTAGGCCAATGATACGCTTTTCCTGATTCTGTCTGCGGCATTGCGGGCATTTCGTTCAGTTGCCCGGAAAGGGTTTGGTAGGCAGGCATACCCGGCACAGTTGCTTCGTATAAGGCAATTCCCGAGTAAGCCATGTACCTGCCGGCATTTACTCCATAAGAAACCGAGGGAGAGTACAACAATGTCATTTGGGTTTGAAGCCATTCCTTTACCACATCACTGGAAAAGGTTTTTGCCTGTTTCAAATGGCCATTGATACCATTCTTGTCATTCAATTCATTATTCTGCATGTTTGACGTCAATGAAGGCCGCAGATCCTTTTTGCACGATAAAAAAATAGACGCAAGTAGCAAAGGCACGACTAAGGCGTAAAGTGTTTTTGATTTCATAATAATAAATTTTAAAGATTGAAAAATGAAAGCCGGATGATTATTGGAGCGCTAAAATAAAATAGCACTTTGCTTTCTTTTTTCAGTAATCGCTTAAAGGAAATATCTGCAGACATAAAGCTGGATTTTCAGATACAGGGTTTTTACACTCATCTTCATGTTGTTTGTCGAAAAAAATAGCGCTTTATCTTTTTGTTGAATCAAGATCTTTTTGAATGCTTAACTTCGGTAGAGGAATCCTTTTATCAACGCTCCTTTTGCGGCAGGGGCCAAAAATGATGAACAATGAACAAGTTTCTGGCATCCATCAACACGTTCCTTTATGATGATTTTATTTTTTCACCGCGCTACAGGATATTACGTCATGTAATGTACTGGGTAGCCCATACATTGCTATGGGCTGCCTTCTGGGTAGTGATCGGATCGCCCGATCCTTATGGTCTGGAGGTATTGAACATGTTGTTGTGGCTCCCTGTTTTTATTCTCTATGGTTACCCGATGGCATATTGGGCAGTTCCGCGTTTTTTGCTGAAAGGAAAAATAGTTCAGTTTCTACTGCTGATGCTGGGCTGGGCGGTTGCCGGCTTGTATATCGATCTATGGTATAAGGACTATATTATGATACCCATGCAGAAAGCTTTGCATCCTGAATATTTTCTTCCTGAAGGACCGCTGGCATGGTGCTACCTTTGTATTACTACTGCTGCAGCGGGACCGATGGTCATCAAGTTTTTTAAATTCTGGGACATTAAGCGGCAGGATTGGCTGCAGGCACAACAGGATAAAATTACCGCGGAGCTGCAATTGCTGAAAGCGCAGGTACATCCGCATTTTCTGTTTAATACATTGAACAACATTTATTCCTTCTCGCTGGAAAGTTCGCCGAAAACTCCAGGGCTGATATTGAAACTGTCAAGCCTGCTTAGCTACATGCTGTATGATTGCAAAACTGCCGAGGTAAGGCTGGAAAAGGAGCTGGAAATAATGAAAAATTATATCGGTCTGGAGCGGGAACGTTATGGCAATAATATAGACATTTCCTGGGACGTGACCGGCGATGTACAGGATAAGTTCATCGCTCCTTTAATGATGCTGCCCTTTATAGAAAATGCATTTAAGCATGGCACTTCCGAACAGATAGAAAAATGCTGGCTTAGCATAGACATATCGGTGAAAAGCAACAGGCTGAAAGTTAAGATTGCCAATAGCAAAAATGAAAATCCAAGCAATGGCAATAACGGAATTGGCATTGCAAACGTCAGAAAAAGACTGGCATTTATTTATCCGGGCAATCATGAGTTAAAGCTGAGTGATGAAGGAGCTTTTTTTATTGTTTCACTGATGATCCAATTAAACGGGGAAGCGGCTCCAAAGACGCAATTATCCGCAGTTACTTCGCAATCCATTAAATATGAAAATGCAATGCCTGCTTATAGATGATGAGCCGCCGGCCTTAAAAGTGTTGTCGCGTTACATATCCCAGATAGGGGGTATGGAAATCGCCGGGCAATGCAGTAATGCCATTGAAGCGTTGGAAGTGCTGCGCAGCCGGCGCGTTGATGTAATTTTCCTTGACATAAAAATGCCGCGGATCATCGGCACTGATTTTTTTAAAAATCTGTCTCATCCTCCAAAAGTTATTTTTGTAACAGCTTATCGCGAATATGCCGTCGATGGTTTTGAACTCGACGCTGTGGATTACCTGGTAAAACCCGTTTCCTTTGAACGTTTTTTAAAAGCAGTGACCAAATTGAACAAACTTGTCGGAAGTGAAGCGCCGGTCGCCACGAGCACCTTTTCATCACAAGCCGATGCATTTGTTTATCTGAAGGTGGATAAGGATATGAAAAAGATCTTTGTTAACGATATTGTTTACATGGAAAGCTGGAAAGATTATGTAAAAGTATTTTTAAGCAGCGGAAAAAGCTTTCTGGTAAAACAATCCATCTCAACCATGGAAAATCTTTTTTCTGACCACAAGTTTATGCGCATTCATCGTTCCTATATCATTTCTTTGGACAAAATTTCGTGCTATAACGGCTTGTCTGTTCAGCTGGGAACAACTGAAATTCCGATAGGCAGATTGTACAAACAGGTAGTGATGGAGCGTTTACAAAACAAGTATTGACTGTTTAATTTGAAACCTAACAAGAGCACTATCGATTTATTTCATTCTTCCATCCTTTTTACACTCAATTCAATCTCATTTCCTTTCCGGATTGATTTTCTAAAAATCACTATCAGCACAATTATGGAAACACAAAGGATCAAATAACTATAAGCAAGCGTTCTTTGTCCCGGGTGAGGAAGAAAAGTCAACAGGCCAGATAGCGCAACAGAAAGTACAATATATGAGCCGCCGCTGGTGATGCCTCCGGCAGTAGCAGCGTTTTTAGGAAACCTGATCAGGCAGTGCGTAAAGAAAAAATTATACAGAACACCTTCAATTAAATGAATAACCACCACAAAAATCATTAATAGAAATATCGTTGTGAGAGAATCCAAAAAGAGCAGCATCAAAAGGATGATCGCAGCCTGAATAAAAGAGAAGATCATCGCCTTTTTTAATAAATTACGAATGCCCATCGACTTCCCGATAATGCCTCCTGAAAAAAGTGCCATCCCGGAAAAGAGTGCACAATATCCGGTGACTACCGGCGAAAGATGAAATACTTTATCAACAATAAATGGAACGGCTATGTTAAACGACATCACGAGGCAAAAACTCAATCCGAGGATCGCTACGCCCACACTGAAATCCCTTGTTTTCATCAGTTTTAAATAAACGTTGGTAATGGGTTTCCAATGAAAGTGAGTGCGATACCTGAGCGATTCGCCGCTGTATTTCAGTTCTGCAATCAGCAGGATGGTGCCATATACAGCGAGAAAATAAAAACAGGAAGTCCAGCCGAAATGGACTTGCAGAAAGCCGCCGAGATATGGGGCAACAATTGGCGCCGTGCCCCATACAATCGTTAATAATGCGGTATAGCTTTGTTGTTGCTTGCCTGAATAAACATCTACAAAAAAAGTTCTTTTACCGACAGCAATAAAAGAAACACAAAGGCCCTGAAGCACGCGACAGGCATCTAACAGGAATAAACTGCGGGTGAGTACGATCAAGATATTCGAAAGAATGAATAATACCAATGCGATGATAACCGGCTTGTAGCGGCCAAAACTGTCCATCAGGCTGCCTGCAAAAAATTGTCCTATTCCATACGTGATGAGGAAAACGGATAAGGTTAATTGAATCTGTGCAGGCGTGGCATGGAACACCCGAACCATTTCGGGAAAAGAAGGCAGGTATAGATCAGTAGCAAATCCGGACAAGGGAACTAATGCAAAAGCGGCTATGGAAGCTGCTTTGCGATTAGACATATTGATGTGTTTCATCTATAAAAATAGAAAGTGCAATAATGATAGAATTGGTAAAATTAAGTGAATTGACGAAACTGCTGTCTGGACTCCCGGCCAACCCTTAGACTTTCTTTAAGAAATTTATTTAAATATTACTACTACTATAATGAGGGTTAGTAAGTACCCAATAACAGTCTGGGGATGTTAAAAGATAGAGAATATCTATCGCGCATTGCCTATTGCATGATTTTTAAATGTTATTTTTAAAATTGCATTTAGAGAATATTCATTGCAATAGTTTTCATTCTTCTTGATCACTACCACCGATAACCATTAAATAAACAATCATGGGCTTATTTAATTTTTTCAACCGGAAAAATGGAAATGCCAGTCACGTAGATGGCACAGACGCTGCCCCTCAGTCACTTTCTGAAATTCCGCAAGGCGTGTTTTTTGAAAAAGACAAACCATTAAACGGTGCATCTATTCTAAACAACAATGCTTCATCTTCACAACAGGGAATCAACCTGCTTTTCCAATTTCTTGAAAAGAATTATGAAAAGAAAGGCTATGATGATGCGCTAATAAACCCCGACAACACTCACCTTGAACAAAATATTGCTGCATTAAAAAACGAATTGCAAAGAACGATCAGGAAAGTAAAAACCTTCTATGAAGATTTTATCCGGGAAATTAATTTTCATATCTCAAGCCGCACACGCAGCGGGATGATTGATACGGTAGAAGAATTGAATGCCAAAAAAGAAACTGCCGAAAGCCACATTCGCCAGGTGCTGGAGATTGAACAGGAGGCCAATGACAACAGGGGAGTGGCGCAGGGAATTGTATTGAGCTACACCCGCGGTTTCAGAAACGGCCTTGCTGCCATCTCGCATCATTCAATCATGAACAAAAACTTTTAAAAACAGCCTTATGAAAAACTGGTGGATCCGCTTTGGATGTTTTTTGACAGGTTACAATTATGGTATCGTAAGAAACTCCAGCGAAGTAGCTGCTAAAACAGTGAAACGATATACTTCGGCGATGCTGATCGTATGCATCCTATGGGCCTTTATTGGATATGTCTTTACCCACCGGTATTTACACGGTGGTCAGTTGGGTTCAATTGCAGGAGCCATTATATTGGTTCTTATTATCGTTCAGATAGAAAGGCAAATCATCCTATCGATCAATCCTACCTTCTGGCTTTACCTGGCAAGAGGAATTATCGCATGCACGATGGCTATCATCGGCGCCATCATTATTGACCAGATCATTTTTAAAGAAGACATCGATTTGGAAAAGATCAATTCCATTGAAGAAAGAGTGAAAAAAGCGCTGCCGCCAAAAACGGAAGAACTTCGTAGCCAGATTGCTTCGCTCGATTCAGCGATCAGTAAAAAAGAAGAAGAAAGGCTTGCGTTGATCAAAGATGTAGAAGATCATCCCACCACTAAAGTTTTTTCTACGCAATCAGCAGTCAGATCAGAGAAGCGAACCATCATTGATTCAGTGACCGGCAAACCCATTGTTACAGAACGGTCTGCTCCACAAATGGTAACGGTATCTTCCAACATACCGAATCCGCAAATTGGAATGATCGCCCCTTTGGAAAAAACCATCAGCGAACTGAGGATACAAAAGCTGGCTAAAGATTCAGCGCTTTTAAATATCAGGCCGGCTCTTGAAAAAGAGATCAGTTCGAAGGTGGGTTTTTTGGATGAACTGGAAGTGATGTACCGCCTGATCACACGCTCGAATGTGGCCCTGATCGTTTGGTTGCTTTGGTTCTTTTTCCTGTTTGGATTAGAGATGCTCGTATTGATTAGTAAGGTAAATGAGAAAGAAACCGACTATGAAAAAACGGTTAAGCATCACATGGCTTTACAGGTAAAAAAACTCGAAGCGTTTGCGAGAGCTTCTGAAGGGGGATAATTGGGAATCTCATCGGTTCGTCTCTACGAACGAGGGAACAGAGCATCATGACTTAAAAGGATTGGTACGAATTGGATATCTACGGATACAATAAATACTTAGCACGCATTTTTTTATATTCACTTAATCCGGGCTCCCAGCTTTTGCGAATCTCCTCTTCGCTTTTCCCAACTATGATCTGTTGTCTGAAAAGGTCTGTTCCTGCAAGGCCATCAATATTTCCCATCTGTTTACTTTGAGAGCGATCAAAGAATTTTTCTTTCTGCGGATAAGCCTTATACAGTTCGATCATCCATTGAATGTTGATCTTCCCTTTTTTGCGAAACGGAGTCATATCATAGTTTCTCAGATCCAGGCCGTAACAGGTTTCATTTTGATGCAAAGGCGTTTCTGACATTCCCTGCAAACTTACCGGTGTAAAAGAAAACGAATAAACTCCTTTTAAGGCAGGGCTTCCTAATACAGTAAATGGAATATGTGTACCACGTCCCTGGCTGATGATCGTGCCTTCAAATAAACATAGAGAAGGATAAAGCATAACCGCCTGCTGTGAATTCAGGTTTGGAGAAGGATGCACCGGCAAAATATAATCCATATGATGAGCATAATTTTTCACTGGTATGATTTTAATGTTACATTTTAATTTGCCCGGAATCCATCCTTCGCCGTTGATCATTTGAGCAAATTCACCGATCGTCATACCGTGAGTAATCGGTATTGGAAACTTACCAATGCCGGATTTGAATCTCATATCCAAAACAGGTCCGTCAACAAAACCGTTCGGATCCGGCCTGTCGAGGATCAATAATTCTTTTCCAAATTCTGCACATGATTGCATCACGTTGCAAAGAACATTGATATTGGTATAGAAACGGCAACCAACATCCTGGATATCATAAATCATGATGTCAATATTTGCAAGATCTTCCTTGGCAGGCCTTCTTTTTTTACCATATAACGACACAACCGGAATGCCTGTTTCCGGATCAATTTCATCTCCGACAAATGCGCCATTACTTGCATTTCCACGATAACCATGCTCTGGTCCAAAGATGGTTTGAATATGAACTCCAAGTTTGAGCAAACTATCCACACTTGACTTATGACCAATAATGGAACTTTGATTTACAACCATTCCTACTCTTTTATTTTTTAAACAGGGAAGGTATTTTTCCACCTGGTCTGCACCGGTTATAATTGGCTTTTTAGAAATTTGGGAATCATTCAAATTCGCCTTATTTTTTAAGGCCATAAATGGAATTGAAATAAATGCAATGGCAATAGCAATAAAGCGCAGTCTCATCATTTGAAAGTTAATATGCTACGAATATACAAGTAAAACGAGTAGTCCTTATTTAGGATTTTTAAGATGATGTCCTAATGCAATTATAGTGGATCAAATTACGACCATTAAAAGATGCTAATGTTGATTCGTTTTCAAATCGTTCACTATTAGAAAAACGAAACAATTGGGTATAACTGATTAGGCGCTGTAGGAAATTGAAACGGGTTTCAATTTAGGTTATTGAAACCCGTTTCCACACTAGCTCTTATAGCTTTTTGCCAACTATTTTTCAGTATTACTTTCAAAGAAGCAAATCACTCACCTCACTCCACTTCCATTAGCAATCACACTTTCCGGTTTTATAAAATACAATTTTCCTTCTTTATCTTCTGCCATTAAAATCATTCCGTTGCTTTCTATGCCGCGCATTTTTCGCGAAGCAAGATTGGCAACTACTACCACTTGTTTTCCTATGATTTCTTCAGGAGAAAAATGTTGTGCGATGCCGGAAAGAATCGTTCTTTTTTCAAAGCCCAGATCAATTTGAAGGTTTAATAATTTATCAGCTTTTTCTACTTTTTCTGCAGACAAAATAGTTCCAACTTTCAAATCAATTTTTGCAAAATCATCAATGGTAATTTCTGATTTTAGATTTGAACTTTCACCAGTTTTATTTTCAACAGGTTCATCTCTGATCACTGTGTTCTTATCACCGGCGATTTCTTTTTCCGACGCTTTTTCGCTGCTCAAAGCAAGGCCACTATTCAGTTTTTCCACTTGTGCTTTCACTTCTGAATCTTCTATTTTTCTGAATAATAATTCAGGCGCTCTCAAAGAATATCCGGTGCTTAATAATTTTAATTTTCCTCCATTTTCCCACTCCAGCATTCTTTCCACCACCTTCATCATGTGCATCATTTTCCTGGCAGTAAATGGCAAAAACGGATTGATAAAAATGGCAAGATTGGCACATAATTGTAAACAAATATGAAGACAATTGTCAATCACTTGTTGCGCTTCGGTATTCGGTAGTCCGTTGCCCATCGTCTGCTTGGCCACAATCCACGGTTGTTTGTCCTGCATGTATTTATTTCCTTTACGCGCCAGGTCAATCACTTCGTACAACGCTTCACGGAATTTGAATTGCTCCAATAAATTTTCAGCTTTGGTTTTTGTGTTCGAAAATTCTTCGATCATTTTTTTATCCGCATCATCAAGAATGGAATTGTGTATCGGTGGCACTTTTCCTCCGCATAATTTATGCATCAACACAAAAGTTCTGTTCACAAAATTTCCGAAGATGGCAACCAGTTCACTGTTGTTCCTATCCTGGAAATCTTTCCAGGTAAAATCGTTGTCTTTCGTTTCAGGTGCATTAGCACAAAGCACATACCGAAGCACATCCTGCTGGCCCGGGAAATCTTTTAAATATTCATCTATCCAAACTGCCCAATTGCGGCTTGTAGAAACTTTTTGACCTTCAATATTTAAAAATTCATTTGCAGGAACATTGGTTGGTAAAATAAAGTCTCCATGCGCTTTCAACATTGCGGGAAAAATAATGCAATGAAAAACGATGTTGTCTTTTCCGATAAAATGAACAAGCTTTGTGTCATTCTGACACCAGTAATCTTTCCAATTATGAAGCAATTCCTTTGTTGCAGAAATATAACCAATTGGCGCATCAAACCAAACATATAGCACCTTTCCTTCAGCATCAGGTAAAGGAACTTTAACACCCCAGTTGCTGTCCCGCGTCATCGCTCTTGGCTGCAAACCATTGTCCAGCCAGCTTTTACATTGTCCGTACACATTATTCTTCCAATCTTTATGATCTTCCAAAATCCATTTGCGTAAAAATTCTTCATAATTCTGTAAAGGAAAATACCAGTGTTTCGTTTTCTTTTTGACAGGGACAGCATCGCTCAAAACACTTCGCGGATTGATGAGTTGTTCCGGGCTTAATGACGATCCGCATTTTTCACATTGATCGCCATAAGCATTTGTGTTTCCACAGATCGGGCACGTGCCAACAATGTATCTGTCGGCAAGAAACATTTGTTTTTCCTCATCAAAAAATTGTTCCGATTCTCTTTCTTCGAACAACCCTTTTTCATACAAATTCAAAAAGAAATCCTGTGAAGTGTTGTGATGAATTTCTTTCGATGTTCGTGAAAATATATCGAACGAAATGCCGATTTGCTCAAAGCTTTCTGAAATGATCTTATAATATTTATCCACGATTTCCTGCGGCGAAACATTTTCTTTCATCGCGCGAATCGTAATAGGAACACCATGTTCATCGGTGCCTCCCACAAATTTCACGTCTGCTTTTTTGGCTCTTAAAAATCGTGCATAAATATCAGCGGGCAGATAACATCCAGCTAAATGGCCAATATGAACCGGACCATTTGCATATGGCAAAGCCGCTGTAAGAAGGTATCTTGAAGGATTGCTCATCAACTTATATTCGAATTAATTTTATAGAATTTACAAAATTAACTCAA
>DASTXM010000144.1:0-3770 GCA_035765495.1 Hanamia sp.
TCCTTTGAATTTTGTAAACAATTTTTCTGAAGTGAACATGGAGATGATTGAAGAGTTGAAAAAAGAATTGACAACAGGCAATTTGCAGTCAGCAAATGAAATCGCTGATGATTTAAGCAGTAATGAAGAAAAAATCAATCACCACGGAAAACGAGCCGATGCGATTGTGAAAAGCATGCTGGAACATTCGCGAAGCAGTACAGGTGTTAAAGAACCGACAGACATCAACAAATTGGTGGGTGAATATTTGGGGTTAAGCTATCATGGATTAAGAGCAAAAGACAAAGAATTTAATGCAGAAATGAAAACCGATTTTGATGAAAGTATCGGAAAAATAAATATTGTCGCGCAGGATATTGGAAGGGTATTGCTTAATCTATTTAATAATGCTTTTTACGCTGTTAGGGAAAAACAAAAGGCTATAGCAAACAAAGAAAATACGATAAAAAATATTTCGTATCAGCCAACTGTTTGGGTAAATACGCAAAAAGAAAAAGATCGTGTAACCATTACCGTTAAAGACAACGGCAGTGGCATTCCTGAAAGAATAAAAGAAAAAATATTTCAGCCTTTTTTTACAACTAAACCAACAGGCAGCGGAACCGGATTAGGATTGAGTTTGAGCTATGATATTATAAAAGCGCATGGTGGAGAAATAAGAGTTGAAAGCAAGGAAGGGGAGGGAACAGAATTCATCATCGTATTACCTTTATAACTCCAACTGCTGAACTAATATTCGAACTGCATCACAACCTTGCTGTATTGCATTAAAGTCATAGGATCGATTTTACGGACACAAGAAAGTTGTTAAACTCGCTACCATTTTTCCAGCCCCAATAACTTTTTGCCCAATTCATTTAATTCAGCTCTTTCGTATTTTGTTTGTTCCCAGTTTCTCGGGTCGCCGGGGAATGCATATCCTTCAGGTGCAATCCTGTCTTTCCATGAGTTTATGCGCCATTGGCGCAAAGGTTCATTATCTTCTTCTGCAGGCATCATGGAAATATATTGAGCGATGCGCACTTTGTCGCCACTTAAATTAGGCCGAATGCCATGCGGTTGAAGGCTATTAAATATCAGTAGGTCGCCTGCCTCCATTTTCACTTTTACAATATCAAAACCGGTTGTGTCCGGTTTGAAATGGTCGCGGTCTTCAGGCTGCGTTAATTTCCAGGTATCGTAAGTACGAAACAATTCAGGAATGCATTGAAAGCCGCCCATATTTTCATCGGTTTGATCAGCCAGGGCCAGGACGCCCTGTACATTCACCGGTTTTGTTTCAGGGTCATAATCCCAATGAATAAATCCTTTGTATTCGTAACCCGGCCTTATTGGAAAATTAAGGTTGGCCCTGTCAATGGTTACCCACAATTTATCCGTTCCCCAAATATCTCTGAAAGCATTATACACTTTTTGTGTCATCCGGTTGTTCCATAAATATTGATTATTATAAACCTCAACCATCCCCGTGTTGGTTAGTTCTTTCATCTTCATTTCTGCACGGGGTGGGGTATACCACGTTTCCGGATCATCCGGATCTTTTTCTTCGAATTCCCATAAAAACCTGGCAGTGGCCAAAGCCTGATCGCGGGGTACCGCGTTCTTGATGACAACATACCCGTTCTGAATCCAAAACTGCCAATCTTCCTCGCTTAATACATGGAGTGGTTTACCATTGCTCCGGTCATTCAGTTTAGTCGCGCTGCTTTTTGCTGTTGAGGGATTACCCGGAATATCTTTATGTGCATTGTTTGGCTGCATGGTCGGCGCCATTGAAGGCACCATATTTTGTTGTTCCATATTGCAATATTTAATGTTTTAGAAAAATCATTTAATAAGAACAATCCATTTTCTTTTGCTAAAAAAGAAACGATAACAAATTACGACAAGTATTTCAGATTTTTTTATAGTGGAAAACAAGGCCCAACGCTAAAAGGTGACAACAATTTCTGTTGTCAGCATTTGAAAATTTTGATAAATAAAAAACCCTGAAACAATTACTGGTTCAGGGTTTGAAAGTCGGTGCCCAGGACTGGAATCGAACCAGCACGATCTTGCGAACGGCAGATTTTGAGTCTGCTGCGTCTACCAATTCCGCCACCTGGGCATTCTCAAAAGGGTGGCAATATTACGACATTCCGAACAATTTGTCCAAATTCCTTTGGAAAATTTTTTACGGATATTTCAAAATAAAAAATGTTCTAAAATGTTCCGTTACTGTCGAAGGATAATGATCGATATTTTAAAAATATAATTCCTTAAAAAATTTTGCTTACTGCTTAAGTTAGAATGCGTTCCAATGTAGGTTAGCGAGATTATTGTAAATTGCCGCAGTTGAAAAATTTGTTCTGATGTTGAAAATAGGATTGATAAAAGAAGGGAAAATTCCTGCAGATAATCGAGTAGCGCTGACACCAACTCAATGCAAATGGGTGCAGGAAAATAAGGATATTAAGATTGTAGTTCAACATTCACCATCGCGTTGTTATCCTGATGAAGATTATATAAAAGCCGGAATCGAAGTGAGGGATGACGTATGTGATTGTGATATTTTATTTGGCATCAAAGAAGTGCCCATCGACATGCTGATTCCCGGGAAGACTTATTTCTTTTTTTCTCACACAAGAAAACTACAATCCTACAACCGAAAGCTTTTGCGTGCTATCATTGAGAAAGAGATAACCTTGATAGACTATGAATGCCTGGAACATGAAGATGGAACAAGGCTGATTGGCTTTGGATTTTTTGCGGGAGTTGTTGGTGCTCATAATGGTATACTTGCATATGGAAACCGTACCGGCAAATTTTCGTTAAACCGGGTTTATAAAAAGCGAAATTTCCAGGAACTGATCCATACTTACTTTGGTTTAAAATTACCAAATGTCAAAATAGTGGTAACAGGTGGAGGCCGCGTAGCACATGGGATTCTCGAGATCATGAACCTGATGGAAATTCATGAAACAGATCCCGAGGAATTCAAAAGCACTCGGTTTTCTTATCCTGTCTATGTTCATTTAAAAGGGAATGAACTTTATGCCAACAAACTAACGGGCAAATACACACGAAAAGAATTTCATGAACATCCTGAAAATTATGAATGTCTTTTCAGGGATTACATTTCTGAAACGGATATTTTACTCAATGGCATTTATTGGACGCAAAAAATTCCTCGCTTGTTTGAAATGGAAGATATGAAAAGAGATGATTTCCGGATTAAGACCATTGCTGATATTACTGATGATGTAAACGGTTCGGTTCCGTGCAACCTTGGAGATACAACAATAGAGAATCCAATCTATGGAGTTGATAAAATGACGGGAAAGCGAACAGAACCTTACCTTGAAACTTCTGTTGATGTGATGTCTGTGGGCAATCTGCCTAACGAACTTCCACGCGATGCCTCACGATATTTCGGTGAGCAATTGATCAAATATATTCTCGACGATCTGTTGAATGGCGGTTCTAAAATTATCGATGATGCAACAATTGTAGAGAAGGGCAAGCTAACCGAAAATTTTGTTTACATGAAAGAGTACGCCGGTCTATAAATAATAATCATTAAGCAGGCGATTAAATTCTTCTGTATAATTTCCTTCTTTATTTTTTATAGACATTTCTCCATCGCTTGTATTCATCTTATTTCTTCCGAATAAAAGCATTCCGCGAAAAAATGTATGATTCTCAGTTTGGCGGACAAGCAATTCTTCGCGGCAAAAGAAATTAAGTTCAGTTGCGAGGTTTTTGAACTGTTCAACGCGGTGAAAAGGCAG
>DASTXM010000145.1:0-5605 GCA_035765495.1 Hanamia sp.
TTTTGAAGGATGAAGTAACTGTTCATCAGGACTGGAAAGAAATAGGAATGAGTGCAACATCCAGCAACAGTTTTGAAGTGAAGAAATTAAAGGTGGACAGCAAGCGACTCTTCATTATTGATGAAACGAAAAGTGTTTTACCCGGAAAAATTTACCAATATCCGTTCCTGCAATTTGCTGAAGCAACGCTGGCTGTAAATGTATCTGGAATGGCCATACATTATCTTGATCTTTTTGAAGGCATCATGAAAGAAAAAAATGCCGACAGTCATTATACAAATGATCAGTTGCTTGCCCTGTCGCTTCGGCACGATACAGCCAAAACTCAGCTCAATGAGGCAAGGCAGTTATTTCACAAAACCATACAGCGTTCATGGAATGAAGGCAAAGGCAGTAAAGATTTTACAAGAGAAACCTTGAAAGACGTCAGCCTCGTTAGCAGAGAACTGGCTGATACAGCAAGAAGAATGGTTGATGAAATGTATCCTTATTGCGGAATGGTTGCTGCCAATCCATCAACAGAGATCAACCGGGTTTGGCGAAATCTTCATACCGCATGCCTGCATCCTTTGCTTCTCAAATAAGAACAGCTTCCTGAAAATAAAAAGCGCAGAATTTATTTGTTTACTCCTAAAATTAATTTATCAACTGGGGCATAATTTCCCCTTATTGACCAATTAGTACAACTGTAGATTTCCGTTATAAGACCGGAAGCCCCTCCTTATTCTCAGCAATTCAACAATTTGCAAAAGATTTCACCCTGAAAATAAATCCTGAAGCAATGACTATTGCCACCTCTTCTTCATGGCATGATTTTGCCATTCAATTCTTTAAATCAATAATATGAAAAACCAACAGGGTTACCAGGTTTTGCTTTAACAAAAATGATTGCAAACCGCAAACCGGTTAACTCTCATAATCAAAAGGAGGCAATTTATGATTAAAACGGTTGTAGCGATTTTTAATACCCGCGAAGAAGCAGAAACAGCCGCAAAGGATCTTTATGACAATGGATTTTTGAAAGAAAACGTGGAAGTTTCATCAGAAGAAGAATATGAGGAAGATGAAGCAGGCGAAAGCAGTATTACAAGGTTCTTTAAAAATTTGTTTGGTTCCGGTGAAGAAACTTCTGAAAAGTATTCGAAGGTCGCAAGCAAAGGCTTCGTGGTGGCTGTTCACACTGAAACTGAAGAGGAAGCGCTGGAAGCATGCGACATTCTTGACGACAACGGAGCGATCGATGTAAATGATTGTTACAGGAAATTGTTCAGGGTATATGACAATGAGCCGGGTTTGATAAAGGAAGAATTGCAGGATGATGGAAAAGAGGAAGCTGAAACAATTGCAAAGGAAGAACCTTCGCAACCAGGAAACTCTTCACCTGTTTACGCAGCCCAGGCAACACCGGAAATAGTCAGAAGCAGGATCGTAGAAAAGAGGGACAGTGATCATTTGAGGCTGCGCAAAGAGCAGGTGTTTGTGACGAGGGAAAAGATGGAAGAAGAAAATGACTCCCACGGGGAAAATAAATTTACGGAGAAGGATTTGGTGATTAATGTATTGAAAGACCCCGGTTCAAAAGAAAATGTGGCCTGATAACGGCAATGGGTAAACGCTTATTTAAACCGGAATATATTTTATATAGAAAGAAGCTCAATTGATTCAGAAATTAAATACATCATCATGGCAGAATTACACGTACAACCTAAAAGAAATAGTTACTGGTGGATATGGCTCCTCCTGGCGATCATTATTATAGGCGGCGCACTTTACTATTACTTTAATTATTATCAAAAAGGAAAAACCTTAGGAGGTCCTGCAATGAACGATTCCACCGCTTCTACGACCGCCTCTTCAACCGATACTTCCGCTGTTGCCGCGGGGGATGAAAATCTTTGGGACCAGGTCGATTTTAATTCACCAGACACGACCTATCCTGAAGTGAAGGATAAGAATATTACCACGAAATCAAATGCGCATTTTGTGATCTATTCACTTCCTGATCACCAACTTTTTGCCGGCAATTCCAGCGACCTGAGTAAGGATGGAAGACAGCGGCTTGACCAGGTGGGTTCTTCCATTAATCAAAGATTTAAATCAGCTGAGGTGAAAGTTTACGATCGCTCCGACACAACACATCGTGATACCCTCGCTGAACACCGGGCGCAAAATGTGAGCAATTACCTCGTAGAAAATTCAAAGCTCGATCAAAGCCGTGTGACAGTTTATGAACCTCAGCAACAATCAGGTCTACCCAAACCGGATGACAAAGTAAACATCATCGTCAAGCGCTGAGCAGTTAAAAAGTTTCTTCAACATAAAATCGAAAACAATGTCAGAAAAAGTAATCGTTAACGGAAATCTTAAGGAATTGCATTCAAGCGGATTTGAAATGCGCAAAGGCGAACCCGATATCCGCGGATGGAAAGTGAAGAATGATCAAAACCGCGTGATAGGTAAAGTGGACGACCTTTTGTTCGATACCGAATCATTGCGTGTGCGTTACCTCGTACTCGACCTTGAGGGCAAACCATTAAATCTGGTTTCGCGTGATGTTTTAATACCTATCGGGCTAGCCGAATTGGACCGTGCTGATAATATTGTGCTTCTTCCCGAAGTGAATGTAGGCCACCTGGCCATGTTGCCTGAATACAAAAAAGGTTCCGTAAGCATCGCGACTGAAAGAGAGATCCGCCAGGTATTTGCGCCCACAGAAGGCGTTGAATATGAAGATCCTGATTATTTTGATCCTAAGGAATTTTATAACCACAAATATTTCGACGACAACCGCATGTACCGGCCACGCACAAACGAAATCAATGAAGAGGAAAAAACTGATGCCATTGTCCCCAGGGATGAAAACCTGCCGGCACGGATCGTGCGCGTTGAGGAGGAGGACAAAAACAAAGAATAAAGTAAAACATTGTAATAGCAATTGAACCGGTTGCTTTAGAGATATTAAAATTATCTCTATTCAATTATTATTCGTAAATTAACTTGTTCAAAATTCAAACTGATTATTCATCTTTAAACACTACTTATGTTCGATCAAATTTTAGACCTGGTAAAAAGCCACTTAAACAACAATCCTGAGGTGGCAGACAAAATTCCTGAAGACAAAAAAGAAGAAGTTCATAAAGAGATCGCCAACCAAATTACGGCGGGCATTCAGCAACACGCACAAACACAGGGCGGCGTCGGTGGATTACTTTCTTCTCTTCAAAATACTGTTGCTTCAGGCGGCGCTATTACAAGTGCAATTGAAGGTGGACTTGTTGGCAGCCTCACCAACAAACTTGGGCTTTCACCTGCAGTATCAGGCGCAATAGCAGCAGCCATTCCGGGTATTTTGCAAAAGTTCGCACACAAGGCGAATGATCCAAATGATTCAAGTATCACAACAGAAAGTATCACCAATTCACTTTCTAATCTTGGGGGCAGCTTGGGCAAAATGTTTGGCAAATAATTGCAATTATCGAATTGAAGATCCGGAAATAAAAATCCGGATTTTTTGTTTGTTTACTTTTATAACATTTCATCCTGAAAAAATGCTCTTATGAATATTCCAAAAGGTTACCAGGCAGTAATGCCTTATCTGATCTTAAAAGATGCCGCTGGTTTCATTGATTTTACAGCGAAAGTTTTTCATGCTCAACTGATGAACAAACATTTGAGGGAAGACAACCAAACGGTCATGCATGCTGAAGTAAATATCAGTGGAAGTGTGATCATGTTTGCAGAAGCTACAGAACAATATCCTGTTCAAACTGCCAATTTGTTCGTGTATGTTGATGATGCCGATGAAACTTATAACGTGGCTCTTCACAACGCGGCTACTTCAATCAATGAACCGGCCGATCAACCTTACGGACGTTCCTGTGGCGTAAAAGATCCATTTGGAAATAGCTGGTGGATCACTTCACAAGTTCAGGGGAAATAATACGCTAATCCAAATCACTTAAAACAACTTTTACGATCTGGTCGGTGTCGCCGTCAAAATGATGACCGCCCGGAAGTACTTCACGCGTAAACCTTTTTAAAGTAATCCTGTTTACAGCAAGCGTTTTATCATCACTTGCACTGATGATCACAACCTTTTCATCATCCATTTTATTGATCTCAGACACGACGTCCATGCTGCGTTTTGAATTGCCCCCAAAAATATCAGCCATGTGAATTTCAAAGTCGGTACTGCCGGAAGAAGCCATCAGGAAAGTAACCAACACTTTTTGTTCTGTAGCAGATGGCAACCGGTTTATAATAAAAGGCAACACATCAGCACCAAAAGAATAACCGAACAGGACTACCTCCTGATTACTTCTTCCGGCTAATTTTCTTTCTAAAAGATTATTGATATCGGTCGCCGTTTGTTCAGGTGTTTTTTTAGTCCAGAAATAAGAACGGCAGTCCATGGCCACCACATCAAACCCGTGGTCATTCAACTTTTCGCAAAGTGAAGTAGAAAATTTATTGAACCCGCCATCACCACTGAGATAAAAAATTAAAGGCTTGTTGTGCACTCGTGCCGGCCATTCTTTTAAAGGAAGATCTTGAGCTTTCGTAGCAAATGGAATTGCTAAAAATGCGGCAACAACGCAAATCAGGATTAAAATTCTTTTCATAAATGTTTCAGGGTTGCATTACTTTATTAAGCGCCAAAGGCAATTGAATCAGGTCGTAATCATTTTCATACACCAAAAATTTATCTTTCCAATACGTAGCATATTTTTCTTTAAAATCCCTCAGCCCGTGATAATGTTTAAAACGTTTTAATTTTTTACCTGCAAATTTTATGAGCTGTTCTGCCGGGCTACTTGCTTCAGTCATCCCTGTCATCGGCACCAATCCCATATTGATGTAATGACAATCCTTTTCATGTGCATACTCCACTAATTGAACAATGAGCGCATCCATACAACCACCGGGTGCATCGGCCGTTTTTCTGATCAGGTCGTAAGTACATTCCTGCGGCGAGTAATCCGGAATGATGTTCAGGAAGGCCACTACGTTTCCATCCGCATCTTCGATTGTTATCACATCCTGGTTCACCAGTTCTTTTGCATCAAACATTCCCTGCGAAAAAACCTGTTCTTCCTTATCATATGCCCGCAACCATTCGTCAGAAACGATTTTTAATTTTTGGATCAATTCTTTACTGAGCGGCGCTTCATTTACCACAGTTGTATAACCCTTTTTCTTCAGGCTGCTCAAGCCATTCCTGAGTGAACGTTTGTCTCTTCCTTCCAGGGTGAAATTGCGTGCATCCAAAATAGCTTCCTGGCCAATAAATATTTTTTGTTTGCGCAACTGGTCGAACCAAACCATACTGTTTTCATCGACACGGTAAAAAGCGGTTTTCAATCCCATTTTTTTACAAAGCCTGTAAAATTCTGTCAACACCTCAATCTTATTTTCTTCTGCACAAACAGGCTCATCCAGTACGATCGCAAATCCATTCGCTATACGGTAAGCAATAAAACCTTCATGAATTTCAGAAAAGAACAAAAGTTTATCGGGATAAATTTTAAAATGATCCACAGACGAACTTCCAAATTCACTGAGCAAAAACTTTGCCCGTTCACGACCAGTCTCGCTTGTACCTTCC
>DASTXM010000146.1:0-33863 GCA_035765495.1 Hanamia sp.
GATTTAACCGGTCCGGGAATGGCTGCACGGTCGTTCAAACCACCTGCAACACCCATTACGTCACCGCTTCCTCTTTTGAAGTTTGCCAGGAATTCACCTTGCCAGCTTCCGCGCCGATTATCACGAAGGCCGTTCACGTTGTTGCTCCATGAGTAAACTTGTTGGTTTGAAATAACTTCTTCACCATGATTCTTTTCCTTAGTACGTGGTTTTGGATTTTGAGCTATGATACCATAAGCGGCATATTCCCATTCTGCTTCAGTTGGCAGGCGGTATCCAGGTAACAGGATTCCGTCTTCAAGAGTAACCACTTTTCTTGGCTTTCCGCTTACATCTTTCAACGCACCTTTTTTGGGAGCCGTCTTATTATCAATAAGATCTGGGTTCATAATGTAAGTATCTGTGTTGAAAGTTTCATCACCCTGGCCACCTTTCATTTCTGCAAGAGGTGCCCTTTTATTTAAATATCCTTTATCAACCAATATTTTTTCATTTACCCTGTCAGTTCTCCAGATACAAAAATCATGGGCCTGTTCCCACGTTACACCCACAACAGGATAATAATTATAAGCAGGATAGCGGAAATAATATTCAACATATGGCTCGTTGTAAGCAAGTTCGCTTCTCCAAACCAACGTATCAGGAAGCGCCATTCTCATGACGGTTGTATCTCCATCAAAAGTGTTGGAAAGCCAGTAAAGATATTCGCGATAGTGAACGTTGGCTACTTCTGTCTGGTCAATATAAAATGAATTTACACTTACCCTGCGGGGAACATTGTTCCAGTCGCCCATAACATCTTCTTCTTTGGAACCCATTACAAAAGTACCACCCTGGATAAATACAAGGCCTGGTCCTGCCTTCTGTTCATTGGCTTTTAAAACATGGAAATTTCCCCAGTTCTTATCATCATAATTCCATCCTGTTACAGAAGATTGCTGATGTTTTTTACCGAAGATACTTCCGTTTTTACATGAGGGTAAAGTTACCAAAGCTGCCAGTACTATTAGGGTAATCTTCCCGGCGGATAATGATTGTGACATTTACGTTCGTTTTGCAGATTAAATAACGAAAGGTTTTCTTTCTTATTGTTGAAAAGGCTTTCCAATGCGAATATAATTACTTTATTTGGTTTTGATTTGCCGCCAAAGCCAAATTATCCACCTGCTCATTTTTTTGCATTGCCTTCACAAATTCTGTTCTTTTGCAATTTATTTGCCAACTATTGTTAAACACGTTAGATTCTGAATTTGGTAAAATATTTGAGAGTATCCTCAAATGCAATATTTCAATTAAAGCGGCGTTCAATCATGCGTTGGGAACAACGGAGCGCCACTGCTGAAAATTAAATTGCCTGTTAAGAAAATTAAATTATTTTTACAACCTTCAAATCAACCCCATCATTTATACGAGAATTCTACCTAACCAGTACATTAAAAATTCGATGAAAAAAGTCCTGATCAAGTTGACTGCAATGATAATGCTGATTGGAATGGCTGTATCCGCAAATGCACAAACTGCCAATTCTATAAATGTAGTAACTACTGCTGTTCCGTTTTTGCGTATTTCTCCTGATGCTCGTTCCGGTGGAATGGGAGATGTAGGTATTGCAACAATTCCGGACGCTAATTCCATTTTCTGGAATCTTTCCAAAATACCATTCGCCAAAAGTCCTTCGGCTATTTCATTAACTTATACTCCGTGGTTAAAAGGACTTGATCTGAATGATGTATATTTGGTTTCTGCTGCTGGTTATCATCAATTGGATGAGCTGCAGGCAATTTCTGGTTCTATCCGATATTTTAGTTTGGGAAATATACAGTTTACTGACAATTTGGGAAATGATCTTCAAACCTACAGGCCGCGTGAATTTGCAATTGACGCTGGTTATTCACGGAAGTTGTCTGATAAACTTGGCCTTGGAATTTCTTTGAGATACATCAACTCTAATCTTGCTAGTGGCCAATCTGCCAGCGGTTCTACTTATAAAACCGGAACTGCAGTAGCAGGTGACATATCTTTGTTCAATGACGGTTCTGAAGGTGGCACAACATCCGGTTTTAACTGGGGTGTTGCCATTTCAAATCTTGGTTCAAAAATATCTTATACAAATGATGCTTCGGAGCGCGATTTCATCCCTGCCAATTTGGGTTTGGGCGCAGCTTATGTAGATGTGGTTGATGAAACGAGCAAAGTGACTTTCGGGCTTGATATTAATAAATTATTGGTGCCTACTCCTCCTGCCATTGGTGATTCTGCGGGCCTTGTAGCCTATCACAACAAAGGTGTGGTTCAAAGCTGGTTTAGTTCATTCGGTGATGCACCGGGAGGATTCAGTGAAGAATTAAAAGAGTTCCAGATATCTGTTGGAACAGAATACACTTATAACGATCAGTTCTCATTACGTCTTGGTTACTTTTATGAAAATCCAACGAAAGGTGACAGGCAATATTTTACTGTTGGCGCGGGTTTGAATTACAGCGTTTTTGGATTAAATTTTTCTTACCTGATCCCTTCAGGAACGGGCGTAAACAGAAATCCATTATCGAATACATTGCGCTTCAGTATTCTTTTCAATTTGGGCAATCCATCAAACGAATAAACAATTTTTATCTTAATTAAATCTTACGCCCCTATTTTTGGGGCGTTTTTGTTTATCATAAGTTCTTGCAGTAAAGCAACAAAAAACACAATTTTTTTCTCACCTGAATTAATAATTATGCAACCAAACATACCCTTTCGAATTGGATTTGGAATCGATTTTCACCGGTTGGTACCCAATCGTGATTTTTGGTTGGGCGGAATAAAACTGGAACATTATAAAGGTGCCCTGGGACACAGCGACGCTGATGTTTTGCTCCACGCGATTTGTGATGCGATGCTTGGTGCTGCAAGCCTGGGAGATATCGGGTTGCATTTTCCCGACAATGATGAAAGTTTTAAAAACATTGATAGTAAAATTCTTTTGGGAAAATCAACGCAATTAGTTTACGAAGCAGAATACAGGGTTGTTAATATTGATTCAACTGTTTGTCTTGAATTGCCAAAGATTAAACCCTACGTGGGCGAGATGCAAAAGGTGATTTCAGAAATAATTGGGATAGAGCAAAGCTGTGTGAGCATTAAAGCAACTACTGCGGAGCGATTAGGCTTCATTGGCCGTGAGGAAGGAATTACCGCTTATGCAACGGTATTGTTAACAGCAATACAATAAAGAACTTCCTCTATCATTTATTTTTTCATCTCCTCTTAGCCATTCCTATCTTTGCAGCCATGCATTATGTGGAAATCAAGATTATAAACGCCTCAGCCAATCCTGTCCCTGGATATGCTACATCCGGATCGGCTGGTGTGGACTTACGGGCATGGCTACCCGAAGAACCAGTCACCCTGAAACCTTTGGAAAGAAAGCTGATCCCTACCGGTTTATTTATTGAAATTCCGGAAGGGTTTGAGGTGCAGATAAGACCTCGCAGCGGAATGGCGATCAAACATGGGATCACTTGTTTGAATTCCCCCGGGACGGTTGACAGCGATTATCGCGGAGAAATTAAAATCATTCTCATAAATTTATCAGCTGAACCACATACGATCAACAGCGGGGATCGAATCGCTCAAATGATAGTGGCAAAAGTGGAAAAGGCACAGTTTATCGAGGTTGAAAAATTGGAAACAACCGGTCGCGGCGAAGGCGGTTTCGGTCACACAGGAAATAACTAGTATTTATTTGAATGAAGAGATATTTTAAAATATTGACAGGATTCTTTTTGTTGTATACAGCAAGCGGGTGCCATTCAACCAAAAAGTTGCAAACTGCGATCAGTAAAAAAGATACAACTGTTGTAACAATGGTTCCTTTAAAAAAAGATAGTACATTAAACACTGTTGACGCAAGAGATGCGCTTATTGCCTTGAATAAAAACAAGATTGATTTCAAAACTTTTTCTTCCAAAGCCAAAGTCGAATACCAGGATCGAAATGGCAAGCAACCCGATTTTAATGCATTCATTCGCTTACAGAAGGATAGTGTTTTGTGGATCTCGATAAGTTCAACATTCCTTGGTATTGAAGCTTTTCGCCTTTACGTTACCCCTGACACATTGATGATCATTAATAAGCTCGATAAATCTGTAGAGTTTCATCCATTCAGTTATATCGAAAGCTTCGCGCATATCCCGATGACCTTTCGTCTTTTGCAAAATATTATTATTGGCAATCCTGTTTTTGTCGGCGACAGTATTGTTTCTTATCGGGAAACTGAAAGTCATGTTTTGATAGGAACTGTTGGAGATTATTTTAAAAACCTGATAACACTTTCTGCCGGCACAAATCATTTGGAACGAATTAAACTGGATGATGTGGACTTGAATCAAAACCGCACGGCTGCTTTGGTGTACGGAAATTATCAAAAAAGTGGAAGATTTGATTTTGCTACGAACAGGGAAATAAATGTTTCTGAAAAATCGAAAGTGGATATTTCAATAGAATTTAAACAGTATGAGTTTAACAAGGAATTATCATTTCCTCATGAAATTCCGCGCAATTATAAAACAAAATAATTGTTACTTTAAGCAATGCAGTTTGCATAATTATTGACCAATAAATCTTATAAAAAATTTCGTGTGCATGCCTAAAAAAATTGTGACAACTTTTATATTTTTTTTGGTTGCTTTTGCAGCTTCTGCGCAACAGCCAACGAAAGATGAACTGGAGAAACAAAGAGAACAATTAAAGAAAGAAATCCAGGCTACCGAAAAAGCGCTTATAGAAACCCAGAAAACCACCAAAGTAAATGTTGGCCAACTTACCCTCATCAATAAAAAACTGAACCTCCAGGATAATGTAATTCATAACATCAGTGGTGAGATCCAAAAACTGAGTGACAATATTTATCTTTCTCAATTAGAGATCAATAAGATCAAGAGAATCCTCGATACGCTTAAAGTAGAGTACGGCGAAAGTATGGTTTACGCTTACAAGAACCGGAATAACTATGATCTGCTCAACTTTATATTTTCAGCTAACAATTTTAACGACGCAATTAAAAGGATTACCTATCTCAAGTCTTACAGGAGTTATCGCGAAATGCAGGCCGAAAATATTTTAAAGATCCAGGCACTGTTGGAAGATAAGATCAGGAGATTATCGGGTTTAAAAGATGAGAAGCGTGATGTTCTTAGTGAAAAAGACAAGGAACTTGAAAAGCTTCAGAAGCAAAAAGAAGAAAAAGCATCAATAGTTAGCCAATTAAAAGGGCGACAAAAAGAATTGCTGGCACAGGTACGTGCTAAACGAAAGCAGGACATTAAACTGAAGAATGCTATAACAGCGATGATCCGTCGCGAAATTGCACGCGCAAAGGCAGAAGCGGAACGAAAAGAAAAAGAGCGATTGGCTGCAGAAAAGAAAAATGGCAGCGCCTCAAACAGTTCCGCTGGCAGCACTGCTTCTTCTTCCAAACCTGCTATTCCATCCGGAAGTGTGCTGGTGAGCAGCGAGGCCGACAAGGAATTAAACGCAAGTTTTGAAAAAAACAAAGGAGCATTACCGTGGCCTTGTGATGGATATGTGATAACTCATTTTGGTCCCAATCAATATCCAGGTGGAATTGATTATAATAACCCTGGTGTAAGTATTGGTGTGAAACCCGGAGCGGCTGTAAAATCAGTGTTTGATGGTGAAGTAACGCTTGTAAATTATATGGATGACAAACAAGTAGTTTTTATCAAGCACGGACAATATTTTACAGTTTATAGTAATCTTGCTTCAGCGAGCGTGCAACGGGGAGATAAAGTCCATACCGGGCAAGTGATAGGCAGAGCCGGCCTTAATGACGACGGCAACGGAGAAGTAGATTTTATCCTGATGGATGAAAACAACAATGTCAATCCGGAGGCCTGGTTGAAGCACTAATCCAACAATTCCTTTTCAATTATTCACTTCTTCATCTTATTCAGATGAAGCTTAAAGTCATATTTCTATGTCATTCATTTTTGAAATTAAGGGAGTAAAACCTGAATGGGGCAAGAGCTGTTTTATAGCGCCGAACGCCACAATTTGTGGCGACGTAATCATGGGCGATGATTGCAGTATTTGGTTCAATGCAGTGCTTCGGGGCGATGTAAATTCCATTCGAATGGGCAACACAGCAAATGTGCAGGACGGAGCCGTTATTCATTGCACCTATCAAAAATCCAAAACTGTTCTAGGAAATAATGTAAGCATAGGACACAATGCAATCGTACATGGATGCGTTATAGAGGATAATGTTATGGTGGGTATGGGCGCGATAATTATGGATCATGCGAAGATAGGCACCAATAGCATCATTGCCGCGGGTGCGGTAGTTCTTGAAAATACCATTGTTGAGCCTGGAAGTATTTACGCCGGCGTTCCTGCCAGGAAAGTAAAAGACATTTCACAGGAATTGATAAAAGGAGAAATAGAAAGGATTGCTAATAATTATCTTTTTTATGCAGGATGGTATAAGAGTTGATATTTAGAGGTGTTTGCTTAGAAGGTTTGGATTGTTTAGAATTTTGGCTGATGAAAAAAATAATAGTCTTAACGGTTTGTGGATTTATGTTTTGCGGTTGTTCCATTTTGAGGAGAAATCCCAAATATGGCTGTCCCACAAATGGTAAGAATATCGGAGCCGAAAGAATTTTATCCGGCGACAGGGCCGCAATAAAAGCCGCAAGAAAGGCCAAAAAATTCAGAAATTGATTGCATTCTATTCCTTATAAAAACGAAACCTATGTGTTATCATTTAAAAACAAAATATGGTGGTACTGAAGCAGTGATTGATGATAATTGCGGCATTTCTAAATTCTATTCAATTGCTGGTTCGCTTGCTGACGGACTTAAAGTAAAATTTCTCAACCAGGTTGATGATGCCGAAACCCTCGACTGGGATTTTAAATACAAGAATAGTCTTTTGACACTTCATTACAGTATTTTCAATGGTGTATCTATCCTTCCTCAAAACATTAACCATGTCGATAGGGTGAACAAAGCGGTAGAAGAAGTGGCTGAATATTTAGAGAGAAATGCTTATTGAGTTTTTAATTGAATTACGATAGTAAACCTACAAATAATTACATTTTTTAATTACCATTTCTTATTGTCAATTGTACCAAGAATATTCAGGTAACTGATATACCGTTCTGCTGCAATTTTGTTTTCTTCAACTGCTTTTTTTACCGCGCATCCTGGTTCTTCAATGTGCATACAATTATTAAATTTGCAATGATGAATCAGCGCTTTCATCCCAGGAAAATAATGTGAAAGTTCATGTGGCTCAATATCCATCATCGCAAATTCACGCATTCCCGGTGTGTCTATGATTTTGCCACCAAAAGGAAGATCAAACATTTCGGCAAAGGTGGTGGTATGTAATCCTTTACCGCTCCAGCCGCTTACTTCCTGCGTTTTTATTATGTTCCCAGGAAAGATAGTATTGATAAAAGATGATTTCCCCACACCCGAATGACCGCTCAACAAAGTAATTTTTCCTTTTAAAAGTTCCTTTACTGCGTCTACACCTTCAGCGTTAGTAACGCTCATTGAATAAACAGGGTAAGCAATATCTTCATACATCTCCTTTATCTTTTCCAGCTTCTCTTTTTCTTTTGCTTTGTACAAATCGGTTTTATTAAAAACGATTATTGCGGGTACATGATAAGCTTCGGAAGCTACCAGGAAACGGTCGATAAATCCCGTTGAAGTTTTTGGTTCTTTTAACGTAGCCAACAAAATACTTTGATCAAGATTGGCCGCCACAATATGGTGCATGTGTTTGTTGTGCGGCGATTGGCGGGTTATATAATTTTTGCGCTCATGAATTTTAGTAATCACAATAGATTCGTCGCCTTCTTCTCTATCTATATCCACGATATCACCAACTGCGATCGGGTTGGTTGAAGTAATATCGTCAATTTTAAATTTTCCCTTAATGCGCACATTCAATTCTTCTCCCTTTTCGTTTTTCACAACGTACCAGCTTCCTGTAGATTTATAAACTAATGCCTGCATTTTAATTAGCTGATAAGCTAATTAGCCAATTAGCTAATTAGGGGAACTTTTTAAATAAGGTAAATTTTAAAATAACTTCAACAAAGAGTAATGCCAAAGCTGCAAAAACAAATGGATAGAATTTTTCTGAATAATGATGAAATGTTGTAATCTCTACTCTTGATTTTTCCATTTTGTCTATCTGGCTGTAGATCTTTTCGAGGCTTTGATTGTCGGTGGCTCTAAAATATTCACCGCCGGTTTGTGTAGCAATATTTTTCAAAAGACCTTCGTCGATAGAAACTTTCTGGTTTTGCATCACGATGCCAAGCGGTGTACTTACAGGCGTTGGCGCATAACCTTCTGTCCCCACGCCTATCGTATAAACTTTTACATGAAAAGTCTTAGCGATTTCCAAAGCAGTGGAAGGATCAATCAAACCTCCATTGTTCATGCCATCCGTCAAAAGAATGACCACTTTACTTTTTGACTTACTGTTGCGTAAGCGATCCACGCTTGTTGCCAGTCCTGATCCAATCGCTGTTCCATCTTCCAGCAAACCATTTCTTATTTGCGAGATCTGGGTTTTTAAAACATAGTGATCAGTTGTGAGCGGACATTGCGTAAAACTCTCGCCGGCAAAGATCACCACGCCAATCCTGTCTGACGGACGTTGGTCCACAAATTCTTCCGCTACTTTTTTGGCCGCTTCCATCCTGTTGGGTTGAAAATCCTGTGCCGTCATACTTCCGCTCACATCAATAGCAAGAACGATGTCAATTCCTTCGCCTTCTCTTTGTGTTTCATCAAATTTTGTTTGAGGCCTTGCAAGTGCGATGATGATGCAAGCCAATGCCAACAATCTCAGAACAAATGGAAATTGCTGAAAAGAATTTTTCCATGATCTTGATGCAGCTAAGCCTTTTGTAGAAGAAATACCGATGGCTGCAACCTGCTTTTTGCCTTTATGGTATTTCCAATAGATCAGTACCGGAATCAAAAGCAGCAAAAGCAATAACCATGGTTGCCCAAATTGTATATTTTGAAAATAATCAAACACCATTTTGCGGCTTTTTATTTTCGAGGTTCTTTTTGTTTTCCATATCGTTTATTTCCACGATCATTTCTTTCGTTTCCGAAAAACACTTTTGATTTTCAAAATCAGCAGGATAAAGTTTTGCAAACTTAACCGCATTACCGAGCCGGAGGCAGCTTGCAAATTCACTTATTCTTTCATTCGGCACATCTAAATCTTTTAATTTGATCAACAACTCATCTGTTGTAAGATGCATTTGATAACTTTTGGTTATTCTTGACAAATACCTTTTGAGAATATTCGATAGCCGCGCATGATATTCTTTCACCTCATTTTTTTCCGGCAAATTTTCATTCTTTAATTCGTCAAGTAACTGCATTGCTTCTTCAAATGGAGGAAGTTTCGATTCAAAAATATCGGTCTCTTTTTCCTTCTTCGATTTCTTAATGAGGTAAATGACCAGGATGATCAACAGGATCGCGCCCAGTGCAATTGCTGCCCAAATCCACCATGGAAAGGTTTTCTTGACTTCCATGATCGTTTTAATGTCATGAAACGGAAGCACACTGTCTGCAGGCGAATAAGTTACATTGATGGGAATTGAATCGGTATAAATATTGAAAGTTGAATCGCCCTGGAGGGTTGAAAAATTAAGAGCAAGTGGCGGTATTACCTGCCTTCCTGAATCAAAACTTGTGATGGTAATTTGTTGACTGAAATCGAGATTGCCATTTGAATATGAAGAGTCGATCTTGTCTTTGACAACCGGAACAAAATTGCCAAAACTATCAGGCATTGAAAACCAACTGAGCCGGTAAGTATTGTCCGGCATTGAAGTCTCTACTTTGTAATGGATCTGTTGACCGATGTAAATATCTGTTCTGTCAACTGTTGTTTTTACCGTTGGTGCCTGCGCTGAAGTTTGCTGCCACATAAACAGTAAGCCAATCATTAAAACGGTAATCAATCTTATATCGTAAACTCCTTTCTTCAAACCTGTTAGCGCGTTTTTTTTCTCCTGGTAAAAAACTGTTGTAAAATCTTCACATAATCCTCGTCAGTCCGAATGTGTAATAATTGCGCGCCTGACTTTTTAAAAATAGTTTTGGTGGCTGCACTGTGATCAATAAAATTCTGGTGATATTTATACCGCACCATCGAATCAGAAGTATTCAACCATTCTGCTTTTCCTGTTTCAAGATCCTGTACTTTTACCATCCCGATATCAGGCAACTGGCTGTCCATTTTATCATAAACTTTCAACCCGATCACATCATGTCGTTTTCCTAAAACACGTAAAGCATGTTCATAATTTTCATCTATAAAATCGCTCATGATAAAGGCAATACTTTTTTGCCGGTTGGCTCTTGAGAAAAAGTTCAATGCTTCGCGGATATTTGTTCCTGCATTTTTTGGTCTGGCTGTCAGCAATTCGCGCACAATGTAAAGTGCATGGTCTTTTCCTTTTTTGGGAGGAATGTATTGTTCAACTTTATCGCTGAAAAAAATTACGCCCACTTTATCATTGTTGTTGATCGCGCTGAAAGTAAGTACCGCGCCTATTTCGGTAATCAGGTCTTTCTTGTTTCGCTGCACCGTTCCAAACATTGAACTTGTACTTATGTCAATCAAAAGAATAACCGTAAGTTCCCTTTCTTCCTCAAAAACTTTTGAAAACGGATGCGCATAACGCGCGCTTACATTCCAATCGATAAACCGTACATCGTCACCATGATAATACTCGCGCACTTCCCTGAAACGCATTCCCTTTCCTTTAAAGGCAGAATGATATTCGCCTGTAAAAAGATGCGTGGTGATCTTCTTACTGATGATCTCCAGTTCTTTTACTCGTTTTATTATGTCGGTGGTGGTTAACAAGTTTATTGGTTAAATGGTTGAATGGTTTATTGGGTTATTAGTAAAATAAAAAATTGAATTTTTTGTGGCTTCACTGCATTGAATTTTCAAATTTTCATATTAACTAAGGAACATTCACAGCTTTCAAAATCTCGTTGATCACCATTTCAATATTTACATTTTCTGCTTCTGCTTCGTAAGTGAGACCGATACGGTGACGCAAAACATCTTTGCAAATACTTCTTACATCTTCTGGAATTACATAGCCTCTTTTATTCAAATAGGCATACGCTTTTGAAGCCAAAGCAAGATTGATGCTTGCCCTCGGCGAACCACCATACGCGATGAGCGGTTTTAATTTTGAAAGATTGTATTGATCCGGAAACCTTGAAGCAAAAACGATGTTGATAATGTATTGTTCCACTTTTTCATCCATATAAACTTCCCTCACCAATTGCCTTGCATCCAGCACTTCAGATGAAGAAACAACTGCGTTTACCCGTGGCTGTTGCATATCCAAAACATTCTGCCTGATGATCGCCTGCTCTTCAGATTTTGACGGGTAATCAATGATCACTTTGAGCATAAAACGATCTACCTGTGCTTCAGGCAACGGGTAAGTTCCTTCCTGCTCAATCGGATTTTGAGTGGCTAAAACGAGGAAGGGTTCTTCCAATTCATAAGAACTATTTCCAATGGTAACTTGCCTTTCCTGCATTGCTTCGAGCAATGCGCTTTGCACTTTTGCAGGAGCACGGTTGATCTCATCTGCCAGGATGAAGTTGGCAAAGATTGGTCCCTTGCGCACCACAAATTCATTCTTCTGCTGATTGTAGATCATCGTTCCGATCACATCTGCCGGTAAAAGATCCGGGGTAAATTGAATTCGGCTAAACTTAGCGTTGATCGTATTGGCAAGCGATTTTATCGAAAGTGTTTTTGCCAGGCCGGGAACGCCTTCCAGCAAAATGTGACCGTTGCTTAAAAGGCCAATCAACAATCGTTCAAGCATGTGACTTTGACCAACGATCACCTTTCCTACCTCATCATGGATTTTGTCTATAAAAGTGGCTGAATGGTTTATTTTCTCGTTCAGCAACCTGATGTCTTCTGCAGTTTGTACCATCGTTTTTTCAGTAAGATTGATTAATGAATTAAAGGTTTGCAAATTACGAACTACACATAAACAAAAATGTGTTTCTATAAAACCTTCACGGAAAGGTATGTTAAAAAATAAAGGGAGTGCTGCTCCCTTTATCAAATTGTAAGAATTTATTTAACCGATGATTGCATGCTTTCATTTACCCTGAAAGACACTTTGCAGATAACTCCGTAAGTCGAAATTTTTTCATCTTTCACATGCACTTTGAAATCCTTCACAAAAACAGAATCAATATTTTTTACTGTTTTTGAAACTTCCCTTACTGCGTTTTGAATAGCATCGTCAAAACTCTTTTCTGAAGAAGCAATCACTTCTATCACTTTTACAATTGGCATAATCAATGTTTTAAATAATTAGGAATATTTTACATATTTATGCCGCAAAAGTTATTCCGCTTTTGTTCTACTTTTGCCTTCTAAATACAGCACCTGAAGCAAAGTGTGATCATACGAAAATTTTTTGTGCTAGTGTTACTTGGTTGTTTTGCCTTGAGTAACACACCTACAAAATACCTTCACTGGTTATTTGCCAATCACAAAGATTTTGTCAGTCACATCCAGGATTCAGAGCACCAACAAATAACTGCTTCCGGTATCAATTGCCATTGCGAAACCAATGTGGTAATTGCGCCTTATACCTTACAGGAACCTGTAATTGTTGTAACACCGGATCCGGTTTATTATAGAAATACCGAAACTATTGTTCCTTCAACTGAATTCCACAACCATCTCACTTTTGGATTAAGAGGGCCTCCATCTATTTCCTGATTTTATCAGCGTTTCGAATTTATCATACGCAGTAAAAGAACTTTCTTTTATAATTTTTGTCTTACGTCCCAATTTTTATCCGGTTTCTCTTTGTCAATTTTAAAAATGAAATATCTTCTTACAATAACTTTAATTTTTATAACAATATCTTTTTCACTTACTGGCAAGGCGCAAAGAAAACAGGAGCGTTTTTCTCTTTTAGGTTCTGTTACAGATACATCCGGTACTCCTTTGGCCGGTGCATCCGTTTACATTCCGGATCTGAAAAAAGGAAGCGTCGCCGATGCCAATGGCAATTATAATATTTCAAATATTCCTTCCGGGACTTATATAGTTGAAGTAAAATTTATTGGCTATAAAACTATTGCGGAAAATCTTGTTATTAATAAGAACCTCACAGAAAATTTTCAGATGGAATTATCCGTGGTGGAAGAAAATGCAATTGTGATAACCGGTACTTCCCATGCTTCTTCCATAATCCGGAATCCTGTTCCTATTGTGGCAGTAAACAAACAATTCATGGAGCAAAATTTAAACACAAATGTAATTGATGCGATTGCCACCGTTCCGGGCATCAGCGAAGTAACTACCGGTCCAAATGTTTCAAAACCTTTCATTCGTGGTTTAGGTTTTAACCGTATTCTTACTCTTTATGATGGTGTTCGCCTCGAAGGCCAGCAATGGGGCGATGAACATGGAATTGAGGTAGATGAAAATACCGTTGACCGTGTGGAAGTGGTGAAAGGACCGGCTAGTCTAATTTATGGCTCGGATGCTTTGGCAGGTGTTGTCAATTTAATTCCGGCCCAGCCACCTTCCGAAGGAAAAATTGTTGGAAATATTTTAAACGATTATCAAAGCAACAACAGGCTTATTGAGAATTCGGCCACTATTGCAGGCCATACAAACGACTGGATCTGGGGAGGAACTTTTACACATAAAATCGCAACAAATTATAAAGACAAATACGACGGAAGGGTTTACAATACCGGTTTTGCAGAAACAGATGCTTCCGCAAATGTGGGCATTAATAAAAACTGGGGCTACAGTCATTTTGGGTTTGCCATGTACAATGATCTGCAGGAAATTCCGGATGGCAGCCGGGATTCAGCAACAAGAAAATTTACTAAACAAGTTACTGAAGCAGATATTTACAGGCCAATTGTAACCAATGCTGAATTGAATTCGTATAAGATATCTGCATTACACCAGCACGTACAGCATTATAATTTTTACAGCGCTAACAGTTTTGATTTGGGAAATGGAAGAGTTGCAGTAAATCTTGCTTTTCAAAAAAGCATCCGCCGTGAATACAGTCACCCGGAAGTTCAGGTGCCGGGGTTGTATCTTTTGTTGAACACTTCTACTTACGACGCAAAATATTATTTTAACGAAAGAAATGGTTATAGTGTAACGACAGGCGTTAATGGAATGTACCAGGATAATAAGGTGACGAAAGGAACGGAATACATCATTCCTTCTTACCAACAGTTCGATGCAGGACCGTTTGTTTTTATCACAAAGAGAATGCAGAAACTTGAAGTTTCAGGTGGAGTAAGATATGATATAAGAGATTATCGCAATGATGATCTTTATGCGGCTACCGATGCTGCAACCGGTTTTGATCATGTGGTTTCGGGGAAAGATACAGCCGGTGCCCAACATCTATTCAGCAATTATCATCATACTTTTTCAGGTATGAGCGGAAGCATTGGTGTTTCTTATAAGTTCAATAAGCAGTTTAGTGCGAAGGCAAATATTGGAAGAGGTTATCGTGCACCAAATGTTTATGAAATTTCTGCAAACGGCGTCCACCCCGGAACCAACATTTACCAGATCGGTCATTTGAATTTTAAACCTGAATTTAGTTTACAAGAAGACCTGGGAGTAAGATTTAATTCAACCCATGTTACTGTTGACGCCGATGTTTTCAACAACCAGATTCAGAATTACATTTACAATCAAAAACTAACAACTGCTACAGAACAAGATTCCGTAATCGTACCTGGAAACGAAACCTTCAAATTTGTAGCTGCAAAAGCACAATTATATGGAGGTGAATTGAGCGCGGATGTTCATCCTCATCCCTGGGATTGGTTGCATTTTGAAAATTCCCTTTCTGTTGTTTTTGGTTTGAACAAAGGCGTTCCGGGAGAAGGCAAAATTTCAGACAGTGCCAAATACCTACCGTTCATTCCGCCATTGCACACCATTTCTGAATTGCGCGCGAATATTAAAAAGGCAGGAAGTGTTATCGCCAATGCTTTTGTAAAAGTTCAGTTGGAGGTGTATGCTGCACAGAACCGCGTTTATTTGGAAAACAATACTGAAACCGCAACTGCAGGCTATCAACTTTTCAATGCAGGTTTTGGAACAGACGTCTTGAACAAGAAAGGAAAACCAATGTTCAACATTTCATTCTTTGGAAATAATTTGTTCAATGTGGCTTATCAATCAGGACTCAATCGCCTGAAATACTTTGAGCCTTACCCAGGCAACTTTACAGGCCACGAGGGAATCTATAATATGGGAAGAAATTGCAGCATCAAAATGAAAGTGCCGCTGAGGTTGAAAGGGGAGGAATAGCTTATTTGATCATTAGTAGAATCAACCGAAAAGGAAAGGAGCCATGAATTACATAATTATTACGAATACTTTTATTGAAACCTTACAGGCAGCAGGTTCATTTTGAGTAATAGCAACAGTAAAACGATGAGTATAGTGCCTGTTGCAGCAAATATGTTGATGAACCTTTGTGCCCTGTCACTATTATTGAATACTCTTTCTATGGATTTAAAGATTATTAATCCTAAAATTCCACCTGCAGTATTTGTAATTAAATCTGTAACATCAAAAGCGCCAAGTCGTAAAATATATTGGAGCGCTTCCACTATTAAACTGGCGAAGAAAAACAAGAGAATCTTTTTACTGGAAGTCAATCTTTCGAATATTATACCGGCATATATTCCAAGGGGAACAAAAATTATGACGTTCAGTATGTTTTCAGCATTGAAGAGGGATGGATCATTAAAAGGAATTAAGTTAACTCTTCTCTCGTCCATATAAGGAGATTGTATTCCTAACTTAAAGAGTAATATCCAGTATAATCCAACCAAATAAATTGTAAACAGTAATGTGGTTAACCTGTTTATTCCCTTGTTAACTTTCAAATTGCTCCTCCTTGTTTTAAAGTATCCTGCTGGGGTTAATCAATTAATCAAACCGCTAATCTAAAATAACCGAAATTTTCAGATAATGAAAAAATTCATGGGGTTGCGTTTGTCGTTCAATTAAGTTATCTAAATCCACAAGTTCAAGGATATTTTCTTTTGCTATTAAATTATTTGTACATTTGGTATCCTCTAATATCCCCTGACTTCTGCTCCTTTGAAATTTCGCCCAAAATAATTTTGAACATCTTCAATTCATTAAGGATGGTTGACAATATGGAAGACCAACAGAGACTGGAACTTCTTCAACAATATCCTTTGGAAGGACATTGCCACGGAAGATTTGCGTTTTTTAGCGTTGATTCGCAATTCTTGCAAACACTCTTGCCCGATGACCTTGTTTTAGCGCCACAATCCTATTCACCAGCAGGCTACCATCCTCTTTTGCTGATGTTTAATGACACGTGGCTGAAGTCGAATCTGAATCTTGAAAGAATTGCCGCAGCATCAGATTCCATACTCAATCTTCACTATAATGAATTTATAGTCATGTTGCCGTATGTGCAGTTCAAAGAACCTCCGTACAATGACAAAGGTCCATATTGCTATTTGCCGGTCTTGTATTTAGATAGTTTGCTGGCGGTTCTGGGTGGAAGACTTTTCTGGGAGTTTAATAAGCAAATGGCACAATTTACTGTAGACCCAGGCTCTTTTAATGTTATCGGCGAAAATGGCACTAGCACTTTGATTTCAGGCGTATCATTAATGGCAGGATTTTTACAACCCGATAAATCAATTGTCAATTTTCAGACCATTGCTCCAATACTTGAATTGCCGGTGATAGAACACGGGCCTTACGGATATGTGAGTTCAGTTTACAAGATCTTTTTTGAAAACCAGGACATATCACCGACCGGATTGGATGTAAACAATTCATCCTGCCAATATATCCCGCCGGGGCTATTGACTTCTCCGGCCATTACAGAAAACCCGCTGGGCTCGTTCCTATTGGATTACGACTGGAAGCTTTCTTACATTGAATTCATCAAATTCTAATAAAAATAAAAATGGCAATCAGGAAAATAGCAGTTTTAGGGGGCGGAATGGGATCATTGACTTCAGTTTTTCAACTCACAAATGATCCGGCATGGCAAACCAAATATGATATTACCGTCTACCAAATCGGGTGGAGATTGGGCGGTAAAGGAGCAAGTGGCCGAAACAGTGCAGCAGGGGAAAGGATTGAAGAACACGGCCTTCATTTATGGTTTGGTTTTTATGACAATGCTTTCAACCTGATCCAGCAGGTGTACGAAGCAAATAACAGGCAACCCGGAACACCATTAGCAACCTGGCAGGAAGCATTTACAGGATACGATTTTATTTGCCTTGAAGAACAAATCAACGGTGAGTGGTTGCATTGGCCATTCAAATTGTGGTCGAATGACCTTACACCCGGCACTTCCACTCCTCCACCTTCCATAGAAGCGTATATCATCAGGATCGTAGATTGGATCAGCGAAAAAGAAAAGGAATTTAGTGTGGAAACAACCCCGGAAGTAAAAGCAAAAATACAGGCTGATGCTTCGACCACCGCGGTTCTGAAACAAAAGTACAGTCCGTTGATCGTTGCAGCCAATGCAGAGTATAGCGATGCGGGTAAACTGCTCACTTCTTCCGCTTCAATAGCAGCGAACAACAGGAATTATTCATTGCTGAAAAATATCCTGGATGACCTGCTGGGGTGGATCAAAAAAATTGCCGGAGATATTCAGAATGCTGAAACCACTTTACGCCGGTTCTTTATCATGGCAGATCTTGCGGTCGTTTCTATTAAAGGAATGATTGATGACAACATTATTGAAAAGGGATTTGATGTGATCAATAATTATGATTACCGCGAATGGTTGCAAAAAAATCAGGCTGATCCCATCACGATCAATTCTGCTATTGTGCAGGCAGTGTATGGTTTGGTATTTGGCGGAAAGGAGCAATATACTTTTGAGGCAGGCACAGCTTTGAGAGGCTTACTCCGGCTTGGCCTCACTTTCAAAGGTCATGTATATTACCGCATGATGGCAGGCATGGGCGATGTTATTTTTGCTCCTGTTTACCAGGTGCTTCAACAGAGAGGAGTGAAGTTTCAGTTCTTTAGCAAGGTGACCAATCTTGGTCTTGGAGTAGATAACAGCATTGATACGATTTCGATGGATATCCAGGCAACACTGGCAAATGGTGTTTCTTATTATGATCCGTTTGTTACTGTAAATGATTTGCCTTGCTGGCCTAACTTTCCAAATACACAATACCTCGCACAGGGAAATGAAATTCTTTCAGGAAATGTGAACCTCGAATCCTACTATTCAGACTGGAAGCCTGTTGCCCAACAAACACTTCAGAAAGGAACTGATTTTGACGTGGTAATACTCGGCATTTCCATCGGTGCATTGCCAACTGTTGCCAAAGAGTTGATCGCGAAAAACGCGGATTGGCAAAACATGGTAAAAAATGTGATCCCCGTAAGTACCATTGCCTTCCAGGTATGGTTGAATTCTTCAATACAGGAAATGCAATGGCCTTACACTGCTGACGGGCTGGCGCTTTTAGGTTCTTACCAGGAGCCTTACGATACATGGGCAGATATGAGTGACCTTATCATCAGGGAAAACTGGCCGCAGGGATACACACCACAAAATATTGCCTACTTCTGCGGTCCGACTCCTCAGCCAAATGCAGATGAAATTTTGAAGAATGCGCAACAATCCGATTTTAGCGATGCCTCCTTTCCGCAAACTCAAACTGCCATGGCACAGCAGTTTGCGCTGGATTACCTGCAGCAATTATCTGCCCATATCTGGCCCGGGATATGGCAGGGACAAAACAATTTTGATTTCAGCAATCTGGTGGATATCAATAATGGCCAGGGAATAGCACGGTTTAATGACCAGTTTTTCAGGGCAAATATAGATCCCACTGAATTGTACGTCATGTCTTTTACCGGTAGTTCGGCATTCCGGTTAAAAACAGACCAGACCGGTTCGTTTGGCAACTTGTATATCACCGGCGACTGGATCGATAATGGTTTTAATGCAGGCTGCATCGAAGCAACCGTTATGTCCGGGTTGCAAACAGCGCGGGCAATATCAGGTGAAAACCTGGAAATTCCGGGCGAAAAGGACCTGTTATAACAACGATGATAACCTTAGAAGGATACGAATCTTGTGAATCAATTCTAGAAACACGGCAGTTTAGCTTGCTGCGCGTCCGGGATAACCTGCATCATGAAAAATTTATTGCTAAAGTATATCGCACCCCAAGTGAAAAGCAGGTCCAATCAGTAAAAAATATAGTTGAACTGGTAAAAGAAGAAGACTGGAACGACGTATTACAACCTATAACCTACCTGCTTCAAAAAGATGCTGTTGCCATTATATTTAAGAATGCAGACGGCTGTACTTTACGGCAATTTATTACTGAACATGGTAAAATAATGCCATCCAGGTTTGTTCCGGTAGCCATCAGTCTGTGCAGGATGCTCACTTCTTTTCACAGCAACGGTTGGATCATCGGTAATTTGAGGCCGGAATTTATCCTGATTGATGCGGAGAATGAAGTGTGCAGAATTGCTGACCTTGAGAAGACCACAAGGGTTTTTAAAAAGCAAATAGATAGCTCCTACACATTTACCGACATTGCAGAATTAAAATATATCAGTCCCGAACAAACAGGACGTACCAACCAAATCATTGACTACAGGTCTGATTATTATTCGCTTGGAATTATTTTCTATGAAATGCTTGCAGGAAAGTTGCCCTTTTCCGATAGCAACGCTTCAGAATTATTGTATGCCCTTATTGCCAGGCAACCGGAACCGTTGAAAAATATTGATCCATACCTGCCCCGGGTATTAAGCGATATTGTGATGAAATTACTTAATAAGAATCCCGGGGACCGATATCAAACTTTAAGCGGGTTATTATATGACCTGGAGGAAAGTACCCGTTATTTCCAGGATGATTATTACCTCGAATCTTTTAAGATCGGTCAAAAGGATTTTGTTAGCCATATCACTATTCCCGGTACTTTGATGGGAAGAGATAAAGAACTTGCCATCATAAGCGATGCGTACCAGCTCTCATTAATCGGTATTAAGCAGGCTTTGTATATTGAAGGGTATTCGGGCGTTGGCAAATCGAGATTGGTGGAGGAATTCATTTCAAAAAGAGTAAATGCAACTTCATTTGTTTCGAAAGCCAAGTTCGATACCCTGCAGCGCAATTCTCCCTATTCTGCATTGATAGATGCCATCCGCTCTTTGATCAGAAATCTGTTAAGAACAGACGAAACGAAACTAAATTTCTGGAAAGACAGGCTGCTTTCATTTTTGCACGATAATGGCCAGATCATCATTAATGTGGTTCCCGAACTTGAAATAGTTATCGGTAAACAGCCTCCTTTGGATGAGCTTTCGCCGGATGAATCACAAAACCGTTTTCAACAGACTTTTCTTAATTTTATTTCAGCATTTTGTTCAGGTGAATATTCGCTTATCCTCTTCCTGGACGATCTCCAATGGGCCGATCTTGCTTCTGTTAAACTCATCGAATTGATGATTTATGATAATAATATCAGCAATTTCCTTTTTCTTGGTTCCTATCGCGACAATGAAGTTGATCCAACCCATCCACTGGTTATTTCATTACAGAAGCAGGAGAAAAGAGCTGATATCAAAGAATTAAAACTTTATCCTCTTGAAAAGAGCACAACCGGAAATTTTATCCTTGAAACCCTAAAACAAAACGTAGAAAACCCCGATGAACTGATAGAAAAGATCTTTCACAAAACGCAGGGTAACATATTTTACACTATCCAGTTGATCACATCGCTCAATGATGCCGGATTATTATATAAAGACGGGCAGGGATTGTGGAAATGGGACAAAAAAGCTTTGGAGGAATATAATTTTGCTGAAAACGTTATTGAATTACTGGTTCAGAAGATCAATAACCTGGATGCCCTTCAGAAAAAAATTCTACAAACAGGAGCTTGTGTGGGAGATAGTTTTGATTTACTAACTACCGCCCATATTACCGGTGAAAGATTTTACACCATAGCCAATGAGCTATCAGCGATCATCAATTTGGGCTATCTTTTTACCCGTGATGAAAACCTTGACCATTACAGCCGTTCTTCCCAAAATATCAGTAATGAAGACCTTGACAGGATAGGCAATGTGCGGTTTCAGTTTTCACATGACCGTATCCGGCAAGCATGTCTCTCCATGGTAAATGAGGAGGAACTCGCATTGATCAATTTTAAAGCAGGACAGTTCAAATTAAAACATTATACACCTTCAGAAATAGAGGAAGAAATTTTCCTTATTGCCAACCATCTTAATATGGGCAGCCGGTTTACCAGGGAAAAGGAAGATATCCAAAACCTGGTCGATATAAATTTGAGAGCTGGCAAAAAAGCTATGGACGCTACTGCTTATCATTCAGCAATTGAATATTTTAATAAGGGAAAGGAGTTTCTGAATTTTAACGACCATTACAAGGTGCTTTATGATTTTTGCCTACAGCGGGCCGCCTGCAAATATCAAACCGGTCAATATGATGAAGCGGAACATGATCTTAACGAATTATACCAGAAATCACGATCAAGGATTGATAAACTGGAAGTCCTGATGCTTAAGGTATATATGTACACTTCAAACGAAGAAAAAGAAAAGGCAGTAGAATCGGGCAAAACAGGATTTCATTTGTATGGACTGCGTATGCCCGGGAGTAAGGCAGTTATCATGACGATCGTATTGAAGGACGTAATAAAAGCAAAATGGATTTTAAGAGGTAAAAGGATGGATCTGCTGCCTCAGAGAAAAGTAATGAAAGATGCAGAACAAAGACGGTTCCTCGAATTTGCCCTTGCCGTTTCTCCTCCAATTTATCAATATGATCAAAATCTTTTTGCTTGGGATGTGATGAAGATGGTTAGTTATTCTTTGCGCTATGGCAACAATGGGGTGGCTTCATTTGGCTATATCGGGTATGGGATGATCCTTGCCCAGACATTCGCAGATTACCAGGCGGGAAAGAAGCTGGCGGATATATCCATTCTCATCAATAAACAATTGGGATATGGTGTTTTAAAATGGAAGCTGGGCATAGTATATAACAATTTCGTTCAACACTGGACAATGCCGGTGAGGCCTGAGTTTGACAATATGCAGGAACTCATTAATGGTTGTATTTCCAACGGTGACCCTATCTATGCCGGCTATGGTATTTTTCATTATCACCAGAAAAAATTCCTGCTCGGTTTTCCGCTTGGGGAGATACAGCAATCTATTGAAGATTACATGAAAGGAGTAGATCTGAGGGGAGACAAAGAAACGCGTCACTTTCTTGAAGGATATTATCATGCGGTGCGATGCCTGCGCGGAGTTGATGAAAACATCCTCTTGCTCGGCCAATCTTTCAGAGCGCCGGAAAGGTTGGCGCAAATTGTAGCGTCTTCTTCTTTTTCAGTTGCTGCCGATACTTATATTGCCTACGTGAATATCCTGTACCAGTTTCAGTATTACCAGGAAGCATGGCAGAGATATCTGGAGGGAAGCAGGTATGTTGAATTTATTTACCATCGGTATGAATTTGCAGAATTTAATTTTTACGGAGGACTGATTTGTGTTATGGCCTGTGAAAAGAAATTGTCTCCAGTAAAGCCCTATCTTAAAAGGCTGAAAGGACACCTGCAAAAACTAAAGATGTGGTCGGGTAATTGCCCCGAGAACTTTGAACCATTGTACCTTCTTTTGGAAGCCGAAGCCATGCGCATCAATGCCAAGGCAGCCAATAAAGCAACTCTTTACGAAAAAGCGATTCAAAGTGCCGATAAGTATTTATTTATTAACATTAAAGCGCTGGCTAATGAACTGGCTGGCAGATTCCATTTTTCATCAGGAAATGTCATCATTGCAAAAACCTACCTTGAGAATGCACGGAATGCTTACCTGCAGTGGGGCGCTTTGCTAAAAGTAAAATACCTGGAAAAGGAATTTGGAAGTGTCTTTGGGAATAGTATTCTTGAGGCAAGCAGTAAAATGGGTTCGCAGGAAGTGGTGTGGCAAAATGCAGATATGGACCTGGTATTGCAGGCTTCCAATACCATAAACAACACGAGAGATTTCGACAGAATGATTGAAAAACTGATGCAAACAGTAATTCAAAATTCGGGTGCAGACACAGGTTATATTTTGATCAGGAACCGAGCCGACATGGTAATAAAAGCTTCGTTTAGTTTGGGGGAAGGCGCGAAATCGGTTTCAGAATACCCGGATGTAAACACGCTGCCATTAAATATTATTCGCTATGCTGGCAGGGTGAAAGAATTATTATTGATCAATAATCCGGCGAGGCAAGCGGAGTATAGTGACCTTCCTTATTTTTTAGCTCATCAGCCTCTGTCAGTATTGATCTATCCTGTCTTAAAACAAGGTGAGCTTTTTGGTTTATTGTACCTGGAAAATTACGTGACAGAAGGGATATTTGATAGCAGGAGAATTGGAATGCTTAAGCTCATTTCTTCACAAATTTTAATGCTGCTCGATAATGCCAATCTTAATATGAATATGGAGTCGCGAATCAGGGAAAGGACACTTGAACTTGAAACAGAAAAGAACCGGATTTCGGGATTGTTGGAAAATATATTTCCCAAAGAAGCAATTGCAGAACTGAAGGCAACCGGAAAAGTGACTCCGCAGGAACTTGAAAATGTAACAGTAATGATTGCTGACATAAAAGGGTTCACCAATATTTCGGAAAGGTTGAACCCCGGTGAATTAATTGAGATGATCGACAACTATTTTAGGGCTTTTGATGAAATAATGGGCAAGTATGGTTTGGAAAAAATAAAAACGATTGGCGATGCCTACATGGCTATCGGGGGCATTGGAAAAACATTGAATAATGGGGCTGAAAAAATGGTGCGGGCCGCACTGGAGATGCAAGAGTTTTCCAAACAACTTTTGAAAGAAAGCAACAAGGAGCAGGTTGAATTGCGTATTGGCATCCATACAGGAGTGGTGATTGCAGGAGTAGTGGGTTCTAAAAAACTTCAATATGATATCTGGGGCGACACTGTAAACATTGCCGCACGAATGGAGCAAAATTCAGAAGCATCAAAAGTAAATATATCGCAAGTAACGCGCAACCTTGTCAAAGACAAGTTTCACCTTATTTATCGTGGAAAAATTGAAGCAAAGAACAAAGGAGAAATGGATATGTATTTTGTTGAGCCACTATGATTCTTTTGCTGGTTTGCTCAAATTATTTATTGGCAGTCTGGTGTGGAGACCACGATTAAGATTTTGTTTCATGAAGCAACGAAGTGGTGCAGAGCGCTTTTAATTCTCTTGTATTTCTTTGTGACTTTGCAAATTGCTGGTTCAAAAAGATGCTGCAAAGAAGCTTGTTCATTGCCGATTCCTTCCTCGCCTGGATGATACTTTCTTTCAATATGTTTCATCACATCTTCCTTGTAAAACAAAACATCTTTAAATATTCCTTTCGTATACATGAGCCCCTGGTCGAAAAAATGTGGTGAATCTTTATGACCACTTTCACCGCCCGTTAATAAAGATTTTGCTTTTATTCTTTTGCCAAATTCAACAGCACAAATATAACTGTTGCCATTATAACCATATCTCTTTTTGGTGCCGTTAAAAGTACGGCTCACGAAGGAAGGAATTTCGCCCCACGTGGAAGAGGTAAATCCATCGGGAAGGCTTGTCGAATCGTCACTAAATTTGGATTCAATATCGCCGGAAATTCTTTGATAGCGATTTAGTTTTCCCCATTCAATTTTCCATGTGCCAAAATTTTGTTGCAGTTCATTGATTGCTGCCAACAAAGGTTGCAGCAATTCTTCGGCTGAAGCATTATTGGCAAACGTTTCTGTTTTTATCACCTGGTCGTCCTCTTCACCTTTTGGCACTTCGGTAAAATAGATAGGCCGAATAATTTTTTCGCCCCAATAGACTGCAATTGTTGTGGGAATAGAATTTTCACCACTGTGGTAATTCCAGTTTTGTAAAATGTTGATCGGACCTTTTAAAATATTTTTCAATGAATCAGATTTCGGCAAATTTTCATAAGCCTTTATCAATGCAGGAATCAAAACCGGGAACGCAGAAAGATAAGTGTTGTAACCAGTTGCAATGACTTTATCTATTGTATAAGATTTTTCTCTTGGTAAAATTCTGAGCGCATTGATCGCACGAAAGTTTTGTCCGTCTGGTGCCATGTAAGCAGGATAATCTTCTTTTTTGGGACTGAATTTTCCGGCAACAGTAAAAGGAGTCGAGTTGCAATTTTCGATCCACCCGTTTGGCGGATTATAAATGTGGATACTTTGATTTACCGGCGTTAAACCTTTCCATTCAGTCGCCGAAGTAGTACCGTCAACAGGCTGTGACCAATCGTATTTCGGATCTCTTTTTGGAATAAAATTTCCATGCCAGTAAGCGATGTTTCCTTCCGCATCTGCGTACACCGTATTGTTGGAAGCATTGGCCAAAAGGTCCATTGCTTTTTTGTAATCGGCAAAACTTTTTGACTTTGTTCTCAGCCAGCTTTGTTCCAATCCTTTGATGTCGCGGTTGTCAGACTTCACACTGATGTATTCGCCGTTTCTTTTTGCCATTATCGGTCCGTGACCCGTAAACAAAGCATTAAAAGTTTTTGTTTTTAAAGAATCGCCATCACGGTAATTGATGACGATCTTTTTATGGATAACTGGCTTTTCTTTTCCTTCGTATTCATAAAACAATTGGTTGTTTTTGGTGGTTATCTTTTCAATATAAGCATCTGAAACATCGGCGTAGCTTGAAGTGTGCATCCATCCGCAGTGAGGATTAAATCCCTGGTAAACGAAAAACTGTCCCCAGGTGACAGCGCCGTAAGCATCCAATCCTTCGTCACTCACTACGTGTACCTCAGGGCGGAAATAAAAAGTAACGTGAGGGTTGATGTATAAAATTGCATGGTGTGAAGCAGTGATCTTTGGAGAAAAGGCAAATCCATTCGAACCGGTAATTTTATCTTCATGATATCGATGTAATGCAACAGGCTTGTTTTCGCCTGAATAAAAATTTTCTAATTCGCGCACGCCAATTCCACCAGTGCTTATGGCTCCGATACTTCCATCAGTCCAAAGCAATGGAAACCATGGTTCAAATCTGGTTAGCAACACCGGCTTCACTGTTGGATTTTTGTATAAATAATAATTGACCGCATCCGCATAAGCGTTGCATAATTTTTTTAACCATGAAGGCGCGTTGTTGTAATCTTTCACCGCCCCGGCAGAATCAATTACCAGTTTTATTAATAAATCATTGTACAAATCTTTTTTGCCATTCACTTCTGATAGACAGCCGAGTTTTTCAACATAATTCATTTCAACCCTGGGAAAATCATCTTCGCACTGCGCATACAACAATCCGAAAACCGCGTCTGCATCCGTCTTTCCGTAAATATGAGGAATACCATAATTGTCGCGTATGATCGTAACATTATTCGCTTCCTGTTTCCAATGATTGATTTCTTTTTGAGTAAATGGTTGTGCAAAAAGTTGCAGGGGAAAAAGGAGAACAAATAGAAATTTCATGTCGGCAATTTTATAATTGCTAAAGATACATTTATCGAAACAAAGATTTTGGTCGGCCCAAACAGTGAACGAAGAAATAAAAGGAATTTTCCTTTTACAAAATATTCCTGCAAGAAATTTCTCTAAACATTAAACCTGGAAATTATTTATAAGTCATAGGAGTAACAGTTCACAATTAAAAACAAAAATTATGAAACAGATTATTACTCTTACAAAAGGCGATTATTTTGGATTAGCTTTTATCTTCAGCACAACCATCGCATCCTTTATTTATTCTGCTATTTATTTCATGTAAAAAATGGTTGATAAAATGAAAAGCAAATTGCTTATCAATTCCCGGTAATGCATAGACGAAAATAGTTTGACACTTACGGGGAATTTTATTTTTAAAACTTTTGCATATTCCATTCTCCTTTATAAAAATCTATAAGTACATTTATCATAGTTTTAAATAGTATTGAAAATCAAAAACTATGAAAACAATATTTTTCTCGCTTTGCCTGCTGACTTCTTTTTTTGCTAATGCCCAGGGAAAACCTGCACCGCCAGATTCCACTTTTAGCGGCCAGATCATAACGGATAAAACGCATCATACTAAAATTTACCTCACCAATTTTCAGCAAACCGTGGATGACAACGGTGTTTATACAACCACGTTTACTTTTGGCTTTCGATTTTCACGACCCACATTTGATGTGAACATAAGCATGAATTTCGATAATCCTTTAATCCAGGATGGACCTATAGGTTTTCAATATGGACCTGTTGGTGTAGGAAGATTTAACGGTGGTGGTGCCTTGAGGAATAATAATAAATTTTTGTTTCTCCAGGGCCAATGGACATCGTCAAGCCATCACTTTTTTGTCAAAGTAAAATCAAAAGAAAAAATTCATCCTGTGATCAAAGGGCTTGATGGGCAATTAAGCTTTTAGTCAATTACGAATTAAGAATTCGCAATGCTTTCAGTCTTCAGCATTCAGCTTACTTAATCCATTCTTCGCTTTTCAAAAAGTTAACGAGTGCTGTATCGCTCGTTGATAATGGTTGAATCCAAAGACCTAACTTTTTTCTATTCCACCAAAAATGGTTTGGGTTTCCTGGTTTGGCAAATGAATATTGATAAAGCACTGCACGAACGTATCTTGGGGGTTTTTTTGAAAATGGGTTCGAAGCAAAAAGTCCGGTTGCATTGGGATCGTTGCGAAGCAGCTTCCAAATGAGATTGTAAACCCAGGGATATTCTTGCGGCGTTGCCATAGACGCAAACCACATTTGCCAATCCAGGCGCAACTGGTAAGGCGCAACCTGCGGCGGCATTTTATCCAACATTACTGGAAGACCTTTATAAATGTAAGATTTCCAATCGGAGTTGTCATTCGGGTTTTCGTCCATAGTACCTTCAAAAATGACGTTATATCTTTCTGTACCTACAGAACCAAAAGCGCCATAAGTATTCACCAATTCAAGCGGATCATAAGAAGTGTTCATTACCTGCCGGGGAGAAAGTAAATTAAAGGCAGGTTTGATACTCAACATCGCTACCACAAGTGTAACTATCCAGGCAGTTGTGTTCATTGCCTTTGATGGAACCGCATTATCTCTCGCCTGGAATGCTTTATTGACAAGGATTTTTGGAAAAATCTTCTTCCAAAAATCATCATCAAAACAAGCCAGAGCGGGAATGATGGTTAGCCAGTTCAGGAAAGAAAGATTGCCACTTAATATAATATTGAATTGAAACAAAACGATTATGATACCCGCAACTGTTCTTGCAATGCGTGGCCAGAAAACAAAGAAAGGTGCCAATAATTCTGCCAGCCAATTGAACCAAACTCCGACTTTTAATAAAGGTTTTGGCAAAAAATGAAACCACCTGCTCAGTGGGCCGGGCAAGGGTTGTGTTTCGAAATGATAATACAAGGCGGTGCCGTTTCGCCAGATCTTATCACCCCTGAATTTGATCAATCCCGCCCCAAGCATAATCCTGAAGATCAGCCATCGAAAAAGAACAATAATGGCAAATGGAGGAGCCCGTTTTGGAAAGGGACGCATGTCCCAAAGCGGGCAAAGAAACATGGCAAGGAAACCGGTTTCCAGGAGTTGAATTTCCCAACCATAACCGTACCATTCCTGGCCGACATGCACAAACGACATGTACAAAAACCAAAGCACAAAAAGTATTGGGACATTCGCATAACCGGCAACCACCACCAATGAAAAAATAAATCCAATCCATGCAAAGAGAAACAAGATGGTATCGGAATGTGCGAACCAAAAGAGCGAAGGAAGCCGCATGAATCCTGATGTGGAAGAACCAAGTGCTTGGCTCACACGACTCAAAAAAAGTCCAACAGGAAGCAAACCATCAGAACCAATCAAAGGAAGAATTTGGTTGATGGCAACCAAAAAAGCAATGGCATAGATAATTCCAAGAAGCCGAAGGATCATGAAACGGGTGAGCCAATAGGAGCGCCGGCTTGTTATTTCCGGGAAGGGAGAACGAAAATTACTTTTTATTGAACTTTCCATGGCAGAATTGTTGCCGCAATATCAATACCGGTTTGAAAGGTAGTTAAAATGGTAAGTAATTCTTTTATCTAAAATCCTGTCGAAATTCCTATTTCATCTCACTTAAGAAATAAGTTCATTTTTGTTGTTGTAAATTGAAAAAAACATAATTGAGTTCACAAACAAAATATGATGCCGTCGTGGTTGGCTCCGGACCCAATGGTTTTGCTGCTGCCATTACTATGCAAAAAATGGGATTGTCGGTTTTGATGATCGAGGGGAAAAAAGAATTAGGTGGTGGCGTTCATTCTGCCGAACTAACGCTTCCCGGTTTTATTCATGATGTATGTTCTGCAGTTTACCCGCTTGGCGAAAATTCTCCTGTATTTAAATCCTTCCGGCTTGAACAATTTGGCCTTAAATGGTTAGCGCCGGAAAACGCGATTGCACATCCTTTTGATAACGGTGATGCCGTAGCCGTAAAACTTTCCGTTGAAGAAACTGCTGCACAGCTGGGAAAAGACCAGGACAATTATCAAAAAATATTTTTGCCTTTGGTCGGGAACTGGAATTCGATCTTATCGGCTTTCCTTGGTCCAATTCATTTAAGTGCATATACAAATGCAAAAGCAAAATTTGCTTATTATGCTTTGAGTTCTGCTGCCCATTTTGCAAAAAATCAATTTAAGACGGAAGAAGCACGGGCGCTGTTTGCAGGAATGGGCGCACATACCATCTTGCCATTGAACACGCCCACAACTACAGCGATGGGAATGGTTCTAAACTTGATGGCTCATGTAAATGCATGGCCGGTTCCGCTATTGGGATCACAAAAAATTACGGATGCACTTGCAAAATGTTTTAAAAGTTTAGGCGGAGAAATTGAGACCGGACAGTGGATCTCTTCTTTGAAACTATTGCCTTCATCAAAAGTTGTTTTGCTCGACGTAACGCCCCAACAATTGCTTTCGATTGCTGGCGACGAACTTTCTTCTTTTTATAAATGGCAGTTGAAAAATTACAAGTATGGTGAAGGAATTTTCAAGGTTGACTGGGCATTATCGAATCCAGTTCCCTTTACCAATATCGAATGCAGGAAAGCCACGACTGTTCATTTAGGAGGAAGCTTTTCTGAAATTTATGAAAGTGAAAATTTGGTAGGAAAAAATAAAATCCCCGAAAGACCTTTTGTTTTATTTGTTCAGCCTGGAGTTGTTGATTCCTCACGTGCACCGGGAGGAAAACAGACTGCATGGGCTTATTGCCATGTACCTTCCGGCTCAACTGTTGACATGATCGCCGCTATTGAAAACCAGGTAGAACGATTTGCGCCGGGATTTAAAGATTGCATTTTGGAAAGGCATACCATGAATAGTCTGCAAGTGCACGATTACAATCCAAATTATATTGGCGGAGATATTAACGGCGGTGCAGCAATTCCTTCGCAACTTTTAACGCGGCCTGTTATAAAACTTTCACCTTACCGCACCTCAGCAAAAAATATTTACTTGTGTTCTTCTTCGACACCTCCGGGCGGTGGCGTTCACGGCATTTGTGGATATTATGCCGCGCGAAGAACATTGAAAGACCATTTTGAAATTGATCTTCCGTGGTTGTAATAATGGAAAATAAAAAAGATAATTCTTTGTTCGTTTACTGCTGGTTTAAAGAAATTTCTTCACCAGCTTGAAAAACTTATAAGGAGGATATTTAAAAGGAATGTCGAGCCAGGTGGCGCTTGTAACTACGGACTTTTGATTGGTGAAAGCCAAAAAACTTGCCTTCCCATGGTACTTTCCGATTCCGCTGTTGCCTACTCCTCCAAAGGGAAGATCGTGATTACCGATTTGCAAAAGCGTATCGTTGATGCATACGCCACCGGATGAAGTTTTATTTATGATTTCTTCTGCCTTGTCTTCATTTCCAAAATAATAAAGTGATAACGGCTTTTCCTTTGAATTAATACATTCAATCGCTTCGTTTATTTCATTAAAAGAAATTACGGGCAATAAAGGACCAAAAATTTCTTCCTGCATGATGGGTGAAGTTGGTTCCACATTGTTTAGAATGGTGGGAGAAATAAAAAGACTTTCCCGGTCCGTTTTTCCACCCCAATAAATTTCTTCTGCCTGCAAAAGATTCTGCAATCTATCAAAAGCTTTGTCGTTAACTATCCGGCCGTAATACGCACTTTGACGAACGCTTTTTCCGAAAAAGTTATTAAACGAATCGGCTAGTTTTTGGAGCAGTTGCTCTTTAATCTTTTCATGCGCAAGAATATAATCAGGTGCGATGCAGGTTTGTCCGGCATTCATGGCTTTGCCCCAGGCAATTCTTTTTGCAGCAATATCGATATCTGCTGATTCATCAACCATGCAAGGACTTTTTCCTCCCAATTCAAGGATTACCGGCGTAAGATTTTCTGCTGCTTTTTGCATTACTATCTTACCCACTTTGCAGCTGCCGGTAAAAAAGATCACATCAAAGCGTTGGCTCAAAAGTTCTTCACCAACCTTCTGATTTCCCTGGATCACTGAAATATAATTTTGATCAAAAACTTCATTCACTATCTCTTGGGCAAGCGCAGAAGCATTTGGAGCAAGTTCGGATGGTTTTAAAATTGCACAACACCCGGCTGAAATAGCACCAATAAGCGGATCGAAAAGTAATTGCATCGGGTAATTCCAGGGCGCAATGATCAGCGCAACGCCCAACGGTTCGAAAATAATTTTTGAAGAAGATGGCTTCAGGAAAAGGGGAGTGGCCACTTTTTGTGGTCGTGACCAACTTTTAAGATTTTTAAGATGAAGGTCAATTTCCTGGAAAAGAATACTGGTTTCTGTTAGAAAAACTTCTTCTTTTGATTTATGCAGATCGAGCCAAAGTGCTTGTTCGATTTCTTTTTCAAACTTCTTTAGGCCGGCTTTTAGTTTCTTCAATTGCTCAATCCTGAAATTGATATTTTTTGTTATTGCCGATTCAAAGAAATCTTTTACCTCTTTTACTTTTGGCTCAATCTTTTCGCCTGGAAAATCTGCAACGCCCTCATAATTCATGCTGATATTCTTTAAATTGAAATTACACTTTTTGTAAGTTTAAAGTGAAGTAGTAAATGAACCAAAAGTTTATTTTATTAGTTAGGCATAAACAAAAAAGGCCACCTCAAGGCGGCCCGGTGTTCCCGGGGTAGGGAAATTATTTGAATCTCAAATTGATCCCGATATTGTTTGCTGTTAAGCCTGTTGTTTGCGTATAATGGCCATAACGCAAATCGATCATGTTAAAAAACGGAATATTAAATACTCCTTTTTCGGGCGTTATTCTCACATTGATTCCATAGAACTGCGAGGTGAATGCTGACAAATTATAATTACTGGTGTAATAGGTATCTGAAGGCGCGTGTTGTTCAAACGGCGCAAAATACGGAGAAGCCGATTGAATATAATACCTGTAAAAAGGACTGACTGAAACAAAAGGAGAAACTTTATAAGGCACTTCAAGACTTGCAGTATGCGCTTTTATGCCCCAGTCATCCGTATAAAAACGATAATAACTTCTGAAAATAAATTTATCGCCAAGAAAATAATTCATCCTGATGGCAAGAGGAAGTTTCATTCTTGTCGAAGGAAGATTTTCGATCTTTTCACTTCCGTCAGTAAAATAAACACGATGGAAAGGCAGACCTAAATATCCATTCTGTGCAACACCTTCCGCAATCAAAGCCAATTGAAAGTTTTTGTTTACAACCTGCGAAAAAGTCAATGTTCCTGCAAATGTATTACGTGGTGTTCTTGGTATATGAACTCTATTGTGTTGTTCTTCATCTCCAAAGGAAATAACGTTTCCACTGGCTGTCGTAATGGTTGAGGGTGAAGTTTGCTGTGGTTTTGGTACAAACTCTGAAGGCTCGATCAGCACAACTTTATCAAAATAAGCCTGTCCCTTAAAGTTGATGTCGGTATTTTTATTTTTTGATGTTTTGCCAACAGAAAAATCTAATCCGAAAGAATGATAATTTACTTCGCTTGATAAAGAAGTTCCTAAACCGAAACTTACACCGTTAGCTTTTTCAACCTGCCAGTTCAATGAAGGATAAAACCGGTTGCCAAAAGGTCTTGAAGCGCCGGAAGTATTGATGTATGCCTGTGATGCTGCGGTATGATGATCATAACCTACTTCAAAATCCCATGTGTATTTATTATTTAATTCATTTTGTTTTACAAATTTCAGTTCGATCACGTTTGAAACATCGTTTAGTTTTTGCGTTCCGATTCCGCCCGTGACAGCAGAGTGATTTCCATCCTGGTTAAAATATCCTGAAACAAGATTTACTTCATCAAGTTTGAGTTTTTGATTTTGATAGGACGAAGTATCCACATTGTATTGTTGCGAAAACGCCGACAATACCCAAAAGTAAAGTCCGATAACTGTGAGACAAATTTTCTTCATTTCTTGATTTTGTTTCTTCTTTTTATCATTTTTTTATTTCATTAATTGCATCCGCAACCGCCTCCTACTTTACCTGCGTTGGCGCCACTTGCTCCTTCACGGTAGCTTTGAAAATTGAGTTCGGTCTTTTCAACCTTGCGGGCATTGAGCTGCATTTCTGCATCGTTTATTTTGTTCTTTTGATATTCTTTCACATCGGCGCATCCGCTTGAAATGCTCAATAACAAGAGGCCCGTTGC
>DASTXM010000147.1:0-11218 GCA_035765495.1 Hanamia sp.
CGGTAAGCAATAAAACCTTCATGAATTTCAGAAAAGAACAAAAGTTTATCGGGATAAATTTTAAAATGATCCACAGACGAACTTCCAAATTCACTGAGCAAAAACTTTGCCCGTTCACGACCAGTCTCGCTTGTACCTTCCACCTGGAAAAACGGTTTGATCAAAGTAAACAATAAAAAGCCCCAGCTCAAAAATCCCAATATCTGGATCAACAAAATAAATTGCCGTCCAAATGCCGTGTGCGGTTGCAATGAATCATCCTGCAGAAAAAAACTTCGCACCGAAAACTCAATTGATTGTTTCCAGGTAAAGTCGATGCCAAAGTGCTTGGCCTCGATAAAATAGAAACCAACGAAACCAAACAACAACACCGAAATAAAAATGACCGCCACAGACAGAAATCCCATTCGTATCCATTTGCGGCTGCTGCGAATGCGGTACTGACTTCGGCTGATCCAAAGCAATACAAATATGATGGCAGCGAAAGTAGCTTCTTCATAATCCAAAGCCTTGGTTATGTTACCGATCACCGACAAAAGGGAAAGCAGCAAAGCAAGACGCCACGCGTTTTTCAATCCTTTGAACATATAGGCGGAAGTGATGAGCAACGCGAGGCCGATAAATAACACCAAGATGTTGGAAGCACTGATGGCATCCAAAGGAAGAAAGGTGCGAATGAGTTTTAAACGTGGGTGCAAAGGTGGCGTAACCACCGAAATAATATTGATCAGTCCGAGGGAAAAGATAAGAAGTGCCGGAGCAATCCTTATGAACAAATGCCGGCCCCGCCAGGCAAAAGAAAGTATGCCGAAAAACATAGGCAGCCAGAATTCAAAAACGCGGTATAAAATAGTGATAGAAAGCGCGTCAACGGTGGAATAACCATACATCTGCAGGATGTAAACGAGCGAAAGTTCCACCGCCCCTAATCCGCGAAGGAAAGGCGAAGTGATCATCAGCAAGACAGAAACTATGTAACCAATTGCTGCAATGGTGAACGAAGCCGGAAGGCCAAGTGCAAGCATGGCAATGTAAATGTGAAACATGCCGGTAAACTCCACACCGGTGGAATAAGCAATGGTACCGGTGTATTTCCAATTGTTCACATTAGCAGCAAAAAGTTCGTCAATAATTGTTGCCGAACCGGGAAATTTCCTTACAATAAAACGGTAAAGATTTCCCTTCTCCTTCAATGCTTTTGCAATGCGAAAGATGGCAGCAATGAGCACCATCAGCACCACCAATGCGATCCATGCATTTTGAGTAGCATGTTTTTTTGACAAAGCAAAAAGAATGATCACCGGGAAACCCACCAAAAAAACAGTAAACAAACCGGCGAATGCATAAAGTCCGCTGGCCTGGTGAACCTGTGGTTTATTGTATCCTCTTTTCCGCAACTGAATTGGCGTAAAAGCAAGTGCGCTTACACCGCCGGCCGGTAAAAAAATGCTGAGAAAATTCCTCTTCAAAAAAAGTTCTATCGCATCAATCCATTTCAGTGAAAGGCCAATAGCTGAAAAACCCGTTACATACATCCCGCTTTGAAACAAAACGTACAAAAGCGTTACGAAAAGCCCCGCAAGCAACCACCGTGGATTAGCCTGTTCAATATTTGGAATGATCTGTTGTAATTCTTTACGCTCACCCGCGAAAAAAATAAAGGCAAGAAGGATCATCAAAACGGCCAGGATTTCACGCCAGTAAAACCTCGGTGAAAAGGCGCCCATTTTCTTATATATGGCTTTGAGATTCAGCTTCGCTTATTTTATCTGCAAAGATAATTGAAAGAAGAAGCAGGAGTGTTTTGCAAATGCTAAAACCATTGGAACCGGTTAGCAAAAACAAACAAAATAAAAATTGTCAAAAGTTGTTTGCTTGCTGTAAAAGAGAATGCCAAAGAAAGGCAATTTTTTTACCGATATAAAATATGCATTTACCGACTTTTTATTTTCCCAAACCTAAAGTCGTTTTTTCAACCATGAGGCGAATAATATTTTTGTGTTGTTGATTTAAACTACAAATAAAATGGAACAAGATAATAAGGATTTTGAAAGAAGAATACATGGTTCAAGGATCGGGGGCGGATTATTTTTGTTGCTTGCCGGGTTTGTTTTACTGGCCTATAAAATGGGAGCACCGATTCCGGCCTGGATTTTCACGTGGCCTGTTTTGTTGATCGCGATTGGCATTTTGACTGGAATAAAAAGCCGTTTCCATAACCCCGGTTCTTACATACTTATTCTGATCGGCGGTGTTTTTTTGGCCGATCAATCAGTTCCGGGAATAGACCTGCATCGCTACATTGCACCTATTATCCTGATTGGTTTGGGAATTATTTTTTTACTAAGGCCAAGACATCGTTGCGGCTACAGGAGATACCGTTGGGAAAGATACGCAGCAGCCGGTGCAGCTTCGTTTCCATCAAAAGGCGAAAATTACCTGGATGTGCACGCTGTTTTTAGTGGTGTCAAAAAGAATATACAGTCAAAAGATTTTAAAGGCGGACAAATCGTGTGTTTCATGGGTGGGGCTGAAATAAGTTTTATGCAGGCAGATATTCAAGAGCCTGTGATCCTGGAGGTAAATAATGTTTTTGGAGGAACCAAACTGGTAATCCCCGGAAACTGGGAGGTGCAAATTGAAGTCTCTGCTGTTTTTGGAGGCGTTGAAGACAAGCGGGTTTTCCAGAACGCGGTTCCAGATCCTGACAAAAAAGTGATCCTACGCGGATCGTGTGTTTTCGGCGGAATCGAGATCGCCAATTATTAAACAACTCTTTCACTTCAAAATTGAATAAAATGAAATGGTATCTTGCAAAACTGGTTTTCAGAATTATTTGCGGCGAAGGAAACCATACTCCACAGTTTGATGAGCAACTGCGCCTGCTGTATGCGGAAAACGAAATGCATGCTTTTCAAAAAGCGCGCATCCTTGGCGACAATGAAGAAGATAACTTTTTGAATAACGACCAAAAGCCGGTTCACTGGAAGTTTATAGATGTGTCAGAAGTGCACACACTGAATGAACTGATCGACGGAACTGAAATTTATTCCTGCATACGGGAAGAAGAAGATGCAGAAGATTATGAAAAGATCACCCGCAGGCGGGCTAACTATTTACATGAAAGATGCCTTGAAAGAACTTTTGAAATGAGCTAAAGCTTTTACCGTTGAAGTCAATTTTGTCTGATAACCGTTTAAAAATTTTCTTCCTGGCATGGTGGCTGCTTTGCGCATCGCTCGAGTATTTCATACTGCGGCAAATGGCCATTGACAATTTTCATGCAATTACAGATAGCCTGGTTAGTATAGGGCTTCTTGCAGCAGGCGGTTTTTTTATCAGCAACAACATGAAATATTACCTGCCACGCAGTGAAAAGTTCTGGTACATTTTGGTATTGAGTATCACAGTTGCATTTTTTTTGTTTTTGGCAGCTCGGGCTGTTATGTGGATGATCCTTAAAGATGGCGATCCTTACCTTGATTTTATCCGTAGTTCGGCGATAACAAGGTTTGGCGCGGGTTTTCTAATTCTTAGCAGCATGAGCATGTTCAGCCTGATGTGGTATGGACAACAGGAATACAAAGAACTGGTCAACCGGAAAGCGGAAACGGAAAAGCTTTCGAAAGAAGCGGAACTTTTTAAATTGCGGCAGCAGTTTCAACCGCACTTCTTGTTCAACAGCCTCAATTCAATAAGCGCACTTATAGGTTCTGATCCCCAAAAGGCGCGTCATATGATCTACCAGTTAAGTGATTTTTTACGTGGTACATTGAAAAAAGATGAACAACAATGGATCACGCTTGAAGAAGAAATTCAGTATTTGCAATTGTACCTTGAGATCGAAAAAGTAAGGTTTGGTCACCGGCTTCAAACTGAGATCAACGTTCCTGGCGAGGCTCTGCGTTTTAAACTGCCGGCGTTAATTTTACAACCCGTGGTTGAAAACGCCATCAAGTTTGGTTTATATGATACCACCGGCGAAGTGCTTATCAAATTAAGGGCACAAGTGCAGGGAGGCAACCTCACTATTTCAGTTCAAAATCCATTTGATCCGGAAACAGCGCGGCCTTCAAAAGGAACAGGGTTCGGCCTTGGATCGATAAAAAGAAGATTGTTTTTGTTGTTTGCAAGGAATGATCTTTTGAAAACTTCAATGGAAGATCACCGTTTTATCACTACACTGATCATTCCGCAAATACTTCAAGACGAAACAGCCGAATCAAACAAAAGAGAAACAAAATGAAAGTAATAATTATAGATGATGAACCATTGGCGCGGGGAATTGTAAAAGAATATTTGCAGGATATTAAAGATGTGGAATTGGTGGCAGAATGTAACGATGGTTTTGATGGATTAAAAGCCATCCAGCAATACAAACCCGATTTGATTTTCCTTGACATCCAAATGCCAAAGATCAACGGTTTTGAAATGCTCGAATTGATCGATGAACCACCTTCAGTTATTTTTACGACCGCGTTTGATGAATATGCGATCAAAGCATTTGAATTGAATGCAGTGGATTACCTGTTGAAACCTTTCAGCAAAGACCGCTTTGAAAAAGCCATTCAAAAATACCTGCAGCAGCAAAACAATACTTCTTCAGTAGAAAAAGTACTTGAAACTGCCGCGGAATCGCCATTGCAGCAAAACCGCATTGTAGTAAAAGACGGCACCAGGATCAAGATCATTCCGGTTCAGCAGGTGCACTACCTTGAAGCAGCAGATGATTACGTAAAGATCGTGAGCAATGACGGCAACTTTTTGAAAAAACGAACCATGTATTTCTTCGAAAATTCACTGGCCCCTTTCCAGTTTGTGCGTGTGCACCGTTCCTACATTGTAAACACACAATTGATCACGAGAATTGAACCTTACGAAAAGGACAGCTACCAATTATTACTAACAACGGGTGAAAAAATTCCGGTGAGCAAATCAGGCTATTCAAAGCTGAAGGAAGTGCTTGGCATCTGAAAAAGAGGCAAAATAAATTTCAGCGGAATTTCTTCGTTTATTTATGACCGTTATGCAGGGTCAATCTGCATAAAATTATTCCCGATAATTTTCCCCGAATCAAAATTTTGCAGAAAATCCAAGGTAAAAGCTTCTTCCCATTGCCGGAATAATTCCAGGACCCGGATATTCATCTGTCCGCCGTGTGAAATAAGATTCGTCTAAAAGATTATTTATTCCTGCTTTGATCGAGTAATTGTTGATTCGATAAGTAGCACTTAAATCTAATACAGTGTAAGCGGGGATATAGCCTGCAGCCGGATTTTCACTGTACTTGACATTGGAAGCGTCACCATAAGCATCACCCGTATAATTCACCTGGAGGGTTGCTGATAGATGTTTATCTGAATAAATGACTCCGGCGCGTTCAATTTCACGGGCAGCAGCTTCTACCCTCTTGCCTTTAAACTCACCGGAAGTATATTTTGCATCTATCCAGGCAAATGAGTTGAAAACACTTAATCCTTTTGAGGAATGAGGATCTTTCAATTTCAGTATGTCCAATTCAAAATAGGTTTCCAAACCTTTGTGCACACTGCTGGCGACGTTTGTACGAAAAGCATATTCCTCTCCCGTCGTTGCATCTGTTTTCAACACTTCGCCAATCCGGTTGTTGTAAGCAAGATAAAAAGCGCTCACATCAATGTTCAGGTAATTTTTGATAATGTTCCTGTAACCCAGATCAGAATTAAATCCAAACGGATCTTTAAGATGATCATCTATTCTTGCTGCCACCCCAAATGGCTGCTGCTGGCTGTAGTCGACGGGTTTATATACCTGGCTGATGTTGGCATAAAAACCATTATTCGGTTTGAACTTGTATTCCATCCCAACTCCTCCGAGAAAAAATCCACGGGTTTTGGTTTTATCGGTAACAATCTTATTATCATCTTCATCCACATAACCATTCGCTGTACTTTTCAAAAACTCAAATCTTGCGCCGGGGGTAATTGTGAATCTATCACCGATGCGAAAGATATTTTCGGCAAAGGGTGCAACATTGGTAGTGGTAAATTGCATATTCTTTTCCCATGGACCTGTAACGGAAAGATCAAAATCGCTTCCGGTAGTTCCTTCGCCACCCTCAAGCCTGTCGAATTTCGAATAAGAAACACGGATTCCTGCTGCCAATGTTGAACGCGCCTGGTTGTAATCTTCTGAGAACCTCAATTCTGTGGCAATACTTTTTACATCTTCTTTTTCAACTTCTCTTGGCACGTATTGTCCTGTAGCTGGATCGATGTCGTCTGGAGCAGAAGGTCCCCCATCCTCATTGCGCCAAACCAGGGAACGGTCACTAAAAATGTAAGTAGTTTTCAGACTGATCCTCGTGTTGATGCCCGGATGAAAGTTGATCGTGTTGTTCAATACATTCCAGGGACTTTTCAGCCAATTTCTTGAGCGAGTGGAAGCTTTTGGATTCGCGTTAAAAAGACTGTCAGATAACCCACCGGGCATTTGAATTTTGTTGCGCAATAAAGAATATTCAAGTGAAATATTTATCCTTTCAGAAATCGCATATTTGATCTTTCCAAAGCCTGAAAGCTGCCACTGACGACTGTTTGGTCTTTCTCCCTCCATATTACGGTTTTGAATAAAACCATAATAACTGAACTTATTAAAATGGCCGCCAACGGAGTTGAATGAATTGAACATTCCAAAACTTCCTGTAGTTTGCGACGTCCGAAATTCAAATTTTTTATTAAGGGGTGCGTCTTCCAAAATGTAATTGACCAGTCCACCGAATTGCGGACCGAATTGTAGGGAAGCGGAACCACGCACCAATTCTATTCGCTTAACTGCCTCCATCGGCGGAAGGTAATAAGCTTCATTATATCCAAACACATCCGCGCTGATGTTGTAACCATTTTGTCGTGTATTCATTTCAATACTCTGAGTTGGATTCAATCCACGCGTAGCGATTCCATTTGCTGTAAAACCATTGCTTTCTGTTTCAACAATATTCAACCCGGGAATCCTTCCGAGAATTTGCCTTGTGTTATTGATCGCCTTATTTGCATCCAAACTATCAACTACAATCACTTCAGTTTTTTTTCCTGCATAAACGACACCGTCTTCCGATTCGAGCAAATGACCCACTCCATTTACAGCTTTGTATCCCGTGACAATTATTTCCTTTAATGTTTTTACCGAACCTTTTTGTTGTGCATTCGTGTCCATAGAACATAACAAAAGCAACCCGGGTAATGCAAATTTTATTCTTTTCATTCTCATAGTATTTTTCTGCAAAAAAAGAGGGAAGTGCGCCAAACCATTTACGGAATCGGGAAAAGTGATTTACGAATTCGGAAAAAAATTCTTTGTTTTTCTTCGTTTACTACTAAATAAAAAGCCTCCTGAAAACAGGAGACTTTTAAAAAAACACTGATTGTATAGAGAGAAATTTTTGTTTTATTCCAAAATAAATTTTGCGTTGATGTTGGATGAGATCTCTATTTTCTCAAAATTAATTTCGGGTAGAGGAGCTGCACCTGGAGTGTAACCAGATACATCAAAACGAGCAGTAGTCTCTTTCATCATCGGGTGAATCACATAATTTTCATTATCAGAAATATAAATCGCACGTCCTACTTTTTGATGCAAAGGCTCGGTTAAAGCTTCCGCACGGGTTTTTGCATTTACCATCGCCCGCGTACGCATTATGTTTTTCATTTCTTCTTTTTTTGAATAATCAACATGATCGATCGAACTGTTTGAAATACCAAGGTCTTCCAATTTCATAAAAACTTTCGTTGCAGTCACAGCATCTTTTACTTTCAACATATAATCTTTCGATTTCAAAACTTCTTTTCCCTTTAAAAAGTAATTTTTAAAATTGCTTGAAATATCACTGGTAGTTAGATTTTTGTCAACATCAATTCCAAGACTCTTTATTGCATCATACATTTTTCTTTCCAGTTCTTCCACTGAAGTTTTGTTTTTGGTATCCTTTTCAGAAATATTGATCTGGATATAAATTTCGTCCGGTGTTACGAGTGTATCCGCATTTCCCGCTACCTCGATGTAAGGCTGATCAATAAAATTTTTCATTTGTGCATGTCCTGCAAAAAAGAAAGCAATAAAAATGGCAGTCAATTGAATTTTTTTCATACAACTTGTTTTTAGTTTTTGTATTCCTTCAGCGTTTTCTACTAAGACGGAGAATCTTAAAAATTTCCGTTAAGGATCTGTTATTAAAAATTTAATGAAATGTTTGAGGATGATATTGAGATGATGTCTCAGATAATTTTCGCATTAAAAACCTGCTCGAAATTTCTTTTTACTTTTTCTTTTACTTCTTCAAAATCTACTTTGCGTCCCAATTCTTTTTCGATAGATGTTACCTGCTTGTTTACAATACCGCAGGGAATGATATTGTTGAAAAAACTAAGGTCTGTATTGACGTTCAGGGCAAACCCGTGCATCGTTATCCACCGGCTGCAACGAATGCCCATCGCACAGATCTTTCTTGCTTTTCCGGGTACTCCCGGATCGATCCAAACGCCTGTTTCGCCTTTGCTGCGGTCACCTTTAATTCCATATTCACCAATCGTTAGAATGATCACTTCTTCCAAACTCCGCATGTATTTACCGATGTCGGTAAAGAATTTTTCAAGGTCGAGGATGGGGTAACCGACAATTTGTTGCAACCCATGAAAAGTAATATCACCTCCGCGGTTGGTTTTAAAAAATTCAATTTCCTGCTCTTCCATTTCGCTCTCGCTGATCAGCACATTCTCCATGTGGCCGCTTTTTCCCAAAGTATACACAGGAGGATGCTCACAAAAAAGAAGATAATTTTTTGTTGGTAACTCTTTAGGTGCCGGAACTGCTTTGCCCTCCTTTTCCAAAGCCCGTGTCCCTGATTTTATGGCAAGGTTATTTTTTACGAGTTCTTCCTGGTAATCCCATGCTGATTTGTAATTGATCACATCAAGGTCTTCAAAAATGATCTGCTGTTTTTCCAATTCAAAGATTTTAATTTGCAAAGATAAGGGAGGCAGTGGGCAATGGGCAATGAGGAATGAGCAATGGTCAATGAGCAATGAGCAATTGGCAAATGAATTCAATTATGAGTGAAATAAATGAAAATATAAATCCTTCTGAAAACGAGGAAGAACAGGAAGAACTTTTTGAGCGGGAGACGATCGTTTGTGCGAAAGGACAGGATCCATTGCGGATTGATAAATTTTTGATGGGAAGGATTGAAGGTGCTACACGCAATAAAATTCAACAGTCGATAGAAGCAGAAAGGGTTTTGGTGAACGAACATCCTGTTAAAGCAAATTATAAAGTGAAGCCGCTTGATAGGATTGTTATTTACCAGGACTATTCGCCTGAAAGCAATGAGATCATTCCAGAAAATATTCCTTTCAAAATTGTTTATGAAGATGACGACCTGATGATTGTAGATAAGGAAGCGGGAATGGTAGTTCATCCCGGAAGTGGCAACCCCGGCGGCACCTTGGTAAATGCGGTTGCCTGGCACCTGAAACAACAAAATCCGGAAATTGACGAAAGCGAACTTCCAAGATTTGGATTAGTCCATCGCATCGATAAAAATACTTCCGGACTTCTGGTGATGGCCAAGACTAACAAAGCAATGACCGGCCTTGCCAAACAATTTTTTGATCACACCGTTCACCGGAGATATGTGGCGCTAGTTTGGGGTGATTTTGATGAAGACGAAGGAACGATCATGGCGCATGTTGGGCGCCATCAAAGATTTAGAAAAATTTTTGCTGCTTATCCCGAAGGTGAATACGGCAAGGAAGCGATAACGCATTATAAAGTTTTGGAAAGATTTAATTATGTAACGCTCATAGAGTGCCGCCTGGAAACAGGCCGCACTCACCAGATAAGAGTGCATATGCAATACATTGGTCACCCGCTTTTTAATGATGAAACCTATGGCGGCGACAAAATAGTGAAAGGAACCGTTTTTAATAAATACAAGCAATTCGTGGAAAATTGTTTTGCACTTTGCCCTCGTCATGCGCTACATGCACAGCAACTTGGTTTTGTTCATCCGGTAACAAAAAAGCAAATGAATTTTGAAAGTCCGCTGCCGGAAGATATGAGTGCGGTGATTGAGAAGTGGAGGAATTATGCGCTTTCCAGAAAACTTTAACTGAAGTAAAAGAAATAATTACATAGCTTTTAATAACTAACTATTTCAGGAAACTTTTATTAATTTTAAGTGAGTTAAATATTTTTCATGAATACAAATGATAAAAGAGAAGACATTCTTCAAAAGATTAAAGATACTACTGACGAAAAGTTGATTGAAGAGGTGTATCAATTATTAAATCAAAAGGAAAGTATTGAGGAAGTGATGATTAAAACTTTACCACCAGAGTTAAAGGAGAAAATCCACAGGGCACTTGATGATTATAAAAATGGCAGATACATAACTCATGAACAAATGAAGAAAAAAGTAGATCAATGGCTTACAAAATAGTTTGGTCAGATGAAGCACAAAACGATTTTAAAAATGTCATTTCTACCTGCAAGACAACTGGTCGGTCCAATCAGCAGAGAAGTTTGTTTCCCACACTTTTAAAATAGTTGAACAGTTAGCAGAAGTTCCTTCACGGGCTCGGCCGACATCTAAAGAAAACATTTTTCTTTATAAATTAGATAAAAAAAATGTTTTGTTTTTTTCCCTCGAAAGCAAAAACGTTCTGCTTATTTTGAGTATTTATCCTTATCAAAAAGATATTACCAGAAGTAAATATTATTAAGGAATTATTTCGTAAAATCCGAAAGCGTCGCAGTAAAAAGTCCCCGTTCTCTTTTGTTGAAGATCACTTTCCAGTTGCCATTGTAATTTAAAACTGAAGGAACCAACAGATCGCCAACCTTGGTAAGTTGCACTTCCATTCTTACATTAAAATCATAAACGCCGGCATCATAACTCAATTCATAATTGCGCGCCACGACTTCTAAAGTTTCCGCATCAAACCACGTGGTCATTTCATCGATCACCACATTGCTTTTGCGACCGTCTTTTACATCAATGGTAAATACATAGCAAGGCATAGAATTATAATTGCGGTAATCAATATACATGTTATAATTGCCTGCCATCGAAGGATCAAAAATTTCGGTTTTATTGCTTATGAAAGGAAGGCCGTTTATCTTTTTCCCCGGGTTAAAAAAGAGCATTTTCAACTGCTCTTTATGTTTATCAATCCCTGATAAA
>DASTXM010000148.1:0-39360 GCA_035765495.1 Hanamia sp.
AACAATTGGTATTTAATATTTGTTCAAATAAAGGAATCGAATCTTCAAGGTTCTTAACTGCAATTCCAATGTGTTCAATCTTTTTCATTTGTAATAATTTCTATTGTGAAACAAAACCGGTTTTCATATTCTTTATCAAATTTAAGATAATGACTTGTGCTCCGGTCAAAATCAACTCTCAAACCTTTCAAGTAAATTTGTGTAAAATATGCTTCAGTTGCCAATTTATCTCGACAATAATGCGACTACGCCTGTAGATGAACGGGTGCTGGAAAGTATGTTGCCTTTTTTTACAACATATTTTGGCAATGCGGCAAGTCATACACACAGCTTTGGCTGGCAGGCAGAAGAGGCCGTTGATATTGCGCGCGAACAAGTTGCTCAACTCATCAATGCCGAGCCGAATGAAATCGTTTTTACCTCCGGCGCTACTGAAGCTGATAATCTCGCGTTGAAGGGAGTTTATGAAACTTACAACAGCAAAGGGAATCACATCATTACCGTTAAAACTGAACACAAAGCGGTGTTGGATTCCTGCCATCACCTGGAAAAATTAGGCGCTGAAATTACTTACCTGGATGTTGATTCAGAAGGTTTGATCGATTTAAAGGAACTCGAAAATGCAATCACACCGCAAACGATCTTAATTTCTGTTATGTATGCCAATAATGAAACAGGCGTTATTCAATCCATAAAAGAAATAGGCAAAACAGCTAAGAAGAATTCTATTTTATTTTTCTCTGATGCTACCCAGGCTGTAGGCAAAATACCGGTGAATGTGATTAATGAGGATATTGATTTGATGGCTTTTTCTTCGCACAAAATATATGGACCAAAAGGTGTCGGTGCCTTGTATGTGAGGAGAAAAAATCCACGCGTAAGACTTACTGCACAGATTGATGGGGGAGGCCATGAAAGAGGTTTGCGCAGCGGAACATTAAATGTCCCGGGAATTGTTGGTTTTGGAAAAGCGTGCGAGCTATGCAAAGTCGAAATGCAAAAAGAAGCATTGAAGATCGCGCAATTGCGAGATAAACTGGAAACAGAACTAAGAAAAATAAAAGGCAGTCAGGTTAATGGCAGCAGAATCGAGAGGATTCCCAACACGTTAAATATGAGTTTTAAAAATGCGGATAGTACCGACCTGATGAGAAAGTTTAGTAAGTACATCGCTGTAAGTTCCGGATCTGCGTGCACTTCGGCAACACAAAGCCCTTCATTTGTATTGAAAGCAATGGGATTAACGGATGAGGAAGCACTTTCCTCTTTAAGATTCAGCCTGGGAAGGTTTACGACAGAAGAAGAAATAGATTTTACCGCTCAGCAATTTGTTGAACATCTTTATTCTGCTGTTAAAACTATTTATTAATTTGAATGTTAATGTTTGCTCCAAAGTCTTCTTGATCGTTGGATTCTATTGTAATTTTGTAGTTTAATAATTTTAATTAATAAGATTTTATTATGATTTATATAAGTGAAAAGGCAAAAGATCGGGTAGTGAAACTCATGGAAGAAAAAAACCTTTCACCCGATGAATATTTTCTTCGTGTGAGTGTGCAAAGTGGCGGATGTTCCGGTTTGAGTTATAAAATGGACTTTGAAAATGAATTGAAACCCAAAGACCAGGAATTTGAAGACAAGGGAATTAAGTTGGTTACTGATTTGAAAAGTTTTTTATACCTGGTGAACACGACGCTTGAATTCAGTGATGGATTAAACGGCAAAGGTTTTTACTTCAACAACCCGAATGCAAGTCGTAGTTGCGCATGTGGAGAGAGTTTCAGCGTATAAATACATATTCAATTATTTTATTTTGCCGGCCTATGCCGGCTATTTTTTTGCCAAAATATTATCCAAAAAAAATTCCCCTTTTCAGGGGAACTTTGCAGTTCGTTTCGGCAAAGGTTCAGTTCGTTTTGATACTAATATTAAATAACAAAATAAACCTCGGAAGATTGCTTTTCTAATTTTCCTCGGTTTATTCTATTAAATAATATTAATCGTAAAAACTAAAAAGGTTATCAAGCAATACAAACTTTTTAAAAGACAAAAATGGTTTTGAAAACGCTGCTTTGTTAATATTAATTTCGTAAAAAATAAACAAATAACATTATTGTGTTTCATTCTTGAATTTTTTTCTGCAACTTGGCGTTTTTACAGAATGGAATTATTATTTTTCTTCCCTTAAATTGCATCCGAATACCAGGAATGATATCAATTGCCAAAAAAGAATTTTACCAATTTTTCAGTAGCCTTACAGGTTACATTACGATTATCTTATTTTTATTGATAAATGCGCTGTATCTTTTTGTTCTAAAAGACAGCAATATTTTTGATTTTGGTTATGCTACCCTCAGTTCCTTCTTTGATCTTGCTCCGTGGGTTTTTATTTTTCTGATTCCTGCACTTGGAATGAGGAGTTTTGCTGATGAATTTAAGTCCGGCACATTTGAAACGTTGAAAACGAGCCCTTTGACCAAATGGCAAATTGTTTTTGGAAAATATTTTGCCATTATTGCAGTGATCATTATCGCTTTAATTCCTACAGTTCTTTACGTCATTACAATTCAATCTTTATCATCAACCGGCGGAATTGACAGCGGTGCAATTACCGGTTCATACATTGGATTATTTTTTCTTGCTTCAGTTTTTGCATCTATTACCAATTGGTGTTCAAGTCTAACGTCCAATTCGGTTATTGCATTTTTGTTAAGCGCGTTTGCCTGTATTGTTCTGTATTTTGGGTTTAGTGCAATTAGCCAATTACCTGTGTTTACAGGCAATGCAGATTATTATATAGAAATGCTTGGTATCGATTTTCACTACCGCAGTATCAGCCGCGGCGTATTGGATACACGCGATGTCATTTATTTCCTGAGTGTGATTTTTATTTTTCTTTTTGCCACCAAACAAAACCTAATCAAAAAATAGCAGCCCAATAATGAAATTAACCGCGAATAAAAAATGGTGGTGGCTCATAATTATCATTGCAATTGTATTGATCAATTACCTGGCTTCCATTTTTCATAAACGCGTTGATCTTACCAATGAAAAGCGGTTCACTATTTCCAATCCTGTAAAAAAAATTCTGAGGTCTATCGATCAGAAGATGGAAGTATACATTTTCCTGAGAGGCGATATTCCTGCAGGATTTAAAAAATTATCTGTATCGGCACAGGAACTTCTCCAGGAATTCCAGGAATATTCTCATGGAAATATTCATTATAAATTGATTTCTGCCGATGAAAAGATTCCCGGCTCTGAAAGAACTTATGCGGATACACTTTCATCTCTTGGTCTTGTGCCCATCAATTTAAAAGTGCAGCTGAAAGAGGGTGAACAATCGCAATACATTTTTCCATCGGCCATTGTTAGTTATCAAAATAAGTTGCAACCGGTGAATCTATATTCCGGTTCCAATAACTTTATTACTCCGCCAGAACTCAATAGTGCAGAGGCTTTGCTCGAATATGATTTTGCAAACGGCATTGAAAAAATTATTAATAATCAAAAGCCAATGGTAGCCTATGCCGTTGGAAATGGCGAACCAACAGGCCCGGAAACTTATGACCTGGTCGAGAATGTTTTGAAGAAAAACTATTCTCTTTTTATGATGGATCTTTCAAAAGAGCCTGTGGTTCCCGACACATTTAAAATGATGATCATCGTAAAGCCAACACTTACTTTTACTGATGCTGAAAAATTAAAGATCGATCAATATGTGATGCACGGCGGCAAGTTATTGTGTTTTATAGACAGGCTGAATGCAGAAGCCGATAGTCTTCAAATAAAAAACCAGGTGATTGCTTATGACAGGAATCTTCAGTTGGAAGATCTTTTTTTCAAATATGGCATTCGAATTAATCCGGATCTTTTGATGGATCTGCAATGTGATTTTTTACCTTTTAGTGTTAATGGAAAAGATCAGTTTGATTTTTTGCATTGGAATTATTACCCGCTTTTTGAATCAAAACAAAACAGCGTTATCAATAAAAACCTCGGCCTTGTAGAAGGGAAATTTGTAAATACAATTGATACGGTTAGCGCACCGGGCATTAAGAAAACAATCCTCTTGAGTTCTTCAGCTAATTCAAGAACTATTGCAACGCCGGCATTAATAAGCGGCGCAGAAAACAGGAATGCACCGGTAGACGCTGAATTTAACAAGAAGGATCTGATTGCAGGTGTATTGCTTGAAGGAAAGTTTTCTTCTTTGTATAAAAACCGTTTGAGCCGTGCCCAGCTTGATTCTTTGGATGCCTATGGTTCTCCTTTCATGAGCAAGAATATTGAAAACAACAAGATGATCATCGTTTCTGATGGCGACATTGTTTTGAACGGGACTTATAAAGGCCAGCTATTACCGATGGGGATGAATCCTTATACGGTGGGAACTCAGTATGAATATCAATTTGCCAACAGGCAATTTGTTGACAATTGCATTCAATATTTGATCAACAATGCAGGACTTACTGAAGCGAAATCAAAAGATTATAAGCTTCGGCTCCTTGATCCTAAAAAAACAGCCGATGAACGTGGTTTTTGGGAAATGCTGAATCTCATTCTGCCCGTATTACTCATCATTATCTTTGGTTTGATTTATCAATGGGCCAGGAAGAGAAAATACCAAACTGTAAAATCTTAACAGATTTCCTCTCCAACGGAAAGTTTCTTAAGTGTTTTTTCAGATCAAAGCATCATACATCACTTCAACCGGATGCAAAGACTTGACACCTGTGCCATCTTTTACCTGGTGACGGCAGCTGGTTCCCGGTGCGGCAATGATCACATCTTCTGCTTTATTTCTTACTGCGGGAAACAACACCAATTCACCAATTTTCATTGACAGATCATAATGTTCTTTTTCATAACCGAAAGAGCCGGCCATTCCGCAGCAGCCGGAAGGAATTAGTTCAACAGAATAATTTTCGGGGAGTGACATCATTTTTACAGACGCCGCCACTGATGACAAGGCTTTCTGATGACAATGTCCATGAAGTTTAATGTGCCGCTTTTCTGTAGTAAACGAACTTTTTTTGATATTTCCTTTTTGTATCTCCTTTCCTATAAATTCATCAATTGTAAAAACATTTTTGGAAAGTGCTTTTGCTGTTGCAAAATTTTCATCATCTGCAAGATCAATGTATTCATCCCTGAAAGTAAGGATAGCACTGGGTTCTATACCAATAAGTGGTGTTTCTTCTGTTATTAAGGGGCTTAATAATTTGATATTTTTATTAGCGATCTTTTTGGCATCTCTTAACAGGCCTTTGGAAAGCCACGCTCTTCCGCTTTCTTCATGCTTTGGAATCACCACTTCATAACCCAGCCTTTCGAGCAACATGATCGCCTTCTTACCAATTTCTGTATCGTTGTAATTGGTAAATTCATCACAGAACAAATAAACCTTTTTAGTTTGCGTTTGTCCGTTTCCGTTAGTCTTTCTCCGCTTGTACCATTTTTTTAATGGAACTTTTGAAAGCTCCGGCATAGATCTTTTTGGAGCAAAGCCGACAGACTTTTTAACCAAAGTACTTATTACCGGTGCGGACATCATGAAGTTATAAATGCCCGGAGCAATTGAACCTAATTTTGCAGATTGATTAAACCGCGCAATCAATTTGGAACGAAACGGAACACCATTCGCGTCGTAATAATGTTGCAAAAATTCTGCCTTAAGTTTGGCCACATCCACATTGGAAGGACATTCTGATTTGCAACCTTTGCAACTCAGGCAAAGGTCCATCACTTCATGAATTTCTTTATGGTCAAAACGGTTTACTTTGGTAGAATTGGTGAGGAACTCTCTTAAAATATTGGCTCTTGCGCGTGTAGTATCTTTTTCATTTTTCGTGGCCATGTAGGATGGGCACATGGTCCCTCCGGAAAGATGGGTCTTTCGGCAATCTCCGGTCCCGTTACACTGTTCTGCATGTTGCAAAATGTCCTGGTTGTAGAAACGAAAAACCGTTTTGAATTCCGGCGTTTTTTGCCCCGGCGTGTAACGGAGCATGGTGTTCATCGGCGGTGTATCCACAATCTTATTTGGATTGAAAATATTATTTGGATCCCACGCCTTCTTTACTTCTTTGAATAACCTATAATTTTTTTCGCCCACCATTTGCCTGATGAATTCACCACGAAGACGGCCATCACCATGTTCGCCACTCAACGAACCCTGGTATTTTTTTACCAGCGTTGCGATCTCTTCTGCAATTGTTCTGAAAAGCTGGTTGCCTTCTTCGGTTTTTAAATTGATGATCGGGCGTAAATGCAATTCTCCTGAGCCAGCATGTGCATAATGAACTGCGTGTAAACCGTATTTTTTCAGTATTTCGTTGAATTCACGGATGTAGGCAGGCAGATCTTCTGTATCTACCGCAGTATCTTCAATAACAGGAACTGCTTTGTCATCGCCAGGCATATTGCCTAACAAACCCAATCCGGCTTTCCTTAGCGTCCATATTTTTTTGGTGTCTTCACCAAACAGCAATGGGAAATGATAACCAAGCCCGGAAGCGCGCATTTCATTTTCACATTCTTTCGCTGTATGTATAATTTCATCACGGTTTGCTCCGGAATATTCTACAACAAGAATTGCTTCAGGATCTCCCTCAACAAAAAAACGGTTTTTACTTTGTTCGATGTTTCCTTTTGTGCATTCAAGAATGTAATGATCAATGAGCTCACTTGCGCGGGGCTTGTATTTCAAAGCGATAAGATTTCCACGCAAGGCATCATCAATCGAATTGAAATGAACACAAAGCAATCCTGTTTCCTTTGGCGGAAGAGGGCCAACATCTAATTTTATTTCTGTTATAAAAGCCAAAGTTCCTTCTGAGCCGGCGATCAACTTGCAAAAATTAAAATCTTCTTTGCCTGCAACAAAAGGTGCAGTTTCCAACAAAATGTCCAAAGCATAACCTGTGTTTCTTCGCTCGACACTTTTCTTTGGAAATTCTTTTCTTATTTCAAGCTGGTTGTCATAATTACTCAGTAAGCTTCGGATGTTTTTATAAACCGAAGCTTCCAGGCCGTTGCCCTCACATTTGTGATGAAACTCGTCAAGGCTCACAGATTTAAAAACGGCTTCGCTTCCATCACTTAAAAGCGCTTTCACCTCAAGCAAATGCTCACGTGTGCTTCGGTATACAACAGAGTTGGAACCGCAGGAGTTGTTGCCAACCATTCCGCCAATCATCGCCCTGTTGGCCGTTGACGTTTCAGGACCAAAATACAAATCATAAGGATTAAGGAACATATTCAATTCGTCCCGGATCACTCCCGGCTGCACACGCACCCATTTTTCTTCCTTATTTACTTCGAGGATCTTTGTAAAATATTTTGAAACATCGACAACAATTCCTGCACCTACCACCTGCCCGGCGAGCGAAGTGCCGGCGGTTCTTGGAATTAGTGAAGTGTTATTTTTATTTGCAAAAGCTATCAACTTTTTCAGATCATCCACTGACTTCGGAATCGCAACCGCCAACGGTTTTTCCTGGTAAGCAGAAGCATCGGTGGCATACAACATCCGCATGGTATCATCTGTAAATAAATCTCCGTCAAGTTTGCCGGCTAACTCTTTGAGGCGTTCCTCCATAAAGCAACTATTTTTAAAACTGTAAAGCTAAAACGTTTTGGATGCGCTGGTGCAATTTGGAAAATATTTTTAAATCTTTTATTAATTGCCGCCATCCTGCTTCCATCGTAGAGTATTGATCAAATGTTTCATGTCCTTTTGCAAAAAATCATTTACAGGACGAAGGGAATCTTCATTTGGTGTAGCATCAAAATACAAAGCTCCTCTCAAAAAATGGTGAGTTGTATCTGATAAAAAGAATTGTTTGGCGGTGGCCACATCCCCGGAAACCTTAAAAAAAACACCAGTGATGCCATTAGGCGTATGCATGAGGCTGTCTTCAATTGAATAAGCTTTTACATCATTTTTATAAGTGAGGTTGTAAGCATCATTCACCATTTTTTGAAAACTGTTTACACCCGTGGAATCATGGTATTTGCCTTCTGCATCTTTCACTTTATAATCAGAAATGCCACCGATCTTTTTATAACTTATGAATATTGTTCCATTAAAAGTTGGGAATTCAATATTGATCCAATAAGGATTTTTGGCTCCTTGCTGGAAATAACTTGAATCTTTGGCAATCTTTGCATAAACCGGGTATTCGAATGTATATGGATAGCCAGGTTCATTAAAAGTAGTGTATTGTTTTTTGGGAAAATCTATCTTAAAATATCCTTCTTTTTTTGAGGTGTAATTTGAATTGCAGCTGATCAGTAAACCAACAAAAAAGACAAAAAATATTCGCGGCATGTTTCGATTTTGGTCCAAGATAAGATGAATTATTTTTCGTTTTTTTGTTTTAAAGTTAGTTTCACTTTTGAGATCCGGTTCTTGTTGATCTCGAGGACGGTAAAAATATAATTATTGGTTTCAAATTGTTGATTTACCTGCGGAAATTCTCCGGCGATCTCAAGTATCAATCCTGCAAGAGAATCACTTTCGCCACGCAACAGGTCAAAAGTGTGAGTTGGAATATTCAGTATCCTGCAAAGATCATTGATCATGATTTTCCCCTCAAACACATAATTAAAATCATCAAGTTTTTTGCTTGCCAATTGTTCGTCATCAAATTCATCCTGTATGTCGCCAATAATTTCTTCCATGATATCTTCCAAAGTGATGATGCCGGAAGTTCCGCCAAATTCATCGACTACAACGGCCATGTGTATACGCTTATTCCTGAAATCCTGCAAAAGGTCTTCAATCAATTTTTGTTCATGAACATAAAAAACCGGGCGCATCAATGGATTCCAATCCAGATCTGGCTCATTCAAATGCGGCAACAGATCTTTGGTATGAATAATTCCGACTATTTCGTCAAGATTGTTTTTATAAACAGGCAACCGCGAATAAGAATACTCTTTTACTTTATTTAGAAGTGTGTTCCAGGGAATTGAAGCCTCAATGCCACTCACATCCAGCCGTGGACGCATCGTTTGCTTTACCGTAGTGTTACTGAATTTTCTAATTCCTTTCAATATTTGCTTTTCCTCGCTGGAAGCTTTGTTATCAGGCAACAGGTCAATGGCGTCATCCAGTTGAGAATCATCCTTCAATTTATTTTTAGATTGAAATGCTCTTTCAACAGAAGAATTAAAAGCAACAAGTCGTATACTTATTTTATAAAGCAGGTTGTCGACTATTTCCACGATCAGCGAGGCAGTGGAGGCGAACCAGATTTTATGATGTGCTGCCCAAACCTTCGGTAATACCTGGCAAAACAAAACCAAAACGATTGTTATGGCTATAACCTTTATTATAAAAGTGATAGCAGGGTGCAAGTCTAAAGCATAGATCCATTGATCCAAAAGAAGGTTTGAAATAAGAATAATTCCAATATTAACGAGCGTGCCTGCGATTAGTAATGAAGCCATCAAAGCTTTTGGATTTTCCAACAGCGACACAATTCTTTTGTAAGAAGGTTGCTGCCGGGTCTTGAGCATATTGATGTCTTTGAGCGACAATGAAAAAAAAGCCATTTCGGAACCTGCAAACAGAAATGAAAGCACAAGCAGCACCAGAAGAACAAAAAATAGAATAGTGTTCGTAGATGCAGGGGTAATGGCTAATAATGAATGCAAATGATTACTTTTTGTTGAGCGAAATTATAATCTAAAGATAGAAATTTAATAAAAAGTGCATTTAAAGGTTTTTATTCTTCTTTTTCAGGATCATTTTGTTCGTGTGTTCCAAAAGAATCATGCGGTTCTTCACTATGTGGCATATCAGTTCGTTTGTCCAGCATGATCAGGTTATCAGCAACAATTTCCGTCACTGCTTTTTTGTTGTGCTCCCGGTCTTCCCAATATCTTGTTTTGAGGCGGCCCTCAATATAAACGAGGCTGCTTTTGTGCAAATATTTTTGAGCAAGTTCGGCAAGGCCGCGCCAAAGAACAATATTGTGCCACTCGGTTTGAGAAATTAATTTGCCGTTCTTGTCTTTATATGTTTCGGTTGTGGCTAATGGAAATTTGGTTACGGGGATATTTCCTTCGAGATATTGGATTTCCGGATCCTTGCCCAGGTTGCCAATTAACATCACTTTATTTACTCCACGCATAACCGAATTTTTATCTATTAAAAATCTTAAAAGTCAACTTAAAGATACATTTTTATCTGCTAAAAATGATGTGATCAATTTCGGAAATGGAAGGCTTTTCAACTGCTTCATTGCCACAAGAGAATATCCTTCGGGTTGTAATGGTTTGTTTATTTTTAAACATATAAACCTGGCTGAAATAAGCTGGTGTGTAAGCCTTTGTTTTTGAATATTCGAAACAGATAGTATCGTGAAATCAGCCGGATTTAAAATAGTAGAAATTTCTTCGTTTACTTTCAATTCATTTGCGTTCAACAGACTTTTTGATTCAATAAGAACAAATTCATAGAGATTTTGCCAAATATCTTTTGCAGTTCTTTTTCGCACATAAAACTGGTTTTCATACTGTAAGACCAGGTAAGTGAAAAATCGTTCTTTCAATTTTATCCTTTTTGTATTTACCGGCAATTCGGCAATCCTGTTTTGTTTAAACGCGACACATTTTTTTTGTAATGGACATACGTTGCATAGAGGCGCTGCAGGTTTACAAATGATCGCACCAAAGTCCATTAAAGCCTGGTTGTATTTTCCCGGCTGTTTTTTATCGAGGAGCGATTGAGCAAGCGATGCGTAAAACTTTTTTCCTTCTGTTGAATTAATCGGCGTTTCGATTCCAAAAAACCGAGATAATACCCGCAAAACATTTCCATCAACAACTGCGTGAGGTAAGTTGAAAGCAAAGGAAGCGATGGCCGAAGCGGTATAATTGCCGACCCCTTTCAACGTTAAAATATCCTCAAATTTATCCGGAAATTTTCCGTCCAGATCCTTATAAATGAATTGAGCAGTGGCGATCAGGTTTTTGCATCTTGAATAATAACCCAGCCCTTCCCAAAGTTTATAGACTTTCTTTTCGGGAGCTGTCGCCAAAGATTTAACATCAGGTAAAGTGCTTATAAACCGGTTGTAATATTCCAAACCTTGCTGAACTCTTGTTTGTTGTAAAATAATTTCGCTTATCCAAATCCGGTATGGATCGCTTTCACCCTTCCAGGGCATTTCCCTCTTATTGTCCAAATCGTTCCACATTAGCAGCGCATCTGCAAAAAAATTCTGGGTTTGCATTTATGAATTAAGTAATATTTTAATTAATATCATTTCGTGGTAAACTTCTTGTGGTAAAATCAAAAAAAAAAAAATACACAAAAGATATTATAGCAGGTTATTACAAGAAAGATTGTTAAATTTGTGATACCTGGTTGAAGCATCTTTAAAACACATTTTAATTTTCATCTAACTTAAAAAGAGTTTAAAATGAGAAAAGCAGATTTAATTAACCGGATATCAGAAAATACGGGAATAGCAAAGGTAGATGTTCTCGTAACACTGGAAAACTTATTTAAAGAAGTAAAGAAATCACTTGGTGAAGGTGAAAATATTTACATCAGGGGCTTCGGCAGTTTTATTACTAAAAAAAGAGCGGCAAAAATCGGCCGTAACATCAAGAAAAACACAGCAGTAGAAATTCCCGAACACTATATTCCTGCCTTTAAACCTTCAAAAGAATTTGTAGAGCAAATTAAAGAAAAGGAACTTCCCTAAAAGCCAGTAATACATTAACTTTGCAGCCTGATAAAAAAACCGGTTTTAAACTTTGAATAAGCGAATCATTTTAGCAGGGGCAGGTGTCGTTTTGGTATTCGTACTTTTTTTCTTTGGCAAAACAACTACCGACAAGAAAGAAATGCCTTCAATGGCCAAGGCTGAAACTCCACAATTCAATATTAAAGATACTTTAAATGCTTACAGGCAGCAATTGCCTGCCGGTCAACTCGCTTATGTAAGCAAGATTGAAAACAGCATCAGTCGGGGCGACCTGAAAAAGCAAGGTATTGATCAATACACAACGCTTGCCAATTTTTGGAAAGATTCTGCAGGCAAATTTGTCCCCTATGCCTATTACCTGGCTGAAGCTGCTAAGTTGGATAATTCAGAAAAAAAGCTCACTTTTGCAGCCCGGTTGATTTTAGAGAATATGAAGCGGGAGGAAGATCCGGCAAAAAAAGTGTGGGAGGCACAAACAGCAGCCTCGCTTTTTGAGCAAGCACTGAAACTGGATCCGGAAAATGATGATCTCAAAGTTGGACTGGGAAGTTGCTATGTTTATGGCGAGGGAATGATCGGAAATCCACAACAGACAATGAAAGGAATTCAGCAGTTGCTGGAAGTGGTAAGGAAAGATTCCAATAATATGCAGGCCCAGATGGTATTGGGAATTGGAGGTGTGATTTCAAATCAATACAATAAAGCGATCGAAAGATTGAAGAAGGTAGTGGATTTTGATCCTCATAATCTTGAAGCTGTTTCCTGGCTTGCTGATGCTTATGCTGCTGCAGGCGATAAGCAAAATGCCATCAAATGGTACGAACAAAGCGAGCACCTGGTAAATAACCCGGCCTTTACAAAGGAGATTGATGCGCGAATAAAACTTTTGAAAGGAAACCAGTAACGACTTAAAGAGTGACACGACAAATAGATGCAAAAATTTATTTGTCTTTATTTATAAAATTATTAAATAAACTATTTATGCCTTGCGGTAAGAAAAGAAAACGTCATAAAATCGCTACACACAAGCGTAAAAAGCGTTTGAGAAAGAATCGTCATAAGAAGAAGTAGAGTTTTTACTTTACCTTTTCCTTTTCGCGCGCCGGTATACCCGGCTTTATCCCTTTCCTTCTGTTTGTTTTAAAACTGATTAAAGAATTTAAAGTTTGAACAAGGAACTTATTATAAATGCTGCCCCCCAGGCAGTTGAAATAGCCCTACTTGAGGATAAGAAGCTGGTGGAAATGCATAATGAGAATGCAAATTCAAGCTTCGGGGTTGGCGATTTGTATTTAGGGAAAGTAAAAAAGTTGATTCCGGGACTCAATGCTGCATTTATTGATGTTGGTTTCGAAAAAGATGCTTTTCTTCATTATTCGGATCTTAGTCCCTACATCCGTTCGATATTGAAATTCACAAAGGCGGCGATGAATGATAATTCCCCGTCAGGAATAAATTTTGAAAAGTTTCTGTTAGAGCCTGAAATTGTGAAGACAGGAAAGATCGCCGAAGTATTAAGCGGAAAACCTAATATTCTTGTACAAATTCTTAAGGAGCCAATTGCAGCAAAAGGTCCGCGCCTCAGTTGCGAGATTTCCCTCCCGGGAAGATACGTGGTGCTCACACCTTTTAATGATATCATTGCTGTTTCAAGAAAAATTCACTCTTCAGATGAGAGGAAAAGACTTCAAAAAATTATTGAAGCCGTAAAACCAAAAAATTTTGGGGTAATTGTTCGTACCGCCGCTGAAGGAAAACCAGCAAGCGAATTACATGACGACCTATTGGGATTGACCAATACATGGAAGAGCATTCAAAGCAATTTAAAAGGTTCCGTTCCTCCAACAAAGATTTTGGCGGAAGAAGCTAAGACCAACAGTATTTTGCGAGATCTTCTGACTGAAGACTTTAATAAAATAGTTGTAAACGATAAGAATATTTTCAACGAAACAAGGAGTTATCTTCAGCGGATTGCTCCTGATAAAGTTGATATTCTTTCTTACCACAGCAATGGTTCACCAATATTTGATGCTTTTGGTGTTACGCGGCAAGTAAAAGCTTCCTTCGGAAAAACAGTCAATCTTCCAAGCGGCGCTTATCTTATTATTGAACATACTGAAGCACTGCATGTAATTGACGTAAACAGTGGCTACAAAAGTGTAGGCAACAACCAGGAGCAAAACGCGCTCGAAACGAACCTTGAAGCTGCTGCGGAAATTGCAAGGCAATTGCGGTTGAGGGATATTGGTGGTATAATCGTGGTTGATTTTATCGACATGAAGCTGCCGGAAAACAAAAAGAAGCTGGCTGAGCAGATGGATTTGTTCATGAGGAAAGATCGCGCCAAGCACGCAGTGTTGCCTATCAGCAAATTTGGTTTGATGCAGATCACGAGGCAGCGTATGAAGCCGGAAACGAATATCAACACAATGGAGTTGTGCCCGAGCTGCGGTGGCACAGGCAAAGTTTCTTCAACGCTCGTCCTCGAAGATGAAATCGAAAAGAACCTGAGTTACCTGATCATGCAGAAACATTCAGGGCTTACAATTGAAGTGCATCCAATTATGCACGCTTATCTTACCAAAGGTTTCCCATCAAAAAGAATGAGATGGAGCTTGAAGTTTAAAGAAAAAATAAAAGTTCGTCCGAACTCAAACTATCATCTTACTGAATTTCACTTCTTTGATAAAAGCAATGAAGAAATAAAGTTGCAATTATAATTCTCTTCATTTTCTCTCTCACAATTTCCTTTTCTTCCTTTCCGTTGAACAATTACTTTGCCTGTTACTTTTTCAGTCGTTAGATTTGTAAAAGTCCTTGGTGTATTTTTTCACTTTATAATTTTAAAATTATGGCCTACCAGGCGGATGAAAACCGTTATGAAAAAATGAATTACCGCAGGTGCGGAAACAGTGGCATCGATTTACCAATGATCTCCCTCGGTTTGTGGCACAACTTCGGTGAAATAGATGATTACGAAAATTGCCGTGATATCATTCATACGGCCTTTGACAATGGGATTACTCATTTTGATCTGGCCAACAATTACGGCCCTCCCCCTGGTGCCGCAGAAGTTACTTTTGGAAAGATTTTGAAGCAGGACTTGCGCCCTTATCGCGATGAATTGATCATCTCTTCAAAAGCCGGGTGGAAGATGTGGGAAGGACCTTATGGAGATTTTGGTTCAAAGAAATATCTTGTAGCCAGCCTTGATCAAAGTCTCAAGAGAATGGGCCTTGAATACGTCGATATTTTTTATCATCACCGGCCCGATCCTAACACACCTTTGGAAGAAACAATGGCTGCGCTGGATTTGATTGTTCGACAAGGAAAAGCTTTGTACGTAGGCATTTCAAGTTACCAGCCACAAGAAGCTAAAAAGGCCATTGATTTGCTTCGCCAATTGGGAACACCTTGTATTATTGTTCAGCCGCGTTATTCAATGTTTGATCGTTGGGTTGAAGATGGATTGCTTGATCTGTTGGAGGAAGAAAAAGTGGGATGTATCACATTTTCTTCGCTTGCCCAAGGGTTGCTAACCAACAAATATTTGAATGGAATACCGGAAGATTCAAGAGCCGGTCGTCATTTGCCCAACGGAGCTATTACTGAATCTCAAATAACAGAAGAAGCGATAAATAAAGCAAGGAAACTGAATGACGTGGCAAAGGAACGTGGTCAGTCCTTAGCTCAAATGGCCCTTGCCTGGGTTCTAAAAGATGACAGGATCACTTCAGTAATTCTTGGAGCGAGCAAAGCAAAACAAGTGACAGAAGGAATTGAAGCAACAAAAAATATCAATTTCTCGAAAGAAGAATTGGATAAAATTGATTTTATCCTCAGGCAATAATCGTTTATCCTGTTACCAAATACAAAAATGACGAAAGAAAAGATTCTTGCCTTCAGCAGTTCGAGATCCGGGAATTCAGATTTTTTGGAAAAAGCTTTTCAAGTAATCAAGGATTTCCTGGGTAGTGAACCAACAAATATTGCGTTTTTTCCTTTTGCCTCTGTTGATCAGAATTACGAAGGATACGCTGATGCAGTTAGGAAAGCAATTCATGGTTCAGCAATAACCATTAAAACTGTTTTACCCTCGGGTACGATTTCCGTTCTTGAAAATGCAGATGCGATAATGGTCGGTGGTGGAAACACGTTCAAATTGCTGCATGACCTGTATGAATTGAAATTGCTGGACTTAATGAGGGAAAAATTAAAGAATGGAACACCTTACATTGGCTGGAGCGCCGGTTCTAATATTTTGGGGCCAACAATTTCAACGACCAATGACATGCCGATTATAGAACCAAGATCTTTTAAATCTCTTGGAATATTTTCCTTCCAACTTAATCCTCATTATATGAATAAGAAGATCGAAGGCTTCAATGGCGAAACGCGTGATGACCGTCTTTCAGAATTCGTAAGAATGAATCCACGGGTTCCTGTCGTTGCTTTACCCGAAGGAACTTATTTGCATTTGGAAAATGAAGTACTTAAATTCTTTGGAGAAGAAGGTTTTATATTTTCAGAAGCAAACAATCCGGAAGGTTTTTCAAAAAGAAAGATTTGTTCAAATGATGATCTTACTTTTCTTCTTAAGTAACCATAAAAAAGCTTTTCTCCTAAAAATATTTTCTTAAAAGTTCATTCACTTTAATCACTTCTTAACGCACTCGCTTTGACTATTTAATAAAAACAAAAAACCATCCAAAGTTGAATGGCTTTTTTCCAGTCGGGGCGGCAAGATTCGAACTTGCGACCTCCTGCTCCCAAAGCAGGCGCGATAACCGGGCTACGCTACGCCCCGAATTTTAAATCATTCCAGCGGAGAGAGAGGGATTCGAACCCACGGTACAGTTTAACCCGTACGACGATTTAGCAAACCGTTCCTTTCGGCCACTCAGGCACCTCTCCTCTTTTAGAATAATTGAGGGCTGCAAAAGTAGCATTCAAATTTCAAAATAGAAAATAAAACCTTCACTATTTGAAATTTATTATGAATACTTTTTTGGAACAACTGAAGCCTTAAAATATGAGTAAAGCAACAAATAACCGCAATTTTTAATTGACCAATTGTGGCTGCACGTTCACTTTTTTTCTTTCCCCGATTTGTTGCCTCCACATCGCATAATACAAACCCATTTTTGCCAGCAATTCTTCATGATTGCCGGTTTCGATAATCTTTCCTTTTTCCAAAACATAAATCCTGTCGGCGTGCATAATCGTACTTAAGCGATGCGCAATCAAAATAGTGATCTGTTCCTTTTTTGAAGAAACATCTTTGATCGTATTAGTTATTTCTTCTTCTGTCAATGAATCGAGGGAGGAAGTTGCTTCATCAAATATCATCAAATGTGGATTGCGCAATAAGGCACGGGCAATTGATAAACGTTGCTTTTCTCCTCCGGAAACTTTTACACCTCCCTCACCAATTAAAGTGTCAAGACCTTTGTCAGCACGTGCCAGTAAATTGTTGGAAGCTGCTTTCTGTAAGACATCCATTATTTCTTCATCGGTAGCTGAAGGATTTACAAAAAGTAAATTTTCGCGGATTGTGCCTGCAAAAAGTTGTGTGTCCTGCGTTACAAAACCGATTTGCGTTCTCAATACATCAAAATCTATTTGTTCACGGTCGATATTGTTGTATAAAATCTTTCCTTTTTGGGGCACATACAATCCAACCAAAAGTTTTACAAGAGTCGTTTTCCCTGAACCTGAAGGACCAACAAACGCGACGGTTTCACCTTTTTTTACATCAAAACTTATATCATAAAGTGCCGGATATTGTGCGGAAAGATGTTTGAATTTTACATTAATAAATTCTAATTCTTCAATGGTTGAAATTGTTGTTGGTTTAACCGGTTTTACCTCCGGCGGTTTTGACATCAGGCTGTGAAAATTCCCAAGAGATGCTTCTGCTTCACGATAAGAAATGATAATATTTCCTATTTCCTGCATTGGGCCAAAAAGAAAAAATCCATAAAAAGTGAGTGAAAGATATTGGCCGGGACTGATCTCATTTCTGAAAATCAGCCACAACAAAGTAAAGGTGATCACCTGCTGCAAAAAATTCACCATTGTTCCCTGTATAAAACTCAAAGTGCGGATACTTTTGACTTTACGTAATTCGAGATTGAGAATTTTAAAGGTGTTGTTGTTCAACCTTGTGACTTCCTGGTTGGTGAGACCCAGGCTTTTTACCAATTCAATATTTCTCAGCGACTCGGTTGTAGAACCAGCCAATGCATTCGTTTCTGTGACAATAGTTTTTTGGATGACCTTGATTCGCTTGCTTAGAAAACTGGTTACGATCGCTATCATTAAAACACCTACAACATAAACTGGCATTATAATCCAGTTGAGCCTGAAGGCAAAAATGGCAATGAAAACAATACTTACGACGATGATGAAAAAAACATTTATAAAGTTGGTGATAAATTTTACAGTGTCTTCTCTCACCTTCGTTAATATGGACAATGTTTCTCCACTACTTTGATCCTCAAAATCCTGGTAAGGCAAGCGCATACTGTGTTTCAATCCATCAGTAAAGATGGTAGCACCGAATTTTTGCACCAACACATTACCAAAATAATCCTGGAAAGCTTTTGCAATCCGGCTCACCATTGCTGTTCCGATCAGGAGAAGCAGAAAAAATAGCAATCCGTGATACGCTCCACTGCCAAAGAAAAACTGGTGTTCTGTTCTTGGTGTTTTATTGGGAAATACATGAGGATGATTAACAAAAAGATCAAGAATTCGACCTGTGATCCACGGAGCGAATAATGAAAAAACCTGGTTGGTGGCTGCCAGAAAAAGTGCTAAAACAATTAACCACCGGTAAGGCTTTAAATATGATAATAATATTTTCATCCGACAAAAATAAATTGAATGGAACGAATTCTTTAATATGACTAATAAACGTTTTCGTTTGTATTAATGAAAACAGTAAATGAAGAAATAAACGGAATTATTATTTTGGTAAAGAAAAAATGAAGAAGAATATTATTTCAATGAGACTTCAGTTTTTCAAGCAGTTATTCCTCGTGACAGTTTATCAATCTACGAAAGTCTCTTTTAAAATCGCTTTCACTTTTGTGATTTCTTTTTCTGCTAAACTGCCCAATTTTTTCACGATTCTTTTCCTGTCAATAGTTCTTACCTGGTCTAAATCAACCCACCCCTTTGCTTTTGCATGCTTGATTGCAGCTCTCGTGGGGTAAGGCTTTGAAGTGCTGGTAACAGGAGCAATGACAATTGTATTTAAATATTTGTTCATTTCGTTTGGTGAAATGATGACGGCAGGCCTCGTTTTTTTCATCTCACTCCCGATGGTCGGGTCAAGATTTACCAATACAATTTCATATTGATTTAACCCCATTCTTCAAAATTTTCATCCTCAAAAACATCGTTGACTAATAATTTGTCATCGCCGTTTTCATGCATTTTTTTGAAGGCTTTTTCCCAACCTTTTCTTGGGTTTTGTTTTGGCTTTATAATTATGTATCCTTTTTCAAGAATCAATTCAACGGAATCAGTGATGTTGTATTTCTCCAAAACGGTCTTTGTTAACCGGATGCCCTTCGAGTTTCCTATCGGTATTACGGAAATTTCCATGATTATATAATTGTACTTACAAAGTAATTACTTTTTTGAATATTTCCCAAATGGGTGAATTCATATGATGATAATTGCTTGTGCCTTTATTTCCTTTAACCTTCAACTTCCATATAACTTTCTACAGGCTCGCAAGTGCAAATCAAATTCCTGTCGCCGAAGGTATTATTTACGCGACTGATGGTGGGCCAGAATTTATTTTCTTTCAGATAAGGCAAAGGAAATGCAGCTTTGCTCCGCGAATAACTGTGATTCCAATCATCTGCAGTAATTACAGATAAGGTATGAGGTGCATTTTTTAATACGTTGTCTTTCTTGTCTGCTTCGCCGTTTTCAACACTTTTTATTTCTTCATAAATGGAATTCAGTGCGTCACAAAAACGATCAAGCTCTTCTTTATTTTCGCTTTCTGTTGGCTCTATCATAATGGTTCCGGCGACAGGGAAACTCAATGTTGGCGCATGAAAACCATAATCCATCAATCTTTTTGCCACATCTTCTGCTTCAATTCCGACACTATTTTTAAAAGGTCGCAAATCAATAATAAATTCGTGAGCGCAAGTTCCTCCTTTACCCGTGAACAAAATTTTGAAATCCTTTTGCAACCGGCTCATCATGTAATTGGCGTTGAGAATTGCATGTTCGGTCGCAGTTTTCAAACCTTCGTCACCGAGCATTTTAATATATGCATAGCTGATCAATAAAATGCTTGCAGAACCATATTTGGCGGCACTCACTTGCCCGGATTTTTGACTTCCCGGAAGAAAAGGAGTAAGCTTTTCATTCACACAAATTGGCCCTTCGCCGGGGCCGCCTCCCCCATGTGGAATAGCAAAAGTTTTATGAAGATTCAAATGGCATACGTCTGCACCAATGAAGCCAGGAGAAGTGAGGCCAACCTGTGCATTCATATTTGCACCATCCATGTAAACAAGCCCTCCATTGTCGTGAACGATTTCGCAAATCTGCCTGATTCCTTCTTCAAAAACACCATGAGTTGAAGGATAAGTTACCATCAAACCTGCAAGAGAATCTTTATTTTTTTCTGCCTGCGCACGCAAGTCATCTATGTCGATGTTCCCGTGCTCGTCGCATTTGGTAACCACCACTTTAAAGCCAGCCATCACTGCAGAAGCAGGATTAGTTCCGTGGGCAGAAACGGGAATAAGAATTACATTCCTGTTTGAGGCACTCTTACTCTCGTGATACCTCCTGATTGCCATCAAACCGGCAAACTCGCCTTGCGCGCCACTGTTAGGCTGAAGACTGCAGGCATTAAATCCCGTTATTTTGCAAAGTAATTTTTCGAGTTCGTTTATTATGATTTGATATCCTTCGGTTTGGTCTGCCGGGGCAAAAGGATGTATCTTACTGAATTCGGGCCAGCTGACAGGAATTAACTCTGTTGCTGCGTTTAATTTCATTGTGCACGATCCAAGCGGGATCATGGAATGAGTCAGCGAAAGGTCTTTATTTTCAAGCCACTTAATGTAGCGCATCATCTCTGTTTCACTGTGGAATTTATTAAAAACAGGGTGCAATAAATATGGGGATTGGCGTTGCAGTGAAAGAGGAATATTCTCTAATTCATTTTCATGCTCAAAAGTAACGATGGTGGTTTCAATATTTGTTACCTCGTTAAAAACGCTCAGAATTTCAAGAACGTCTTTTTGTGTAGTTGTTTCGTCAAGAGAAATGGTAACTTTTTTATCTGAAGGAAAATAAAAGTTCATTTCCTTTTGTTGGGATAGAGTTTGAAGTTTTGAAACATCTTCAATTTTCAAAGTGATCGTGTCGAAAAAATATTCGTTCACTAATTCATATCCACTTTCTTTCAAGCCTTCAGCCAACGAAGAAGTTAAAAGAGCAATCCTTTTGGCGATATTTTTCAATCCTTTTGATCCGTGGTAGACTGCATACATCGCAGCCATGTTGGCCAACAAAGCCTGGGCCGTGCAAATATTTGAAGTAGCTTTTTCACGTCGAATGTGTTGTTCGCGCGTTTGTAAAGCCATGCGCAACGCCCGATTATTTTGTGCATCAATGCTCACGCCGATGATCCTTCCGGGAATGCTTCTTTTAAATTCATCTTTTGTGGCAAAAAAAGCAGCATGTGGGCCTCCGAATCCCATTGGAACGCCAAAGCGCTGCGAAGAACCAATTGCTACATCGGCACCTAATTCACCCGGAGGTGTGATCAAGGTTAATGCAAGCAAATCCGTTGCCATCACCACTTGTGCATTCACATTATGAACCTTTTCAATGAAAGCGCGATGATCTTCTATATTTCCTTCGCTGTCGGGATACTGTACAATTGCTCCGAAAAATTGCTCTTCAATTTCAGCTGTTTTAAAATCTCCAAAGACGAGTTCGATCCCTACTGGTTTTGCCCGGGTAATTAAAACGGCTTTTGTTTGCTCAAATATTTTTTCATCCACAAAAAACTTCGGTGCGGTGATGTGGTCGTGGTCTTTGTTCTTATGATTAAAAATCATCGCCATTGCTTCTGCTGCTGCAGTTCCTTCATCCAACAAGCTTGCATTGGCAATTGGCAAAGCTGTCAAATCGCTCACCATAGTTTGAAAGTTCAAGAGGCTTTCCAAACGACCTTGTGCAATTTCAGCCTGGTAAGGTGTGTATTGGGTATACCATCCGGGGTTTTCAAAAAGGTTTCTTAAAATTACCGAAGGTGTGATCGTATCATAATAACCCTGGCCAATATAAGATTTGAAAACCTTGTTTTGGCAAGCAATGCTTCTCAAGTTGACAAGATATTTATACTCGCTCATTGGTTCGCCAATGCTTAATTTATTCTCAAGCCTTATATTTTTCGGAATTGTTTTGTCTATCAGTTCTTCTATTGTTTCAATGCCAATGTAGTCAAGCATTTCAGCAGTTTCGTTTTTATCAGGGCCGATGTGCCGATCAGCAAATTCAGCCGATTGTTTTTCGAATAGATTCATAAAAAAATGACGCTTTTTATTTTCACAGTAAAAGCACAAAAAATGGCTTTTTTTATTTTACGTGAAAATGACGGCGCAAAGTTACAATTGAAAATGTTATGAAAACCTGAACAGAATTAACAAGTTTCGCCCAAAATGTATCTTTACAAAATGAAGGAAGATGTTCTACATAACTGGGAAAAAAGATCCAATGAAAGTCAGAAAAAATATAAAAATTTTCTAAGGCGCGCCGACAAGAATAAGGTGTTGAAAAAGCTTCCTGAGTTAAATGAAGAAGCATTCGAAAAGATAGATTGCCTTTCATGTGCCAACTGCTGCAAAAATTATTCACCACGCTTTAAAACGCCCGACATCAAAAGGATTGCGAAACATCTGAAAATGAAAGAAGGCACTTTTATAGACACTTATTTAAGATTGGATGAAGAGGGAGATTATGTTACCAAAATTTCTCCCTGTCCTTTCCTGGGCGCTGATAATTATTGCAGCATTTATGAAAACCGGCCATCGGATTGCCACCGGTTTCCTTATGCTGATGAGGATATTTTACTCAAAAGACCGGCTATCACTTTAAAAAATTCAACCTTCTGCCCAATTGTTTTTTATGTTTTGGAGAAATTGGTTGATTCAAAAATATAATTCAACATTTGTCGGTTTGCTGTAAAAGCCTCTAACTTAATTTTACTATTTTCACATTTTCTCATTGTTAAATTCAATTTCTATGTCAATTGAAATAAATAAAGATTCACTGGCAGAAAGATTTATGCGTTATGTGCAGATTGATACGCAAAGCAGTCCGAACAGCGGCACTCATCCTTCCACTGAAAAGCAAAAAGATCTCGCGAAACTGCTGGTTTCAGAATTAAAAAGTTTTGGTGTTGATAATGCAGAAATGGATGCTTACGGTTATGTATATGCGAAAATTCCTTCCAATACAGAAAAAAGAAATGTTCCCTCAATTTGCTTTTGCAGTCATGTTGATACTGCTCCTGATTGCAGCGGTACAAACGTAAAACCTATTCTTCATAAAAATTACCAGGGAGAAGACATCGTGTTGCCTGATGATAAATCACAGGTTTTGTCAATGGTTACTTTTCCTTATTTAAAAAATCATATTGCAGGGGATATTATTACAGCAAGCGGAAATACATTGCTTGGTGCCGATGACAAAAGTGGCGTTGCTGCAATTATGGAAGCTGCAAAATACCTGGTTGAGAATCCTGAAATAAAACACGGAGAAATCAGTATTCTCTTTACGCCTGATGAGGAAATTGGCGAAGGAACAGCGAAAGTAAACATTCAAAAAGTGGGGGCACAATTTGCTTATACTTTTGATGGCGGTGAGGCCGGTTCTTTAGAGGATGAAACCTTTAATGCAGACGGCGCCACTATAACCATCAATGGCGTTATTTCCCATCCGGGCTATGCAAAAAATAAACTGGTAAATGCACTGAAAGTTACGGGAGAAATTTTACATGCATTACCAAAAAACGAATGGTCGCCGGAAACAACACAAAAAAGAGAAGGATTTGTTCATCCACTGCATTTTGAAGGAATCGCAGAACGTGCTTCTATCGAATTTATAATCCGTGATTTTGATGAAGAAAAATTAAAAGAATCTGGCCAAAGATTAAAAGCAATTGCTGAAGAAGTAGTGAATCATTACAAAGGAGCTTCAATGGAATTTAAGCAGGTAGAACAATACCGTAATATGAAAAAGATTCTCGATGAAAATCCGCAAGTTGTCTCTTATGCTGCTGAAGCAATAGAACGTGCCGGACTAAAAGTGAAGACTGAAAGTATTCGTGGGGGAACAGATGGAAGCAGGCTTAGTTATATTGGGTTGCCTTGTGCAAATATTTTTACGGGTATGCAAGGAATTCATTCAAAGTTGGAATGGATCGGCGTAAACGATATGGCAAAATCGGCGGAAACAATGGTTCATTTGTCAATGATTTGGGAAGAAAAAAGTGTACTTGAATAAAAATAAAACGTTCATGCCCTACATAAAACAAGACAAACCTTTTCGTGTACCAACCACTGATGGAAAAATAATTGAAGAACATTTCGGTTTGGCTTCTGTAAAAACTGGTGACTTAAGTATTGCCCATATGGTCGCGCCTTCCGGTTGGAGCGAACCGCATCAGAATCCGGAATTTGATGAATACACACTTGTGAGTCGTGGCAAGAAATTGATTGAAGTGGAAGGAGAAAAAATTGTGTTGAATGCAGGGGAAAGTATCCTTGTGAAAAAGGGAAGCAAGGTGCAATATTCAAATCCGTTTGAAGACGTTTGCGAATATTGGAGTGTTTGTATTCCTGCATTTTCAATTGAAAAAGTGAATCGTGAATAGCCGTTAATAAATTGTTTAAGTTTCCATACCCTATTTTATCATCTTTTATATTTGAAATTACTTTTTACATTTGTTGCTAAACCAATTTAAATGGATTTATTTTTTCTGCAGATTGATACAACCGCAGTAACGCAACCTGCGGCCGCACAAACACAGAATTTATGGGAAACACTCGAAAGAGGCGGTGTTCTTATGATTCCGCTCGGCCTTCTTTTGCTGGCTGCTGTTTATTTCTTTTTTGAAAGATTGATCGCTATCAAAAGAGCCGCCAAGATTGATGATAATTTCATGCGCATCATTCGTGATCACATCGTTAGCGGCAATGTGGCTGCAGCAAGAAGCTTTTCCAAAAACAATGAAAATCCCGTTGCACGCATCATAGACAAAGGCATCCAGAGAATTGGAAAACCAATCGATGCAATTGAAAAAAGTATGGATAATGTGGGCGCACTGGAATTGTATAAACTCGAAAAAAATCTTTCTATCATTTCTATTGTAGCGCGCATCGCACCGCTTTTTGGATTCCTGGGAACGATTATCGGGATGTTGGCTTTGTTCAAAGGAATTGCTGCAAGCAGAGAATATACAGCCAATACGATCGCCGACGGTATTTACATTAAGATGATCACTTCTGCTACTGGTTTGATCATTGGTATATTAGCGTATATCGGTCACAGTTACCTGGCTACACAGATCAACAGGATCGAAAATAAAATGGAAATCGCCAGCGCCGAATTCATTGACATTTTGCAGGAACCGACTCACTAATTATTTCATCATCAGAATCAATTAAATGAGCATCAGGAAAAAATTTAGAAATGACGATACCGAACTGGATACAGGTCCGCTGAATGACATTCTTTTCATTCTGATGTTCTTCTTTTTGATCATTTCCACTATGGCCAATCCAAATGTGATCAAGATGAATAACCCGCGCGCTTCAAGCGACACTAAGGCCAAACAAAGTGTGATTGTAAGCATTAACAAAAACAAACAAGTCTATATAGGGCAGGATCAAATTCCTTTTGATTCTTTGGAACCAATGCTCAGGGAAAGGCTGCCGGTTGCAGATTCTCTAAACAAGCCTGCTGTCGTGATCAATGCTGATTCTTTGGTAAGTTGGGGCGATATTGTAAGAATTATGGAGGTGGCAAAGAAGCTTGGCGCAACAACTTCTGCGTCGGTTAAAAAATAAACTTTAAAAAGCTTTTACCATTCTTTCTTTCCCGTAAATGTCTTTCTTTATTTTTGAAGTAAAGGCGGCTTTTTCAAAAACCTGCTGCACTTTACGTGCATATTCTTCATGCACTTCCACATATATTTTACCTTCCGTTTTTAAATGATCTTTGCCAAAAGCAGCAATCTTTTTATAAAAAATGAAAGGATCTTCATCTTCTACAAACAAAGCGATAGAAGGCTCATTTTCTGTAACATTTTTAGCCAACGAATCTTTTTCACTTTTTGGAATGTAGGGTGGATTGCTGACTATCAAATCAAATTTTTCCAGCTGATCCCATTCAGTTTCATTTAAAAAATTCATAAGCGAAAAATTAATTACTGCATTAAGATCTCTTGCATTTTTTCTGGCTACTTCAAGTGCTTCATCACTTGCATCCAAAGCTGAAACCTGACAGTTATTTAATTCCTTTTTTAATGAAATGGCAATGCAACCACTGCCGGTGCCAATATCAAGTATTTTTATTAGTGCTTTACTCTCGACAAGTTTTTCTTTTAGATCATTAAGGATCCATTCCACAAGTTCTTCCGTTTCCGGCCTGGGAATTAAAACATTTTCGTTTACAAAAAACTTTCTTTTAAAAAACCATGCTTCCTCCAAAACATACTGTACCGGTTTGTGTTGCAGCAATTGTGAAAGAGATTTTTTTAATTCTCCAGTTTTTTTTTGATCGAGAATTACGTTTGCATTTATCCGTCTATTCATTTTGTTCAAACCGGTTATCTTTTCAAAAACCCAATCTGCAATATTATCTGCTTCGCGCTGATCATAAATCCTTTGCAGCTCTTTTACAAAATCAGAATATGCCTTGCCTGTTGTCATTAGCGCAAACTTAATTATTTTGTGAAGCAATAATTGTAAAAACAATCTTTTGAATTCAGACGAAAAATACATGAGCCGGTGCATTCAATTGGCACAACTTGGAGCGGGAAGTGTAGCGCCAAATCCAATGGTAGGCGCTGTTTTGGTTTATGAAGATTTGATAATCGGCGAAGGTTATCATAAAAAATTTGGAGAAGCTCATGCTGAAGTGAATTGCGTGGCGAGTGTGGCCGAACATAACAAACCATTGATCGAAAAGAGCACTATGTATGTTTCACTGGAACCTTGTTCTCATTTTGGAAAAACGCCTCCCTGCTCCGATTTGATCGTTCAAAAAGAGATCGAAAAAGTGGTGATTGGTTGCAGTGATATTTTCGAAAAAGTAAACGGCAGCGGAATTGAAAGATTACGCAATGCAGGTGTAGAAGTAGTTACAGGAATTTTGGAAAAAGAAAGCAAGGAACTGAACAAGCGGTTTTTTACTTTTCATGAAAAAAAACGGCCTTACATTATTTTAAAATGGGCACAAAGCGCAAATGGAAAAATAGGTTCTTCAAACCAAAGAATTTTAATAAGCAATGAAATTACGAATCGTTTGGTGCACAAATGGAGAAGTGAAGAAGCAGGGATTTTGGTAGGAAAAAATACGGTTCTGGCGGATGATCCTTCTCTAACCACAAGACTTTGGAAAGGGAACAACCCGGTGAGAATTATTATTGATCCAGAATTGGATTTACGATCATCTTCCGAAGTTTTTAATTATGAAGCAAAAACGATTGTTTATAATTTTTCAAAAACTGAAACCGAAGTGAACGTCCATTTTATTTGCCTGGGAAAAGATAATTTTTTGCAAAATCTGCTTTCTTCACTTTATGAAAATGACATCCAAAGTGTTTTAGTCGAAGGGGGAGCGAAAACATTGCAATCTTTTATCGATTCAGGCCTGTGGGACGAAGCAAGGGTAATTACCAATCTTGAAATGATTATCGAAAACGGTATTGCAGCTCCTTCAATGAAAAATTTTGAGTTATTGAAAGAAGAAGAAATTTCATCAGATTTGATTTCTTATTTCACTCAGAAACAAAAATCTTAATTATTTGTTGCTTTGCTGTTTCCTAGTTTTTGGCACAAAAATCACAATCAACTTTTTCGTAAATTTGCAACCCTGAAGTGAATAATTTTATTCACTTTTTTTATCATTTTAATTCAATTCGTAAAAATATGTTTGACTCTTTAAGCGACCGGCTCGATACCGCGTTTAAAAATCTGAAAGGCCAGGGAAGAATAACAGAACTGAACATCGCTTCAACCATAAAAGACATTCGTCGTGCTTTGGTGGATGCCGATGTGAATTATAAGATTGCCAAGGAATTTACAGATTCGATCAAGGAGAAAGCAACCGGGGAGAAAGTGATTAATGCAGTTAGTCCTGGCCAGTTGATGGTGAAGATCGTTAAAGACGAACTTACTGAACTGATGGGTGGTGTTGAAACTGACCTTGACCTGAGCGGGAACCCCGCAATCATTTTAATCGCAGGATTGCAGGGTAGCGGTAAAACGACTTTCAGTGGAAAGCTTGCTAATTATTTAAAAACCAAAAAAGGAAAGTCACCTTTGCTGGTTGCCGGCGACGTTTATCGTCCTGCGGCTATCGAGCAGTTGAAGGTTTTGGGTTCGCAGGTAAATGTAGAAGTGTATAGTGAGCCTGAAAATAAAAACGTTGTTGAGATCGCGCAAAACGCTATCAAGGAAGCAAAATCAAAAAACAAAAATGTTGTCATAATTGATACCGCAGGTCGTCTTGCTATTGATGAAGTGATGATGACCGAAGTGGCGAACATAAAGAATGCATTAAATCCAAAAGAAATTCTCTTTGTTGTTGATAGCATGACGGGCCAGGATGCAGTGAATACCGCGGCTGCATTTAACCAGCGGTTGGATTATTCGGGGGTTGTGCTTACCAAACTGGATGGCGACACACGTGGTGGTGCTGCCATATCAATCAAATACACGGTAAACAAGCCCATCAAATTTGTAAGCAGCGGCGAAAAGCTTGATACACTTGATGTTTTTTATCCTGAAAGGATGGCACAGCGTATTTTGGGAATGGGTGATATTGTGAGCTTGGTTGAAAAAGCACAGGAACAATTCGACGAAGCACAAGCAGCCAAACTCGAAAAAAAGATCCGTAAAAATCAATTCGATTTTGAGGATTTCAAAACCCAGTTGCAGCAGATAAAGAAAATGGGGAATCTGAAAGATCTGATGGGAATGATCCCGGGAATTGGTAAACAAATAAAAGACATAGATATCAACGATGATGCTTTCAAAGGAATTGAAGCGATCATTAATTCGATGACTTTAGAGGAGCGCCGCAATCCGGATGTAATTAACCCAAGCCGCAAAGCAAGAATTGCAAAAGGCAGTGGTAAAGATATTGCAGAAGTTAACCAATTCATTAAGCAATTTGACCAGATGAAGAATATGATGAAAATGATGAATAAGATGCCAATGGGAAAGCTTGCTGGCCTTGGCAGGAGATGATCTTTAGAGGAAATTTGAATAATCCGTTTTTATATTAATAAATTCTAATTTTTTTTAGGAAACGTAGATAATCTTTTGTATTTTCATGGAGAGAATGTATCTTCGCTCTCCTTTTTAGAAACCCTATTATTCACAACCCAAAAAAATTTCTATTTTTTATGGCTGTTAAAATGAGATTGCAACGACATGGCTCTAAGAAAAGGCCATTTTACTTTATAGTAGTTGCAGATTCCCGTAGCCCACGCGATGGCAAATTTATTCAGAAACTCGGTACTTACAATCCGCTGACTGTGCCTGCAACAATACAGGTCGACAGGCAAAAGGCATTGGAATGGTTGCACAAAGGTGCTCAACCCACCGACACAGTTCGTCGTATTTTAAGTTTTAAAGGAGTTCTGTATCTGAAGCATTTGCTTCGTGGCGTTTCGCTTGGCTTGTTCGATGAAGCTGCTGCAATGGAAAAATTTACCAAATGGAGCAGTGAACACGATGCTGAATTTGCTAAAAGACAGGCAAATCACAAGAAAGCCAGAGCTGCAAGCCGCCCGGCCTTCGTAAGAAAAGAAGCGCCCAGAGCTGCTGCACAAAAGCCTGCTGAAGCTCCAAATGCTGAAAAAGGCGAATAATCTGTAAGTAAAAATAAAGAAGCTTTAAAAAGCTGTCTCTTTTGAGGCGGCTTTTTTTGTTTTTGTAATTCCAGTAATCCTTAAAAAATAGATAAATAAATAATAGTAATTACTTTAATTCATAAGACGGCACTAATGTTGTATTTCATATTAAGCGTTTAACAATTAAAAATTGTAATTATGAAAAAGTCAGGAATAATTTCATTTTTGTTGGTCTTGCTCACCTGTTCGTTTTCTTTTTCATCTGTCAAAAGCCAGGATACCGCAAAGGAAGAGGAAAAAATAACAGCAAGTGCAAAAGTGTTGCAGGATTTTGGGCAAATGAAGGAGAAAATTCCACAGGAACTTATGGAAATTACCCAGGGAATTATTGTCGTTCCTAAATTAATTAATGCTGGTTTTGTAGTTGGGGGAAAAAGAGGAAAAGGTATTGCAATGGTAAAACTAGATGACGGAACCTGGAGCAATCCTGTTTTTGTAACCATCACTGGTGGAAGCGTTGGCTTCCAGGCAGGCATCCAGGCTGTTGATCTTGTGTTGATTTTTAAGAATCGTGAAACATTGCAAAATATTGATCAAAACAGTTTCACCCTTGGTGGTGACGTATCAGTTACAGCAGGCCCACTCGGCAGAAATTCAACTGCAAGCACTGATGCAAAATTGGAGGCGGAAGTCTATTCTTATTCAAGAAGTAAAGGATTGTTTGCCGGAATTAGTTTGGGCGGTTCAGTCATTTCTATTGACGAAGCAGCGAACAAGGCTTTTTATGGTTCTGATGAAAATGCACAGACGATTTTTGCAGAAACAAATAGTACTTCAGAGCAGGTAAATCAATTGAAACAAGCGTTACAAGACCTTAATCCGGCACAATAAAAATTTCGAAAAATTGTTTGTCTGCTGTTAAAATGAGCTGGTTAATGGCAGAACCAATATAGCCGCGGAAAATGTTCTGCGGTTTTTATTTGATCTTTACTTCGCTTCAGAAGCAAGATTAACGCCGGCAATCTCATAATAACTTACAAGGAAACCAAGATATTGAAGAGAGAAATAGATTTTAAAATTGCCTGAAATATTTTGCATATCGCCATTTGGATATTTGATGGAATAAGAAAGAGTTCCTTCACAAAAGCCGTCTCCTTCAAAATTACTCTTCACAAGTTTGGTATCTGTATTCACTTTTTCAATATGGTAAGTGCAATCGCTTATTTCGCTGAACAATGGATAAACTGCATCAATTTTCTTAACAAATTCTTGCTGGGTACATTTTATATTTTTAGGGGACTGGAATTCTTCGATCCCAAAATTATTTTCTGCAGTAAGCTCGTTCTCAAAAAAATCAGCCATAAAAAAATCAGCAGCTTCCCTTATTTCACTTTCAAAATCCCTGTGAAAAAAATTATAATAGAACGTCATCGGCAATTCCGGATTTTGGTCCGTTTCATATTCAAATAATTCCTTGACAATGAAATTATATTTCTTACGCTCTGAAAGCCTATTATGATACTTCACTTTCATATAATGTGAATACAAAAGATTTTTTAGCCGATTGTATTCAATTTTAAAGGCTTCTTTATCCAAATCCTTTTCATCCGGAAATTCAGGGTTGCCTAGCAGGTCGGCGACCTTGTTTGAAAAACTCAAATGTAATTTGTTCTTGATCACAAATTTCAGGAAGCTGTTTTTCATCTCCGGCGTTTGCGGGTGCGACGAACTGATCTCTGCATTAGACTCCAGCATGATCTTCATCAGGAGGTAGTTATTTTGCATTTCAATGTTCTCATCATGATCGTCGCTAAACTTGGGGACAATTTCCTTTTTTCTCATTTTTTGATGGTTTCAACGTAAAAGTAAGGCAAAAAGAGGGTTTATAGAAGTCAAAATTACAATTATCTGTAATAGGATTTCTTTCAGCAACAAAAAAATTAAAGTCTATCATCATTTAAACAATTGATTAAAATATTTGTTTAAATTGGAAATGAATCTTTACTTTTGTGAAAACATTCAAGTGGCCGACAAAAGAAAAATATCATCAGATACTTCTACTGAGGAAAAAATAAAAATAGCTGCAGGTAAAGTTTTTTTAAAGAAAGGCTACAGCGCCACCCGCACGCGGGATATTGCTGAAGAAGCAGGAATCAATCTGGCATTGCTTAATTATTATTTTCGAAGTAAAGAAAAATTATTTCAAAAAGTAATGCAGGAAAAGATGCAACAGTTCTTTGGCGTGTTGCTTCAAATTGTTAATGATCCTTCTACACAACTTGAAACAAAAATTGAACAAATCGTTTCGAATTATATTGATGTGCTTTCCGAAAATCCTGAATTGCCTTTGTTTGTTCTAAGTGAAATGAAAGGCCACGCAGATAAAATTCAAAACATCTTACCGGTTCAAAAATTTAACGGCAACCTCAGCTTTGTAAAACAATTACAAGAAAAGCGGCCGGATATAAACCCGATACATTTTTTGATGAATATTCTTGGAATGACCGTTTTCCCATTTGTGGCTAAACCCGCTTTTAATCTTATCGCATCGACTAATAAAAGTGAACTCGAATCGATTTTGAAAGAAAGAAAGGAATTGATCCCAAAATGGATTAAAGCCATGTTGAAAGCACGATAAAAAATTTTGATCAGTAATTAATCAAATGATTAAAGCAAATGAAAAAAAATAAAACCTTCCTCGCGTTGCTTTTCCTTTTTATTTCAATTAGCGCTTTTTCACAATCGAATTCATTGACGCTGGATTCATGCTATTCGCTCGCACGAAAAAATTATCCATTGATAAAGCAATATTCGCTAATCGAAAAAACGAATGAATATACCGTTGCTAATATTGCAAAAGGATTTTTGCCCCGCATAAACTTTACGGGACAGGCCACTTATCAATCGGATGTGACGCAATTTCCAAAAGGGATTCCAGGCGCTCCTCAACTGAGTAAGGATCAATACCGCCTGTATGCAGAAGTAAACCAACCGGTTTATGATGGGGGTGTTATACGTGAACAAAAAAAATTACAGGAAGCCAATTATGAAGTCGATAAAGAAAAGCTGGAGATTGAACTTTATAAATTGAAAGACCGGGTTAACCAATTGTTCTTTGGTGTTTTGTTGATGCAGGCGCGGCTAAAACAAAATGAATTACTTCAATCGGATGTGCGGCATGGTCTGGAAAAAATAAATGCTGCCATCGCTAACGGCACTGCTCTCAAAAGCAGCGCTGATGTACTTGAAGCAGAATTATTAAAAACTAATGAGCAGGCAGATGAATTGGCATCCAACAAAAATGCATTTACGGAAATGCTTGCTCTTTTTATCGGCAGGAAAATTGATTCCAATACCGTTTTTGTAACTCCTGCTGAAATTAATCCCGGTACGGAAATTCAAAGGCCTGAACTGCAATTGTTCGATTCGCAGGGCAAAATATTTAATGCTCAAAAAAGTTTGCTTACTGTGCAAAACCGCCCAAAGCTAAGCCTTTTTGTGCAGGCAGGTTATGGAAAGCCGGCGCTCAATATTTTGAGCAACAATTTCGATCCTTTTTATATCGCTGGAGTAAGAGTCACATTCCCGATTTCAGGATTTTATACAATTAAGAACGAAAGAAACCTGATCGAACTTAACCGGCAAAATATTGATGTTCAAAAGCAGACTTTCCTATTCAATACTAATGTGGTTTTGCAACAACAAAACGAGGATATAATACGGCTCCAAAAGATCATAAATACAGATGATAAAATCATTCCTCTTCGCGAACACATTAAGCAAACAACATTCGCACAGTTGAATTTAGGTGTTGCTACCAGTAGAGATTACCTGCGCGAAGTGAATGCAGAAAATTCAGCCAGGCAAGATAAAATTTTACACTCGATTCAATTGCTCATGGCCGAACACAACAAACAAAATACGGTAGGAGAATAATCGTCAACGAAAAAAAATAAAAAGCATTTCAAATGAATAATAAAAAATTAACCAGGAACGCAAGCATTATTTTTTTGTCGCTTTTGTTTTCAGCCTGCGGCAACCGGCAAAAAAATTACGATGCATCAGGAACTTTTGAAGCTACGGAGGTTATGGTTCCGGCACAGGCAAACGGGATCATTGAAACGTTTAATATAAATGAAGGGGAAAACCTGGATTCGGGAAGCCGCGTCGGTTACATAGATACAACCCAATTGTATTTAAAAAAGAAACAACTGGAAGCGCAGGTAAAAGCTACCGGGGCCAAATTGCCAAACATCGCAGCACAAACTGCACAATTCAAACAACAGGCAGCTGTTATCCAAAGCCGGATCAATTATCTCGAAAAAGAGCAAGAAAGAACACAAAACCTGGTGAAGGCAGATGCAGCCACACCCAAACAATTGGACGATATAAACGCGCAACTGGATGAAGCGCGGCAACAATTGAAAGCGGTGAATGAACAGGGGCAAGCGCAAACTTCGGCACTCACGACTTCTCATACCGGCATTTCTTCTGAAATATCACCTTTGATTCTGCAGATAAAACAAATAGAAGATCAGTTGCAAAAAGCACAGATCATAAACCCGGTCAAAGGAACGGTGTTAACAAAATTTGCAGAACAAGGTGAAATGGCGGTTACGGGAAAACCACTTTATTCCATTGCAGATTTATCAGTGTTGACGCTTCGCGCTTACATAACAGAAAAGCAACTTGGTCAAATCAGGCTAGGGCAAAATGTGAAAGTAATGGTGGACGATTCAACTTTAAAAATGAAAACATATGACGGGACAGTAACTTGGATCAGTGATGAAGCGGAGTTTACACCAAAAACGATCCAGACAAAAGATGAAAGAGCCAACCTCGTGTATGCCGTAAAAATAAATGTGAAGAACGACGGCTATCTCAAAATAGGAATGTACGGAGAAGTTTCGTTCACTGGAAAATAGAAGTTATGGTTACAGCAAATGAACTGGTAAAGACTTTCAATAAAGGCGAAGTCCTGGCAGTAGATAAAGTTTCGTTTGAAATAAATGAAGGCGAAATCTTTGGATTGATCGGGCCGGATGGCGCAGGCAAGACAAGCATTTTCAGGATGCTCACTACTTTGTTGCTTCCCGACAGCGGAAGTGCTATGGTAAACGGTTTTGACATGGTAAGAGATTACAAATCGATCAGGCAAACGATTGGTTATATGCCGGGCCGATTTTCACTTTACCAGGACCTGAGTGTGGAGGAAAACTTGGATTTTTTTGCAACAGTTTTTGAAACTACTGTCGAAGAAAATTATGATCTCATCCGGGATATTTATGTGCAATTGGAACCATTCAAAAAAAGGCGAGCAGGAAAACTTTCCGGTGGTATGAAACAAAAGCTGGCGTTGTGTTGCACACTGATCCACAAACCCACTGTGCTATTTTTAGACGAACCCACAACCGGTGTTGATCCTGTCTCAAGAAGGGAATTTTGGGAAATGCTGAAGAGGTTACAAAAAGCAGGCATCACTATTTTAGTTTCTACTCCTTACATGGATGAAGCGGATCTCTGCGACCGTATCGCTTTAATTCAAAATGGGAACATCCTTTCAATTGATACACCTGCAAATATTTCCGCCGCTTATCCTGATCAATTGTTCGAAGTGAAGGCGCCGAAGATGCACGCCTTATTAAAAACGCTTCCCAAATTCAGCAAGACCAAAGCCAGCTATGCGTTTGGAGAATATGCCCATTTAGCAACAGATCGTGAACAATTTTCAAATGGCGAAGGCCTTAAAGATTTTGAAAAACAATTGAGGGATTATTTGCATCAACAAGGAATTGAAAATATCACGGTGAAACCGGTGAAGGCGAGTGTTGAAGATAGCTTTATTAAACTCTTAAAATGATGATACCCGAAGTAGTTATAGAAACAGAAAAACTGACGAAACGCTTTGGAGATTTCACTGCCGTGGATGAGATTTCTTTCCGCGTTTTTAAGGGCGAGATATTTGGATTTCTTGGAGCGAATGGTGCTGGAAAAACAACTGCAATGCGGATGCTTACGGGTTTGTTGCATCCTACCTCAGGAAAAGCAACCGTTGCCGGATTTGATGTGTATAAAAAATCGGAAAGCATCAAAAAAAATATTGGCTATATGAGCCAAAAATTTTCGTTGTACGAAGATCTGACCATCACTGAAAACTTGCAGTTTTTCGGAGGTATTTATGGTCTTTCTTCTCAACAAATAAAAGAGCGTGGAAAAGCTTTGGTGGCAGAATTGGATTTGCAAAAGGAAGCCAATAAACTCGTGAAGGATCTGCCCCTCGGTTGGAAACAAAAATTAGCTTTTTCTGTTGCCATTTTTCATGATCCGCAAATTGTTTTTTTGGATGAACCAACGGGCGGCGTTGATCCTATTGCTCGACGCCAGGTTTGGGATTTGGTGTATGCTGCAGCAGACAAAGGAATAACCGTTTTTGTGACAACCCATTACATGGAGGAAGCTGAATACTGTAACCGTATATCAATAATGGTCGATGGAAGGATCGCGGCTCTTGACAGTCCGGGTGAATTGAAAAAAGAATTTGCAGCCACTTCAATGAATGAAGTTTTTTACCGGCTCGCACGTGGCGCTCAAAGAAGTGAATAAGCGCACCTGTTGCGCTAAAAATATTGTAAATGAAACAGTTTTTGTCATTTGTCAGAAAAGAATTCAGGCATGTATTGCGCGACAGGCGGGTCCTGCTGATTCTTTTTGGAATGCCGGTAGTGCAGGTATTGCTTTTTGGATTTGCCTTATCAAATGAAATTAAAAATACCAAAATCGTAATTGTTGATTATGCAAAAGACCAGGCTTCCCAACAGATAACAAACAAGATTGGAGCAAGCCGTTATTTTGAAATTGAAAAAAATCTTTTAACTCACGAACAGCTTTTATCTTCCTTCAGAAAAGGAGATATAAAAGAAGCGGTGATTTTCCCCGCGAAGTTTGCGGAAGACCTGCAACATAATAAAGAAGCGCAAATCCAGATCATAACTGATGCATCTGATTTGAATGCATCCAACCAGATCGTTTCCTACCTGACGAATATTATCCAGGATTACGAAGCCCAGCAAAATCAATTGCAGCAGGTTCCTTACAGGATAATCCCACAAACGCGGATGCTTTATAATCCTGAATTGAAGGGCGCTCCGAATTTTGTTCCCGGTGTGATGGCTTTGGTATTGCTATTGGTTTGCGTACTGATGACAGCCGTTGCCATTGTCAAAGAAAAAGAAACAGGAACGATGGAAGTGTTGTTGGTGTCGCCGATGAAACCGTGGACGATTATTATTTCAAAGGCGGTTCCCTACCTGATCCTGTCCTTGCTCGATCTCATTTTTATCCTCTTATTAAGCGTTTTTGTTTTGGATGTGCCTGTTGAGGGAAACCTCGTATTGCTTCTTGCAGAAAGTACTTTGTTCATCACTACTTGTCTCATGTTGGGCATTTTAATCTCCATACAAACCTCCTCACAACAAGTTGCCATGCTCATCTCTTTAATTGGAATGTTGATGCCGGCGATGATGCTCGGAGGCTTTATGTTTCCAATAGAAAATATGCCTTACCCGCTGCAACTGATTAGTAATATCATTCCTTCCAAATGGTATTACATCATTGTAAAAAATGTGATGATAAAGGGAACAGGATTCTTAGCTGTATGGAAAGAAACATTGGTTTTGATAATCATCACGCTGGTGCTTTTTCTCGTGAGTTTGAAAAATTTTAAAATCAGGTTGGAATGAGAACACTTAGAATTTTATTACAAAAAGAGGTCAGGCAAATATTCCGTAATAAAATTATTTTACGAATAGCGACCATCATGCCAATCATGCAATTTATCATCCTGCCGCTGGCTGCTAATTTTGAAATTAAAAATATAAATCTTGTAATAGTCGATCATGATCATTCTGTGGATTCAAGAAAATTATTGTCAGACCTGACTTCTTCGGGGTATTTTAGATTGATAGGTTATGGCAATACATTTGGGCAGGCATATAAATCGATTGAAACAGATAAGGCGGATGTTGTACTGGAAATTCCCAATGGTTTTGAAAGAAATCTTGTACGTGAAGGAAGCCAGGAAATCTATATTGCATTTAATGCCATTAACGGTACCAAAGCGGGGTTGGGAGCGGGTTATCTAAGGACGATCATTGCCAGATATAATAAAGACCTTATTGTAAAATTATCGCCTTCAATGAAAAGTGCTCAAGAGTTGGGCATAAATGTGGTTCCTCTTCCGTGGTTTAATTCCAGGGGGTATTACAAGCTTTCACTCATTCCCGGAATCCTTGGAATGCTGGTAACACTTCTAAGTGGTTTTTTAACCGCCCTTAACATTGTAAAAGAAAAAGAAGTCGGCACCATCGAACAAATCAATGTTTCGCCGATTCGGAAGCGCGATTTTATTCTTGCCAAATTAATTCCATTCTGGGTTCTTGCCAATGTAGTGTTCACTATTGGTTTGATCCTTTCTTATTTTCTTTATGGTATTGTTTCGGAGGGAAATTTGTTGGTCCTCTATGTTTTTGTCGCTGTTTATTTGTTAGCGATCCTTGGTTTTGGATTGTTGGTTTCCACTTATAGCGAAACACAGCAACAATCGATGTTCATCATGTTCTTTTTTGTGATGATCTTTATTTTACTCGCAGGATTATTTACCCCAATCGAGAGCATGGCGCATTGGGCCCAGCTGATCACGAAGTTGAATCCATTGGCTTATCTTATTACGGTGATTAGAATGGTGATGCTTAAGGGAAGCGGTTTTAAAGACATTCTGCCTGAACTTGAAATTGTCGCTTTAATGGCGGTAGTTTTAAATATGTGGGCTGTATTGAATTACAAAAAGAAAGTGTAACCAGGTGAACGAACTTATTGTTCGTTTTTTTATCCTGTCAGTCACTTTTTTTCAGTAAACCAACAATTAACTGCTAATTTTTTTTCTGAAAATGAGTTAGCTTTTTTGTTAGATGCATAAGTTTTTGCTGCTGATATTTTTACAAATTCAATTACTTCTTTTTAGTTTAAATGCTAAATAAATTAGTATTTGATGGCTAATTATTTTAGCTTTGTGGGATGTATCTGAATTGTAAATCTTATTACAGTTTCCGTTATGGAACTTTTTCTACTGAAGAATTGGTGCGTGCTGCAGTTGAAAAAGGCGTGCCCACACTCGCCCTTACCAACATCAACAGCACTTATGACCTTTGGGAGTTTGTAAACCTTTGCCGCAAGCATCACATCAAACCCGTTTGTGGCGTCGAAGTGCGTAATGAAGATACATTGCTTTACCTGCTGCTCGCCGCCACCAACGCCGGACTTGCATGGATTCACCAGTTTCTTTCTGATCACCTTATTGCCAAAAAAAAATTTCCTGCGCCTGCGGATGATCCTTCTTTTTTTAATGTCCCCCGCGATGGATTTGTTATCTATCCTTTGGATGCAAAACCATTCGATGAGCTAAAAGTCAACGAACGCATTGGAATAAAACCGTGG
>DASTXM010000149.1:0-19177 GCA_035765495.1 Hanamia sp.
GGTAGTAATGCAACATTACTTTTATTGCCGGGCATTTCCACTGAAAGTTTTTGCCCGGAAACCAACCGGTGATCTTTAAGGAAATCACCATTCAGTGTGTTATCAAATGCCAACACCTGCGGCCCTCTTTGAAATGCCACCTGCCCCGGATAATTTTTGCCACCACTAAATATCTTAACAGGGATATTAAAGGTCACTTTTATTTTATCACCGGCTTTCCAAACACGTTTGATCACTAAATATTCTTTGGCAGTGCCTTCGTATTTTTTGCCTCCTGCTTCAGCAGTGAAAGAACTGCTCCATGAGGGGACTCTTAATGCAAGCGGAAAAAGTGCAGACTTAGAAGTGTTTACGGTTATCACGGTATTCCCGTCAGCGGGGAAACTACTTTCAATATCCAGGGACAGCTGTAGATTTTGATTATCCGGCGTAGTGTAATTTTCTTTATACGAGGCAGGGCCATACAACATCAATGTAGGAATGTTTTTCACATTACCAAAAGTAAAATAAGGAATCAACGCAATGCCACGCGGCACACTTGAGGTGCAGCAGGAAATACCACAGGAATACGGCTTTGCGCCCATCAACGCAGTGTAATAACTTACGCAACCTGATTCCGGATTTTCTGCGCCGAACAACTGGTTGTAAATTGATTTTTCAATTTGTTCCTCATACTTTAACTGGCCGGTAATATCCAGGAGGCTCTGATTTAACTGGATCCAGGTAACCGTTACACATCCTTCACCCATATCATCTTTGTTGGTGGCAGGCAAGATGTCGTCATCCTGGAAGTGTTCGAATGAACTTGCCGTGCCGGTAATGTACAACCGGTTGTTTACAATATCCTGCCAGGCTATCAAAACGGGCTTTAATAATTTTGGATCACCTGTAACACGGTACAATTTTGCAAGACCTACAAGGTTTGACAACATCTCATACGCTTTGCCGTTGGCTACCTTATTTACTTTACCGGTTGATAATAAGGTACTGATTATTTTGGGTCCATCTTTTTGTTCCCATGCATCTAAAATGTAATAACAAAAATCGAGGTACTTTTTTTCGCCGGTGTATCGATAGAGTTCTGCCATTGGATCGAGGACACTGGTTGCGGCCATTCCTACATGTTCTCCTGCTAAAATGATATCCCGTTGACCGGGTTTATTTCCAAACGTAGCACACAACAGGTCACCTATCCTCCTGCAGGCTTCCAATGCAGGTTTGTAGCCGGTTGTGGTATAATAAGCAAGCAACCCATACAAATTATACTTGTGCGACCAAACATCCCAGCTTGTCCAATAATCGGAAGGCTTGTAAGTACCCAGGTAACCATCTTTCAACTGGCAGTTAATTAATTCGTACATCATCCGGTCCATCTGCCTTTTCAGGCTGTCGTTGTGCGTCACTTTCCATACGTTACACGCCGCTTCCAAATACTTACCTACATGCTCCCCTATCCATGGATGATTTCCGGGTCTTTGCAGGTAACCGCTCATTATTCCATCCTCGTCAATTTTCAAAAGACGCTCTTCCAGGTTTTGGTTAAACCGCTCTCCTACATAACCTCCTAATTGTTGGTTTTGAAAGCGAACCGGAATAAATGCATCCGGAATTTTATTTTTTACCACCGGCTTTGGTTCTGCAGCTACTTTAATAACAACATCCTTATTGGCTAAATAAACCTGTTCATTTTTTGCCGTTGCACTGGTATTATTTTCTTTAACCTCATACTCCACTTTAAAAATATTTTCGCCCACAGATTTACCGGAATTCAAGGGTTGATAGTTTGAGAAGCTTATTTCAGTTTCGCTGCCTGTTTCCGGTTTCAGGTTCACCTGCTTTTTTTCTTTAAAAAGTTCTTTACCATTCATATCATCAATCCAATACTTAACTGAACCATTAAAACCATAATTGCCGTTATTGGTAAATTTCATTTTTGTGATAAATCCGTTGCGATCCGTCTCAACAATGTTGTTTTGCACTGAAATGGAATCTGACCATTGCACAGGGCTAAAATTATAAGGGCCCTGGTACATTCCAACACCGCCCGCGTCCAAACTAAAAACCCTGACGGCAATTACATTCGCCTTATCCCACAGTATATCCTTTTCCGGAATTACATATACACGTTCTGCATCCCATTTACTTTCATAGTCCGGAGGCAAAGAACCCGTTTGCCCTACCATTTTACCATTAAAAAATGTTTGATCCACATCATCAATTTTTCCAAGGTTCAGTTTGATACCTTTCCCGTTCTCTTTGCTTTTCATGGTGGAAGGAATAAGTATCCTGATCCGGTACCAGGCATAGACATTGTCTTTCATTCCCGGCGCAGTCAAGCTTGTACCTGTTTGCTTGTTACTCCACTGCTCATCATTCAATGAAGGACTTGCCCAATCCATATTATCGCCCATGTGAAATTTCCAGGAGTTTGGTATTGTAACAGTTTGTGAATGCAAAGAATTATTGATGATCAGAAATAAGAACAAAATTGTAAGGGCAGGTTTTTTATGAAGCATGTGATTCGTTTTTGCGGCAGATGAAGGAAACTGTTCATTAAAATTATATTTTCTATGGCGTTTTTTTAACTCCGGGGTCAAAAATTTTTGGGGAAAGAATTGGGGGAAAGAAGTTTAGATAAAAAAGACACAAGGCTTTTGCTGAAGCAAAAGTTTTCGCGCACAAAGACTCGAAGGCACGAAGAGATAAGAGTTCGTAGTTTCCAGTTCATAGTTTTTAGTTGCCAAAGAAATTTTATTTTGCAGAACCAAGGCACGAAGGGAAGTGAGGCGTCATTTACAAAAAAATGACACGAGTTTTATTAATAAGAAAATAAAATCAGCCTGAATAATGTTACCTTAGTTGTCCTGATTAAAAATCCCAAATACTACTGTTTTACTACCTCGTGAAATGACAAAGTTATTCTGATCCGCACCTGTATACCTGTGCACCTGGCAGGTTATTTACGGAAAGTTCAATTACCCATACTGCCGGAGAAACTTCTATCTGTTCACTTAAATATTGCAGGGCATGGGATCATTCTTGAAATACCCGGTTCTAAAAAATAATTTGAATGGCAACTTCCATTGCAGGAATGATACATGTCTTTTTTTAAAAGTTTCAATAAATAATCATAACAACAGAATAATTCAAAACTTTAAATAGGATTAAATCATGAAAACGAAATCTCAATTACGTTTAGGAGGTCTGACAATGCCAGTCATTATCATGATCGCAATTATGACGGGTTTCATTTCCTGTAAAAAAACAGATCTCAAAAGTTCAACTCCTCAAATCGACGCGTTTGCTGCCAACGACAATGCGACCATTGTGGTACCCGCTGCGCCCGGAGTGGCAAACAGGCAAGCCAGTGAATCTCCAAAGTACAATACTTTTTACGGGCCCCAGGTTCAAATGGGAAACGGACGTGTAAGAACATGGGTTAATATCTCCCATGATGGAAAACCACTGGCCATCGGCGTTGAAATGACAGATGGGGCACTGGCCAATCTTCCGCAGGATCCAACGGATTTTGCTGCTTCCACATTTATACTCACATTACATCAAAAGGCAAAAGCGGTTACACCTTTTGATCATGCAGTTATCGATTGGAACGTACACGGACACGAACCACCCGGTATTTATGATAAGCCGCATTTTGATTTTCATTTTTATAAAATTTCCCTGGCAGCACAAATGGCCATTCCTCCTTATGAGGTAGATCCTACCGGTTTTGATGCGCCTTTACCTGCCGGTTATATGCCTCCAATTTATGTTCGCATTCCCGGTGGTGTGCCCCAGATGGGCGCTCACTGGTTTGACCCCACTTCACCTGAATGGAATGGCCAGCTTTTCACCAGCACATTCATTTATGGCACTTACGGCGGCCATGTTACATTTGAAGAGCCGATGATCACTTTGGCTACTCTTCAAAGTGGCAATACCATTCAAAAGGATATTCCACAGCCTCAGTATTATGATCCAAACCATACTTATTATCCTACTGCTTATAGTATCTGGCAGAATCCGGTTAATGGAAGGCACTATGTGAGCCTCAATAACATGGTTTGGAGATAAAAGGATTCAAAGCAGCAGTTCATTAAAAAAAGCGTCGCACTTCCCGGTTGTTCTAATCTAAATGGAGGAATACCGGGAAGTTTTTATTTGGGTAAGGTTTTCGTATCTAAAGAAATTTTTACCGTTTTGGAAGGAACCAAAGGGAATAAAATGCATTTGCTTTTGCTTGCGCAAAATTTTTCGCGCACAAAGACACGAAAGGCACGAAGGGGCACAAAGGATAAAAGTCAGTTCAAGCTTTAAAGAGGTCAATCGTTAATGAATAATACAGAATGTCCAATAGTGAGACATTGCTGGAAACTTAATGCAAGAATACCGGGAAGTTTTTATTTGGGTGAAGTTTTCGTAGGTATTGAAACTTTTGCCGTTTTCCCAGGAATCAAAGGGAAGAAATTGCATTTGTTTTTGCTTGCGCAAAATTTTTCGCGCACGAAGACACGAAAGGCAGGAAGGGGCACAAAGGATAAAAGTCAGTTCAAGCTTTAAAGAGGTCAATCGTTAATGAATAATACAGAATGTCCAATAGTGAGACATTGCTGAAATCTAAATGTAAGAATACCGGGAAGTTTTTATTTGGGTAAGGTTTTCGTTACTAAGGAAACTTTTACCGTTTTGGATGGAACCAAAGGGAAGAAAATGCATTTACTTTTGCTTGCGCAAAATTTTTCGCGCACAAAGACACGAAAGGCACGAAGGGGCACAAAGGGTAAAGCAGGTTCTGGCTTTAAAGAGGTCCGTCGCTGGTAAGGCCTCATCCCAACCCTTCTCCAAAGGAGAAGGACATGCTCTATAGGGCTCTAAATTTATTTGGGTTGTGATAATTCTTAAATGCTTTGGACGGGACAAGGGGGACAGGAAAGAAAAATGCTGTAAGGTTTTGGTTTGCTTATCCCAGGCCTTCTACCACTTTTTTTCCATTTTTCATCTTTTCTTCATCTTTCCACACAAGATTTGCGTTTATAAATAATCAGCACCTGGCAGCAAACAAACAATTAAATGCTTTTTTTCCTTTGAGCTTTATTATCGGTGATAAGTTCATGAAAAAAAACCCCAGTGGCCTTAACGTTAACATTTAATCTTTCACTCTAAAACACAAGTAATGAAAAATCTCAATGGTTTATTTTTAGCGGTTTTGCTTTTTGTGAGTCTTTCCTTTGTCGCCTGCAACAAGAGCAAAACAGCAGGAACTTCAAGGTTTACGGTTTCTCTAACTGATGACCCCGGCTCTTATGACGCCGTTAATGTTGACATCCAGGATATACAGGTAAACACAGGATCCGACACAGGATGGACCTCTCTTCCTTTAACGAGGAAAGGTGTTTATAACCTGCTCGATTTCAAAAACGGCCTTGATACCTTGTTAACATCCAGTGAACTGCCTGCAGGTACCTTATCACAAATAAGGCTTGTTTTGGGTGACAGCAATTCAGTAGTAGTTAACGGGATCGATCATCCTCTTTCTACCCCTTCTGCCCAACAATCCGGACTTAAACTTAATATTCATGCCACTTTGTTGGAAGGTATTGAATACAAGTTATGGCTGGACTTCGATGCGGGCAGATCTGTTGTTGAAACAGGAAATGGCAACTTTATCCTTAAGCCTGTTATACGTACCTATTCTGAAGCCACTTCCGGAGCTATCAAAGGTGCTGTAGTACCTGCCAACTCCAATAGCACAGCCTATGCTATCCAAAATGGCACTGACACGATCGCTTCCGCTGTTGCAGATACCACTTCGGGTAATTTTCTCATCGGAGGTCTTCCTGCTGGTGACTACAATGTGGCCATTCATGCTGACGGGTATGCCGATACTACCCTTACAGGCAACGTGACTACAGGAAGTGTTACGGATTTGGGCTCTGTACAATTGCATCAATAGATTTTATTTTTTATCTTACAGCTTTTTGAGACCGGTGCTAAGTGCCGGTCTTTTTCTTTTATGACCTCATATATGGAGCAATTCATCCAAGGTGATACCGCTACTCCACACGGCTGTGCAGATATACTACGAAACGAAAGAATAAGGCTTTTGCTTGCGCAAAAGTTTGTCGCGCACGAAGACACCATAGCACGAAGGGGCACAAAGGGGTAATTGACAGTTGAGAGTTTAGTGTTTAGAGTTCGGGCATTGTCGAAGAAGGTTTAAAAGATTTGTTTCGTGGCTAATTTTACGACCTCATCCCAACCCTTCTCAAAAGGAGAAGGACGTGCTCTGTATTTACTTCATCAATTCATTTTGGTTTTTATCCCAATGTGAACATGAACAATAAAAAATAGTCATCATTTCTTCGTTTACTGGTTTCCGTTGACAGGATTTTTTTTGCTTGCGCAAAAGTTTGTCGCGCACGAAGACATGAAAGCACGAAGGGGCACAAAGAGATAAGAACAGATAGTTCTGAGTTTAGAGTTGAGGATGTTACTCAAGAAGCAAAGGAAGAAAATGGGCTTGCTTTGTACAATTCAACTTGCTAAGCTCATGATCAACTTCTCCATACTTTTCGCAATTATCGCTTTACCAGGGTTTGAACCGGAAAGTGACAGCGCTTTTTCATAATGTTTCAGTGCTTTAACATTATCAACATCAGTATAAAGATTTCCCAATAAAGTAAAATACAGGTGGTTGTCGAAAAGATTTAATTTTTCCGCCTCTGCGATGGCTTCCTTTTTCCCGTTGGCTTTTGCCAGCGCAAAAGTGCGGTTTAATGCTGCGATGGGAGAATATTCTATTTGAAGTAGCTGGTTATAGAGTTGCAAAATGTTTTCCCACTTTTGTTGGCTATCTTCTTTATGTGTGTGCCAATAAGCGATGGCCGCTTCCAAATGATACTTTGATAGCATATTGCCAACAGATGCCCTATCCAGGAAAAATTCACCTTTTTCAATCAACTCCCGATCCCACAGCTTTGTATCCTGGTCTTCATATAAAATGCTGCTACCATCTTCGCCAGTTCTTGCTTCAAAACGGGATGAATGAAAACACATAAGTGATAACAAAGCATTTACCTCTGGCTTGTTCGTGTAGTCGTTTTCAACAAGTAAATAAGTGAGCCTCATCGCTTCCAGGCAAAGGTCTTTTCTTAAACTCACATCTTCGTTCGAGGAGTAATAGCCTTCATTAAAAAGCAGATACAAAGTGATCAAAACAGCCGGCAGGCGTTCATTGATTTCAGATAAAACGGGTTGCTCTATTTTAATTTTTTCAGTCCTTAGTTTTTCCCTGCCCCTTTGCAAGCGTTTGTAAATAACTTCTTTGTTGGTTAAAAAAGCGTTGGCGATTTCTGCTGCTCCAAAGCCACAGAGGAGGTTAAGCGCCAAACCGATCTGCACTTCTGCAGGGTTACAAGGATGACAAACCGTAAACATCATTGCCAGCTGGCTGTCATTAATATTTTTAGGAGACAGGTCAATTTCTGCTTCATTGAACAATGGTGCGCTGTATTTTATATCTTTTGAAACCTTTTCAATAAAAACAGAATGGTGTTTCAGATAATCTTTGGTCTTGTTTTTTGCTACCGTATAAAGCCAGGCTGTGGGATTTTCGGGCAGTCCTTTCAGTCCCCACAATTCTGACGCTAAAAGAAAAGTATCGCTCACTATATCCTCAGCAATCTCAATATGTTCGATACCAAATAATTTATAAAGCACCGAAACAATTTTGCTGTACTCTGTTCTGAATAAATGGGGTATTAACTCTGTCTCTTTCATAAAACGGATGCCTTTGCAAAAGTACAAAGGCATCCAGGCTTTTTGGGTAATTAATCACATTTCATTGATCTCCCTCACTTCTACAGATCCACCAACTGAAAGGGCGGGACATCCTTTTGCTAATTCAGCCGCTTCCTCAAGAGAGTTAGCTTTCACAATACTGTAGCCACCGATCGATTCTTTTATTTCTGAATAAGGTCCGTCGGTGATAACATTACCCGGCTTTACGACTTTCCCTGATGGGAACAGCCGGTTGCCGCGGTTGGTCAGTTTGTTTTGAGCAGCAATTCCACCTATCCAGTCCATCCACCGTTTGGTCATTGCCTGCATTTCATCGGGAGAAGCATTGGCTAGGCTGTTGGGCTCTGCTCTGAATACGAATAAGAAATCTTTCATTTTTCCTGGTTTTAATGTTTAATAAATGATAACGACTGAGTTTCCAGATTTGGACAATTTGATATAAAAAACCATCAATTGAATTGCCCTACCTGGTAAGTGCCCACGGGTGGACGAAACGCAATATTAATGCGATTATAGGTATTGATCGTTGTAACAGCTAAAGTCAGATCAACCAGTTCTTCTTCAGAAAATTGTTTCCTGGCTGTTTCAAACACCTCATCAGGTACATTTCCGTTAGTAATTTTTGTTACCGCCTCTGCCCATCCAAGTGCTGCACGTTCACGTTCCGTGTAAAAAGGTGCCTCACGCCAGGCATCCAAAGTATAAAGGCGTTGTTCAGATTCTCCCATTGCGCGCAAATCTTTTGAGTGCATATCCAGGCAAAAAGCACAACCATTCATTTGAGACACCCTGAAATAAACAAGGTCCAGAAGCGCATTTTCGACCGGTGATTTTGCCAGGTATCTTCCTACCGGGTACAGGCTTTTCAATGCATCCTGTCCTTTTTCTAAAAAATTAATTCTTGATTCCATTCTTTTTGTTTTTGTGATAAAAACTAATAACGATTGAATTTTTGGAATTGGACAAATGAAGGAGGAAGAGTTGAGAGGTTGAGAGTTGAGGCGTTGAGGGTAATGTTTTCACTGTTTTGTTCACGGGCATGGAAGTAGGATGGATAATAAGGCTTTTGCTTTCGCAAAAGTTTATTGCACACGAAGACACGAAAGGCACGAAGGGGCACGAAGGACAAAAGTCGAAAGGTCAGAGTTTGGCTTTACAGTTGTGCGTTTGTAATGAAGATTACGCAACGTCCACTTGGGTGAGACGTTGCTGAGAACCAAAGTCCCCTGCTTTTTATTTTGATTTTGCCGGAATATTAAACAAACGAAGGACGATTAATTCTTGTACCTTTGCTTTCAGACTCTTTAGTCCTCTTCTGGCAATATGTTTGCTGATACATCTTCGCCCCGGTTCAGATTCGTTTAATGATAGATAAACTTTTAAATCAAAATTATGTTTGTTCCTGCTTTTAAAAAAGAAGCACCGGGCAACATTCAAAAACATGAAAAACCTTACTGTTATCACCGATCCCGTTTTTATAAAGCCTTCAAAATATTCCGCTCTTGATCAGTTCTTTTTAAAATTCATCCGTGACGAACGCGATCTTCCTTTTATGTATCTCACTGCCAGGATATCGCTGACACTTATCCCCCTTGGGGTTTTGTTATATATGCCTTTTATAAATGGATGGATTTGGTGGGCCGTTGCGATTGGCTATGCTTACCTGAATAATTTTGTTTTCAAAGGCCCTTTTGGTTTGATGCTTCACTGCACGAGCCACCGTGTTTTCTTCAAAAAAAAATATGCTTACCTCAACCATTATCTTCCCTGGGTAGTGGCTCCTTTTTTTGGTCATTCTCCTGAAACTTATTTTACACATCACATTGGAATGCATCATGCAGAAAATAACCTGGAAGATGATGAGAGCAGCACCATGCCTTTTCAAAGAGATTCGATAAAAGATTTTTCAATTTATTTTGGAAAGTTTTTATTGAGAGGAGTGTATGACCTCGCGAGGTATTTCTTTTACAGAAAAAGGAAGAAACTGATGTTTCGCGCGGTGCGCGGTGAATTCTTGTTTATTTTATTTTGCGTTGCCCTGTCATTTGTCAGTTTAAAGGCGACGCTATGGGTGTTCGTCATTCCGATGTTTATTTACAGGCTGCTGGCTATGATGGGAAACTGGGCCCAGCATTCTTTCATTGATGCTTCGGATCCGGATAACGAATATAAAAACAGTATCACCTGCATCAACACCAAATACAATCTCAAATGCTGGAATGACGGCTATCACATTAGCCATCATGAAAAACAAACGCTGCACTGGACAGAACATCCTTTGCATTTTCAAAAGACGCTTCATAAATATGTAACTAACAGCGCGATCATATTTGATGGTATTCACTTTTTGCACGTATTTACCTGGCTAATGAGAAAGCGGTATGATCTTCTTGCCAAAAATTTTGTGAGCCTGGATAACAAATTCGAGGATTCCAAAGAAGTGGAAACTTTTCTGAGATCGAGAACAAGAAGGTTCGGGGCTGCTACTTAACCTGGATTGAATAAAAGCGAGGGTCAAACAAAAGCTCCTGCCCCCTCCCGCTGATCCTCAGCGCCTGGACAGACATCACGCATTTGCTTGCGCAAAAGTTTATTGCGCACGAAGACACGAAAGGCACGAAGGGGCACAAAGAGATAAGAGTTCGTAGTTTCAAGTTCATAGTTTTTAGTTGCAAAGAAATTTTTTGCAACTTGGTTTCCTTTGTCAGCCACCAAGGCGAAGGGCAAGAAAAAACTCAATTATCTTCGTTTACTCATTACCGTTACAAGGAAAAAAAGGCTGGCGGGAATGCTTATCGCGCACGAAGACACGAAAGGCACGAAGGGGCACAAAGAGATAAGAGTTCGTAGTTTATAGTTCATAGTTTATAGTTGCCAAAGAAATTTTTTTTGCGCCTGAAAATTTTGTTAGGAATCCTCTTATTTTTTTCACTTTATATTTGAGGTATAGAATAAGCAAACTTTTTTTATTAATTAAAATACAATTTCCATGGCAGAAAATCAACAGGATGGTAAGGAGCCGTCCGTTTCCAGAAGAAATTTCATCCGCAACACTTCTCTTGCCGCAGCCGGTTTTTATATTGTGCCGCGACATGTGTTGGGAAGAGGTTTTGTAGCTCCCAGTGATAAATTATTAATTGCAGGCGTCGGCGCCGGAGGTAAAGGCGGCGATGATCAGCGTCATTTCGCGAAAACAGGAAAAGCAGAAATTGCTTTTCTGTGTGATGTGGATGATCGCCAGGCAGTGCAGAACCGTAAATTATTTCCCAAAGCAAAATATTATCATGACTGGCGGGAAATGTTTGAAAAGGAACATAAACATTTTGACGCAGTGGATGTGGGCATTCCTGATCATAACCATGCAACGGTTGGATTTCATGCGATGCAATTAGGTAAACATGTTTATGTACAAAAACCTTTGACCCATGATATCTGGGAAGCACACATGATGGGTGAAGCTGCAAAACGTTATAAAGTAGTTACGCAAATGGGCGACCAGGGTTCTTCCGGAGATGGTGTACGCCAGTTAAGAGAATGGTATGAGGCAGGTATTATTGGTGAAGTACATACGGTTCATTGCTGGACTAACAGGCCTGTATGGCCGCAGGGAGTTCCCTGGTCAACCAAAAATCCGGCCGTACCTGCAGGTCTTAACTGGGACCTTTGGCTGGGAACTGCACAGCAACATCCTTATGAAGATATGATCGTGCCTTTCAACTGGAGAGGATGGTGGGATTTTGGCACCGGGGCTATTGGTGATATGGCCTGTCATATTGTTGGCCCTGTGTTTAAGGTGCTTGGACTTCAATACCCGACAGAAGTGGTAAGCAGTGTAAGTACACCTTATGTAGATAACTGGCAACAGGCCTATTATCCGCAGAGTGGCCCTGTTTCGTCGTCTTCACACCTGAAGTTTAAAGGAAAAAGTGGCCAGGATGTTAGCCTGAGTTGGATGGACGGCGGCATTCAGCCTCCACGTCCCGAAGAATTAGGGCCTAACGAAATAATGGGAGGTAAAGGTGATAAGGGAAATGGCGTGATCTTCGAAGGCACCAAGGGAAAAATGATGTGTGGCGTTTATGGAGAAGATCCCCAATTGTTACCTACATCGCGTACGAATGAAGTGAATGTTCCTAAAAAATATCCGCGTGTGCCCGGAGGTGAAGATGGACACTACGGACAATGGGTTGAAGCGTGCCTTGCAGGTTATGGCAATATGGAAGTAGATTCACCCTTTGTGGAATATGCTGTTCCGCTAACGCAAAGTATATTAATGGCCAACCTGGCTATACGCAGCTTTGATTACAGGGAACCAACAGCCGATGGAAAAGGGTTTACTTATCCGGGGCGTGGCATTACGCTTCAATGGGATCCGGAAAACCTGAAGGTTACCAACTTTGATCCGGCCAACCAGTTTGTAAAACGCACTTACCGCGAAGGATGGCCTGAATTGAAATTCTAAGATCAGTTTTTTCATAGAAAATGGAAGGCGAAGCAGGCAGCTTCGCCTTTCTTATGGGGTTCCCTATTCAGGAGCCTTACAAAAGTTCCATCCGGAGAGAATCTGAACTAGGCTATTTTTTTGATTGCCGATACCTCGCGCTCTGCAGGCATCACGCTTTTGCTGGCGCAAAAGTTTATTGCGCACGAAGACACGAAAGGCACGAAGGGGCACAAAGAGCTAAGAGTTCGTAGTTTATAGTTCATAGTTTTAGTTGGCTAAGAAATTTTTTGTCTTAGTTTCTTTTGTCAACCACCAAGGAAGGGAAGAAAAAACGCAAGCTTTGAAGAGGTCGGTCGCTAATGAAGTAGACGCTATGTCCACTACCGCGAGACCTTGCTGAGAACCGAAACTTTGCAAGAGTTTATGTTCAAGGGTGGTCAAAGGAGATGCTGCTACAGGAATAATACCCGGATTAAAATCCCGGACCTGGCTTTTTCTTCTGATTATTCCCAAAGGTCCAGCCCGCAAAAAGCTGAACAACGTTATTTTTTAGATTCACATCGGGAATGAAGGGTGGTGTATTGCCGGGAGAGGAGGTATAAATATTCTTGTACATGTCGCCAAAGCTGATATTATACCTGGCGCCGATCAACAGTCCCAAAACGGGATGTATTTCAACACCTGCTGCAGCTCCATAGTCAAACCGGTTATAATAATCTTCTATGGCCGCATAAGGGTTATTTGAAGATGCAGACTTATTACTGTCTGCTTTGGCATTCAACAGGTAGGCAACCTGGCCTCCGACTTCCAATTGAAGCAATTTAGTAATGTTGATCTTCATTAGATGCGGCATAACAAGGTAGTTGAGCGTAACAGATCCGGTATTCGTGTTTGTCTTATAATTGTATCCCTGCTGTGAAAAATCCAACTCTGTACCGTAGGAAAGCAAGCCTTTGGATGGAGGAGCCAAAAAAACACCAACCATAAATCCGCTTTTGTTACTATTATTGATAGAGGAGGCTTTGGTAACATTGGCAAAATTAAGACCTGCTTTTACCCCAAACTGTGCACTGACTGCGCAAGGGAATAATAGAAGTGAAAAGATTAATGTTTTCATATTTGTTGTTTTTATTTTATCTCATTTTCAAGAAGTTTATCAGGCGTTGGCAGGCGTCGTCATAAACATATGTGGTATTCATTAAACCCCGGAAATAACATTGAAAATAATTGGTGTATTAAAGTTACAATTATTTAAGATTTTCTTATGATTTTTTGCGGCTAAAAAAGGAAAAGCAGGAAGGAGAAGAGTTTCATCCAAGGGCCATGTCTCTACTCCGAGCCTCTTGTGCTGATGCAGGACAAATGTGCCGAAAATAGATTAAGAACAAGGCTTTTGCTTGCGCAAAAGTTTATCGCGCACAAAGACAGGAAAGGCACGAAGGGACGCAAAGGGGATTATGCATACTGTAAAAGGCCTGATCCCAACCCTTTTCCCAGGGAGATGGACGTACTCTGCAGGGGCTCTTAAGTTATTTCCGGTTGTATCTCCTGAATAGATTTTCCTCGGAAAAGTAAACTTAAACGAATGAGGTTGTTTACATTTTCTTTTTCAACAATAATAATTGCCCGCGATGATTGCTGAGATGAATGGTGCGGTCTAATAAAACATTCAGCCTGTTGCGATTCGGCTCTTTAATAAAATCTTCTTCAGAAATATTTGCATGACGTGTAAACCATTCTTCAGCAGGTAAATTGTTAATATGATTGGATAATGTTTCATTCACATCCTGCCATTGTTGTCTTAATTGGGCAGCTGAAGGGATTGCTTCAACAGCTTTATCCGGTGAGTCTAAAAACAGGGACTTCAATTCCGGATATTTCGATTCCTCAAAACGAAGCAAGGGCAACATACGATCGTGCACAGTTGTTAAATGGCCTAATAAATAGATCGCACGGTTTCTGCCGGGCGCAACTTCATCCATTAACTCTTCATCGGATAAATTATCAAAAATTTTGTTAGTGGCATTAATTTGTTGCCGCCAACTATCGGTTATCATCTTTACAAACAATTCATTATTCATTTTTATAACTTTATACTTTTAAACAAATATAAAAGAAAAAGAAGTGGCTGGTCAGAATAATGACTACAGAAGAATTTAAAGATTTAGCGTTATCATTTCGGGGCACTATTTCAATGCCTCATTTTGACCGGATTGCCTTCAAAGTAGAAGGCAAAAGAATATTTGCGACACTGCACGAGAGTGCCTCACTCCCCATTCAGAATGAGACGCAGTGATTTTGCCGAAATTTAAAAACCCAACCGCGACTATTCTAAAAGTAGCTCTGATACAACTTAAAAAAATTAATTCACAGAATGAATACCATGTTTTACTGTAAAACGTAACTTTGATCACATGCCATTACCACGGACTTCGGTTCACAAATTATCCGGCATTGGAACTATTATTTCATTTTTGGAATGCATAGGTTATGGTAACAGAAGAATTACAGCGGTTTATTCAATTCGATGAGGTTTATCAAAACATGTGTGGTGACCTCCTTAACAGCATTCCTCTTAAAGAAAGCACAGTGGCGGCGTTTACCCGTTGCGGAAGTCAATCAGGTTCGGCTTTTTTAAGCCATAATTTTACCAGGGTCTTTGGTTATCCGAGGAAACTTTTTATAGAAGGAGACCTGCAATTTGTAATAAAGCGCCTGCATCCTGATGATTTGAAGGGTTTCATTCTTTTTGCTGAAACTTCAACCCTCAATGCTTTACCCTGGAAAGAAGCAAAGGAAAAGGCGGTGCACGAACATTGTTACCGGTTGAAGCATTTTAATGGTAAATGGATATGGATCAAACAAAGGGTAATTGTACTTTCAGTCACACCCGACCGGCATATCGACTCTGCCCTGATACTGCTTGATGATTGCACTGTTGAAAAAGAGGCGGAGCTTAACCGGCATGCTTCTATGGTTGAGAAAAGCCGGAAGAGCAGTAAATTGTTAGACATGCTGGCTCCCGTTAGCATTGCTCAGACAAAAAGAGAAAAACTAACGCTTGCAATGGAAGATCATGCTTCGCTTACGCCACGTGAAAAGGAAATTATGCAACTCGTATCCCAGGGTGCTTCTTCCAAAGAAATTGCAGCCAGATTATTTATCAGCAGGCATACTGTTGAAAGCCACCGGAAACATATCCTGCATAAGCTAAGTGTAAAAAATGCACCGCAGATGGTGCGCCAGTCGGTGATCGCCTCTGTTGAATCCTCCTCATAAAAATCACCATTTTCAGGGATATTGCTTTTCATAGCACCGGTATAATTTGCATCCATTCAATCACCTTAAAAATTAAATGATGCAAACGAAATCTTTTACAACTACCGATGTAGCCGACGGACAGGAAGAAATTCTTGTAGTATCCGACAACACCATTACCGTAAAGCTTGGCGGCGAACAAACTGACGATGCCTATAGTGTATTTGAGGTAAGTGTTCCTCCCAATGTGGGAGCGGGTTTACACATTGACAACGACTGGGACGAGTTTTGGCACGTGATGGAAGGAACTTTTACTTTCACGTTAAACGGTGAACCGGTCGAATTGGGCGCCGGCGGTTTTGCTCATGGCCCTCAAGGTATTCCTCATAGTTTTAAAAATACAGGCGAAACAACAGGCAAGCTTGTCATGTTTACCAGGCCATCCGGGCTGGAAAATTTTTTCAGGCATATTGACCAGGCTGCCCAGGACGGAAGCCTTGGTAAAGAAACTTTTGTGAAGATCATGAAGGAGCATCACATCGACCCTGCATAATGATCCCGCAAGAAGTGACACCTTTACCCGATTTCTTGCAGGACTAATTAGCGATAAAAAGGTGACTTCTAAATGCTATGGTTGGCAATCTTTGAAAGGTTGGCAATCGTTACTCTTACAATTAAACGGAAAGACAAATTACCTGTCCTTAAAAATTACACGTTATGATAAAATGTATTAACCTTGAAACAGTAAGTAACGCCGCACACCAACTACCGCCCCTGTTTATTCAACCTCCGCAAGATGTGCTGGAGCCGGGACCCAGAGGTATCAATATGCGCGTGCTGGTTAAAAGCGCTCAAACTAATTACCAGTTTTCCTGTGTGGAACTGGTGCTGGCACCGAAAAAAATGGGGCCTGCACCTCACATTCATGATCACCTGGATGAGTTTTCCTGTGTCTTAGAAGGTACCCTTGGTGTGTTGGTTGGTGATGAAATCCGGGAAATAAAGGCCGGTGGTTTTTCTTCCCGGCCGCGTGGGATCGTACATTCGTTCTGGAATCCATCCGATCAGCCTTTGCACTTTATTGAATTGGACTTCAACCAGAATTTTGACGAATACCTGGAAGACCTTTTCTTTAACAGGATCGCTTATATGACAAAACACAATCTGAAAGGTGATGACCCGGTAATTTCCAAATGGGCAAAAGACCTTCATGAGGAATTTGGTTTGACCTTTTTTCCCGAAAAAGGCAGGGAAATTATTGAGAGATTTGGATTAACTCCATGAATGATTCCTTCTCTTTTTTGCACCTCCCGCTATTCTAAGAGCCTGCCCAAAAATCGCATATTACTCAATCCTCCCGGAGGCGGATATTTATAGCTGCAAATATTCTGCTGAATGGGATTCTTGTCTCAATAAATTTATATACTCATTTAAGCCTGATCACAAACTTTCGGTTCTGAAAACATTTAAAATAAAAGAAGCAGTAAACCAAAAAAAGAGTGCATTTAAATTTTACCAATCTCCTGGTTAACGGTGATGCGTAAGCGCACTTACAGAAATCAAAGGTTTGTTGCTATTAAAAATTTATACTATCTTGTTTACCATTATTTACCAGTAAATTAGAAACCCAAACTAACCTATTGCACCACATTTTATAACTGCTAAAATTTAATTACCAATGCAAGAAAAGACCATTATTTCGGAAAGCGGAAATATTATATTTATCGATACCCAAGCTGATATTTCAGATAAGGAAAGGAGGCTCATCGATGTCATCAATGGCGCTAAACCCAGGAATGAAGAAGAAGAAAAGATGGTTAGGGAGATCAAAGATATTGAGCAGCGAGGAGGTAGTGTTGAGATACCTTTTGATTAAACGTCTTGTGAAACTCAAAATTTACTTGCTCAATGAACGGATTGAAGCGGCTGTACAGATAGCGATAAAAAAGCCGATTTTAAAAGACGACCCTTCTATTGCTTTGACGGTTCAATGGCTATCTCCGCCGGTTGGGTCACATCTATTTCATACCTGCCTTTGTATTCTTTTATAACGCCGGTTACGCACACATTTTTATCGGCGTACATCGCTTCTGCCTTCTTGGGGAAATTGCCCCTGTCTTCTGCGCGTACTACAATCGTTAAAGGTGAATTGGGATAGGCTGCGCCGAGGTTAATAAAAGTTATTTTCTGCAAAGATTTTACACCAAATACTTTGCTGCATACCATCACAGAATCGCCGACATGCGCTCTGGCAGAATCTACCGAAATGGCCCTTTGGCAAAAAGCAGTTACTGAAATAAAACATGTAAAAATTAAAGTGATTATTTTTTTCATAAAGGGTGGGGTGCATTTTGAGAAAGCAAAGTTAGGTGGAAATAAAACAAGAGATGAAAGGGGTAATGGAAGCGAATTGGAATAGTAGCTTTGCCTGGCATGTCGATCCTCCTTGAATGATCAGTCGGCATGCAAGGAATTACTGTAACGTAACGAAATAACAGCCCAATTTCTGGCTGATTATATATTTGTCTCCACTCATTTCATGCAAAATACTTAATCATTCTGAACCGCCCTCGTTGCAAACGAGGGCGGTTCGGGAATCCAAAAGTTGTATATCGCCAACAATAACTCAAAAAATAAAATTGCCTGCACTATGAATCAATACAACATAAAAAAATAAATGACCTCCCATCTTTTCGAAAAATATTGAGCTGAGAAAGTTGGGTTAAAAATGGCCAATCAGATGTATGAAGACCAGTTCGAGATGTTGGAAAAGCCTGGCATCTTTTTGAAGGGGAAAAACTTATTAAAAGCAGTTTAAATGAAAAAAGGGAGGGGTTATCCCCTCCTTTCATGGAAAATATTGCTTCATTTTTAAAAAGCTTGGACTAGGACGGTTAAAGCTACTTTGCTATTTTTCCGATTATCTATTAGCTATTTTTTTGACGATAAAATTTACGACGATATCAACAATAGTTATAAATATTGTCATCACTACTATAGTAACATAACTAAATTCTCCCCATCGGAATAAATTATAACGCTTACCTAGGAGAAAACCAGCAAGTAGAAAAATGAAACCACCGATACGACTTATAACAGATCGCTGAATTTTTGTTTTTGTCATAGCTGTAAAGATATTTAGATTAGTTAGAATTATTGCGAGCAGCATACTGAGCAGCTACAGCACCGGCTGAACTCACAACACCTTTTATTGTACCCTTCGCAACCATTGCTGGCACGGCTACCTCCGGACCTGCTTCCCAAAACTGATACGCACCTTCTAAAACACCGCCTAAGGCACCCCAACAATCCCCACTTACTACTCGACCTAAATGCAACCATGAAGGCCATAAGGACATTGTTTGTGTGGACCGCATAACTATTATTCCGCCGCTATGTTGAATACCATAGTTAACAGCATACACTGCGCTATATCTTGCGGTAGCAAAAACCGCAAATAACTCATATCGTCCAGCAGAGTCTAGGTTGCCATCATTCTGAATTTGATTTTCCCCTTAACTAGTCCTCGTTTGCAACCTACCGTGTACCCACATCTTTCATTATTTTTGAATCAAATTTTTAACTGATGGTATCTACTTATCAATCCTTATTCAACCCTGATTATACTAATTGTTTTAAAGATAAACGATTAGAAAAAAGGGGCTTCAGTTCTTT
>DASTXM010000150.1:0-85246 GCA_035765495.1 Hanamia sp.
GAATCAATCAGCGTTTGCTGCATGTTAAAAATAGCGCCGTGGGCAAAAATATTTTCTGCCGTTTCTTTTATCGCCTGGATCACTCTTTGCGCTTTGCCCAGGCTATAAGTGATGAGAATGCTTGTTTTTCCTGTTTCTTTATTTTTGTTGATCCAGTTGATGATGCCGCTGTAAATCTCGCTTTGCGGTTTCCAACAATAAATGGGCAAACCAAAAGTAGATTCGGTAATAAAAGTGTTGCACTTGATCGGTTCAAATTTGCCGCTGATCCCGTCGTCTTCTGTCTTAAAGTCGCCGCTCACCACCCAAACTTCTCCTTTATGTTCCAAACGAATTTGTGATGAACCGATAATGTGGCCTGCCGGATGAAAAGAAACCGAAACTCCGTTCATATTAATTTTTTCGCCCCACTCAACAGTTTCGACGTTTACCTCCTCAAGACGCAATTGCAAAATGGGTTCGGTAAATCGCTGGCACAAATACAATTTATTTCCAAACCTTGCATGATCACTGTGTGCATGCGTAATGAGGGCGCGATCTACCGGTTTCCACGGATCGATGTAAAAATTTCCGGCTTCGCAATAAAGTCCTTTATCTGTGAAAGAAATAAGATTGGGCATCATTTCTAAATTTACAAATAACCTGCCTCTTTTATCACCGTCGAATAGTGAACCAATAAATCTCGTGAAATTTTATTGAGGGTAGAAAAAGCGGGATGTATATCTCAATGATCTTGAAGCGTTATTTGACTGTATGATTATCATCATTACACTAATTGATGAGCATCATTTCAAAAGGCATATTGGAAAAGTAGTTTTACGAAAAAAAGAGCCATGTTTGGGATTTTATCCGGTGAAAGGATCGAAAAAGTCATTAGTGAAAATGTGATTGGAAGAATTGCTTGCTGTGATAATGGCAAAAGTTATATCGTTCCTATTAGTTATGGCTACGATGGAAAAAGTATTTATGCGCACAGTCGTGAAGGCTGGAAGATTTCAATAATGCGTCAATATCCAAATGTTTGTTTCCAGGTAGATACTATGAAGGATATGGCTGATTGGGAGTCTGTGATCATGTGGGGAAAATTTGAAGAGTTGACACAAGAAAAAGATAAACAAGAAGCTTTGAAGGTTTTGATGAACCGCAGGTTGCCACTCATTTCAAGCGAGACCGTCAAATTAAGTCCTGAATGGCCTTTTAATATAGGCAATGAGGCGAAGATTGGAGGCATTTTGTTTAAAATAGTCATCACACAAAAGACCGGAAGATATGAGGAATTGGAATTGGAAGGAAAGGAAATAAAATTACACAGCCACAAGCCAGGCAGTTAAGAAATTGGGTTAATGTAAAAGAAACAATTTAAACCGATCGCGTGGTTAAGGGAAAACATAATTTGAAATGATGATGGTTGACAAGTTGAAAATGGATAATGCAATAAACAATCAAATTAAGCATGAACACATGTCCTGGCTCAGGATGATTGAGTTTTTCAGGCAGGAAAATGCTTTATTAAAATACAGGTTGAGCGAGCTGGTTGACAGCAGCGAGGATAGTCTTTTTTTGCAAACTGCGGAGTACTTTCAAAATGAATTTCTGATAAAAGACGAAGCGCTGAAAATATTGATAAGACAGTTACAGGAATATTCAGACCTTATTCAAAGTAAGGTAAAAATTTCGCCCCAGCTTATCGATACTCATAATAAAATACGAAACGATATTCTCATGTTTGGAAAAGATTATGCAAGTCTTTCCAAAGAATTCAATGAAAAAATGGTGCAAACGAATTCAAATTAATTCAGCATATCAAGCAGTTTCTTTTCATTCAGGATCTTTACATATCCCGCTTCGGCTTCAATTAATTTCTCACTTTTAAAATCGCTTAGTGTTCTTATCAAAGATTCTGTGGTAGTGCCTGCAATGTGCGCCAGATCTTCACGCGAGATGTGAATTGTAAAATTTTCACCGTCATTCTTATTATACTTTTTTGAAAGGCTGATGATTGAATCGGCTACTCTTTTTCTCAAAGAATTATAAGCGAGATTAAGCAATTGTTCCTCCTTTTCGGCAACATTTTGCGCAAGCAGCTTTATAAATTTTTGCGCTACTCTTTTGTTGTTGTTGATCAGTATCTCAAAATCTTCACGCCCGATAATATTTATTTCTGAATCTTCTAAAGTCTCGGCGGTTTCTTTGTAGGGCGAGTTCTCCAGGAGTGCATTGTAGCCAAAAAAGTCGCCGGAATTATAAAGGCTTATCGTTAATTCTTTTCCCCACTCATTCATTTTGAAGGTTCTTATTTTGCCCGAACTCAGATAATAAAGGCTGTGTGGATGATTCCCTTCTGCATAGATCCGTTGCTTCTTTTTATAGTGGTTAACGACTTTTGAGTTGGTTAATTCTTCAAGAGCGTCCTCATTCTTGATTTCGTCGAAAAAGTCATCCAGGTTTCTGGCGCTTGCTGCACGTTCACTGAGCACTTTTGCTTTCTGCAACCTGCTTTCGATAGCTTTCAACAATTCAATGTCTGTAAATGGTTTGGTGATGTAATCATCGGCGCCCATTTCCATGCCTTTTCTGAAATCGGAACGCTCTGTTTTTGCTGTAAGAAAAATGAATGGCGTGCTGTTTAATTTGTCATTTTTGTTTATTAAATGGAGCAATCCATAACCATCCAAAACGGGCATCATAATATCGCAAATGATGAGGTCCGGGGGCTCCTTCACTGCCAATTCATAGCCTTCTTTCCCGTTGGAAGCACTCGCAACCTGGAAGTTGGCCATCTCAAGTATTTCAGTAGTATTCTCTCTTATTTCGTCGTTGTCTTCTACCAATAGAATTTTTGTCATTGGGGAAAAATTATAGTTATGGTGGTTCCTTTCTCCAGGCCGCTTTTAATATCTATTTTACCATTCATCATTTCAACATATTTGCCTACGATGTGCAACCCAAGGCCGGTTCCGGGAATGTTGGTGGCGTTGGTTGCACGGTAAAATATTTCGAACAAATGTTGCTGGTCCTTTTTGGATATTCCCATTCCCTGGTCTTTTACCGAAAATTTCAACTGGTGATCCAGAACTTCTGTTGAAACAAATATCGGTTTATTTTCCGGTGAAAATTTAGCCGCGTTCGACAAAAGATTGATCACGATATTCTTGAACAAAACTTCATCCAGCGTTACATCCGGAACTCCTGAATGGGAATATTTGATTTCCTGTCCCCGTTTAAAGATCTCTGTCATTTCTGACACCTGTTGGCTCACCAGGTCTCTTATATTAAATAAAGCCTCGTGTGAAGTTATCTTACCATCTTCAATTTTACCTAAAGATAAAAATTCGTTCAAAATATTATTCAGGTTGAATACGGAAGATTTGATCCTTTGCACGTGCTTTTCGCGCTTTTCCTGCTCTTCGGTCAATTTATATTTTGCCAATAGCGAAGCTGAGGAAAGAATGGTGCTGAGCGGCGTTCTGAATTCATGGGAAGCCATAGAAACAAAAGCACTTTTCATATCGCTCAGATCTTTTTCCTTGCTCAATGCTCTTGACAATTCGTCTTTCGAAGCCTCCAGTTTTTCAAGTGTTTCCTGCAGGGTAGCCGTTCGGACTTCAACTTTCCTTTCCAGTTCTTCGTTGAGCATTTCCATCTCTTTGTTCATCGCTGCGAGTTGCAAGCGTTGCTGCCGCAAAATATTTTGTGCTTCGATGCGGGGCGTTATGTCGCTGATAAAGGCAATGGAAAAGTTTCCTTTTTCGTCAGTATAATTGCTCAGGCTGATCTCAACAGGAATTTCTTTTCCGCTTTTGGTGATCCCATACAAATCGCGTCCCATGCCCATTGGCCGTGTTGCCGGATGTTCTATAAATTCATCACGATCGCGTACATGCTGATTGCGGTATCTTGGCGGAATCAACATCTCCATTTTCTTACCGATCAGTTCATTAGGATTATTATAACCAAATTCCCTGATCAAAAAATCATTGGCAAGAGCAATTTCTCCATGTTGGTTAATAACCAAAATACCAAGGGAAGCGTTTTGGAAGATGGCTTTAAATTTCTCCTGTTCCTGAATTAGTTTATCCATTTACAGTTTTTTTCGAACAATGGGTAAAGTTCCGCAAAAATGAGATTAAAACCTGTTTTTTTGATAAGTGGCTACAAATTAACACAGAATTAATTCACGGGCAGTGAGCCAGGAAATTTCTCATAAAATTATTTTCAAGTAGAAGGATAGAATTAATTTTGCTTTATGATATTACTTTGGATCAATATTATCAGGAAGCCGGGTTGAGTGCTCCAAATATCCATTCACTTTTTCCAAAAGCATTTGTTTCATTTTCACTTTACAGTTAATTCATTTTTTGATTTATTCCGCATAAAATAATTATGTATGCATACGATTATTGAACCCTTTAAGATAAAATCCGTTGAACCGATTCATTTTACTACAAAAGGACAAAGGCAGAAAATATTAAAAGACGCTTCTTACAATCCTTTCCTTATTCATGCTGATGATGTGTTGATCGATTTGCTCACTGACAGTGGTACAAGCGCCATGAGCAGCGCTCAATGGGCCGGCATTATGCTCGGCGATGAATCTTATGCCGGCAGTAAAAGTTTTTTTCATTTTGAAAAAACGATACAGGACATAACGGGGATGCCGCTGGTAATTCCTACTCATCAGGGAAGAGCCGCAGAAAAAATCCTATTCACTGTCTTGGGCGGAAAAGGAAAATATGTTGTGAGCAATACACTCTTTGATACAACTCGTGCTAACATCGAGTTTTCTGGTGCCGAAGGAGTTGACCTTCTTTGCAAGGAAGGCAAATTGCCAACAGTACCCGCGCCATTCAAAGGGAATTTGGATACGGTTTCGCTTGAAAAATTTATTAACGCGAAAGGTGCTGAAAACATTCCTGTTTGCATGATTACCGTCACCAACAACTCCGGTGGTGGCCAGCCGGTGAGCATGCAAAATATCCGCGAGGTAAAATCGATTTGTAAAAAGTATGGAATTCCTTTGTTCATTGATGCATGCCGTTTTGCCGAGAATTGTTACTTCATCAAACTTCGTGAAGAGGGTTATTCAGAAAAATCGATCCCTGAAATTGCGCGTGAACTTTTTTCGTATGCGGATGGCTGTACGATGAGTGCGAAAAAGGATGCGTTTGCCAACATCGGTGGTTTTATTGCTTTAAGGGATGAAGAGCTTGCCGTTGAGTGCCGAAACTTGCTCATCATAACCGAAGGATTTCCAACTTATGGTGGACTCGCCGGGAGGGATTTGGAAGCGATTGCCATTGGACTGGAAGAAGTAATGGAAGAAAATTATCTTCAATACCGCATCAGAAGTATCGAATATTTGACAGAAAAACTTGTGGCAGCGGGCGTTCCGGTTATGCGACCTGCTGGCGGACATGCCGTTTATATTGATGCAAAAGCGATGTTGCCTCATATTCCTCCGGAGCAATATCCCGGGCAGGCGCTCGTGGGTGCTCTTTATTTGGAAGGAGGTGTGAGAGGTGTAGAGATCGGTTCGCTGATGTTTGGAAAATATGATGAAAAAGGCAAATTAATTCCTGCGATGATGGAACTTGTCAGGCTGGCTATTCCACGAAGAGTTTACACGCAGAGCCATATTGATTATGTAGCCGAAGTGATCATCGAAGTGAATAAAAACCGGGAAAAAATAAAAGGCTTGCAAATCGAATACGAGGCACCGGCACTTCGACATTTCACTGTGAAGATGAAAGTAGTGGAATAATTTTTCCCGAAAACAAAATGTAATTTGCCGCATGCCGATAGAAAAAGTAGATATCGAAAAATTCCTACGACTTTCAGAAAAGTTCCCAATTCTGGATGTAAGAAGCCCGGCAGAATTTGCACATGCACATATTCCTAATGCTTTTTCGGTTCCGATCTTTTCAGATGAAGAAAGAAAGATAATTGGCACTGCTTACAAAAAACAAAGCCGGCAGCTGGCTGTGAATTATGGACTAAATTTCTTTTCTGAGAGAATGAAAATCATTCCCAGGGAAGCGGAAACTCTGGCTGAAAATTGGTTTGATGATAATAATCAGACAAAAACATATTTAGTGCATTGTTGGCGCGGAGGAATGCGAAGCGAAGCCGTTGCCTGGCTTTTGAGTTTGTATGGGTACAAAGTTTTTTTGCTGAAAGGCGGTTACAAAAGTTTTCGTCGCCTGGTGCTTGATCAGTTTGAAAAAGAATATACTTTGAAGACACTCGGAGGTTTTACCGGCTCGGGGAAAACTCAGGTTTTAAAAGAATTAAGCAGCAGGGGAGAAAAAGTAATTGACCTCGAAGGGCTGGCCAATCACAAAGGTTCGGCTTTCGGTGCTTTGGGTGAAAACCCGCAGCCTTCGAGTGAGATGTTTGAAAATGAACTTGGCTTGCAGCTTTGGCAAATATCTGCCAATACTAACGGTGATGGAAATACGAAAATTGAAATCTGGCTCGAAGATGAAAGTGCTCACATCGGCACGGTTGGTATCCCAAAAGCTTTCTGGCAACAGATGCGCAAAAGCCCGTTGTATTTTTTAGATATTCCTTTTGAAAAAAGACTGGAAAATATTCTGAAGATCTATGGAACGTTCGACAAGGAAGAGCTGGTAAACTGCATTTTTAAAATTCAGAAAAGATTGGGTGGCTTAGAGACCAAAAATGCAATTCATTTTATAAATGAAAACAAGCTGAAGGAAGCTTTTGAAATATTGTTAAAGTATTACGATAAATTCTATGAGCAGAGCCTTTTTAAACGTGAAAATGTAAATTCATTGTTGCATAAAATTGAATGCGGGCATACGGAAAAGTCAAATGCTTCGTTTTTACTTGAGTGATTATTTTTTACATTTGAAAGATTAATTTTTCTGATAATAAAACCTCCGAAAACATTGCAAATGCTGCAACTCATGCGTCTTGAAAAAAACATAATAAAAATGCGCGTGGGGATTTTCCTCTTTTTCATTTTCCCTCTGAAAACTTTTTCACAGGATCTTTCCGGAGTGTGGGTTGGTTATATGTATAATGATACAACTCAACAAACCATTCATTACGAGCTGGCAATAAATGATGTAAATGGAAAAACCAGCGGTTTTTCGCATACAACTTTTGTGATCGCTGGAGTGAAAAACATTGGTGTTAAAGAAGTGAAAGTGCGGGCAAAAAAAGATAAAGTTTATGTGGAGGACGAAAAATTTGTATATGATGATTACACAGAACCTGCGGCGAAAGGTGTAAAAATGTTTTCATTCCTTACGCTTTCCAAAAACGACAGTGCTGAGGTTTTGAGTGGTATCTGGCGCACAAATGCAACAAGGATATACAACCCGTTGACTGGAAGCATTTTTCTTGAAAAGAAAAAGAAGGTGCAACCTCAACAAACGATCATTGTAAAAAAATTGATCGCCTTAGGTCTTGGAAATCAACTGGCATTCTTGCCACCATCAGTTAATGAAACATCTATCGCTAATCCTGAATTAGCAAAAGCCCAAAAAGTAAAGGAAGATTCAATACAGAAAGTAGAACAGCAAACAGCAGTTGCGAATGCGGAAAGAGCGAGAGCGGATTCAATAAAAAAAGTAGAGCAACAAATTGCAATTGCTAAAGCGCAAAAGGCCAGAGAAGATTCAATCAAAAATGTTGAAGAGCAAATCGCAATTGCTAAAGCGGAAAAAGCCAGAGCAGATTCGATCAAAGTAGTAGACCAACAAATTGCAATTGCAAAAGCTCAAAAAACCCGAGAAGATTCAATAAAAAAAGTAGAACAACAAATTGCAATTGCTAAAGCGCAGAAAGCCAAAGAGGATTCGATCAAAGAAGTAGAGCAACAAATTGCATTTTCGAAAGCGCAAAAGGCAAGGGCAGACTCAATTAAAAAAGTAGAACAACAAATTGCAATTTCGAAAGCGAAAAAGGCACGAGAAGATTCAATCAAAAAAGTAGAGCAACAAATTGCAATTGCTAAAAGACAGAAAGCCAGAGAGGATTCAATCAAAAAAGTAGAGCAACAAATTGCAATTGCTAAAGCAGAAAAAGCCAAAGAGGATTCGATCAAAAAAGTAGAGCAACAAATGGCATTTGTGCAAGCACAGAAACCAGGCAACGATTCACTGAAACCTATTGAACAATTAAATACAGTTGCAAAAGCTAACCACGCTAAAGAAGGTTTGGAAAAACAAAACCAGGCACAGCAGCAGGTTGTAAAAATGGAAAAAGAAAATCTACCGGCTGCAGCAGATATTTCAAAACGTAAATTGGAAACGATCAGAACCGTTGAAATTGCGCAGGATAGTTTGGTGTTCACACTTTATGATAATGGTGCTGTTGATGGCGACACAGTAAGTGTTTTGGTAAATGGGCAAGTTGTTATGCCCCGTGTAGGCTTGCTGGCTTCCGCGATCAGTAAAACAATTCATTTAACGCCTGACATGGGCGATTCAATCTCCGTGGTGATGTATGCAGAAAATCTTGGAAGCATCCCTCCAAATACGGGCCTTCTTGTTATTCATGATGGCGCAAGAATTTATGAGATCCGGTTTAGTGGCGACCTGAAAAAGAACTCGAAAATTATTTTAGTAAGAAAAAAGAATAAGTAATTGGAAAATTCAGCTGGCAAAGAAAAAATAAGACTTACACAATATTCACGGGGTGCAGGATGTGGGTGCAAAATCGCGCCGCAGGTGCTCGAAGAAATACTTCACTCACAGTTTACTTTTCCTGATAAAAATTTGGTGGTAGGCAACAGCAGTAAAGATGATGCTGCCGTTTATGATTTGGGAAATGGTTCTGTACTCATTTCGACAACAGATTTTTTTATGCCTATTGTTGATGATGCTTTTCAATTCGGAAAAATAGCGGCTGCAAATGCAATAAGCGATGTGTACGCGATGGGTGGAAAACCAATGCTGGCAATTGCTTTGCTCGGCTGGCCTGTTGACAAACTTCCAGCTTCTCTGGCTAAAGAGGTTTTAGAAGGAGCCCGAACCATTTGTGCAGAAGCAGGGATAGCCATCGCCGGAGGTCACAGCATTGATTCAGCCGAACCATTTTTTGGTTTATCGGTAAACGGAACTGTTAGTCTTACTGATCTCAAAAAGAATGATACAGCCAATGAAAATGATCTGCTTTATTTAACCAAACCACTTGGTGTTGGGATTTTGTCAACTGCGCAAAAAAGAAATGTTTTAAAAGAAGAAGACCTTCAGATGTTGCTGGACCAACTTTCGAAATTGAATTCCGTTGGAGAAATTTTAGGGAAGATCAATGGCATTTCTGCAATGACCGATATAACCGGTTTCGGACTTGCTGGCCATCTTATTGAAATGGCAGAAGGAAGTGGTTTGTCAGCTGAGATCAACTACTCACGGTTACCAATACTCGAAAATGCACGTCAATATCTTTCCCAAAGAATTGTGCCGGATGCCACTTACCGCAACTGGAACAGCGTGAGCCAAAAAATAAGTTTTGAAAAGAACGTAAATGTGATGGAAGCGTTTTCAATTCTTCCTGATCCGCAAACAAATGGAGGATTGCTGGTTGCTGTAAATCCTTCGGCACAAATAGAAGCAGAACAGGTTTTACAGGTATATGGATTGTCAGATTTTGCTTCGCCAATAGGAAAATTTGTTGCCAAAGATGAAAAAGTGATTCACGTTGTAGCCTGACAGTGAATCAATAATTCAAACAAATTTTTATTTTGCCTTCCGGTCTTTAACTTTCCAGCGCATCGATTTTTGTTGCCAATTCGCGGTCTTTTGCAGTAATGATATCTCCTGCATCATGAGTTGAAAGCCATATCTCAACTGAATTGTAAATATTCGTCCATTTGGGATGATGATCCATTTTTTCAACTGCAAGCGCTACACGTGTCATGAATGAAAAGGCTTCCGAGAAATTCTTGAAGGTAAATTTTTTATGAAGTGAATTGTTTTGTTCTTCCCACATAATAGAATGTTTTAAAAAATGAGATGTTGTTTGTTCTTTATTTTCTCATTCGTTAGTTCCACCACCATTTGTACAGAAGGAATTGTCCTGATGGAATTGATCAAAACTGACAACTCCTGGTCGCTGAGCACATCATCTTTTATCAACCATAAAAAATCGAGGTGCCTGAATTCCGGTAAAAGATATTCTCCGTCATCTTCATTGTTGTACAAATAATGTTTTATTGTTCCCGATTGTTCGCCATATTGATAAATGGGGAAAAAATAATGCCGGGTTTTTTTGTTAAGATGGATCTCAATACTGTTGTTGATGCGAAAATCAAAATTGAGTCGTTGATTGAGGTGCCAGCAAAACCGGTATTGTTCAATAGAAGCGACAATGCCTAGCAAGCGGCTGTTTTCAAAGAATTCCTGCAGCATTGCTTCATTGTCGATTTTCAATTTCATTGTGGATAGTCTTTTTTAGAAAACCAAGTCCAGGTTCATGGTGTTGTTTCCTCGCATTATCGTCACAACTGTAGAATCACCTTTTTTGAATTTTCCAAGCGCAGCCATATAACTGTTCAGATCACTGACAGGATAACTGCCCAATTTGGTAATCACATCGCCTGCTTTCATTCCAATTTTCTGCGCTGTTTTGCCGTCAATAATGGCGTCGGCTCTAACACCGTTTCCCGAGTAGGAATAATCTGGCATAAAGCCTAAAGTGACGGAGAAATGTGCTGTTTCCATTTTTGGCTCGCGCGTTTTGGAAAATGCCAATTTCTGATCGTTGTTGGTTTCCTTTATGATGTCTTCAATGTATTGAATTACCCTAAATTCGCCAACGAAATTTATTTTGTCTACGTCATCTGTTGCTTTGTGATAATCTTTTTCCATTCCTGTAAAGAAAAAAAGTACAGGAATATTTTTTAAATAAAAAGAAGTGTGGTCACTCGGACCGATGCCGCTTGAGTCGAATTTAACGGTAAGTGATTTTGTCTTTTCCGGTAAAAGTTTACCCCATTCAGGAGAAGTTCCATAACCACCGACTATGATTGTTCTTGTATCGTCATTGAATCTGCCGATCATATCGCAATTGATCATATAATCAACTGAATTGAGCGGGATTGTTGGGTTTTCCGTAAAATATTTTGAACCAAGTAATCCTAATTCTTCTCCTGAAAAACAAATGAAAAGGTAATTGTTCTTTTTCCATTTGGAATCTTTCAAAGCTTTGGCCAGTTCGATGATGGCTGCCGTTCCGCTTGCATTGTCATCTGCACCATTATGAATTTCGTGGTTGCCGGGATCGAGTGAATTGTCATCCTGGCCCAAACCAAGATGATCGTAATGCGCTCCTAGAATTATCGTGTGTGCAGCACCGTTATCTATGTAGCCGATTACATTATGCCCCGTTCTCGATTTGGTTCCCAATGCTGATTGAAGATCGATGGTAAAATTGGCCGCGTCATCGCTCAAATATTTTGCTGCCGTTTTTTGTGTAAGATAAATTACGGGAATGCTGATTTGCGGAATTTTCGATTTGCCATCAAATTTCAATCCGTCGTCTTCCTTTCCGGTATTATATACAATGAGCACTGAAGCCCCCTTCTTTGCAATATCAAGGGCTTTTTCCCTGATGGCTTCGTTGATATCGAAATGAGGATCATTTTGATTTTGTGTAATTACGTTTTTGATATCCCAAAACCAGGGCCTTCCTTTTTCGCTGAATGCGGGTGAAACATCTCCCTTTGCTGAGCCATCGCCGCTAAAAACAAGCGGGAAAAAATCGGTTCCTAACCTAAGAGCTGTATCATTGATGATCAAATGGGTTGCTGGCAGGATTTGCTTTCCTTCATCAACATTGAAATCCTGGATAAAAGAATTGTTGCCACCTTTCGGAGCCAGCCCCGCTTTTTCAAATTGCGAAGCCAAATATTCATACGCAAGTTTTTCTCCTTCTGAGCCGGTTCTTCTGCCCTGCAACTGATCACTTGCCAGGAAAGTGATCTCTTTTTTAAGGTTTTCAATCACTTCCTTATCTGCTTTTTTTAATCTTTGAGCTGAAGCAGCAGAGGATAAGAATAACACGACAACAAAAAGGTATTTCATAAAGAATTATTTACTTTGGAAGACAAAATTAACCGTTATATAGAAGTGAACATAATGATAAAATTTCATGCCAACAATCAGTTTCCTGATTTCGTAAACATTTTTAGATTCTCCCATTTACTTTTGCGGATTATTTGAACTTTGAGTAAACAACTAAACATAGCTTTGGTAGGCAATCCCAATAGTGGGAAAACCTCTCTTTTCAATTCACTCACAGGACTAAACCAAAAGGTGGGCAATTTTCCCGGCGTTACAGTTGACAAAAAGACCGGGACTTCAAAAATTTCTGAAAACACAACCGCCAATATTATTGACCTGCCGGGAACGTATAGCCTTTATCCAAAAAGGGGTGATGAATGGGTGGCTTATAAAGTGTTGCTGGAGCAGGATCAGCAAATTAAGGCGGACATTATTGTTTTGGTGGCTGACGCGAGTAACCTGAAAAGAAACCTTCTTTTTGTTTCGCAGATCATCGATTTGAAGAAGCCTTTGGTGATTGCTTTGACCATGATGGACATTGCCAATAAAAACAATATCAAAGTGGATGTGGCCGGTTTGGAAAGAGAATTAGGTGTTTTTGTGGTGCCGGTAAATCCAAGAAAAAATAAAGGTATTGCCCAGTTAAAAAGTGCGATCTGCAACGCAGCGGCTCATCTTGATAATTTCCCTGAACGGGATTTTGTAAATATGGAAGCTTTCGCTCCCGAAGCGATAAAAAAAGTGCGTGCGATTTTCCCCGAGGTAAGCGATTACCGCGCTATTCATTACCTCATTAATCATGAGAATTTTTTCCTGGACGAACAGACCCAGGAAGCGATAGAAAATATTGAGGAGGAAACAAGGTTTAATCCCACTAAAACACAGGCAGAGGAAATTTTGCAACGATACGGGAAGATCAAAACGATCATGAAGCAAACGGTTGTTGAAACCGATCCGCTGCAGAAAGCTTTATTTACGCAAAAATTGGATGACATTCTGCTTCACCGCACCTGGGGTTATGTGATATTATTATTGGTTTTGTTTGGTTTGTTCCAAAGCATTTTTGTCATTGCCCAATACCCAATGGATGCGATAGAATGGATTTTTGCACAGGCTTCAGGATGGCTTGGCAATGTGCTTCCTGCTGGTTGGCTTACCGATCTTTTTATCAATGGAATTTTGGCTGGTTTGAGTGGTATTTTGGTTTTTGTTCCACAGATAATGATCCTTTTTGGATTGATCACCATTTTGGAAGACACGGGTTATATGGCACGTATCAGTTTCTTAACCGACAAGATCATGCGCAAAGCCGGCTTAAATGGAAAGAGTGTAATGCCAATGGTGAGCGGACTTGCCTGTGCAGTTCCTGCAATTATGAGTGCAAGGAGTATTGAAAATAAGAAAGAACGCTTACTCACGATCATGTGTACACCCCTGATGAGTTGTAGCGCGCGTCTTCCGGTTTATACAGTACTAATCGCGCTCATCATTCCCAACAAAATGTATTTTGGTTTTATAAGTCTGCAGGGAATGATAATGATGCTCATGTACCTGATCGGCACAACGATGGCCTTGGCAGCTGCTTACGTAATGAAGTGGTTTATCAGGAGCAAGGAAAAAAGTTTTTTCATTCTTGAATTGCCTTCTTACCGTAGCCCCAGGTGGAAAAATATTTTTTCCACAATGGTGGAGCGGGCCAAAATATTTGTGACCCAGGCGGGAAAAGTAATTATGGTGATCAGCCTGCTGCTTTGGGTATTGAGCACTTTTGGGCCCCCCAAAAAAATGCACGCTGTTTCTGAAAAATATTCTGCACTTGCGCAACAAGATCCTTCCAATCAAAAGCTATATCAACGCAAGGAAAGCACTGCACTTCTTGAAAATTCTTACGCCGGAAGTTTGGGTAAAGCAATAGAGCCGGTCATCAGGCCACTCGGTTATGATTGGAGAATAGGAATTGCGTTAATTACTTCGTTTGCTGCACGCGAAGTTTTTGTGGGCACGATGGCTACTCTTTACAGCGTTGGTGATGATGTGGACAAAGACAATGCGACTTTGCGTGAAAAAATGAATGCCGCCAAATGGCCAGACGGAAGAAAAGTGTACACACTTGCCGCAGGATTATCGTTATTGATATTTTATGTGCTGGCAATGCAGTGCATGAGCACTTTGGCTGTTGTAAAAAGAGAAACACAATCGTGGAAATGGCCGCTCATCATGCTGGGTTACATGACTACACTTGCTTACATAATGAGCTTTATCACATACCAACTGTTCAAATAGAAAAACAATTGAGCTCAAATTAAGGATTTTTCTTTTTTATTGTTTTACTGTTTCTTTCTGAAAAATGTAATTCTTGTTACCTTGTTGATCTAAAGGTTTTGTAATCATGGCCAAAAATGATCTTCCTCAAAAAGTAGTAGCTCATTTGCTCGAAAATGATCTTTTCAGCAAATGGCTTGGTATCGAATTGATCGAACTGAAGACGGGTTACAGCAAAATAAAAATGACCGTTCGCCCCGAAATGATCAATGGTTTTGGAATCGTGCACGGAGGAATCGCCTTTTCGCTGGCTGACAGCGCTTTTGCATTTGCCTGCAATAATCGCAATAATTTATCCGTAGCGCTTGATACATCGATCAATTTTATGAAACCTGTTCATCCGGGTGATGTATTAACCGCTGAAGCTAAAGAAATGCACAACGGGAAATCAACAGGACTTTACCACGTTTCCGTTTTTAATCAAAATGACCATTTGGTGGCGCTTTTCAAAGGAACCTGTTTCAGAACGGGCAAAACACTTGTATAAAACGAAAAATTATGATTTACCGGTTTAAAGATCATATTCCTGTAATCGACGAATCTGCGTTTATTCATCCTCAATCTGTAATTACCGGAGACGTGATCATTGGTAAAAATGTTTACATCGGTCCCGGAGCAGCGCTTCGTGGCGATTTTGGAAAGATCATTATTGAAGACGGATGCAACGTGCAGGAAAATTGCACTATTCATATGTTTCCGGGTGTAACAGTTTTATTAAAAGAAAATGCACACGTCGGTCATGGTGCAATTATTCATGGCGCAACGATCGGCAAAAATTGTTTGATCGGCATGAACTCCGTGATAATGGACAATGTGATTTTGGAAGATGAATGTATTGTAGGCGCACTAAGCTTTGTAAAAGCAGATCAACATATTCCTGCAAGAAGTTTGTTGGCAGGAAATCCTGCAAAAATCGTAAAGCAAATTTCTGATGAAATGATTGAGTGGAAAACCGAAGGAACTAAAGTTTACCAGCAATTGGCAGAAGATATGAAAAATGAGTGGGAAGAATGTGAGCCTTTGCGTGAAATGCCACAAATTCAAGCCGAAAATAAGATCAATTACAAAACCTGGAATGAGACAAAGAACAAATAAGCCAATTTATTTTTCCGGATTTTGACTCCACACAACTTTTCCGTCAGTTGCTTTTTCAAAAAAATCAGTCATTTTTCCATCACCTCTTCCAGTAAAACCACCATCGGGATAACCTAAAATGTTGCAATCACTGTCATAAACAATATTGAATTTATCGCAGCAAGGCGACTTTAAATAATAAACTGTTTTGTTTTGATAAGTATAGTGAGTGACGGATTGTGGCGCTCCTTCATTCGGATCTTTGATCATTGAATCGATTTTTTCTTTTAAACAAACTGGCAGTCCATCATCCTTGACCACTTTTTTATTTGCAGCACAGCCAAATAAAAAAAGAATGAAAATAAAAGAGATGATCCGGTTCATATTTTTTCTTGTAACATTACAAAAATCCTTTCTAAAAAACTTTACGAAATTTACCGGATGGAAAAATCAAATTTTATTGACCTCATAAAAATATTTTGCCGGAGCGGACATGGAGGAGCAGGAAGCAGGCATTTTCTCAGGAATAAACTCACTGCATTTGGCGGCCCCGATGGTGGTGATGGTGGGCGCGGCGGCCATGTTATTTTACGCGGCAATAAAAACCTTTGGACGTTATTGCATTTGCGCTATTACAAAAACGTTTTTGCAGAAAACGGCCAGAACGGAAGTAAAAATAATTGTACCGGTCATGATGGAAAAGATGTGATTATTGAAGTGCCTTTGGGAACCGTTGCCATTGCCGAAGAATTTGATAAAAAAGTAGAGATATTGAATGATGGTGAAGAAAAAATTCTGTTGACCGGAGGTCGTGGAGGACTTGGAAATTCTCATTTTGCAACACCTACTAACCAGGCACCGCAGCATGCACAACCGGGCGAACCAGGCGAAGAAAGTATTGTCGTGTTGGAATTGAAAGTGCTTGCAGATGTAGGTTTGGTGGGATTTCCAAATGCCGGAAAATCAACTTTGCTTTCAGTAATAACTGCAGCAAAACCCAAGATTGCTGATTATGCTTTTACCACTTTATCGCCTCAGCTTGGGATGGTTCCTTACCGCGACAATAAAAGTTTCTGTATCGCCGATCTTCCGGGCATTATTGAAGGCGCCGCCGAAGGCAAAGGACTTGGTCACCGTTTTTTGCGACATATTGAGCGAAACCCGGTTTTACTTTTTGTGATACCCGCAGACAGCAAAGATCACTTGGAAGAGTTTGAAGTTTTGAGAAATGAACTGAAAGAATACAATCCGGAATTACTTGATAAAAAATTCCTGATCGCGATTAGCAAAAGTGATATGCTGGATGCAGAACTGAAGGAGGCGATCGAAAAAGAATTGCCTGAAAACATTCCTCATATTTTTATTTCTTCCCTTACTAACAAAGGTCTTGTTGACCTAAAAGATATGCTTTGGAACGAACTTAATCAAAGAGCGTAAAACATTTTTCTCATTTCATGGCGCGAAAATTCATTTTCTTTATCAACCCCGTTTCAGGAACGCGAAGTAAACTTCATCTTGAAAAAAAGATTGTTGGAAAATGTGATAAGCAAGGTTTCGATTACGAGATAATGTTCACTTCCAAAGAAGGTGATTATGGATTTTTGTATGAAAAAATAACCGGCGAAAATGTAACAGATATTGCCATTGCGGGCGGTGATGGAAGCATCAGGCCTATCATTGCTGCAAGTTTAAATTTACCCGTTCGAATCGGAATTATTCCTGCCGGTTCGGGAAACGGCCTTGCAAGAACAGCTGGAATTCCTTCAAATATTGATAAAGCAATCGATTTAATATTAAATGGTGATGCCTTTGAAACTGACGCTTTCCTCATTAATGATCAATTGAGTGCGCATGTGTGTGGTTTGGGTTTTGATGCAAAAGTTGCACATGATTTTTCTGTTTCAAAAAACAGGGGATTAAATTCTTACACAAAAATTGCGGTCAAAAATTTCAGGCGCGCAAAAACATTTCCCTTCGAAGTTGAAGTGGATGGAAAACGGTTTGAAACGGAAGCATTTTTAATCGCAATTGCTAACAGCAACCAGTTTGGCAATAATTTCAAACTGGCGCCGCAAGCAAGTATTTGTGACGGTTTGCTGGATGTGGTGATTGTAAAAAAAACGAATAAAGCGGCGGCGGTTTTGTCTTTTGCGAAACAAATTCTGCAGGGAAAATTGCAAAGCATTCATTCTTTGGAAAATCAAAAAGAGAATATTCTTTACTTCCAAACGAACCGGTTGGCCATTCAGAATTTAGGTAACGCTCCGTTTCATATTGATGGTGATCCGGCAGCAACTTCAAAAGAATTTTTAATTGAAATTTTGCCGGCAGCATTCAAACTGATCAGATTTTCAAAATAATCGTTTACAGGTTAACGGACTTCATAAAAGCTTCCGGGTACCGGCTTCCTGCAACTGCACCTTTTGGAAATACATTTTCAATTTCTTCAAGATCACTTTGTGATAATTTTATGTCAACTGCTCTTACGTTTTCTTCAATGTACTTAATGTGTTTTGTTCCGGGAATCGGGAAAATGTTGTCACCTTGCGCAAGCACCCATGCAAGTGCCAGTTGTGCCGGTGTGCAATCCTTTTCCCTGGCAATCGATTCTATTTTTTTGACAAGCTGAATGTTTTTATCAAAGTTTTCGCCCATAAAACGCGGCGAATACCTGCGGTAATCATTTTCATCGAGGTCTTCAAATGTTTTGATTTGCCCGGTAAGAAATCCGCGGCCCAAAGGGCTGTAAGCCACAAAAGCAATTCCCAGTTCCTTGCAGGTTTCGATCAATTCATCTTCGGGTTCGCGGCTCCATAAACTGTATTCTGTTTGCAGGGCAGAAACCGGGTAAGTTGCATTTGCCTTGCGAAGCGTTTCTGCATTTACTTCGCTCACGCCAATGCCACGAATCTTTCCTTCTTTTACAAGATCAGCCATCGCGCCGATGGTTTCCTCAATCGGCGTGTCAGGGTCTTTCCTGTGCAGGTAATACAAATCGATCACTTCAACATTTAATCTCTTTAAACTTCCTTCAACAGATTTTTTTACATATTCAGGCTTTCCATTTACACCTCGTTTTGAAGGATCAGCAGGATCTCTCAGAATTCCGAATTTAGTGGCGAGAGTAATTTCTTTCCTGAAGGGAGTGATTGCTTTTCCCACCAACTCTTCATTGATGTAAGGCCCATACATGTCGGCAGTGTCGTAAAAAGTAATGCCAAGATCAAATGCTTTGTGAATCGTTTTTATCGATTCTTCATCATTTTTTCTTCCATAAAAATCACTCATTCCCATACAACCAAGTCCCAGTTCAGAAGCTTTTAATCCCTGGCTTCCCAATGCTTTTATTTCCATTATTTATTTTTTAAAGTGTGTAAATTTATTTTGTCAGTGAACAAAGAAATTAAATTAGTTTTTTTTCTCCGCAAGAATCACGCCTTTTCCCCTAACGATTTTTGAGTAAAGCAACAAATATCAAACATTTTTATTTTTAACAGAATGGAAAAAGCCACCCGGGAAGGTGGCTTTGGGTAAGGGATTCACGACTTAATTATTTAATTATCTTTTGTGTTATTTTTTGTGAGGGCGAAACCAGTTCGAGGAAATAAGTGCCGGCATTCAGTGGAGGCAGATCATCAATTTTGACGCGGTTAAATCCTTTTTGCAATGAAAGTTTTTTGATGAATAATTGTTTGCCCTGCAGGTTATAAATTTTCAGGAAAATGGTTTCTGAAGTATTCCATTCAGTTTGAAGATTGATGAACGAAATGAATGGATTTGGAGAAACAGATAGCGTTGAATGGTCATCAGCAATTTTTAATTTTACAACCTTTGAAAAATTCGCTTTGCCATCGAGGTCAATTTGTTTCAAGCGGTAATAAACAGCATTTGAAGTGTTTGCCGAAATGTGATCTGTAGCAGAATAAAAATGTTTCAAATTTGCTGTTCCACTGCCCGCGATCGTTTGTACATCATTAAATAAATTTCCGTTAAAACTTCTTTGAACTACAAAACTCTGGCAATTGATCTCCATGGAAGTTTGCCAGTTGATTGAAACCGTATTTTCGTTTTCAAAAGCTGCTGTAAAGCTTGTCAGCGTAACCGGCATTGGACCGGCTTCAGGATTAATGATGGCAGTTCCGTCATCTACAAAGTTGACGCCGGCGTCAGAAGTAGCTGTAATGCGCGCAATATTCATTATTGAAGGCACCGCGTTGCCAGCGCCCGGATCATTTACTGTAACCTGGAACTGCACTTCATAACTTTCGCCGGAAGCCAGTGTTCCTCCTTTTGAAGAAGTTGCACCGGTTCCGATCCTGAAGAAAACGGCTTTAACTGATCCGTTGGAAACATATTCTGCCATATCATCTCCGGTTTGATCCGTTTTAAAACCTGCTGTTATTCCCGGTGAACTGATCACTTTCAATGTGCCCGGTTTATAAGTAACGGTTGAGGGCAAAGTGTCTGAAATAACAATATTGTTTGCGTTACCGACACCTGTGTTGGAACCGGAAAGCGTGTAGGTCAAGGTCTCACCACTTTCGCCAAGATGGTTGTTATTGGCGTCGCTCACCGTTTTTTCCAAGGTGATCGTAGGATCTTTCATCCTCACGGTAAAAGTGAAAACGCCCGGATAATATTTATCCGCTTCCGTTCCAAATTCAAGAGTCACATTTTGATCGTTTGGCTTAATACCATATCCTTGTCCAACATCAAACATGTCAATGTCGATGCCCATCTGGTTGGTATAATTTGGATTTTTTGTGATCACATGCAAACCATTGTCGGTGATGGTGCCGTTCCATGGGTTGTCTGCAGGATTGGTCGCATTTGAAAAAGTATAGCCGTTGATCTTTAAAAAATCGCCCGGCAAATTGGCATCGCCTTCCCAGGTTACGACGCCCATTCTTGCATCAGCAGCTGCAAGCGCTCCTGAAGGAACATTTAAACCTGTAAGTGTAACTGTGCTCGTTGTATCAAGTCCGCCGTTGTACACCACTTCAAAACCATCATACACACGCACACTGTTGTATGGCGAAGATTGATTTTCATAAACTACAACAATGCTCCATCCACCATGATTACCGCCACTCGATATCGCACCTGTACTCAATGGTAAATTGCCCACTTCATAAGTGCCGGCGCCGTTGCTTTTTACAAACGAAGTGATGTCTGCATAAGCCTGGTATTCCGTACTAAACCCAGGAATAACAACAGTTGTGTCAATTCCGAGCGCGGTTACATCAGAATAATTTCCGGATGTTCCTTTTCTTATCTTAACTGTTCTATCAGAAGTGCTTTTCAAGTTATAATCACCATCATAAATTTGGCCGCCCCAGTAAAGCCTTGCCAGTTTTATTGTATTGGTTCCGGAAGGAAGAATAAGATCGGCAGAAGAAGAATTTCTTGTTACGCTTCCCGGTCCTGAATTGCCATCTATATCTACGAATTCCATGTCGGAATTATCATTTCCATAAATGCTGTTGCCATTAGCGCTATTGTCATTCATCGCCACAAGATCCACCAGGCCGGTGGTGTCATTGATAATGTTCATGACCGTGTTTCCAAAAATCGCAGCGCCACCTTTGATATTGTCTGAATAAACGAGGCTGTAACTTCTTACCTGGCACTTTGCTACGATTGGAAAAATTGAAAACAGTATAAGTGCAGATAAACACTTACTGAAATTGTATTTTGAAAAAAAGAATAGAGTAAAAAACCGCATATCAAAAATTTCCCTAAAAAAAGTTTAGGCCATCATATTTCATTGGAAATAATAGCAAACTGGTTTTGCGGATAAAATGGAATCTACGGTTAGAGCGTAAGTAAGTTTGAGAGGAATTGGGATGATCTAATCAATCATGGTTAAATGCGAGATAAGTCGGCATTTGCTTTTCGAAAGATAGTTGGGAAAAAAGATACGATTTTCAAAGGGGCGGAAGACAAAATTAGAAATTAGAATGGATATTCAAAGCTTTTGAAAATGATTTTTCAATTAACGACTAAGTTTTCAAATCAAACAACTGTTGGGATGCCTTCCTGGCTGGAAACCATGCAGCTGTAAAGGCAATAATAAGAGCAGTTAAAGCAACAAGAATAAAATCGGTGATTTGCAATTTGACCGGGAAATAATCAATCAAGAATGAAGCGCCGGCAAGTTTTATTAAATGATATTTCATTTGCAAAAAAGCAATAATGAGCGCCAGCACCATCCCGATTCCGGCACCAACAACTGCGAGCAAAACTCCTTCATTTAAAAATATTTTTTTGATCAGCGATTTATCAGCGCCCATTGACAATAGAACACTGATGTCTTTTCTTTTTTCCAAAACAAGCATTGTTAGAGCGCCAACCATGTTGAAAGCTGCAATGATCAATATCAAAGTGAGCACTGCATAAATGAACCATTTTTCCAACCGCATGGAATTGTAAAGACTCATATTTTGCTCATATTTGGTAAGCACTTTATACTTGTTGCCTAATACACTTTGAAGTTGTTGGGTGAATTCATCAGTATGCGACGGATCTTTTAAAGAAATTTCGAGCGCACTGTATTCTTCCGGCTTGTACTTCATTTGCTGGCGCATGAAGCCGATGTTCGTAATGACATATTTGTTGTCGAAGTCCTGCTGAATCGCAAAACTTCCCGAAGTGGTTGCATTTCCTTCGCTCAAAGCGGCGAGCGGATTATTCGATTCTGTTTTCTTGGGCAAAAAAACAGTGATGGGAAAAAGGTTTCGGTCTGCTTGTACACCAATGGCACTTTCGATTCCCGAACCTAAAATGAGTTTGGGATTATCAACCGTGCCGGTATTAAAAGTGCCATCGTACATTTTTTGAGGTACGCCTGAAACTTTATAATAATCAGAATCAACTCCTTTCAGCAAAACAACTGTTTGCTGCTGTTCATTTTGCAAAAGCGCCTTTTCTTCAATATTAAATGAAGTGCCTTTGATGCCCGGAATACTTTGGACTTTGTGCAATTGATTCGGGGTGAGTATAAATGTTTTCCCTTTTGCCGGAACCACTTTTACATCAGAATAAAAATTGGAATAGAGTGATTTTACCAGTCCTTCAAAACCATTGAAAACACTGAGCACGAGCACCTGGCATAAAGTTGAAAACGCGATAACACCGGCTGTTACCCATGCAATGATGTTGATGGCATTTGTGCTCTTTTTAGCTTTAAAATAACGCCAGGCGAATTTGAAATACAATGTGCCGTTTTTTGGGTTTGTGCTGTTTAGCAATTAGAAATTACTTTTGAGAATCAGGAGAATTTTTGCTGCCCTGGTCCTGGTTTTTTATTTCATCCAACAGCTTTTCAATCTTAAAAACATAATCGAGTGTATCATCCAAATAAAAAGTCAGTTGTGGAATGATGCGCAGCTGGTGACGCATTCTTTTGCCCAATTCGCCACGGATTTCCCCGCTCAATTCCCTGAATTTTTCAAGAGCCGCTTCCTGGTCTTTTACCTGGAAAAAACTTAAATATACTCTCGCTTCGTACAGATCCGGCGTTATTTTTACCGAAGCGATCGACACCATTCCTCCATCGAGCATCGTTAGTCCCATTTTCAAAAAAATCTCATTCAATTCTTTGGAAACTTCTGCCGCTACCTGTTTTTGTCTTTTGCCTTCTGTCATGATATATAATTATCGTTCGTTGTAAAATTAGTTACTTTGCTGCTATTTCAATTTAGTAAAGCATTTCAATTGTTTTAATGAAGAATTTACGGACTATTTTTCGTTATGCAGGCCGGTACCCCAAATTAATATTCGCGTATTTCACTTGCAATATTCTTTCCAACTTATTTGCCGTGGTCTCACTTGGACTTTTGAGCCCGTTTCTTTTGCTTATTTTCAAAAAACAAGATACTCTTGCCGCTGATTCAGCAAAGACAGGTTTTCTCACCCGGATGAATCCAATTACTTTTTTTAAAGATTGGTTACATCAAACGATTCAGACACCGGGAGGTGATGTCAAAGGTCTTGCAGTCATCTGTATTTTGATCGTGGTGTTTATCATTTTGAAAAATCTATTTTTTTACCTCGCGATTTACTTTTTGACGCCCGTAAGAAATTTGATTGTGAATGATATGCGCACCAAAATGTACCAGAAAATTCTTGGCTTGCCCATTGGTTATTTCAACGAACAAAAAAAAGGCGACATTATGAGCCGCCTTACCAATGACCTTACAGATGTTGAAAGCTCGGTGATCAACCTGCTGGAAACGCTTTTCCGCGAACCGGTAACGATCATTTTGTTCTTTACCTACATGGTCATCCTGAGTCCACAGCTCACATTTTTTCTTATTTTGTTTTTGCCGTTTTCAGGTTTGATCATTGGCCGGATTGGGCGGTCATTAAAAAGAACAAGTACACGTGCGCAGGAAAAATTGGGGGAAATTCTTTCAACGATTGAAGAGACTATAGGTGGTATAAGAGTGATAAAGGCTTTTAATGCAGAAAAGAAACAATCTCAAAAATTTGATACGCAAAATCATGAGTTGCTCAATTTAAAAAACCGGGTAATTCGTCGCCGCGATATGGCTTCACCGGTAAGCGAAGTTTTGGGAATAACCGCAGTTGTTTGTGTTTTATGGTACGGAGGGCGTTTGGTGCTCCATAATTCCTTCTTGGATCCGGGCGATTTTCTCGCTTACATTTTAATTTTTTCGCAAGTGATTCAACCGCTCAAATCCTTGTCAGCTGCCTCTTACAACATTCGCAAAGGAGCGGCGAGTATTGAACGAATCGAGCACTTGATAGCAGAAGATGTTTCAATAAAAGAAATTGCGCAGCCTGTTATTTTAAAAGAATTTAAAAACAATATTGAGTTCAAAAATGTAAGTTTTTGCTATGGAAATAAGAGTGTTTTAAAAGATATTGACCTGAAAATTGAAAAGGGAAAAACGATAGCATTAGTAGGATCATCCGGCGCGGGAAAAAGTACTTTGGTTGACCTGGTTCCGCGCTTTCATGATGCGTCAAAAGGTGAATTGTTGATTGATGGGATTGACATCAAAAATTATTCGCTCAAATCGCTTCGCAACCAAATGGGAATTGTGACGCAGGAACCGATCTTGTTCAATGATACAATTGCCAATAATATTTCTTTGGGAATGGAAAACGCTACTGAAGAACAGATCGAAAATGCCGCACGCATTGCAAATGCACACGATTTTATTATAAGAAAGGAAAGAGGCTACCAGACTACAATCGGCGACCGTGGCAACAAGTTGAGTGGTGGCGAAAAACAAAGAATTACGATTGCGCGCGCTGTTTTGAAAAACCCACCAATTTTGATTTTGGATGAAGCAACTTCCTCTCTCGACACTGAAAGTGAAAAACTCGTCCAGGATGCGATCAATAACCTGATGACCAACAGGACGAGCATCGTGATTGCCCACCGCTTAAGTACCATTCGCGATGCGGACGAGATTATTGTTTTGCAACAGGGAAGAATTGTAGAGCGCGGAACTCATGAAAATTTAATTGAACTCGAGGGCTTTTATCGGAAACTGGTGAATATGCAAGCTGTCAAATAATTTAGTCAGTAAATCAATAAAAAAAAGGTTTTTTTCGCTGGTTTAAAGGAATAATTCCACAGCAATCCGGTCAGCAAATAATTTCCCTTTGCCTGTTAAAATAATTTTGTTTCCTTGACGAATAAAATATTCACTTTCAACTTTCTTATCCATTAGGTGTTCTATTCTTGATCTTTCTGAGTTTGAGAATTTTGTTGCAATTAAATCCAGGTCCATTCCTTCTATCGTTCTCAAAGAAGTCATTACATATTCATTCAATTTTTGTGACGGGGTTAGTACTTCTAATTGAGAAGGAATTTTGTTTTCCAAAATTGATTTCGTGTAGGCATGATTGTTAGCAACGTTCCAGCTTCTCGCTTCGCCATCAAAAGAATGTGCAGAAGGCCCGATGCCGATGTATTTTTCACCTTGCCAATAACTGCTGTTGTGCCGGCTTCTGAAACCGTGTTTTGCAAAATTTGAAATTTCATAATGTTCATAACCCGCATCTTTCAAAATTTCCATTAATAACATGAATTGTCGCGCCTGCACATCGTCATTGATGTTTTCTTTTTTCTTTAATGCGATCATTTTATGAAGTGCCGTTTTGGGTTCTACTGTTAAAGCATAAGATGAAATATGCGGCACTTGCAAATCGATAGCCGTTTGAATATTTTTTTCCCATTCTTCATCTGATAAACCAGGCGTTCCAAAGATGAGGTCAATGGAAAAATTATTGAAACCGGCTTGCCTTGCCAGCTCAATTGAACGCAAAGCTTGTTCGGCATTGTGCGCGCGGTTCATCCATTTCAAATCGCGTTCAATAAAAGATTGAATGCCTATGCTCAATCGGTTGATGCCGGCACTTTTCCAGTCATTGATCGTTTGCGCATTTATATCATCAGGGTTTGCTTCAAGTGTTACTTCTGCATTTGATGAAACCTGGTAATTCTTTTTTATCGTCGAAATGATCTGTGGGATTTCTTCAAATGAAAGAAGACTTGGCGTTCCTCCGCCAAAATAAATTGTTTCAATTTTTTCTTCCGTGGGTGAAATAATCGAAAGATGTTTTTGCTCATCGGAATCTGCCATATTTCTTCGCAATTCGATTTCCTTTACCAAAGCTGCCGTCATCTCTTTCGTTGATTTTGCAGAGGTGGAAAAATAAAAGTTGCAATAAAAGCAAGCCTGTTTGCAAAAAGGAATATGAATATAAAAACCTGCCAAAAATGTTTGTTTACTGTTATTAATAATCAACTGAAGGTTTCATAAAATCAATTTAGCTTTGAACGATCAAAATGAAACCAGCCTCTATCAAATATCTGCGCCGATTTTTCGTGACGGTTTTGTTATTGTTTTTTTTTAACCTGCCCGCCGTTCTTTGCCAAAAAAAATATGAGGTTCAATATCTTTTCCTGGACAAAGATACTCTCGAACATTTTCACCGGCCTGAATTGAAAAGTGAATTTGAATCAAAAACTGTTGCTGAAACCTACCTTAACAATTTGCCCCAAATGCTTTTGAAAAAAGGATTTGCAGCAGCTTCAGTTGATTCTGTTTTTTTTGATTCTTCTTTCGCACGGGTTGATATTTATTTAGGAAAAGAATACAAATGGTCAAAAATTACTACGGATAGCCTGGATAAGGTGATGCTTGAAAATATTGGATGGGAAGAAGGGCAATTTAAAAATCAGGATTTGGATTTTTCACAATTGGAAAAAGAGGAACAGAAGATCTTGCATTACTATGAAAATAATGGCTACCCGTTTGCAGAAGTTTCATTGCAAAATATATCAATTACAAATGACGGCATGAAAGGTGAATTGTTGGTCAAAAAAGGTCCGCTTTATCACATTGACAGTATTCATGTTTATGGAAAAGTAAAAATAAAAAGCTTGTTTTTGCAACATTACCTGGGCATTTTTAATGGCAGCGTTTATAACAATGAACAGTTGCAGAGGATTTCCTCCAAATTGGACCAACTTCCATTTCTGCAACAGCAACAAGCCTGGAATGTAACGATGTTGGGAAGCGGGGCGACCGTGAATTTATACCTTGCTCCAAAGCGAAGCAGCGAAATAAATGTTCTTGTTGGTTTTGTTCCTGCAAACACGATCACGGGCAAAGCACAAATAACAGCCGATGTTCACCTTAACCTGAAGAACAGTTTTGGTTCGGGGGAAAATATTTTGCTCAACTGGCAGCAACTTCAGCCTCAATCACCACGACTAAATCTTGGCTATTCTGTTCCTTTTATTTTTAACTCAAATTTTGGATTTCATTTTTCATTCGACCTTTTAAAAAGAGATTCTTCTTATTTGCAACTGAATGGAATTTTGGGGCTTCAATATTTTATTTCGGCAAATAAAAACATTGATTTCTTTTATCAAGCGGAGCAGAATTTCCTGCTTCCCGGCGGCGTGGACACAACAGCTGTGCTTTATTCAAAAAAATTGCCCGGCAATATTGATGTCGGTTCGGGGAATTTGGGTATTGGATATCATTTTATAAAAACAAATTATAACCTTAATCCAAGAAAGGGAAGTGAGTTAAATGTTATGGCGACAGCAGGCATCAAAAAAACTTCAAAGAACAATGATATAGTGAACCTGAAAGATCCGTCTGATCCCACCTTCGATTTCAACAGCCTTTATGATTCAATAAAATTAAAAACCTGGCGCTTTAAACTGCTGGCTGCCGCGGCTCATTATTTTCCTTTAGGCAAGCGGGCAACTTTCAAAACTGCTGCCAATATTGGCTGGCTCCAAAGTCCGCAGAATTTTCAAAATGAATTGTTCAGGATCGGGGGATATGCGTTGCTTCGTGGCTTTGATGAAGAAAGCATTTTTGCGAATAAGTATGCAGTTTTCACCGGGGAATACAGATACCTTACGGGAACTAATTCTTATTTCTTTGGCTTTTCGGATGTTGGATTTACGAGGACAAAATCAACTGTTAGCGATTATTCGAACTCATTTATTAGCGGCGGAATCGGCCTTGAATTGGAAACAAAATTCGGTTTGCTCAATTTGAGTTACGCCGTAGGCAAACGTAACGATGTTAAATTTGATTTGCGCAATTCTTCCAAGATACATTTTGGGTATATCAACTATTTTTGACAAAATGAAAATGAAAAGTATCCTTTGTTTTGCCATCTGCTTTGCTTTCGCCATTTCCGGTTCCATGGCGCAAATCAGCAGTGATAGTTTTACCAGGCAAAAACAGGATACGTTTCAAAAAAGGGTTCCCCCTAAAAAAAGTATTAAGGATACTTCGCCTGCACTTCCTGCAGTTTCAACAGTAAACAGGGAAAGAAGAACAAATTTTATTTTGCGTGATACTAATTCTGTAAAGATCGCAACATCAACCGGCAGTTTTTCTCCTCCACAAGACAAAGCTGATACTTTTCAAAAGTCAATCGATTCTCTTGCAGATTCCAATAAAATACTTGCTCCTTCAGTAGCTAAGGTGGAAGATTCATTATTGGCAAAAAACCAATATATCAACAGCAGCAGCAAAGCGGTTGTTCTTCCCGAATATCCACACAAATCGTCGGGGAAAGAATTTTTGTTTTACATTTTATGTCTTGTTCTTTTGATCCTCGGACTATTCAGAACGTTTTTCACCGGGTATTTCAAGAATCTTTTTCGTGTTTATTTTAATACTTCTTTAAGACAAACCCAATTGTCAGATCAATTGCAGCAGGCAACTCTTCCCTCGCTTATTTTAAATATTTTTTTCGCCATTACGGGGGGAATTTACATTTGGCTTTTGTTCAATTATTATCATCCACCCAGGTATTTTAATGGAAGGGCGTTGCTTCCATTTAGTATTCTGTTGGTAGCAATTCTTTACTTTTTAAAATATTGCGTTTTAAAATTTATGGGTTGGGTTACGGATGTGCAGGAAAGCACGAACAGTTATATTTTTGCGATTTTCCTGGTGAACAAAATAATTGGAATTTTCTTAGTTCCTGTCATTATTTTACTTGCATTTGTCAACCGGCTATGGTTACCCGCAATTATCAATATTTCACTGATGATCATGGGGCTCCTTTTTTTGTCCCGGTATGTCAAAAGCTACGGCGCCATAGAAAGAAAGATTCCATTAAATCCATTTCATTTTGCTATTTATATTGTTGGCGCAGAGATAATTCCCTTATTAATACTTTACAAAGTAGCTATAGATTATTTAATATAATTTTTAGGGAATTATTAGTTTGCGGATTTTACGCTTCTTAATAAAAAGGCATAACTTTGCCTCCAATACTGCACGAATTCTAACATGGACATAAAAACAGCACCTAAGGAGCCCAAAACAGTAAAGGAAATTCAAAACATTCTCATAACCCAGTCAAAACCGGAAAGCGAAAAGTCACCGTATTTTGAGTTGGCGAGAAAGTATAACGTGAATCTCAGTTTTGCCAATCCTATTAGTGTGACCCCGGTTCCCTCAAAAGAATTCAGGAAACAGAAAATTGACATCCCTTCTTATACCGCTGTTATTTTTAACAGCCGAAATGCGATCGATCATTTTTTCAGGACGTGTGATGAAATGCGCATCACTGTTTCTCAGGATGTAAAGTATTTCTGCATCACAGAGTCAGTAGCGCTTTATCTTCAAAAATTTATTTTATACAGGAAGCGTAAAGTTTTTTTCAGTAATGATGGCACTACTCAAAATCTCTTTGAAATAATGGACAAATACAAAGACACTGAAAAGTTTTTGTATCCTTGTTCCCAATCTTTTGATAGCGAGATCACCAGTTGGCTTTCAGAAAATAATTGCGAATATGCCATACCGGTGCTTTATGAAATTACATCAAATGACGTAAGGGGCATTGTTGAAAAACATGATTACCAGATCATTTGTTTTTTCACACCTCTTGGCGTTAAAAGTTTTACAGAAAACTGTCCTTCATTCAAACAAAATGGCACTTTGATCGGCGCATTCGGCGACAATACCCGAAAAGCGATACTTAACGCCGGGTTTCATCCCGATATACTTGCTCCTGCACCAGAAGCGCCAAGCATGGTTTCAGCACTTGAAAAATATTTGTCGGGGTTAAAGAAGAAATAGTTTTCAATTTTCCCAAAAAAAATCTCCCCATCAATTAAGAAAGGGGAGAAGTCTTTAATCAGGATAATTGAGCGATTTCTATTTAATCAGCTTTCCAAAATAATGTACTGTACGAACCAACTGTGAAACGTAGCTCATCTCATTGTCATACCAGCTCACAGTTTTTACCAATTGATTTTCTCCCACGGTCAAAACTTTTGTCTGAGTGGCATCAAACAATGAACCGTAATGAATGCCTACGATATCTGAACTTACGATCTCATCTTCATTATAACCGAAACTTTCATTAGCAGCAGCTTTCATCGCAGCGTTTACTTCATCTGCAGTTACTTTTTTGCCAAGGATAGTTGTCAACTCTGTAATAGAACCGGTAATAACGGGAACACGTTGAGCAACGCCATCGAGTTTGCCATTCAGTTCAGGCAAAACCAAACCAATTGCCTTGGCAGCGCCGGTGCTGTTCGGAACAATGTTGGCTGCAGCTGCTCTTGCTCTTCTCAAATCTCCTTTTGCATGAGGTGCGTCCAAAGTATTTTGATCATTGGTATAAGCATGAATAGTGGTCATAAAGCCGGTCTGAATTCCGAAAGAATCATTTAACACTTTTGCCATTGGCGCAAGGCAATTGGTGGTGCAGGAAGCGCATGAAATGATGGTTTCGCTTCCATCGAGGATTTCTTGATTTACGTTAAAAACGACCGTTTTAACGCCGCCTGTGGCAGGTGCGGAAATAACTACTTTTTTTGCTCCGGCCTTAATGTGTGCCTGGGCTTTGTCTTTGTCAGCAAAAAAACCGGTGCTTTCGATCACAACATCCACGTCGTGTGATCCCCATGGAATTTGTGATGGATCTCTTTGTGCGTAAATTTTTATTTCTTCACCGTTTACGATTATTGAGTTATCAGTGTGTTTAACTTCTGTTTCAAACCTTCCCTGTGAACTGTCGTATTTTAATAAATGTGCTAATTGTTTAGGACTTGTAAGATCATTGATGGCTACTACATCTATTCCTTCCATATTGTAAATCTGCCTGAAAACAAGACGGCCGATTCTGCCAAAACCATTAATGGCAACTTTAACTGTGCTCATATTTTATTTTGTTTTTTGTTTTTAATGAGGTTGCAAAATTAAGCTTTTGTAAAAGAAAATCCGACGTTAAAAATTATTCTAATTTTTAATAACAGCACAGTGTAACTTTCATTTTGATTCAACAGTTTTATCTTTTATTTGATAAAATCAAGAATTATTTCCACTTACATATTTATTGCCTTTTACATAAAACCGGTACGGAAGTAAGGCATCGGTCCCGGCACTTTCAACACCGATTCTCTTACTGATCCCAATTTCCTTAAGAGAATATTTTGTACCGTCATCCAACAAATAGATTTGTTCATCCAAAAGGAACAACCCCGAATGATGCTTAAAAATTCCAAGTGATTTGCCTACATTTCCCGGGCCACGTGTTAGTGTTTTATCCAGTTTTTTTTTACCGGTTCTGTCCAACATAATTTCAATTCCTTCCAGTGGTTCTATTGCCCGTATGAGAATCGCATCGGGAATTTCTTTTTTGTTGGTAACGACATTCAACATTTGATGCATTCCATAACAAATATAGATGTAAGCAGTTCCTGCAGCTGAATACATGTGTTCATTGCGGGCAGTTCTCCTGCCACCAAAGGAATGCGACGCTTTATCGGTAATTCCTGCGTAAGCTTCGGTTTCAACAATTCTTCCCGAAGTAACTTTTCCGTCCAAATTAGTTACTACAATTTTGCCCAGTAATTCTTCAGCAATTTTTACCACATTGTTTCTTTCATAAAAAGACAAAGGAACTTTTTTCATCATCTTCTGGTTGCTTTACAAAATAAGCTGCTTTTTAGTAATTATTTTAAATGCTTAAGTTCGGGTAATATTTTTGAGAGAAATGATTTATTTGATTCCTTCTTTTTTGTCAGAAAATGCAGTTGAAACGCTTCCTCGATATGTGATGGAAGCGGTAAAGAAATGCGCTGTGATCTTTGCAGAAAATGAAAGAACCGCACGACGTTTTTTAAAGGCAATGGATCGGGAAATTGTGATTGACGATTTCGAATGGCATGCGATTCACAAGGTGGAAGAAGACCAAATTGCTGTTTTTAGAAAAAAAATCAAAGAAGGAAAGAACATTGCTATCATTAGCGAAGCCGGTTGCCCGGGCGTTGCAGATCCGGGACAGAAGTTGATTGAAGAAGCGCAAAAATTAAATGTGGAAATAAAACCGCTTGTTGGCCCGAATTCGATTTTATTGGCTCTGATGGCAAGCGGATTAAATGGCCAGCACTTCTGTTTTCAGGGCTATTTGCCCATTGATAATTCTGAACGGATTAAAAAGATCAAGCAACTGGAAGATGAATCTGCGCGAAAAAAGTGCACACAAATATTTATTGAAACGCCTTACAGAAATAATAAAATGCTTGAAACTATTTTGCAGTACACAAAACCTTCAACTCGAGTTTGTGTTGCAGCAGAAATTACTTCCGAAAAAGAATTTATTAAAACAAAAAGCGTAGCAGATTGGAAAAAAGAAGAGATTGATCTGCACAAAAAACCCGTGATCTTTTTATTACAGGCCTAACGAAGGTTGCTTATTGGTTAATTAGTTTGGGGACAAGTCGGCTTTGAAGTAAAGTAACTTTTACGACGAATTTTTATTTTACGTATTAACCCGTTACTCAATAAACCAATTAACAAATTAACCATCCTACCCCGGCATGCGGCTGATGTATTTTTCCATCTGCTTCACCTGGTCGGCGATTTGTGGAGTAGTGGGTTTCAGTTTTTTTACTTTCCTGAAATATTCTTTTGCTGCACGGAATTCTCTTTTGTTGATCATGATGGAACAAAGTTGCAGGTAAGCCGCGGCTTCATTTTCTTTGTCAGGCAATCCAGAGCGAATAGCCTGGCGGATGTAATTTTCCGCCTCGCGCATATTCCCTTTTTGCATCGCAAGCATTCCGAGCTGTAATTTGTTAGCGCCTTCAGCTTCTTTCATTGGCATGCCAAGGCTCAAACTTTTCTTCATGTGTGCTTCGGCGGTTTCAAAATCCTGGTTGGCCATTGCCAGGTTGCCTTTTAAGGTAAAATAAACCGAACGCACCGGCTTGATGAGCAAACCCGGAAACCATATTGAATCAATAACTTTTTGTGCGCCTTCCATATCACCTTCTTCCATGTAACCTTGTATGAGCCTCATTGGTCCAAACAAAAAATGACCAATGATCAAAATGGCAGCAATGAGGTAAAGCACAAAAGAAGGCCAAAACCCTGCTTCGAGATTTACAATGATACCGAAAACCAAAAAAATAGCGCCAAGGAGGAGCCGGTATTTAATAATAACATTGAGAAATTTCATATAAATTTTTGATAACGAATTATCGTTGTAGTCCCGACAAGAATCGAACTTGTATCTAAAGTTTAGGAAACTTCTATTCTATCCATTGAACTACGGGACCAATAAACAGATCGGCTGCCTTTAAAGGTCGGCAAAATTAATGTAATTTTTTTGGAAGGAAATGAAGTCCCGAATTAATTATCTAATGAGAAGGAATTTTGGTTTTAAGAAATCTACGGCCTGCAGCCGATTTAAAAAATTTTTCTCTTTTATTGCTTCTTGCCTTGAAGTAAATGCTTCGAAATAGGCAATTTCAAAAGGTATGTAAGGCTTAATTGACTTTGTCATTCCTGAATTATGTTGATCTAACAGGCTTTTAAATGCAACTTTATCTTATTTTTTTGGTAAGGAAAATAGGTTTGAAATTTGTACCAACTCAAGCAAAAAAATTATGGCTTTATTTTTTGAGCCTTTGAAGATTAAAGAAGTAACCTTGAAAAACAGGATTGTTGTCTCACCAATGTGTCAATATTCAAGTATAGATGGATTTGCCAACAATTGGCATATGGTACACCTGGGTTCACGGGCCGTCGGAGGTGCAGGGTTGGTTTTCACAGAGGCAACAGCGGTTTCGCCGGAAGGAAGAATAACTCCGGATGATTTGGGGATTTGGAAAAATGAACACATTATTTTCCTTAAAAAAATAACTTCTTTTATAAAAGATAACGGTGCAGTTCCGGGAATCCAATTGGCGCATGCCGGAAGAAAAGCAAGCCATTTAAGTCCATGGAAGGGACGTGTACCGCTTTCCCCCGATCAAGGCGCATGGCAAACAGTGGCACCAAGTGCGATCCCTTATAAAGAAGGAGAGCCTATTCCGAAGGAAATGAATACAGCAGATATCAACAAAGTGGTAAAAGATTTCTGCAATGCAGCTGAGAGAGCACTGCAGGCTGGATTTCAAGTTTATGAAATTCATGGAGCACATGGTTATCTCGTTGATGAATTTCTTTCTCCGCTTAGCAATAAAAGAGAGGATGACTATGGTGGTTCATTGGAGAATCGCGCCCGTTTGTTGGTTGAGATTGTTGACGCAGTTCGGGAGGTGATTAAAGAAAAGTATCCGCTTTTTGTGCGCATTTCTGCTACAGACTGGGTAAAAGGTGGTTGGAATGAAAATGATTCCGTAACGGTTGCGAAAATTTTAAAAGCTCATGGTGTAGATGTGATTGATTGTTCGACAGGCGGAAATTCCCCGATGCAAAAAATACCGGTAGCTCCATTGTATCAGGTTCCTTTTTCAGAAAAAATAAAAAAAGTAGTAGATATCAGAACCGCTGCGGTTGGTTTAATAACAACTGCTGCGCAGGCTGAAGAAATACTTGAAGATAAAAAAGCAGATCTTATAATTATGGGCCGCCAGTTGTTGAGAGAGCCTTATTTTCCATTACATGCAGCGCATGAGTTAGGTCTTGATGTTCAGTGGCCTGTTCAATACGAGAGGGCGAAAAAGTATTAAAAAAACCTTCCGCTTTTCTAAAAAGGGAAGGTTTTTTTCCTAAAAAAATGTGTTTAGTAACGGCCGTCCTTTTTGTCCTTGTGACGTCCAATAATATAACCACCGGCGGCACCCACGGCAGCACCAATTGCGGCTCCTGTTCCTTTATGTTTGGAAATAATTGCTCCGCCTACCGCTCCGGCAGCACCACCGATAACGGCGCCCTGTGCAGCCTTGCTCCAACCTTTCTTTTTGGTTGATTGTGTAGTGCTTTGAGTTGTGGAAGTGCTGGTTGTTGAAGGACTGTTTGAAACCGTACTTGTTCCTGAAGTTCTTCTTTCTGTTGTTGTCTTATGAGTTGCTGCATTTGGATGGTAACGGTATGTGCTGGTTTCTTCGGCGGTATTCCGCTCATCCATCTTTATTGAATCGGTTGAGGAATTGTTATTGTATGCACTTGAATCAGGTAACAATTGGATATTTCTTGTTTGGTCCTGGTTGTTTTTGCATGCCGTGAAGGCAAACAACATCAATACCGGTAAACTAATTTTTTTTATGATTTTCATAGTTGAAAAGTTTTAGAATAAATTCATGTATGCTTTAGAGAAAATGATGCCAATCTTCCTTATACTTGGCTCAGAAATTCCAAAAATTTGTTAAGGGGAATTGGCTTTGAGTTAATTGGATATGTTTTATATCACTTATATTGAAAGAAAAAGTCCTTTCACCATTTAGTGAAAAGACTTTTAAGTATAATTTTTATTTTATCAGTTAATAAGGAATTTATTGTCCTTTTTATCCATTTTCTTTCCGATGATATAGCCACCTGCTGCTCCTGCAATTCCGCCGACTACGGCGCCTAATCCTTTTTTCTTACTGATCACCGCTCCACCAACTGCACCTGCAACTCCACCAATGATTGCACCTTGTGTGGCTTTGCTCATTCCGGTTTTCTTTTGAACTTTTTCACCCGCAGTGGATGCAGTTGTAGAAGAATTATCAACACCAACAGATGAAGTGCTGTCAATCCTTTTGGTCTCACTGCGTGGTCCTGTTATCGGTGGAGTTGAAACGGGGTTTGAGGCAACAACCGGTGGAATTTCTGTGGGTTGCGAAGTCTGTTGAGGAACCTGATGGGGAACCGGTGCTGGTTTTTCTACAACAATTGTCCTTATGATGGTTTTTGTTTGAGGTTTTTCAGCTGCTGTTGCAGGACTTTGATCAGCCTTAACCAAATTATTGGTATCTGAAAAAACATTGCTGGCATAGCTGCTGCTATCGGGTAAAAGTTGAATGTTGCGATCCTGGCTGACATCATCATTGCTTTTGCAGGCAGCAAAACCAACGATCACACAAAGTGCAAGTATTAAATTTTTCATGAGGTTTAATTTTAAATGAATAATGGTTTTCAAAACTGTTGTACTTAATAGAATGAAAATGATGCCCGCGGTTTAATCAAATACTTCTTGTTTGCATTTTTTTAACGAAGTCTTTTTGATCAAATATTTGTTGTTAAAAGGGAGGAAGTTTTTATCTTCAGTTTCTAATCACCTGTTATGAAAAAATTATATTCTTTTATTTTATTCCTCTTTCTTTTTTCTTTTACACAAGCGCAAAAATTTCCAAGCAGTTACACAGATGGGAAATACATTACTGTCAACGGTGCAAAACTTTGGGTGGTTGTCGTTGGTCAAGGTGATCCGTTAGTCATTATTCCGGGTGGTCCTGGTGGAGCTCATCTCGGCTACCGGGTTTTTGATTCACTGGCTAAGGACAATCAAATTATTTATTTCGATGCTTTTGGAAGAGGCAAGAGTGATACGGCAAAAGATGTAAAAGAATATTCGCTTTCAAGAGATATCGAAGACCTTGAAGGTTTGCGTAAAGCACTTCATTTTGAAAAGTGGAATGTGCTTGGCCATTCATATGGTGGAGTGGTCGCACAGGGATATGCTTTGAAATATGGACAGTACGTAAGCCATCTGATCCTGGCCAATACTTTTCACAGTTTTGTGATGTGGCAGGCAAATGATGACAACAGTAATCATGAGATTAAAACTAACTATCCCGAAGTGTGGGATTCTCTAATGATCATACGCGAAAAAGGCACTGTATCAAGTGATCCTGAACACCAGCGGTTATATTCAAAAGTTCCATACGGATTTTTATATGCTTATAATCCTGACAATTTTGTTCATCGGGGCCAGAAGCCTTATCCCAATTCTTTTAATTCCAAATTGTATTACCAGATGGTGGGGAAAGACGGTGATTTTATTGTAGGAAGTGACATTGGCAGTTTTGATTACCGTAAGCAATTAAAAAATCTGAAAATGCCGGTCTTGATTTATGGCGGCCGTTATGACCGTGTAGCCGTTCCCGTTATGATGGAAAAATTTAAGGAATATTGCCCGCAGGCAAAGTTTGTAATGTTCGAAAAATCAGGCCATAATCCACAGGTAGAACAACCAGGAAAACTGTTTCCTTTGATTGAGAGTTTCTTGCATTAAATTGGTTTTTTAAATAGCAAACCAATAGAATCTGCTCATTTTTATTTCAGAGACTTTTGACATTGCTGGCATTTATATTGTGGCAAAAATTATAGAATTTTTTCACAAAAAAACCAATTAAAATGTCAGAAGAAGTAACAACCAAAGGTGCAGGAAAAATAAACCAGAAGGTGATTTCCAAAAGTAAAGATGCAGGCGATGGCAGCAGGGCAGATAATCTTAATACCGGCATTTCAAAAGAAAACAGCAAAAAGGTAGCGGAAATTCTGAATCAACTGCTTGCCGACGAATTTCTTTTATATACAAAAACGCTCAACTTTCACTGGAACATCGAGGGCAGCAATTTTCATTCGCTCCATTTGTTTCTTGATGAACAATACAACCAGCTTCAAAGCATTATTGATTCAGTTGCTGAGCGTATCAGGAACATTGGCCATTTCGCCAAAGGCAGTATGAAAGAATTTATACAAATAGCTTCATTGAACGAGCAAACCGGCGGTACTTCTGTTTCAGAAGATATGCTTCAGCAACTTGTTGACGATCACGATGCGATTATCAGAAAAACCCGTTGTCTTAATTATGATCTGGATGAAGAATACGATGATGCCGGTAGCGCTGATTTTATTACAGGGATTATGAAAGAACACGAAAAAATGGCTTGGATGCTGAGGGCAAGTATTCCCAAAAAAAGTGCAGAATAAAAAAGTAAAAGTTTTGTTTGTTCACTGCTTAAAAAAGCGCGAGCAGCACCTGCCACGCTTCATTCACTTTTCCTTCTTCAAGCAATAAAGCAGCATATTTATGCAATTCCCTTTCCATCTCGGCAGGATCAGTTGAAAAATATTGAAAAATATTTTTTAGCCTTTCGTCTTCAAACGCAGGATCAACTTGAGGTAATTCATGAACATTTGCGAGTTGCGCCAATTGATTTCCGGTTAAAATTTCACTGCTTCGGATTCCTTCTGGTAAATTGTCAAACCCAATTCCCAGTTGCGTATTTGGTTTTTCAACTTCAAACAAATTCTCAGGGCCGATCTTTGCATACCAGTTTCCACCAAGGCGCGCTACATGATGCAACTTTCGTTGATCTATTTTCCCTGATTCATTAAGTATCTTCTCATCAATATGGAACATCAACACTTCACAAATAATCAGTTGCCCTGCTCCTCCTTCATTTCCCAGTGATTTCACCTCCAGCACTTTACATTCCATTTGAAAAGGGCTTTCTTTTACGCGCGGCGGTTTTATCAATTCTGAAGGCTCTTTCGTAAAACCACTTTTGATGAATTCATCCGTTCCTTTGGGATATTCGCAACTGCTTATACTCACTTGTTGCACCATTTCAAAATCAACAATGTTAATGGCTACTTCCGGCACTTCGAGCACATTTTCAAGCGTATGTTTCGTGGTGTTGTTTCTCACTCTTCTCAATACGGAAAAAATAACAACCGGCGGATTCCCGCTGAACAAGTTGAAATAGCTGAAAGGACTGAGGTTCACTTCAACTTTGGCGTTTACCGTAGAGGCAAAACAAATTGGCCGGGGGGAGATAGCGTGTTTCAAAAAATTTTGCGCCTCCCGTCTATCAATATCCTTTAATTTGAAAGATTTGAACATAAACTATTGATGTGAAGCCTGGCCTTGCTTTTTGCGTTCAAGAATTGAAAAATCACTTTCGTCTTTCACGATCGTGTTTTTCAAAATGCCCAAACCTTCTACTTCCAGCTCAATTTCATCTCCTTCTTTTAACCATTGTTCTTCATAATCCGGGTTGTTCAACCTTCCTGTTCCATTCAATTCGAGGAAACATCCCGTGCCAACTGTACCGCTGCCGATAATGTCGCCCGGATAAAGTTGAACACCGTAGCTCGCGCGTTCAATTATTTCTGCAAATGTCCATTCCATATCCGCAAGATTTCCTTCACTTACCTGAACACCATTTACTCTTGCTGTCATTTTAAGATTGTAGGCATTGCCAATATGATTTTCTTTTGGAGGCACTTTAAAATCTTCCAACTCATCGGGTGTAACCAACCACGGACCAATCGCTGTTGCAAAATCTTTTCCTTTTGCCGGACCAAGATTAAGCTTCATTTCGTCAGACTGCAAAGCACGGGCGCTGAAATCATTCATGATCATAAATCCACCAATATATTCATCCGCTTCTTCTGCCTTAATATTCTTTCCTGGTTTGCAAATAACTATCGCTACCTCTAATTCAAAATCGAGTTTCTTCAAATGATCGGGCATACAAACAATTTCGCCGGGTCCTTTTATGCTGTTGTGATTGGAGAAATAAAAAACCGGGAATTGATCAAACTCCGGGATCATTGGTGCATTGCGGTTTCTCCGGGCGGTGGCAACATGTTCACGAAAGGCATATGCATCACGGAAACTTGTGGGAGAAGGAACAGGCGCAATTAATTCCGCTTCTTCTATTGAAATTGCTTTAAAACGATTTGTTCCTTCTTCTAACAAGCGATTGATCGAATAGGCGATTGGAAAAGAATCTTCCCAATAATTAAGGAACATTGTAATGGACACCGGCAGGTTCGGGTTCAAATTGTCAGTATCAAACAAATACCCGTTTACCAAAAGCGCCAGCTGCGCATCTTCATCTCTGATGTAAGAAACTAATTTCATCGAAAGGAAATTTTTATTAAAGCCGCAAGTTAATTATTTAAAAAGTGGCAAATTTCTTCCTGATTTAAGAGTTTTTCCCGTGGTCTCAAAAACTTACCATTGATCCAATCTGTTAGAAGTTGGAATAATTTTAGCTTAATTTTGTAGCTGGAAATCAACGCTATGAAATTCGAAAAAATCCATAATAAAGGCCAGGCTCAATTATTCAGGAATCAATATCTTGAATATTTTACAAAAACACACCCATTGGTCATTTGGGCGATGTATTTGCCTGTCATTATTTATCTGCCTTATTATTCAAATCATAATCTCGGATTCAGCGCGCTCAATACTTTGCTTCTTTTTTTAGCTGGAATTTTCTTTTGGACTTTTTTTGAATACATGATGCACCGATTTGTTTTTCATTGGGTGAGCGACAATCCGCGCATTCAAAGGATAAGTTACGTGTTGCACGGAAATCATCATGAATATCCCCGCGATCGTCAACGTTTATTTATGCCTCCTGTTCCGAGCCTGATCATTGCATCAATTATTTTTTTGTTGATGAATCTTGTAATTGGACAAAAAGTATTTGCTTTCTTTCCCGGATTCTTACTTGGCTACCTGATGTATGGAAGTATGCATTATGCTATTCACGCCTGGAATCCACCCTACAAATGGATGAAGCCGATCTGGCGCAATCACCATTTGCATCATTATAAAAGTGAAGAAAGGGGATTTGGCGTAAGTTCTCACATTTGGGACAAAGTTTTTGGCACTGCATTCGATCTCAAAAAAGAAAAAGAAAACAAGGAAGAAGTGCAGAAACTCATGTTCATCAAAAAAACTTCTGCAAAACAAGTTTCTTAAATAAAAGTTCCTGCCCGAATTGACTGATCAGGCGGGCGTTTACTGGTTACCGTTAGTTTCTACCATCTTTCTTCCGATGAGTCATTGCGTTTTTGATTGCGATATTTTATTCGGCTCTCTGCTTTTTCAATCTGGCGTTCAATAATAAGATCAGCCAGAACTTTTGCTGAATCTTCATTCGATTTCTCCTGTAAATACATTCTGATCTTCTTTTCATTTACATCGATCCGGTAAAGAAGTAGCACAAGCGCTTCAAAGTTTTGATTGATCAGTTGATTGATCAGCGGAATAAGTTTTTCACGCAGAGAATTAAGTGATTCATTCTGTGGAGAGCCCGAAAGTTGAATGATTTTTTCAGAAAGAGAAGTAGTTTGTTCGTTTGCCATTTTGTTTTAATACTTTTCTATAATTCCCAAACCAAACAAAGCGAAATCATATTTCACCGGATCTTTCTTATCAAATTTTCTCAATTGTTCCGTAAGCTCAATTGCCGCCTGCCAGTCAACTTGTTTTCTTTGAAGTAAATTGAACCGTCTTGAAACTCTTGCTACGTGTACATCCACAGGACAAATCAAAACTGCCGGCGAAATTTTTTTCCATAAGCCAAAATCCACTCCTTTGTTATCATCGCGAATCATCCATCTTAAAAACATATTCAATCTTTTGCAACTTGAATTTTTTGCTGGGGAAGCAACATGTTTTTTGGTTCTTTCCGGCACATCTTCCATCGAGAAAAAATACTGATTGAAATGATTCAGTGCATTTTCAACAACATTCTTTTTATTGGAATCTCTCAAAGTTTTATTGTCAAAAAAAGCTGATTCAAGTGAAGCATTTTTTGAATAATGTTGTTTAAAAAAGGAAACAAAATACAAAAGATCGGTATCGTTGAAAGTGCGGTGGCAAAAGCCTTCCAGTTTTTTCAAATCTTTTTCCTGGTGGTTTAAACAAAAATCATAAGGCGCATTGTCCATCAAATTAAAAAGCAATTTGCCTTTGTTGATAATTGTTTTGCGAATGCCCCAGGCAAACATGGCAGCAAAAAATCCGGCTATTTCAATGTCTTGTTTTTTGAAAAAAAGATGTGGCAGGCACACCGGGTCGTCTTTAATAAATCCAGGATTATTAAATTCGATTACTTTTTGATCGAGAAATTTTTTGAGATCAACTGCTCTATTAGTTTCCATCGAAAGGTGAATGTTACGGCATTTGGCGAAGCCTTTTTCTTATATATGCATTGCTTCTCTTTACATGTGCAATTCCTAAAATAATTATTTTATTACCGGATATGGTGTAAAAAATTTTATAGGGAAACTTTTTGAGCAGAATTTTTTTCACTTCAGGGGCCACATCAAAAAATGCGTTTGGATTTTTCCTGATTCTTTCTATGGCAATTTCAAATGATTGATAAAATCTCTTTGCAAGGCCTGGCTGTTCTGCTTCATACCACAACAGCGCCTCATCAAGGTCAAGTAAAACAATTGGCTTTATTATAATTTCAAAAGCCATATTTTTCTTTGATCTTCTTTTTAAATTCTGTCCAACCCAAACCTTCCGAAGGATTTCTTTTATGCAACTTGAGGCGTTCTTTTGCGAACTTTATTTCTTCTTCTGAAACAGGCATGAGCTCATCGTCAATCTTATCCCACAGTTCTTCTATCAGTTCCAGTTTTTCTTCAACTGGCAATTTGAAAAGTTCTTCTTTGTCGTAAGGCATACATTTTCTTTTCTACAATTTACATAAAATATCCAAAGAATGCATTCACCGTTTTTTATCCAATTGCCTGGTCTAAATCATCAATCAAATCATCTGCATTTTCGATACCTACACTCAATCTAATCAATGAATCTACCAAACCATTTTTAATTCTTTCTTCCCTGGGAATGCTTGCATGTGTCATCGAAGCGGGATGACCGATCAGGCTTTCAACGCCACCGAGGCTTTCAGCCAATGAAAAAAGATGAGTAGAAGAAAGAACATTTTTCGCGGCATCCACGCTGTCATCTTTTAATGTAAAGCTCATCATCCCACCAAAACCGCTCATTTGTTTTTTGGCAATTTTATGATTAGGATGATCTTCAAAACCTGCCCAATAAACTTTGTCCACCTTTGGATTATTGCGTAACCAATGCGCAATTTTTTCTCCGTTGGTGCAATGGCGTTGCATACGAACATGCAAGGTTTTTAATCCACGTAACATTAGGAAACAATCCTGCGGACCGGGAATCGCACCGCAACTGTTTTGGATAAACGCTAATCTGTTTTTCAGTTCTTCATCATTCACAATCAAAGCTCCAAGGACAGAATCACTGTGGCCGCCGATGTATTTTGTGGCAGAATGCAAAACAATGTGCGCTCCAAGATCCAGGGGATTTTGCAAATAAGGAGAAGCAAAAGTATTGTCAACACAAAGCAACAAATTATGTTTGTTGGCGATGGCAGCAACGGCGGCAATATCCGTGATATTCATCATCGGGTTGGTGGGTGTTTCTGTCCATATGAGTTTTGTATTTGCATTGATATATTTCGATACTTCATCGGCATTCTGCATGTTGATGAAATGAAATTTAATGCCATATTTCTCAAAGATTTTTGTAAACAACCTGAATGTGCCACCATACATGTCGTTCGCCGCAATCACTTCATCGCCGGGCTGTAACAATTTCATCACCGCATCTGAAGCAGCAGAGCCGCTTGCAAAACATAAACCATAATTCCCATTTTCAACTGCAGCTAAAGCTGTTTCCAATGCAGTGCGCGTAGGGTTTTTCGTGCGTGCATATTCGTAACCTTTATGCACACCGGGGCTTTCCTGTACAAAAGTTGAAGTTTGATAGATGGGCGTCATTATCGCACCAGTAGCGGGGTCTGGCTCTGCACCTGCGTGTATGAATTTTGTTTCCTGTTTCAAAATGATCTGATTTTAATCGTTATTTAAATGCTTTCCAACCTTACAGTAAACAAATAAAAAATGACGGATTTTTGTTTGTTCGCTTGTTGATTGATTTTAAAAATTAAATGGATTGCAAATATAACCGCAATTATTCAGCCTGAAGTTGGCGCATTTTTAAGGAAGCAAATTCCTTCAATTGTGGAAAGAATGCTTCGTAATATTCTTGCAGCTTTTGATAATTCTCTTCAAAGATTTGGAAGGCCGTTTCTGATTCGTACATATAATTTGCACGCCGCACCAGTCCTGCTAAACTCTTGCGAATGCCCTCTTTAAAACTGTAACCATAAAGCCAATCCTGCGATTTCATGAAAGGAAAAATTCTTTGAAAGGTTTCAGGAAAGTGTAATGTATTTTCTGAAAGTTGCCGGTAGGTATTTTCAGTGAAATTTTTAAGCGCATTATTTTCTGAAAATTGCATTGTATCCAGCGCAAGAAAATGGTCAAAAACAATATCAACTAATGGTGCCGAATAAAGCCTGTAATCTTCACGAAACAAGTCTTTGGCTTTTGAAATTACAGGATGAAAATCGGTAAATTCATCAATGGCGCGATGAAGTTCAATTCCTTTTTGAATGGCTACAGGATATTCAAATTTCTTTTTTCCTTTTACAAAATCACTGATCATATTTCCTGTCAAAAGAAATGGATCGTTAAAAGATAAATAAGCGTGAGCCAGATAATTCATAAAAAAATTGCAAATTCAATCATTAACAATTTACCCTGATTTTGGCATATATTTTTCTTTGGTCAAACATTATTAATCTAAAATAAAAATGTTATGCCTGAAAAAGAAAGAATTGTTAACCCTTCAATGGGAAGCAATGAGGTCGGAAGCGAAACCCAGGAAGAGGCGCCGACAGGCGTTTCTGCTGGCACAGACACTCAGCTTGAGATAACAGCGCTTGGCGGCAAAAAACATAAGAAGAAAAGAAATGAATCTGATGATATAGTAACTGACAAAGATGTTGCAGATCGGGCGGACCTTAGGGATCCTGCTGAGTCCGGTAAGTAATTAAACGACTTCTCATGTTGTCAAAAAAGGTGGGCCCTGCCTGCCTTTTTTTGAATTTGTAGAATATTATACTCAAAATTTTAAAGCCCAAAAATGGAATCAACAACTACCAAAGAAGAAGAAAAAGCGACTAAGGCAAAAATAAAAACAGGCTCATCAAAAAAAATGTCATCTGAGCCTGTAACTACTCCAAAAGGTGGTTCGTGTGGAAAAATGAAAGACAAGGTCTTGTTCATAACAGGCGCCGATAGTGGCATCGGAAAAGCATGTGCATTATTGTTCGCCAAAGAAGGTGCAGACGTGGCGATCGTTTATCTTGACGAACACGAAGACGCAAACGACACAAAGAAGAAAATTGAAGAATACGGGCAGAAATGCCTTTTAATTGCCGGCGATCTTCGACGTGAAAGTTTTTGCAAAAAAGCAGTTGAAAAGGCAATCAAGACATTTGGCAGAATCGATGTGCTCATTAATAATGCGGGAACACAAGTGGAATCAAAATCACTTTTGGATATCACTACAGAAAATATGATCAAGACATTTGAAACAAATATTTTTTCAATGTTCTGGATCACAAAGGCGGCATTGCCACATATGAAAAAAGGCAGCGCTATTGTAAACACAACTTCTGTGACAGCCTATAAAGGTCATCCAACTTTGATGGATTATGCATCAACAAAAGGTGCGATTGTAAGTTTTACAAGAAGCCTTAGTGATAATTTGGTTTCAAAAGGAATTCGTGTGAATGCAGTTGCTCCTGGTCCGATTTGGACGCCATTGATCACATCCTCATCACCTAATAAGAAATTGAAAGAACATGGCGCAGGAACACCGATGGGACGTGGCGGACAGCCTGCAGAAGTAGCTCCTTCGTATTTATTTCTTGCTTGTAATGAAGAATCCAGCTATATCTCCGGGCAGGTGCTTCATCCAAATGGTGGTGAAGTAGTAAACGGATAATTAAACTAAAAAAATATTCTATGGTCGCCGTAGCACAAGGACTCCCTAAAATCTCCAAGAGAAAATTAAGGAGCATTGTTAAAGACGAAGAGAAGACAGCGCGTGCCGCTAACCTTGTTTATGTAACCGATAAAGAACCGGGGATTGAAAGGCGCAGAATGGGAAATGATTTTGAATATTATTACCAGGGAAAGAAGGTAAAGGACGATGAAGATTTATTACGCATAAAACATTTAGTAATTCCCCCGGCATGGGAAAGAGTTTGGATTTGCAAAAAGGAAAATGGACACTTGCAAGCCACCGGTTATGATACCAAAGGCAGAAAGCAATACAAATATCATCCGCACTGGAATACGTTAAGAAATCACACTAAGTTTTATCGCTTGCACGATTTTGGAAAAGTGCTTCCTGAAATAAGGCTTCAACTCGAAAAAGATTTAAGTCTTCCAACATTAAATGAACGAAAAGTGTTGGCTGCGGTTGTCAGCCTGATGGAACGCACCAACATCAGGATCGGGAATTCTTTTTATGAAAAGGCCTACGGTTCATTTGGGCTTACCACTCTGAAAGATCGTCATGTAACTTTTAAAGGAAGTTCCGTTGCATTTTCTTTTAAGGGAAAAAAAGGTGTCAACCATAACATTGAACTAAAAAGTAAGCGGCTGGCGAAAGTGATCAAGAAATGCCGCGATGTGCCGGGAAAAGAATTGTTTCAATATTATGATGAAGAAGGAAACCATCATTCAATCGATTCGGGATTGGTGAACAATTATATTCGGGAAATTAGTGGCGCCGATTTTACCGCAAAAGATTTTCGTACATGGGCAGGAACAGTGCACGCTTTCCTTGCTTTAAAATCCATTGGCTGTTGCGAAACAAAAACTGAAGCGAAAAAGAAAATTGTTGAAGCAATTGATATTGTTTCAGAGCATCTTGGAAATACGAGAACCGTTTGCAAAAAATATTACGTTCATCCTCTGATACTTTCTTTATATGAAAGCCGTGAGCTGGAAAAATACATACAGGAATTGGACCAGATAGAAGAAGATGATGGAGTAGCTTCGCTTTCTGCAGAAGAAAAAATGGTGATGAAGATTTTAGAAACGCACTAAGATTCTTTTATGTAAATTCGGCGTATGTTTTCAATTCAAAAAAAGAAGGAAGCGGGTTTTGAAAAAGTCATTTTAAAAAATGATGTAACGAACAATTATGCCGCTGTTGTTCCCGCTTGTGGCGCCATTTTGCAGGAATTTGTTGTAGAGCAAAACAATCAAAAAGTAAATGTCATAGATTCTTACCATTCTTTGGAAGAATTTAAAAATGAAGTGACAAAAGGTTTTAAAGGTTGTAAGCTTTCACCTTTCGTTTGCAGGCTCACTCATGGAAAATATATTTTCGGCGAAAAACAATACCAGGTTCAAAAGCATTACATGGGCCAACATGCTATTCATGGTTTGTTGTATGACAAAGATTTTTCCATCATTTCAGAAACAGCAAATGCGGCCGAAGCTTCCATAACGATGAAATACGAATATCGTGCTGATGATCCGGGTTACCCGTTTAATTATGATTGCATCGTTACATGGCGGCTCGAACCGGAAAATAAATTAACCGTAATTACAGAATGTATCAACCAGGACGAAGGATTAATTCCGATGCAGGACGGTTGGCATCCTTATTTTACTTTAGGCGACACCATCAACGATCTTGACCTTGAATTCCAGGGAAAACAAATGGTTGAATTTGATACAGAACTTCTTCCGACAGGTAATCTTGTTGATTACACACGATTCTCCGGAATCGAAAAATTAGGCGATCGTTTTTTAGACAATTGTTTCACCCTGGACACGCAGGAGTGCCAACCACTTTGTGTTTTGAGAAACAAAGAAAAAAAGATTGAGATACAATTTTTCCCGGACGAATCTTATCCTTACCTCCAGATTTACACTCCTCCTCACAGGAAAAGTATCGCGATCGAAAATCTGAGTGGAGCACCGGACGGATTTAATAATGAAATGGGCGTTATAACACTCGAATCAGGGCAATCGGCTTTGTTTTCAACTACCTACAAAATTCTTCTTTTAGATAAATTCAAATTGAAATGACCGGATCAGCAACGGAAGTGGAATCCGTTTTTCGAGAAAGATTCAAAGAAGAACCAAAGCTTTTTTATTCCCCCGGAAGGATCAATCTCATTGGTGAGCATATTGATTACAACGATGGATTTGTGTTGCCCGGTGCTATTGACAAGGGAATTTTTTTTGCAGTTGCATTGAATCGTTCTGATCAGATAAATTGTTACGCGCTTGATTTTGATGAAAGTATTTCTATTCCACTTTCTGCGGTGCGGAAGATGGGCGGGTGGAAAAATTATGTGCTTGGCATTATAAATGAATTTCAAAAAATGGATTTGCCCGTGCAGGGATTTAATTGTGTTTTTAGTGGCAACATTCCTATTGGCGGAGGCATGTCTTCATCGGCTGCGCTTGAGGGCGGCATTTCTTTTAGCCTGAATAAACTCTGCAATTTTGAGCTCGGCAGGAGAGATCTTGCTTTGCTCGGTCAACGTGCTGAACATAATTTTCCTGGAGTGATGTGTGGAATTATGGATCAATATGCCAACATGATGGGCAAAGAAAACAAAGTGCTCCTGTTGGATTGTTTGAACGTTACCCACCAGGAAATACCATTACATATTGAAGGCTACGAAATTGTTTTGATCAATACAAAAGTGCATCATTCGCTTGCAGGTTCGGAATACAACCAGCGCCGCAAAGAATGCGAAAAGGGAATAGCGATCTTAAAAAAAGAATTGAACATTGATTCTTTCCGCGATATACAAGATCCGGCGGTTCTCTTACCTTTTAAAGAGGAAATGGGTGATAAGGTTTACAGGCGTTGTTTGTATGTGGTTGAAGAAATTTTACGCACGCAAAAGGCAGCAACTTTATTGAAAGAAAATGATATAGCAGGTTTTGGAAGACTGATGTTTCAAACACATGAAGGCTTGAAGAATCTTTATGAAGTTAGTTGTAAAGAACTTGATTTTTTGGTAAATGCTGCTGCGCAAAATAAGGATGTGATTGGTGCAAGGCTTATGGGTGGCGGCTTTGGTGGTTGCACAATTAATTTAGTGAAGAAGGAAGGCGTTGAATCTTTTTTGGTAAAAATCTTATCTGCTTATAAAAAAGAGTTTGGTATCAATGCTGAAAATTATAAGGTAAAAGTGGTTGACGGGACTCATCTTATTTAAACTAAACCGTTCTTCTTATGGATTTCAGAAATAAAACTGCGTTTATAACAGGCGCCTCCAGGGGAATCGGGAAAGCAATAGCGGTAAGACTTGCCAAAGAAGGAGCGAACATTGTTATAGCTGCAAAATCCATAGAAGAAAATCCAAAATTGGGTGGAACGATCTTTACAGCTGCCAAAGAAATAGAAGAAGCAGGAGGAAAGGCGTTGCCGGTTCAATGTGACATTCGTTTTGAAGAACAAATCAATAATGCAATTGAATCAGCCGTGAAGAATTTTGGTGGAATCGATATCCTTGTGAACAATGCTTCTGCGATCTCACTTAAACCGGTGGAGCAAATTGAGTGGAAATCTTACAACCTGATGCATGAGATAAATGTGAGAGGTACTTTTTTTGTAAGCAAAGCGTGTATTCCCTTTTTAAAGAAAGGAAGCAATCCACACATTCTCAATCTGTCTCCTCCAATTAATATGGACAAAAAATGGTTTTCGAATCACCTTGCTTACACGATGAGCAAATACGATATGTCGATGATTGCTTTGGGCCTGGCAGAAGAGTTGAAAAAATATAATATCGCTGCCAATTGTTTGTGGCCAAAAACAACCATTGCCACTGCTGCAGTTCGTAATTTGTTAGGCGGAGAAATCCTGGTGCAAATGAGCCGGACTGCTGAAATTATTGCTGACAGCGCTTTCTACATTTTGAGCCGGCCTTCTTCTGAATGCACAGGAAATACTTTTTTTGACGAAGAAGTTTTGGCCGAAGAAGGAATTACTGATCTTGAAAAGTATGCAATAAATCCTGGCGGCAAACTTTATCCGGACCTTTTTTTGTAATTGCCGGTAAACAAACCAATTCCTTTAATTTTTATTCTGCATCTGCTTTTTCTAAGAACTGCCGCAGCACATATTGAAGTATACCACCATGGCGATAATATTCAATTTCAATAGTAGAATCAAGTCGCGCTATTGCTTTGAAATTTATTTCTGAACCATCTTCTCTCTTTGCAATAACGTCTACTTCTTTTCCGGAGGTAAGGTCACTGGCAATTCCGGTGATGGTAAAAGTTTCATTGCCCGTAAGCCCCAGGCTCTGCGCATTTTCACCTTCTTTAAATTGCAGAGGCAAAACACCCATTCCTACCAAATTACTACGATGAATACGTTCATAACTTTCGGCAATCACGGCTTTTATTCCCAATAAAAATGTTCCTTTAGCTGCCCAATCCCTCGAGGACCCACTTCCATATTCCTTGCCAGCCAAAACGATCAAAGAGATATTATTTTCTTTGTACTTCATGGCCGCATCAAATACCGTCATTTCTTCGCCGGTAGGTAAATATTTTGTAAAGCCACCTTCACGTTCAAGCAACAAATTCCTAATGCGCACATTGGCAAAAGTGCCACGAACCATCACTTCATCATTTCCTCTTCTTGAACCGTAAGAATTAAAATCTTTTTTCTCAACGGCAAGATTTATCAGATAATTTCCGGCCGGCGACCGCTCGTTGAAAGATCCTGCCGGAGAAATATGATCAGTGGTTACGCTGTCGCCCAGAACTAATAATGCTCTTGCTGATTCTATGTCTTTTGTTTCTTCTGCTTTTTCAGAAATATTATTGAAAAAAGGCGCTTCTTTTACATAGGTTGAAGATTTGTCCCAGATATATAATTTCTCATCCGGCACCTTCAATTTCTTCCAACTGTCGTTTCCTTCGAATATTGACTTATAATTTGTTTGAAAATCATTTGGTGATAAAACCTTTCTCATTATTTCATTGATCTCATCGTTGGTAGGCCAGATGTCTTTTAGATAAACCGGCAACAAGTTGGAATCATAGCTGATGGGATCATTCAATAAGTCGATATCAACCCGGCCGGCGATTGCATAAGCAACCACGAGCATAGGAGACATTAAAAAGTTCATTCTCACCAATGGATGAATGCGGGCCTCAAAATTCCTGTTGCCCGATAAAACGGAAGCGAGAACAAGATCGTGTTCTTCAATTGCTTTTTGGATGTAAGGAGGCAAAGGACCTGAATTGCCAATGCAGGTAGTGCAGCCATAACCCACCAGGTGAAAATCGAGCGCTTCCAGGTCGCTTACCAAGTCTGCTTTTCTAAGATAATCGGTAACAACTTTTGAACCCGGAGCCAGAGAGGTTTTGACCCAGGGCTTCTTATCGAGACCGTGTTCACGTGCCTTGCGGGCAACAAGGCCAGCGCCAATCATTACAAAAGGATTGGAAGTGTTCGTGCATGAAGTGATGGCCGCAATTGCCACATGCCCGTCAGTCAATTCGAATTTTTGATCGCCAAGTGTGATCCAAACACTTTTCATTCCGTTTACCTCTTTCTCTTCAATCTGGGTTTCTTTTGGCATTGCTGCAGGTGCAGGATCAATTGGTTGTCCACCTCCTTCTGCAAACCATCTTGATAATTCTTCAACAGGTTTGATATATTGGCGACCATAGTTTTTCTCCATCAACTCATAAAACCTGGTCTTAAGATCCTTCACTAAAATTTTGTCTTGTGGACGTTTTGGCCCAGCCACACTTGGTTGGATAGCTGAAAGATCGAGTTCAACCACTTTTGTGTAAGTGATGTTTTCATTTCCGTTTCGCCAAAGAAGGTTTGTTTTGCAATAATCTTCAACCAGTTTCACCTGTTCCTCTGTGCGATTGGTTTGCCGCATGTATTCAAGTGTCTTGTTGTCTATAGGGAAATAGGTGATAGTGCATCCAAATTCCGGCGACATATTTCCAATTGTTGCACGATCAGGCACGGTAAGCGTATCAAGACCCGGTCCAAAAACTTCAACGAATTTTCCAACAACACCTGTTTTTCTCAAAAGTTCTGCAATATTCAATACGAGGTCTGTAGCAGTAGAACCAACATTTAATTTTCCGGTTAATTTCAACCCGATCACTTCCGGCATAATAAAATAAAGTGGTTGACCAAGAAGAGCTGCTTCTGCTTCAATACCGCCTACACCCCAACTTACCACACCTATCCCGTTTACCATTGGCGTGTGGCTGTCGGTTCCAACAAGTGTATCCGGAAAGACTTCACCATTTCTTTCAATAACTCCTTTTGACAAAAATTCAAGATTTACCTGGTGGCAAATGCCCATTCCGGGAGGAACTACGCTAAAGTTGTTGAAAGATTTCTGGGCCCATTTGAGGAAGGAATACCGCTCATGATTGCGCTTGTATTCTTCTTCCATATTTTTATTATAAGCATATTCAGTTCCAAAATAATCCACCTGAACAGAATGATCAATAATCAAATCAACAGGAATGAGGGGATTGATTTCGTCGGGATTTCGGCCCTTCCTCGCAATTTCTGCACGCAGGGATGCAATATCGACAACTGCCGGAACTCCGGTAAAATCCTGCATTAAAACGCGGGCAGGCTTAAACGGAATATCTTTGTCGGATCCTGTGGGTTTCCAATTCAGCAGCGTTTCGATGCTTTCTTTTGTGACAGTAAAATCATCAAAATTTCTCAAGGCATTTTCTAAAAGAATACGAATAGAGAACGGAAGTTTACTTATGTTGTGTCCCTGTTTTTCCAATTCAGGAAGGCTGTAATAAGTGAAATTTCCGTTTTTGGTGTTGAGCAGCTTTTTAATATTGTAAGGATCTTTTGCCATGATGAGGTGGTTTTAATAAGATTAAAATTTAAATTTTCCGACAGGCTTTTCCAACTGCAGTAAACAAAGTTTTTTCGCTGATTTTTTTTAGAATTGCTCAATTACAATCTTTTCTTCCTTTACTCCAAGTTCCAGCAAGTCCTTATGAATATCTTCTACCATCGGGTCAGGTCCGCAGATGTAAAAATATTGATCGAGGTTTTTGATATTTTTATTGAGATAAGATCTGTCGATCTTTTCGTTGTCATACTCAGCTGTTTTTTCGTTGGTAATCGTGTTGATAAAATTATCGCCGAGCATTTCTTCAAACTCGTCTTTTAAAATGATGTCTTCTTTTGTCCTGTTCGAAAAGATCAGCTTGTTGTTTCCAATTTTATGCTGTCGATACAGGTCTCTTAAAATAGCAATAAACGGGGTAACGCCCGCTCCGCCGGCAATAAAGACGCCTTCTCCTTTATAATGGATGGCGCCCCACACATCATGAATAATAAGTTGATCACCGGGATTGAGTTTGCCTAACTCATTTGTGACTCCATTGTGATCACTATAAATTTTGATGGTAAACTCGAGCGTGTCCCAATCATTAAGAGAAGTAAAAGTGAAAGGTCTTCGTTCTGTTTTCCATGCAGGTTGATCAATTACCACATCCGTGGCTTGGCCTGGCGTAAATTGGTAAGATGAGGGTTTGGAGATTGTAAACCTTTTTACATTGTGGGTTACATTTTCAATCTTAAGAATTTTTACTTCATGTTCTTCATCCGGATAGTTTTCCATGATTAATTATTTTTCTTCTTTTTCATTTACAGGAATAATGAATAAAGGTACTTTACTGTGACGTAAAACTTTTTCTGCCACACTTCCCATCAGGATCTTGTCTAATCCCCGGCGACTGTGGCTTCCTAATACAATTACATCGGCCTGCAAATTCTTAGACGCTTCCAGGATCGCATCGCCGGTATCGCCATCCTTTACCAATGTCTGAATAGTGGTATCGCCAAGATGTGATTTTGATTTTTCAAGATACTCATGTGCCGCATTTTCTAATTCAACAACTGTGTTAGCCTGGATGGCGCCGAGATTGCTGAAATTATCAAAGCCCATAATGGGCGAATAATCAAGCGATGAATAATAAGTATAATCAGCGACAACGTGCAACAAAACCACTTGTGCATTCATTGATTTTGCTAATGCATATCCCGTTTCCGCAATTTTTTGCGCTGTAGGGTTATAATCGATGGCGATCAATATTTTTTTCATAAACTGTATTTTTAATAAAGAATACTTTACTTAAGTAATGCTTTTGCCTTTGCAACTACATTGTCAACTGTAAAACCATATTCGGCCATCACTTCGTCACCTGGTGCTGATTCACCAAATTTGTTGATACCCAAAACATCTCCATCATCCGTTACAAATTGGCACCAGCCAAGAGGTGAGCCCGCTTCCACAGCCAATCGTGCACGGATTTTTTTAGGCAAAACTTTTTCTTTGTATTCATCACTTTGCGCTTCAAACAATTCCCAGCTTGGGAAACTTACTACTCTGGCTTTTATTGATTCCTCTTTCAGTTTCTCCTGCGCTTTCAATACCAGTTGCACTTCACTTCCGCTTGCCATCAATATCACTTGCGGCTGGCCTTCACAATCAGATAAAATATAAGCGCCTTTATCAAGGTTGTCAGCCTTTGTATATTTTTCCTGGTCGATGATCGGTACATTTTGTCTTGTCAGAATTAAGGCAACCGGTCCACCATTGTGTTCAATTGTTGTGCGCCACGCCTGGGCAGTTTCATTTGGATCTGCCGGGCGGATAACAGTCAGGCCCGGAACGGAACGCAACCCTATCAATTGCTCAATTGGCTGGTGAGTGGTTCCATCTTCTCCCAAACCAATACTGTCGTGTGTATAAATAAATACAGGTTTTATTTTCATGATGGCTGCAAGACGAACCGGTGGACGCATGTAGTCTGAAAAAATTAAGAATGTTGCGCCAAAAGGAATAATACCTTTTGTGAGGGCCATTCCATTCAAAACCGCTCCCATTGCATGTTCACGAATGCCGAAGTGGAAATTTCTTCCTCCATGATTTTCAGCAGAGAAGGATTTGAAAGAATCAAGCTCCGTGTCGGTAGAAGGTGAAAGATCGGCAGAGCCGCCAATAAGCAAAGGCAATTTAGCAGCAATTGCATTTAAAGTTTTGCCAGAAGCTTTTCGTGTAGCCAAACCTTTTGCATCCGGTTTGAACACAGGCAAATTATCTTTCCATCCTTCTGGTAATTTGCCGGAACTCAACAATTCAAATTCTGCTGCTTCGTCCGGATATTTTTCTTTGTACTTCTTAAAAAGACCATTCCAATCTTCTTCTTTCTTTACTCCTGCATTTCCTTTTTTCCTGTAAAAATCCAGGACTTCATTATCTACTTCAAAAGTTTTATCAGGATCAAATCCAAGGTTTTCTTTCACCAACCGGACTTCATCTTTGCCAAGGGGTGCACCGTGAGCCGAAGCTGTGTCTACCTTATTAGGACTTCCGAAACCAATATGTGTTCTTACTTTAATCAGCGAAGGACGGTTGGTTTCATTTTGGGCATTGAGGATCGCTTCATGAATCGCCTCGATATCGGTTCCATCATCCACAGATTGAACATGCCAGCCATAAGCGCGGAAACGCTCGCCTACATCTTCATTAAATGTTAGTGAAGTGTCGCCCTCGATGGTTATTTTATTATCATCATATAAATAAATAATATTGCCGAGTTTAAGATGACCTGCAAGTGAAGCCGCTTCTGCACTTACGCCTTCCATGATATCCCCGTCGCTGCAGATAGCATAAATTTTATAATCAAACAAGTCGAACCCGGCTTTATTATACCGGGAAGCAAGATATTGTTGCGCAATGGCCATTCCCACCCCATTTGCAAAACCCTGGCCGAGAGGACCTGTAGTTACTTCAATCCCGGGCAACAATCCATATTCGGGGTGACCGGCCGTTTTGCTGTGTAGTTGCCTGAAGTTTTTCAAATCATCAAGGGTAACATCATAGCCGGTAAGGTATAGGTAACAATATTGTAACATGCAGGCGTGGCCGGCTGACAAAATGAACCGGTCACGATTGGGCCAAAGCGGATCTTTCGGATTATAATTCATCACTTTTGTCCACAATACATCAGCTACAGGAGCCAGTCCCATAGGCGTTCCCGGATGACCCGAGTTGGCCTTTTGAACTGCATCTGCAGATAGTACGCGAACGGTATTAATTCCTCTTTGTTCAATTGATTCCATTGTCTCTTGTTTAAAATTTTAATTAGTGCTTTTGCCACAAAGTATATGCCGTTAAAAATTGGCTTTTTCAACAAAAGTAACAAGAAAGAAATTTCTTTTGAAAATTACCTGTGTATAAACACCTTTCAGTTTTCGATTTTCGTTTATTTAATTTAATCTGTATATTCAGGAGCAGTTTTTGTGGAAAAAGTAAACAGTAAGATCATCAAAAAATTTTTTTATGGAAGTAAAGCATAACGATTCAACAGAACTAAGGCCTGAAGGCACAAGATTAATGGATGCGCCGGTTGTGCCAATTGACGCTCCCGATTTCTTAAGGCAAATTAAGAGTGAACCCACGTGGCAAAACTCAGACAGGAATGCGATGACGATTTACAAAACTGATGCTATGCGCATTGTGATGATTGCTCTTCATAAAGGCACAGTGATTGAAGAACATTCAACCAATGGAGTGATAAGTGTGCAGGTGATAGATGGAGAAATTAATTTTACCACAGAAGGCAAAACGCACAATTTAAAAAAAGGTCAAATGATTGCATTGCATCGCCAAATTCCACATAAGGTTTCGGCAGTTGAAGAATCTGTTTTCCTGTTGACGGTTGCCAATTTTATTGATTGAGGCAACAGTAAACCAATAAAAAAGAAAGATTTTTATCTCACATTTAGATCCGGCACTACCAACTTATTGCCGGTATAAACGATAAGTTTGATCGTGTTGGTGGTATTGGGCACTTCATAAGGAACATCCAAAATACATTTGCCACCTGAAACCTGCGTGTTAATATGGATTTCACTGCCCGGAGTGATATCTGTCGGTGGCACGCCATTGGCATCCCAATTACTTGCTGTTGACCAGGCCCCATTTCCAATAAAAGTATAAACAACAGGAAGATTGAGATTTCTATGCGGTGTTGTTGTTTGTGTAGAAGTAGTTTTTGGTGAAACCTTCAACTCACTTTTGTTTTTTGTTGACTGGCAAAAAGCCGTTTGAGCAAAAAACAAAGTGGAAACCAATAAGATGCTTTTCATATTGTAAACGGTTTGAAGGATGAAATTAAAAATAATTTTTTAATGAATTAAATTAAGCTTCACCTTTTCCGTGGCAATGTTTGTATTTCTTTCCACTTCCGCAAGGGCATGGATCGTTTCTACCCACTTTAGGTCCTACTCTTACAGGCTCCTGCTTTACATTTTCAGATGGATCGATGTAATCATTTTCCTGTGAAAGATATTCAGGGCCAGCACCGGCGCCTGCAAATTCAGCTTTTCTCTGGCGCATTTTACTCATGTCAGTTCTTCTCCTTCTTTCTTCGGTGATCCTCGTTTCGTGATTTTGTTCGGCCGGAATATGACAATGAGCAAGGAAACTTACAATGTCTTTATTCACCTGGTCGTCCATTTGTTTGAAGGCGTTGAAAGCTTCAATTTTATAGATCACCAACGGATCTTTCTGTTCGTATCCGGCAGTTTGAACACTTTGACGCAGATCATCCATTGCACGCAGGTGTTCTTTCCATGAATCATCAATGAGAGCAAGTGTAATGTTTCTTTCAAGCGCGTTGGTTAATTCAGCACCTTCAGTTTCAATAGTTTTATCAAGATTGGCAATTGCCTGCATTGCTTTTTTGCCATCGGTAAATGGTACGGCTACATTACTGATATGAGGACCTTGCTCCTTCCTGATGTTTTTCAGAACAGGGAGCGTTTGTGCATTCATCGCCTTGTTCTTACGATTATAATGATCTTTAGCCTCGAAATACAATTTGTTGGTGAGTGTTCCTATATCTTCTTTTTCCAATTCTTCCTCTGAGATGGACGTGTCAATTCCGAAATTCATGATCACAGCCAGCTTGAATTCTTCATGATCATTTACTTCTTTGAATGAGTTAATAATTCCTTCGGCAACAGAATAAAATGCGTTGTCAAGGTCAAGTGCAAGTCTTTCGCCAAAAAGGGCATGGTTACGTTTGCCGTAAATAACCGTACGCTGCTTGTTCATCACATCATCATATTCCAACAATCTTTTCCTGATCCCAAAGTTATTTTCCTCCACCTTTTTCTGTGCACGTTCAATACTGTTGGAAATCATTTTATGCTGGATCACCTCGCCTTCTTTATAACCCATCCTGTCCATCAATGCGGCAATCTTTTCACTTCCGAACATGCGCATGAGGTCGTCTTCGAGGGAAACGAAAAATTTGGAAGAACCGGGATCACCTTGCCTTCCTGCACGGCCACGGAGCTGCCGGTCCACACGGCGGCTTTCGTGTCTTTCGGTTCCGAGGATTGCCAAACCGCCTGCTTCTTTCACTCCGGGCCCGAGTTTAATATCTGTACCACGTCCGGCCATGTTTGTGGCAATGGTAACAGCTCCCGGAAGACCGGCTTCAGCTACCACTTGTGCTTCTTTAGCATGTTGCTTTGCATTCAACACGTTGTGCGCAATACCTTTTTGTTTCATCATCCTGCTCAACAATTCACTTACCTCAACTGAAGTTGTACCAACAAGAATTGGTCTTCCTGCTGAAGTCATTTTTTCAACTTCATCAATAACTGCCTTATATTTTTCACGCTTGGTTTTGAAAACGAGGTCCTGGGCATCTTCCCTGATAACAGGAACGTTTGTAGGGATGGAAACAACATCCAATTTGTAAATATCCCAGAATTCAGCTGCTTCAGTTTCGGCCGTACCGGTCATACCGGCAAGCTTGTGATACATTCTGAAATAGTTCTGTAAAGTGATGGTTGCATAAGTTTGGGTGGCACTTTCAATCTTCACATTTTCCTTTGCTTCTATCGCCTGGTGCAAACCATCTGAATAACGACGGCCTTCCATGATACGACCGGTTTGTTCGTCTACAATCTTTACCTGTCCTTCGATTACCACGTATTCAACATCTCTTTCAAAAAGCGTGTAAGCTTTCAATAATTGCTGAACGGTATGTATTCTTTCAGCTTTTACTGAATAATCATTTAAAAGCGTTTCTTTTTGTTCAAGCTTTTGTTCGGGGGTGGCATCACTTTTTTCGATCTCGGCGAGCTTTACCCCAATATCCGGCAAAATGAAGAACTCAGGATCTTCACCTGATTTGGTGATCATAGCAATTCCTTTATCGGTAAGTTGCACCTGGTTATTTTTCTCATCGATGACAAACAACAATTCTTCATCAACAATGTGCATATTTTTTTCCTGGTCTGACAAGTAATGGTTTTCAACTTTCTGCAACTTTACTTTCATCCCCGGTTCGCTTAGATATTTGATCAGTGCATTGTTTTTTGGAAGTCCACGGTGCGCACGATACAAAGCCAATCCACCATCTCTTGGATCATCATTCCCTTCGGCAATTTTTTTCTTGGCTTCTACAAGGAAATTGCTGGTAACTTTTCTTTGTGCTTCAACGATTTTTTCTACCCTTGGTTTCAGTTGATCAAATTCCTGTTGATCGCCACGAGGAATTGGTCCGGAAATGATCAAAGGAGTTCGTGCATCATCGATCAAAACACTATCCACTTCATCCACCATTGCAAAATGATGTTTGCCCTGAACCATTTCTTCTGGATTGTGCACCATATTGTCACGCAGGTAATCGAAACCAAACTCATTGTTCGTTCCATAAACCACATCACTTGCATATGCTAATCTTCTTTCTTCGCTGTTCGGCTGATGCTTATCGATACAATCAACTGTAAGACCGAGCCATTCCAATAGTGGACCGTTCCACTCGCTGTCACGTTTTGCCAGGTAATCATTTACCGTTACAATGTGAACACCTAACCCGGCAAGTCCGTTAAGGTAAGCCGGCATTATTGAAACCAGCGTTTTACCTTCACCCGTTGCCATCTCTGCAATCTTACCCTGGTGCAAAACGATACCACCAATCAACTGAACATCGTAAGGAACCATGTTCCAAACAATTTCATTTCCACCTGCTGTCCACTTGTTTTTATAAATTGATTTATCACCTTCGATTCGAATGTAACTTTTGCCTTCAGCGAATTTTTTATCCAATTCAGTCGCTGCACTTTCCAACTCTGCATTCTCAGTAAAGCGCCGGGCCGTTTCTTTCATCACGGCAAAAGCTTCGGGCAAAATTTCAAGAAGGATCTCTTCCAATTTCTTGTCGCGGTCTTTGCGACGCTCATCTATGTGCCTGTAAATAGCATCACGTCCGGCAATGTCAGAACTGTCAAGCTTTTCGGCTTGCGCTTTTTGTGCCTCTATCTCCTCGTCAATCTCTTTAAGATATTCTTTAATTCTTCCTCTGAAATCCAGAGTTTTGGCACGTAATTCATCGTTGGATAAAGAATGGTACTGGGCAAAAAACGAATTAATTTTTTCAACCAGCGGTCTTATCGCCTTTACATCTTTTTCACTTTTATTGCCACCAAATAATAATGAGAGTAGCCCGGCCATATATTATCAATTATTTTTTTAAAAAAGGTAAATGTTCAACGTCAATTTTAGTGCAGGAAATCTTTCGAAGCCAAAATGACAGCTTGCAAAGTTACTAAATTGTGCTCTTTATTTCGGTCTGAATCGATATTTATCATTATTCTAACTTCACAAATATTCCATCTTCAGCTTCAATTACTTTATAAATTTTAAGAAGGTATCCTTCGTTATTCGTATCCCTGCCGTTGTTCAAAGAAAAACGGTATCCATGAATGGGGCAAATTATATTTTCTCTTTTGTCGATAAATCCTTCAGAAAGGTCGCCACCGGCATGTGGACAGTAATGGGGAAAAGCTTTTAATCCTGAACCAGTTTTTGCAATACAAATCGATTTGTCCTCTGCGTTTACAACAGCAATTTTATTCGCAGCGAAAGAAATTTCATCAATGCGATCAGCAATCTTAAACAACTTGTCGTGCCTATCCATTAATAGAAAAATTCTGCTTTGTAAGGATACTTTCGCTGGTACAATTCTCTGATCTGGTTAAGCACCACTTGCCTGAATTCTTTGATGTTTATTTTTTCGGTTGCGGAAATGAAAACACAATTCCCATTCGTTTGCTGCATCCACCTTGCCCTGAGTTCGTTGAGCAATTGCTCTTTCACTTCTTCAGGAAGCCACTGGTCAAAAGTTTTTTTCTCGTACTCATCCATTTTGTTGAACACGAGAATGATCGGTTTATCGAGACTATCCAGCTCTTTCAAAGTTTTGTTGACGACGGCAATTTGTTCTTCATATTTTGGATGAGAAATATCTACAACGTGTAATAAAACATCCGCTTCGCGCACTTCGTCTAAAGTGCTTTTAAAACTTTCTATCAGGTGATGCGGCAATTTGCGAATAAAACCAACTGTGTCGCTTAAAAGAAAAGGAGTATGACCCAAAACCACCTTTCGTGTAGTAGTATCAAGCGTTGCAAATAATTTATTTTCTGCAAAAACATCGCTTTTGCTCAGCAGGTTCATGATGGTTGATTTGCCCACGTTTGTGTAGCCAACCAGCGCCACCCTGATGAATTCACCGCGGTCTTTTCTTTGTGTGAAAGCTTGTTTGTCAATTTCGGCAAGCCTTTTTCTCAACAGGCTAATTTTGTCTTTTACAATACGTCGGTCAGTTTCTATTTCTGTTTCACCGGGTCCGCGGCTTCCAATGCCCGCGCCTTGTCTTTCGAGGTGTTTCCACATTCCTTTCAAGCGGGGCAAAATGTATTGATATTGCGCCAATTCCACCTGCACTTTGGCCTGTGCCGTTTTGGCTCGGGAAGCAAAAATGTCGAGAATCAAATCGCTTCGGTCGATCGTAGTGATCTTTAATTCTTTTTCAATATTTGAGATTTGAGAGCCGGTCAGTTCATCATCAAATATTACAAGATCGACGTGTTTTCTTTCAGTGAACTCTTTTATTTCCTGCAATTTTCCTTTTCCCACAAAAGTTCTGCTATCGGGATGATCGAGTTTTTGGGTAAAAGTTTTAATGGTGATTCCCCCGGCCGTTTCTGCCAGGAATTCCAACTCGTCAAGATATTCTTTTACTTCTTCTTCCTGTTGCCCGTTTTGAATTACCGCTACCAGGACAACATTAATGGAATTATTAAAATTTGATTTTTTTTCGATCAAAAGAAAATTATTTAGAGGCAAATTTAAGTTATCGGTTTCTTTAAAAAGATCATTGGAAAAACGATGCATACATTATACCACAATAAAATAAAATTCCCCGATATTTATTTCTTTACTGATAGTCGCTTTTCCTTTGATTCATTTTTTTTAAAACTTTCATTAACCCGGATGGTTTAAAGTAATAAATTTATTACCTTTGTTTAAATGAAGAGTAGTGAACTTTTAAAGATTATGAAAATGGATGGATGGTACGAAGTTCGGCAAAAAGGCAGTCATATCATTATGCAACACCCTACAAAACCAAATATTATTCCTGTTCCTTTTCATGGATCAAAAGAAATGAAAAAGGGAACACTGAGGCAGATATTAAAAATGGCAGAAATAGAAACGAATAAAAGATAAACAATGAAAAATAAACCCAGATTAAAACTGACAATAATTAAAGAAGATCAAGGTTACAGTGCTGTAGGAAAATGGAAAAACAGAAGCCTTATTACTTGTGGTGATAATTGGAAGGAACTTGAAAAGATGATTATCGAGATGGTGAATCTTGTGTTTGAAGACCTCGGTTTTACTTATACTATTGATGAAATAGAATTGAAGTATGACCTTGAAAGCTTTTTTGATTTTTATAAAGTAATTAATGCGAAAGCTTTAAGCGAAAGAATTGGAATGAACCAAAGTTTGTTGGCTCAATACATCAAAGGAATTAAAAAACCTTCGGCTGTTCAAACAAAACGTATTCTTTCCGGTGTTCAGCAAATAGGAAGGGAACTTTCGGAAATAGAATTTTTACTATAACAATAATTTATACAGCGGTTCTTTGGCAAACCTCCTCATCAAAATCCCTCAGTTAAACTTTGAAGATAAAATTACAACCCACTCAAAGTTATCCCAACCTGGTACAATTTTAAATTTGGTCCGGCTCCGTCTTTCAACAAACGGTTAAGTTGATAAGAACCGAATAGTGAAACAATTCCGTAACCAAAGCGGGCCGTAGCCATAAAATCGGTTGAGTTGAAAAAGCGTTTGCTGTTCTCTTTTACAAGATATCCGTTGAGCGTGGTGCCCGAAGCATTTTGAAGATTTTTTCCTTTGTTGTGCACATTCACCAATGTTCCTACTTTCACGCCAAGTGCTGCTTTAAAACTTTTGTTGGGATTATTAGGGTTTGAAGTATACCTGAATTCCAAAGGAACCTGCAAATAACTTAAAGCAAGTTTGTATTTCTTAAAATGATTGGCAGAATCTTCTGCAATGAAAGGCAATAGCCCGGGAGCTGCCTTTACATCGACTTCCATTTTTTTAAAATATATGTTGCTGGTGCTGATGCCAACGCCAATTCCAAGACTCAATTTAGGAGCACCTTTAAACGGCTTGTTCAACATCACATAGGCATTAAAGCCTCTTGACAAACCTTTCTGGTGACTACTGATACTGTCGGGCATACCGGAGAGATGATCAGAAGAAAGCTGAAGCATAAAATGATCGCCGGAGCGGTTGGTGAAATTCACCTTATTGTTACTTGTAGTTGATGACCAACTCTCCTGTGAAAAAGCCATGGAAAAAAACAAACAACCAATAACTACAAAAACAATTTTTTTCATATTCAATATTAAGTTGGCAAATGTATCTGTTACATGGTTAAAGAAAGGTTAAATGCAAATGTGCATTCAATGGCAATAATAGTAAATTTGCAGCCAATTATGGCACAATCAAATATAAACATCAACGTGGAACTTGACGAAGATAAAGTTCCTCAAAAAATAACCTGGAATGCGTCAGCAAGTACTGCCGAAGAAGTTCAAAAAGCCAAGGCTATGCTATTGGCGTTTTGGGACAGCGCTGATAAATCCGCATTAAGAATTGACTTGTGGACAAAGGATATGATGATGGATGAAATGGCTGATTTTTTTTACCAGGTATTTTTTACCATGGGCGACACTTTTTTGCGTGCGACAAGAAGAAAAGATCTTTCTGAAGAAATCAAAAAGTTTGCAAACGACTTTCATAAAAAGTTTGTGGAAAAGGAAAGGGCCGATCAGAAGTAAACGAACTTTTTCTGTTTTTTTTATTTTCATTTCGGGGTTTTGATTTAAACTTTTATCATCAATAATATTTTCAATTATGTCTTTAGAAGAAAAAGTAATGGCCGATTTAAAAACAGCAATGCTGGCCAAAGATGAAAAAGCTTTGCGCGGTTTGCGGGCCATTAAATCAGCGATCATCAATGCCAAAACAGCTGAAGGAGCTCATGGACAGATCAAAGAAGATGAAGAGATCAAACTTTTGCAAAAGCTTGTGAAGCAAAGAAAAGATTCCCTCGAAATTTATGAAAAGCAAAACCGGGAGGATCTTGCTTCTAAAGAAAGAGAAGAAATAGAAGTGATCGAAAAATTTCTGCCGAAGCAAATGAATGAGACCGAATTGAAGGCTTATCTTTCTAAAGTAATTGAACAAACCGGCGCTTCTTCACCAGCAGATATGGGAAAAGTAATGGGAATTGCGAATAAAGAACTTGCCGGTAAAGCGGATGGAAAAACCATTGCCGGTGTGGTGAAGGAATTGCTTAGTAAGGCATAAGTCGCAAAGCAAAAGGCAAAAGGCAAGTTTCGAGCAATCAGCAATCAGCTTTCAGCAATCAGCAATCAGCTTTCAGCAATCAGCTTTCAGCTTTTAGCGTTCCGCTTTCAGAACAAAAGTCGCAATCATGATAATAGATGTCGCTTATTTGATCGTCCTGATCCTGGCCGTTTTTAAGGGTTTTTCAAAAGGTTTTGTTGTCGGACTTTTTTCATTTATCGCTTTTATCATTGGTTTGGCAGCGGCATTAAAACTTTCTGCAGTGGTGGCTTCACATCTTGAAACTGCTTCCGGTGCATCCGGAAAATGGATGCCGTTGATTGCTTTTTTGGTGGTATTTATCGTAGTGGTTTTGTTGGTGAATCTTGGTGCGCGGCTGATAAGAAAAGCATTGAATATGGCAATGCTTGGATGGCTCGACAGGTTGGGTGGCATTATACTATATCTGCTTATTTACACGATCATCTTCAGCGTTATTTTATTTTTTGGCGAGAAAACTGCTTTACTAAAAACGGAAACCATTAAGGCTTCAAAGATTTATGATTTTGTAGCACCGTGGGGGCCTGCGGTAATTGAAAAGCTGGGAAAAATAATCCCGGTATTTAAAGATTTATTCATGCAATTGGAATCTTTTTTTCAAAAATTAGGTAATAAATTAGCGCCCGGAAAATGACTATAATTTTTATTTAAATAATTTTTTCAGCAGAAACATTTATTTTAGCAATAATTAACGGGCATTAAAATTTGCATCGAATAATTCATGGAATATCAATTAAAACAAGACGGGAAGTTTAAATTTATAGAGGAAGGAGAAGGAGAACCGTTGCTATTATTGCATGGGTTGTTTGGGGCTCTTAGTAATTTTTCGCACCTGGTTGATACCTTCAGGAAAACACATAAGGTGATCGTTCCCGTGCTTCCGCTCTTCGACCTTGATCTGTTGCACACAACAGTCGGAGGTTTGCAAAAATTTGTAAAAAGATTCGTGGATCAACGCGATTATGATCAGATCCATTTGCTTGGCAATTCACTTGGCGGCCATGTGGCTTTGGTATATGTTTTGAAAAATCCTGAAAGAGTAAGATCATTGATCCTCACCGGAAGTTCGGGTTTGTTTGAAAACGGAATGGGTGATAGTTATCCGAAACGGGGCGACAAAGAATACATCCGCAAAAAAACCCAGCTTACTTTTTACGACCCGGCGATGGCGACCGATGAATTGGTGGATGAATGTTTTGAGATAACTAATAACAGGCTCAAAGTGATCAAGATTATTTCATTGGCTAAATCTGCCATTCGCAATAATCTTGGTGATGAATTAAATCAGATCAAACAGCCAACCTGCCTTATCTGGGGCAACAACGATACGATCACTCCCCCATTTGTTGCCAAAGAATTCAATAAGCTGATCCCCAACAGTGAGCTGCATTTTATTGATAAGTGCGGTCATGCCCCCATGATGGAAGTTCCGGATGAATTTAACCGCATCCTTGGTACCTTTCTTTCAAAATTAAAAATACCTGCTGCAACAATTCTTTGATTTTTATTGTCTTTTGTCAGAGATACGTGCAGTCAGACCCTAAATTCAAGAAAATGACAACTCTGCAACTTGCTGATAATATTTTTCCATTGTTGAAGTTGAAAGACTCTGTAGAGAATGTGCTTCAATTAATGAATGAGTATAAAACTTCTCACCTGCCGGTAGTTTCTGAAAGCCAATACCTCGGCTTGGTAAGCGAAGAAGATCTGGTGGACGAACAAAACAAAGAGACCACTCTTGATGTATTTCAAACCAATTTCATACAGGTGGCCGTAAACGAAAAATTCTATTTTCTCAAAGCAGCTACCGTTTACAGTTTATATCACTCTAATGTTATTCCCGTCGTTAATGACAAAAATGAATTGATGGGCACGATTTCCTCACGGGCATTGATAAACGAAATGGGCAATTTATGCGGTGCGCCGGAATATGGCGCTATGATCGTTTTGGAAATGGAAAGATCAAGATTTGCAATATCCGAACTAAACAGTATTGTTGAAAGCGATGGCGCTACTATCCTTCATCTCAACGTAAAACCCCACGAGCTGCCTGACTTTTTGGAAGTTGTGATCCAGATCAACAAAAGAGAAGTAGCAACTATCATTGCGACCTTTGAACGCTATGAATATTCTGTATCTTATTATTCAGGGGAAGAACTTTTTGAAAACGAGATCAGTATCAACTACAACAATCTGATGAATTATCTTGACATTTAGAACTGTTCCTGCTAAAAGCATTCACAGTAAATCAATAAAAAGCCCGATTTTTTTTCTTTACGATTTTACATTCCTCAACATTCACTCGTCTTTTAAATTAAAAGCAATTATTTTTACATTCTTATCATAGCCCCGAACGCGATTTATAAAAATAATCGAAACCATTATGCGAATAGCGATCTATAGCCGTGGCTTAGAATCAGAACAGCTGGAGGGATTGAAACTTTTGCTCAACGAATTTTCTAATTATAATATTGAACCGGTCATTTACCAGGATTTCTTCAACCTGTTTTACAGTTCGATAAAAATAAAAGACAAGTATTCCACTTTTAATTGCTCAGAAGACCTGGATGAAATTGATTTCATCATCAGTTTGGGTGGTGACGGCACTTTGCTGGACGCCGTAACATTTGTTGGCGATAAAGGCATCCCGATCCTTGGAATCAATTATGGACGACTTGGATTTCTGGCCAGCATTGGTAAAGATGAAATTGGCTCCGCCCTGGAAGCACTCATCAAGCGGACGTTTGTATTGGACAAAAGATCGCTTGTTCACCTGGATGCAAACATGCCTTTGTTTAAGGGCCTGAATTATGGGCTTAATGAATTTACGATTCACAAGAAGGATACTTCGCCGATGATCAAAATTCATACTTACCTCAATGGCGAATTCTTAAACACCTATTGGGCGGATGGATTGATCGTGGCTACTCCTACAGGTTCAACCGGCTATTCTTTGAGCTGCAACGGCCCGGTGGTTTTTCCCGATTCAGCCAGTTTTGTCATCACTCCTGTTTCTCCCCATAATCTAAATATCAGGCCTTTGGTCATCCCTGACGATTCCATAATTTCTTTTGAAATAGAAGGAAGAACAGATGGATTCTTATGTACGCTTGACAGCCGCAGGGAAATTGCTTCCAAAGAAGTTTTGCTTGCCATCCGGAAAGAAGTTTTCGGTATCAATCTTGTTAGGTTAAATGAAAATAATTTTCTTCAAACCCTCCGAAACAAATTATCCTGGGGCCTGGATAAACGGAATTAATAAATTTTAACGTTATAGGTTTATAATTACTACTTAATTCTTACTTTTAAATCACTTATTTTGTCCGTAGATATGAAAAAGCTTATCCTTTTTGTAATAATGGTCCTTGCCTTTTCTTTCCGAATGCAGGCACAAATGAACGATTATGTGCAGGAGGGTGAGTTTGGAATTACGGTTGGTCTTGCTCATTATTTTGGCGACCTGAACAACCGGGCCCGCATCAACCGTCCAAAGATGGACATCGGTGGTTTTGTGAGAAAGCAATTTGGAAATTACACGTCAGTAAGGCTTTCAGGGCATTTTGCCAAATTAGGTTACAGCGATATCTATAGCAAAAATGAATATGATCAAAGAAGAAATTTGAGTTTTAATACGAATATTTTTGAAATTGCCTTGCAAGGTGATTTTAATTTTTTCAAATTTATTCCTACCGATCCCGATCATTCTTTTACACCTTATGCCACGCTCGGCATTGGTTTTTTCACTTATGATCCTTACGCTTATTACCACAATCAAAAAGTTTATTTGCGGCCTTTGCACACAGAAGGTGAAACTTTTTATAAAGGACGGAAAGAATATGGAAGCATGGCTTTGTGCTTTCCACTTGGGTTTGGCGTAAAATATGCCATAAATGACAATGTGAATCTTTCTTTCGAAATTGCTCATCGGTTTACCACCACAGATTATATCGATGACGTAAGTACGACTTACATTGGCGCTGACAAATTTCCTTCTACCGCAGGCGGGAAATCAATTGCAGGAATAATGCAGGACCGTTCTTTTGAAGTTGGCCCTCCAATTGGAATTGAAGGACGTCAACGCGGTTTCAGCAAACAGAAAGATCAATACATTATTGCAGAGATTGGCGTTTCGTTCAACATTACTTCCTACCAGTGCCCTACGGTGAATCCCTAAATATTTGCCGGAAGCAGTTTCACAATTTTCTTACTTTTGTCCGCCAGGCGCTGGTTGCCTGACTTCCTTTTTTTAACTACACCGATGAGCTTAAAAGATAAATTGGTTGCCGAAAAACTTCCGCGGCATATCGCCATAATAATGGATGGGAATGGCAGATGGGCAAAAGAAAAAGGCAAAGACAGGTTGTTTGGCCATTACAATGGTGTTGAAAGTGTGCGCAACATTGTGGAAGGTTGCGCTGAATTAGGCATCGGTTATCTTACTCTTTATGCTTTCAGCACTGAAAACTGGGACAGGCCAAAAGATGAAGTAACGGGCTTGATGGAATTGTTGGTTAAAACCATTCGCAGCGAGGTGGCAACACTCAACAAAAATAATATCCGCCTTCATGTAATTGGAAATATCGATTTACTCCCCGCGGAAGCACATAATGAATTGAATGAAGCGTGTGAGGAAACCCAAAAAAATACCGGGCTTAATTTGGTCATGGCTTTAAGCTACAGCAGCAGGTGGGAAATTGTGCAAGCAGTAAAAAATATTGCGCAGGAAGTTGAGGAAGGAAAAATCGATCCCGCAGAAATTACGGACGAAACTTTTCGCCAACATTTGTGCACTGCCAATTTTCCCGATCCGGAATTAATGATCCGAACTAGTGGTGAATACAGGATCAGCAATTTCCTTTTGTATCAGCTTGCTTATTCTGAATTATATTTTACAGATACCCTGTGGCCCGACTTCAGGAAAGAAAATCTTTATGAAGCATTGCTCAGTTACCAATCACGCGAAAGAAGATTTGGAAAAACCAGCGAACAGGTATGAATAAAATCCTTTGAAAATGCCGTCAAATAAGCGTTTTATCGCGCAATTATCCCTTTTAATTTTGGTTGATTTAACAAATACTTTTAATAATTGAAATTATCTTGCCGCCCTATTAAAATCGATTTAATGCATATTATCTACAAGATACTTTTCTTGATAGCCCTCTCTTTTACTGCCTCAACTATTGCCACTGCCCAGGTTATAAAAGATTCAGTATCGAACGATAATGTTAAAACAGATTCTGTTCCCACAATTCCCGCCAATAAAGACACGGTTCCCAGTTCAGTGAACGTAGAATTAGAGAACATTTTTAATTCAAAACAGCCGAAGAAATATACAATTTCTCACATAACCGTTACCGGAACGACCTTTGATCCCAACCTGATCATTTCAATTTCAGGACTTGCGGTTGGCGACAAAGTGATCCTTCCGGGAAGTGATGATTTTGCAAATGCTATTACGAATTTATGGAAGCAAAACTTGGTTTCCGATGTTGAAATTTATTTGACGGAACTGAAAGGTGACGAACTTTCTATTGAAATTCATGTGACCGACAGGCCGGTTCTTTCAAACTTCAAATTCAAAGGAATTTCCAAGACCGAATCCGACGACATCACCAAAAAACTTGACCTGAAAAAAGGACGTGTGACAAGGGTTACCGAAGGATTTAAAGTTTCAGCAATTTCTACGATCAAGAAATTTTTTGTTGACAAAGGTTACAGGAATGTAGATGTTGTGATCAATCAAACAAAAGACACAAAAGCCACCAACGCCGTAAATATTGTTTTTGTGGTCAATAAAAATGGTAAGGTGCGCATCAACAATATTTATTTTGCAGGCAATCATAAAGTGCCCGATCTGAAATTGAAAAAGCAGATGAAGGGAACGAAAGAAAAAAGCAGGCTCACTTTATTTCCTTCTGACGATTACAATGTTTATGATTCAACAAAAACCAACTACCTCACTTTTAATAAATATTTGAAGGAGAACGGCTATTTGTTTCCATCAAAAACCAAAGAACTTTTGGATCCTTATGTTCGTATTAAATTTCTGACTTCTTCAAAGTTTAATGAAAAGAAGTATGAGGAGGATAAGAATAAGGTTCTTGATTATTATAACTCACTTGGTTTCCGGGATGCTACAATTGTCGCAGACACCACTTATAATGATAATGGCGATCTTGATGTAGCTATTAAACTTACAGAAGGTCCACGGTATTATTTTGGAAATATTACCTGGAAGGGAAACACCAAATATTCTGATTCATTGTTGAGTGCCATTCTCGGGATAAAGAAGGGAGATGTTTATAATGCCGCAATTCTCAATAAAAAATTAGGTGTTATTCCTTCACCGGAAGGTGGTGACATTTCCAGTTTGTATGAAGATGACGGTTATTTATTTTTCCATGTTGTTCCGGTGGAAACCGCGGTTTACAATGATACCATTGATCACGAAATAAGGATTGTGGAAGGTCCGCAGGCAACTATCGGGAAGGTTGGTATTAGTGGAAATGATAAAACAAAAGAGTACGTCATCCGTCGTGAATTACGTACGATACCCGGTGAAAAATTCAGCAGGGAAAAAATCATCAGGACACAAAGAGAGCTTTCGCAATTGGGTTATTTTGACGCCGAGAAAATCTCTCCGGGCATTGTTCCGCATCCTGAAAACGGAACGGTTGACATAACCTGGAATGTAGTTGAAAAATCATCTGACCAGCTGGAACTTTCTGCAGGTTTTGGAGGCGGCATTGGTTTGACAGGTACACTTGGTGTTACCTTCAACAATTTCTCTATTTACAATATTTTCAATAAGAAAGCCTGGGATCCTTTGCCAGTGGGTGATGGTCAGAAATTAAGCCTGCGTGCGCAAAGTAACGGTAAGCAATTCCGATCCTACAATTTTTCATTTACTGAGCCATGGCTTGGCGGAAAGAAAAGAAATCCGTTTACAATCGGATATTACGATACCAAATATGCAAATGCATTTGATCCTTACACCGGTTATTATAATGCCGCTTACGCCGATTCATCTTACATCAAAAACACCGGCATCAGCGTTTCTCTTGGAAAGCAATTGCAGTGGCCCGACGACTATTTCTCATTGGTTTACCAGTTGAACTATCAACGGTATAAGCTCAAGAATTACAACATTTTCCCGGGATTATTGAACGGCGTATCCAACAACATTAGTTTCAAGATCACTTTGGCGAGGAGCTCTGCAGGGCCAAACCCGATCTTCCCTACAAGCGGTTCTAATTTTATTTTCAGTACCGAGTTGACTCCGCCTTATTCTTTGTTCAGGCAAGATCAATCGTTGAGCGCCAATGACAAGTATAAGTGGGTTGAGTATCATAAAGAAAGATTCACGGCACAATGGTATGTGCCTATCGGGCAGGGACGCGGCGAAAACAAAGACAAACAGTTCATTTTATATGCGGCTGCCAAATACGGTTTCCTTGGAAGATACAATTCAAGCGCACCTTTGTCTCCATTCGGGCGCTTTCAGTTAGGTGACGCCGGTTTGAGTAATAACTACGGTTTGTTGGGTTATGATATTATTGCTCACAGGGGCTACCCGGTTTATGATAATTCTAACCCAAAAATTAACCCTGACCTAAGCCAGGCAAGCAACTTTTTTACTATCTTCAATAAATATACATTGGAAATGAGGTATCCGTTCAGCACCAGCGCCAGCAGTACGATCTACGGCCTGGCGTTTTTTGAGGCGGCCAATGGTTGGTACAGTTTTAAGGATTACAATCCTTTTAAATTGCGTCGTTCTGTTGGCTTGGGTATGCGGTTCTTCCTCCCGATGTTTGGGCTTCTTGGTTTTGATTATGGAATCGGGCTTGACAGAATTGGTCCTAATACCGGGTTAAAAGGAGCCGCTAAATTCACCTTTATGCTCGGCCAGGAACCTGAATAAACGAACGACCGGCGGCCAAAATAAAAATCACCTTTATTTGTAGCTTCACTGCCGTTCTCAATTCAATAAAATAAGTTTAGTATGAAAAAGCTATTATTTGTTTTCATTTTCAGTTGTACGATTGCTGTAAGCAGCTTTGCACAACGGTATGCCGTTATTGATTCAAAATATATTTTGAGTAAGATGCCTGAATATACAGAGGCCCAGCAAAAGCTGGATCAGTTCAGCAAAATGTGGCAACAGGAGATCGATCAGAAATCCGCCGAACTGGACAAAATGTATAAGGATTATGATGCGGAAAAGGTGATGTTGAGCGATGACCTTAGGAAAAAGCGTGAAGATGAGATCTACAACAAACAAAAGGAACTGAACGATCTTCAAAGGCAAAGATTTGGTTACCAGGGGGATCTTTTTAAGAAAAGAGAAGAATTGATAAAACCGATACAGGACAAGGTTTATAATGCGATTCAAAAATTAGCCGCTGCCAAATTATATGATTTTATTTTGGATAAAAGTGATGGAATTACCGTTATATTTGCCGACCCTAAACTTGATAAAAGTGACGATGTATTAAAAGAGCTGGGTGTTAAATAAATGTCAAACACAGTTCGTGATGCATCCTGAGATAAATTTTTAAACACTTTATAAAAACAAACGACAAAAACAAAAATGAAAAAATTTCTAACCATCCTTTTTATTTCTGCAGGAATATTTGGATTTTCAACGACTAACGCACAAAAGATCGGATACATAAGCGCTGACGAAATTATTCAGTTGATGCCTGAAGCCGCTACCGTACAACAACAATTAAACGACTACCAGCAATCACTTTATCAAAATGCACAGGAAAAACAAAATGCTTTGAATGATGCCATTCAGAAGTTTGTAAAAGACTCCGCAAAGATGACCCCAAGCATGAAGGAAGTGACCAGGAACGATCTTCAAAAGCAAAGTGCTGACCTGGCTAACGAAAACCAAAGGATCCAGGATGAATTTGCCCAAAAAAGGCAGGAACTTTCTGCCCCTATTCAAAAGAAATTGCAGGATGCCATAGAAGCTGTTGCCAAAGAACATGGATATACTTACGTTATGCCTAAAGAAGCATTGATCGTAATGCCTCCGTCTGATGACATTGGCCCGTTGGTGATCAAAAAACTGGGTTTGAAAGAGCCAACAAAAACGACCACAACACCAGCAAAGCCATAAAAAATTAATAATTTTATTTTGAAAGCCACTCATTAAACCGGGTGGCTTCTTTATTTTTGATAAATGAATAAAGCTCCTATTGGTGTTTTCGATTCAGGCTATGGCGGACTGACGGTTTTGAAAGAAATAAAAAGCCGCCTGCCGCAATATGATTTTATTTACCTGGGCGATAATGCCCGAACACCTTACGGCTCCCGTTCATTCGAAACTGTTTATGAATATACACTCGAAGCCGTAAAATGGCTTTTTTCAAAAAGTTGCCCGCTCATCATTCTTGCCTGTAACACGGCTTCTGCCAAAGCTTTGAGAACGATCCAGCAAAGGTTTCTTCCGGAGTTTGATCCTTCAAAAAGAGTGTTGGGTGTGATAAGGCCAACAGCAGAAGTGATCGGTGATTTTTCGAAAAGCCACAAGATAGGGATATTGGGAACCAGCGGAACGGTGAGGTCAGATTCTTACCCGATTGAGATCAATAAATATTTTCCCGAAACCCAAATATTTCAACATGCCTGCCCCATGTGGGTTCCATTGGTTGAAAACAACGAATATCATTCAGAAGGAGCGGATTATTTTATTCAAAAAGATCTTCGTTTACTGCTTCAAAAAAATGAGGCGATCGATACTGTTTTGCTTGCCTGCACGCATTATCCTCTTTTAATGAATAAGATAAAGCAATTCCTGCCCGAACAAGTCCGGGTGGTTTCCCAGGGAAAGATTGTTGCGGAGAGTTTGGCCGATTATCTACATCGCCATCCTGAGATTGAAGAGCAATGCAGTAAAAAAGGGCAATTGGAATTTTTTACTACTGATTCCGCAACCGATTTCGATCAACATTCTGAAATATTCTTTGGAAGCAAGGTACAGTCGGTTCATATTGATCTGTGAAATGATCAATGAATAATGGTGAATGATCATTGGCTAAGACAGGCCATTGCTCGCGTCCCCGCGAAAAATAAACCTGCTGACCGCAATAGCTAACGCATATACTTCTGATACACTATCCATACATTATCCATACTTTATCCATACACTATCCCCGCACTTGGTATACTTTGTCTTATACTTGTCTGATGCAGAAAGAACATTCCAGTTTAGAAGGTCAGCCACTTCATACACTGGAAGTTTTTTGCTGTGAATTACTCAATTGTAATGCGAGCGTTTGCAATTCTAATGGCAAGATTGTTTTGACTCAGGGATATTTTGAACCAGAAAGTCTTTGCCATTAAGGTTGTTGGCGGGGACGTCAACGCCAGGCCAACAGTCTTCTTTCTATATCTGGCTAATGACTGAAAGGGGTTTGAGCCGTATCCCCTTCGTTATACCTTCGATATACCTTCGAATGACCTTCGATCCTATTATCGAAGGAAATGCAACTTATATTATCAGTTTAATCGTTGTATACCCGGAGCAATCAGGGCAAAGATATTAAGTGGGAGCTTATAAATTACAAATCGAAGGCAAATCTTCCAAAAGGCTTTAATTATGACCTGGCAATGTTATATTTTAATTATTTCATCTTCTTCCATATCCAGGATCATATCGTGTATTTCATAATTAAACCATTCTTTGAAGAGCTTGAACGTTCTTTTTTCCGGCCAGTTTTTTTCATCGGTATTCCAGCCATTCAGTTCATTTTGAAAGATATTGTCAAAATTTTTTTGCAGCCATCTTTCAACTTCTTGGATGCTTTCGCCTGAATTTACAAGATAAACCGTTCCTTCATCAAACGTTTCGACAGGACTTTCGGGGTAAATTGAATTAACCCAGTCGAGCAAAGGCTGTTTTGGCTTTACGATAATTGCATTGCGGTTTATGCTGTCATAAAAATAGGGTATTGGTTCCATCATTTGTCAGATCGTTTTTTGTGGGGTATGCATCAACATTTTTATTTTACCATTCATTTCCAAAATTAAGCCGAACTCAAATTCATATACTTCTTCCTGGCTCAAATTTCTGATCAAAAGCCTCATTTCTTCTCAATCAACCTCTCCAACCGGGCCATCATCTCGTCTTTTTCCTTCAACATCCTTTCATATAATGCAATCTTTTCTTCATGAAGTTGAATGATTTTTTCAATTGGATTAATATGATAAGTTCCTCCTGAATTTCCGATGAAAGCCTCATCATTAAATGTATTTGAAATAATATTAATAGCTTGTTCCTCATCAAAATTCTCAATTGCTTCAGCAGGGATTTTTAAGACAGCGGCCAGTTGTTGCAGCAGGTCCTTGTCAATCGTTTCTTTTTGTTCGAGTAGCGAAATTTTCTTTTGGTTCCAGTCGTCGCCAAGTTCAATGGCGAGGGCTTCCTGCTTAATGCCCAGCATTTCGCGGAAGCGTTTTACATTTCGGCCCTGGTGTATTTTTTCATTCATCTTTTGAAAAGTTTGGCAAATGATAATTGATCAAAGTAATGCGTAAAGTAAAGACTTTTTTTATATAAACCAGTTGGTAAAATAGTCGTTTGCGCGGATAAAATATTCTTCGGAAAGAGGTGAATGGTCAATGGTGAATGGTCAAGGTGAATGGTTAATGATCAATGATGAATGGTCATGGAAACTTTGCGAGGGCAGAGGGGTGAAAGGGGAATGGTCAACGGTGGACGTCTGTTGTTGCCATCCCCGCAAACGACCATCATTATTCACTTTCAGCCGGTTCGATTTTAATCTTATCATTCCTGCTTTCCTTAATGGAACCAGATCCGTAAAAGAAAAATCCCTTTTTATTACATTTTTTAATATCAATTCAATAGATTTGATTACTGAAACGTGATTGAACTAACTGTGGAAGTAATTATACCTCCTCAATTAACTGTGCAGCCCGACAACCTTGAATAGATATTTCAGCAATTGAAAGACTTTGCTTGTTTCCTAATGGGAATGAGGAGGGCGAAGCCGCAGCCAGGCGACAAAAATCGCGACGAATATTTATTAAAACAATAATCAATCATTATGCGTGGAATCAATAAAGTGATCTTAATTGGCAACTGTGGCAAAGAGCCTGAATTTAAAACGCTAAATGATGGTACGCCGGTGGCGAAACTTTCAGTGGCAACCACAGAAACTTACCGGTTAAAGAACGGGGAAAGCCAATCGAGAACGGACTGGCATACGGTTATCTTATGGCGCGGGCTAGCGGGTATTGCAAAAGAATACATTCATCCCGGAAGCTTATTGTATATAGAAGGGAAATTGCGTAGCAGGGATTATACCGATAGTGATGGACAGAAAAAAAATGTGACAGAGGTTTTGGCCGATCAGGTAGTGTTGCTGGATAAGAAGGGGAAGGAGGAAAGGTGAATGGTGAAGGGGCAATGGCAATGGTCATGAGCAATGAACAATGAGCAATGAACAATGGGCAATGAGCAATTAACAATGAGCAATGAACAATGGGCAAGAGGCAAGTAAAAAGTTGTAAGTTGTAGGAAGTAAGTTTTAGGTAACAAGTTGTAAGTAATAAGTGATGGTTTGTATTTGAAAGCTGGATGCCGGATAACAAGATGAAAACTTTAAAGGTAATATTGAAGCCATTGTATCACCGGAGGCAGGATTGCATTGGGATTTATTTTGAAAAAAATGCCGTGTTGCAACTCGCAATCCAGAAAAATGCGGACGCAAAGTGGAGCAAAACTTATGGCTGTTGGTATGTTGCCTGTTCAGGTGAAAACTATATCCGTTTAAAAAGTGCATTGGAGGACAAAGCGGAACTGGAAATGGCCGAACTAAAAAAATTTCTTTTGGAAAAGAAACGAAGCGGCCTCGTTAGGGTTGACGTTTCTCCTGTTAATACCTTTAAACCCCGCGACAGTAAAAAACCCCGGACAGTAACGACAACACCTTCGGCTCCCCTTCAACCACTGAGCAAAGAGAATAATGAAGCTTTGCAAAAATTTAAAAGACATCTTGTTTTAAAAGGATACAGCCGGAGTACGCTCAGGACTTACGAAAATGAATTCCGCCAGTTTTTGCAGACGATAAAAGACACGCCGGCAGACAGTTTCAGCATTTCGCGGCTGAAAGATTACTTTGAATATTGCTATCAGACATTACATTTAAGTGAGAACACCCTTCATAGCCGAATGAATGCCATGAAGTTTTATTACGAACAGGTATTACACCGCGAAAAATTTTTTTGGGAAATACCGCGGCCCAAAAAACAGCACCAATTACCCAAAGTTTTTAACCAGGATGAAATAGCCGCCATTATCAATAGTGTGCATAACAAAAAGCATAAAGTGATGCTGATGCTTGCGTATAGTGCAGGGTTAAGAATAAGTGAAGTAGTAAATATCAAAACTTACCAGATAGACAGTAAGCGGATGACGATATTCGTGAGCCAGGCAAAAGGGAAGAAAGACAGGATCGTAACATTGAGCCCCGTGTTGCTGGTGATGCTGAGGGAATATGCGATGCAATACAAGCCAGACAGAAAAGGATATCTTTTTGAGGGCAGCCAACCCGGCAGCCCTTACAGCACGAGAAGCCTCCAGGAAGTGTTGCAGGCGGCAAAGAGAAAGGCCGGGATAATAAAGCCGGGAAGCATTCACAGTTTGCGCCACAGCTTTGCCACCCACCTGATAGAAAAGGGAACCGATGTAACGATGATTCAAAAGTTGCTTGGGCATAACGACCTCAAGACGACATTAATTTACCTGCACACGAGTAACCAGGATTTGCTTAAAGTGATCAGCCCACTAGACGATTTAAAATTAACCTGAGTTGTATTTGCGCTACCCGGGAAAAACCCGCGCTTTTTGTCATAACTTCCTGGTTAAAAGGATCCTGAATAAAATTGTTTTCTCTAACTGAGTAGCGTATATTAGCGTAAATACAAACGTTGGTAGCCATTTGGACAAACTGCACAATTTGACACATACTTGAAACATTTTATCACAATATTTTTAATTTTCGTAGGCTTATTTTTTAGACAAGTTGTTATTGGACAAACTTCATATTGTGATAAAGCAAAAATTTCAAAAGCAGACAAAAAATTAATAGAACAATTTTGGACAGACTTTAAAAAAGCTGTTAACACATCAGACAAAATAAAACTTGCATCTTTAATTAAGTTTCCATTTAATTGTGACTATTGCATTCTTGACTCTGCAAAAAACAAAAGTTACGATTATCTAAAAGTGACCAAAAAGTTGTTCGACAAGAAGCAATTCAAAATATTCTTTGACCCAAAACTTAAAAAGACAATAAATAAGTATCCAACTTTATTTGACATTTTATCCATCACAACTGACGGGACAGGAAGAAAATGTGACTTAAACTTTGGCTACGGTTCTGTTGAACCTTCTAAGACCTGGGAAGGACAACAACATTTTTTTTCAATCAAAAAAGTTAATGGTAAGTTTTTAATAACATCTGCTTGGACAGTTCCATAACCGAAAGACAAAACGGCTACCAACAAAAGGCTTGGCAATAGGCTGGCTGAAGGAATGACAATCGGCTGTAGTTCGCTATCAGCAATAGTTCCAGCAGACGAACAAATATCAGCTTTTTGTATTTATCTTCGGCTATAGTTTTTCAATCGGCTGACGTACCAGGCTGAAAGTTCATTGAATACCAGCCCATCGCCAAGCCTTCAACGTTGTACGTTATAGAATGCTACACTCATCAGACATACCGTTCTTAAATTTATTACATAGTAATCCAAAGTTTCCTGACACAATTTTTCAAACGAAAAGAAAATCAAAAGGGCTTCAGGTCATATATTCTTTACTTTCCAAACAATATGCAGGAAACATATTGCATCACAAGAATTTATTGATAAACGAAGACGCCTTCTATAAAGTAACAGAATATCTTAGTGAACACCGCAGAAGTAAAACCACTCAGGATTACCAATATAAAGACAACTTAACTACTTTGACAATCCAAAGCGGAAAAGTCTTTTACACCTACGTCTTAATTTTATCATCTTTCAACGGCAACATAAACTTCAACATTTTGAGTTTTAGAGAAACATCTCTATTTAGTTGGTTAGGAGGAATTTTTCAGGATACTGATGATGTTCATATTTCGGTGCAGCACAACTTGACCGAAAACGAAGCTATCCAACTATTTGACATTTTCAACTTCATTATGGAACTCACTACTTTGCAAAGGTTTGAGCAAATTTTTTGCAATCATTCAGACAACGCGCCATTAACAGAGCAAACTAATATTATCAAATCTGATTTGTTTCAAATAGATTTGAGTATAATTAGGGAATACATTATGCCTGCCACCCAGAGGAGAGAGCATTATCGCTGGCAATTTTGCGGCCCCGGACGAACAATCTTAAGACGAATAAAGGTAAAAGAAACTACTGTAAAAGAATATACCAGACGGGGAAAAAGAATCGGTTAACAACGTACAACATCCGCATTTATGCAAGCCTGGCTGAAGTGCTAACAATGAGCATTGGTGCATCTTTCAGCAGTAGTCCCGGCTGAAAAAACTTTATTGAGCGATAGGAATAACAATGAACTTTTAGTTATAAATTTGGCTATGGTTCCGGCGGACGGGAATTCTAATTCCAGTCCTGCATAAATGCGTGGCCGTTGGCAGTAACCTTAACGTTGGACAGAAACTTATAAAAAATAATATACTTTAACCCTTTCTTATGTTTGGATTAGACATTTGGACAGTTCTTGGCATTGCAGCAATTATTTGCTTGGTAATTTCTTTTTTCATAGGTAAAAATGCTATCTGGGGTGGTTTGACTATAGGGATTATTATTGGGCTAATAGTTGGAATAATTAATTGGATTGCGGGAAATGGTTTCAATTTGGAACTTGTAAAAAAGATTTTGACAGTAGCTATCTTAGCAGGTGTATTCTTTGAAGTTTTGGGAAGATTATCCAAAAAGAAAAGATAAAATATGTTGACAACAGAATTGCTTGATAAAACCTTTATGGAATTGTACACCATGAAAGCCCCTTACATATTTCCATCAGCCTTGCCTAAATATATAGAAGTAGGAAATACTAACCCAATAATGCTTTTAGATGAAATATATAAAATCGGCTATGCTGACAAAGAAAAAAATACACAGCAAAACGGTGGAAGTCAAAGTGTTTATAATTATTGGCTAAACTCAAGTGGATATAATTTTATTGATGATTTACCTAAAGAGTTTGTTGAACACCCTTATAGTTATTACATAAAACGTATTCAGGAAAGCAACGATAAAAAACAGCAAAGAGATGAATTAGATGATAAATTAAAAAAGATAACTTTAAAAAACATAGACTTTAATAAATATCTCTCTATCGGGTCTTTTCTTATAGCGATTATTGCAGTCCTAACACCAATTTATATAAACCACGTGAATGAAGGGAAAACTACAAAGACAGAAACTACCATTCCGCAACTCAACAAATTGCAACAAGGTATAGAGAACGAACATAAAGCACTTCAAGATATTTTGGACTCTCTAAGAAAAAAATAAGTATGTCTCTTTCCTATCTTTTAACCCTATAATGACAGAAAGGCAACTGCCAACAAGCGCATTGGCGATAGCCGGGGCTGACGTGCATTCCATCAGCTTTTTGTTCGCTATTGGGCTGCGGTTCCGGGCTGAAAACTCTCTATTGAGCTATGAATCAAAATCTCAACAATTTGTTCGTTTACTGTACTTTTGTTCCGGCTGAAAGTTCATTGAATGCCCAGCCATCGCCAATGCGTGGCCGTTGTGCGTCATGCTTTTGGGTAAGAACGTAAACATGAATAAGTTTATTTTTTGACGAACCTTACATCGTTATCTCCGGCTTTTAAAACAATATCGTAATTATCGCCGGTTTTATTCTTTTCAAATTTTATGTTGTTTGCCTGAATTTCCATCAAAACAAAATCTGTATTGGATGTAAAAAACAATTGCATTGGAGCACCTCCATTTCGTGACAGAAATAGATTATTGCCTTTTTTAAAAACTGAAATATTAATTTGATTTAAAGAATAATTACCCACGTATCGTTCGAGCGTATCATCAGGCACATTGATTGCCTTTCTCTTTTGAGGTTTGTAAAAATCTTTCCAATTGTATGCGTGGGCAATACTATTAATAACATCACGTAAAATTCCATCCTGGTCTGAATTCACCATTACTACAACACCATCACCGCCGGTAAGACTTGCAAAGTATTGGCTTTTGAAACCTTCATTTGAACCACCATGTTGGAAGTAGGTTCTATTACCTATAGAATCAATGAATACACCTAAACCAGCATCGCTGCCTTTAAAAGGAGTGAGCATTTCTTTTGTCATAGTTTGCGAAAGAACTTTGTTTGATTTTCCCTCGTATGAAAGTTGTGTTTCTATTATGAATTTACTCAAATCAACTGGGTTTGTCCAAAGTCCTGCCGGGGCTAATTCAGGATAAATATGATACTTGCCATTTATCTCTTTTCCGTTAGTGTCATAGCCGGTGGCTAATAATGCGGATTTATTTTTTGGCGGTGGTTGCGTGTAAAAACTATGTGTCATCCCCAATGGTTTTAATACCTCATCCCATTGATATTTGTCATAAGGCTCATGCGTAATATCCATTACAATTAATTGAGAAATCAATACGCCTCCACCGGAATATTCCACTTTGGTTCCGGGAACAGCATACGATCTTATCGCCTCTGAATTAGCTGGTTTTTCTCCGTTTAAGATTTGAACTATCGAAGGAATACTATCCCCTTTTTTATATCCTAAAAATCCATGAACATTCAACCCTGCTGTATGATTTAGTAAATTATAAACAGTTACTTTTTTATCAGCAGTGAATTTACTTTCAGGCAATTGCCAGCTTTTTAAATAATTATTAATGTCATTATAAATGTTTAATTTTTTTTCTTGTGCCAGCTTTAAAACTCCCACAGCATTAAGCGATTTGCTGATTGAAGCAGCCTGAAAAAGTGTTTGTGTTGTAACAGGAATTTGCATTGCTGAATCAGCCCAACCATAACCTTTAGCCCATTCTAATTTATAATTATGAATTACCGCAATACTCAATCCATTAACATGATAATATTTCATTCGTTCAGGCAAAGTCCAAATACTTTTCACTCCTTCTATTTGTACCCAACCGGAAATATTGTTTTCAACTTGTTTGATTTTTTCTTCTACGCTGTCAGAATATTTTGTTTGAGATTGAGCGTATGTTGAACAAGCATAACCAACAAAAATTAGAACACACAAGCTTTTAATAGACATACAATAAGTTTAAGTAGTTCGATATTAATTTCAGATTTTGTATACTAAGATTTAAAAATTAATTAATTCCATAAAAAATTTTTCGGAACTGGTTTAAAAATTTAGAAAGAAATTATTTACTATATAAATTTTAGAAGATTAGCACGAACGCACAACAAAAGGTTTGGCAATAGGCTGGCTGAAGGAATAACAATGAGCTATAGTTCGCTATCAGCAACAGTTCCGGGCTGACGTACTTTTATCAGCTTTTGTTCTTATCTTCATCTTTTGTTTTTCAATCGGCTGAGGTTCGGGCGAAAAGTACATTGAATACCAGCCCATCGCCAAGCCTTAAACGTTGTGCGTAACTTTAAATGAAGTCTGTAATCATCATCTCATTTATTTTTATCGTGACACTTCAAAAAGTGTATTCGCAAGACTTCACGAAGGTGGATGGCGTAAATACTTTTCTATTTAATCTTCCACTTAATGCTGACAAATCATCAATCGTTGACGCTGCAAAAGCCAAGTTCAAGAACAACAACATCGACAGTTTTAAAATTGAGGCAAATACAAAAGTTTATTTTGAGGACACAACTATAAACTATGATATTTTCGGAAAAGCTTTATTCACGACTCTCAAAATATTTGACTTATGGAATTACGACGACCCAAAATCAAGTGATACCACTTTTTACGTAATTGTTGAGGCTTCATACGGTGTTGACAAAAAGGCTGAGAGAAAAATGTTTGCGAAATATCACTATCTCAAAGACAAATTTGAGGGTAGATTTGTTTTTCAAAAACCTTATGCAATGTACGCAGACGGGAAAATTGCAGAAGGGTTTAACTTCTTTTTTAGTGACAGAGCCACAACGCCTTTATTTAATATTGGATGGAGCAACGGCGGCTGTTTTCGTGACTATCGTGTGGCAATTTCATTCAGACGAACAAACAGCTACGCACAACAAGGGGTTTGGCGCAAGGCTGGCAGACGGAGTAAAATCAGCTGTAGTCCGCTGTCAGCAGCAGTTCCAGCAGACGAATAAAAATCAGCTTTTTCTATTTATCTTCAGCTGCAGTTTTTCAATCGGCGCGACGTTCGGGCAGACGGAACATTGAATACCAGCCCATCGCCAAGCCCTGGACGTTATGCGCAAAAACAAACAACTTATGAGACCTTTTCTCTTAACGCTTTTCACTTTTTTATTAATAAAGTACTCCTTTTCTCAGGATACTTCACCATTGTCGACGTCAGAGCTAATAATTAATTCGTCAATTAGAATTGAATGCAATGGAGATACTACAATTAATAATAAAAGAATGCATTTTACTTCAACTGGAACAGGCTTTTATTTCGAGTTCAAATTTGACTCTATAAAAGTTCCAGTTATTGTTACAAATTACCATGTTATTGAAAATTCCAAAAAGGGTATTTTACGTTTTACAGAGACGAATCCAGATAAAACACCAGCTTATGGTAAAATAATTACAGAAGTTGTTGATAATTTTAGTGCACGTTGGATAAAACATCCGTCTGAAGATTTAGCAATACTTCCATTAAATCCAATTTTGACCGACATTCAAAAAAATAAAAATAAAGATCCGTTTATTGTTTATTATGATGAATCTGTGCTGCCAACAAAAGCCTTTTTAGATGAGGTTACATCGATAGAAGACGTTTTAATGGTAGGTTACCCAAAAGGATTTTGGGATTCAACCAATAATCTACCGGTTGTAAGAAGAGGCTTGACTGCTACACCAATTGACCTCAATTATAATCAACAACCGGAATTTCTACTTGATATACCTGTGTTTGCAGGTTCTAGTGGTTCTCCAATTATTTTATTTAACCAAGGTTCTTACAGTACAAAGAAAGGTGGTATTGTAATTGGTGGAAGATTGGTTCTTTTAGGTATTAATGTTCAGTCGGTAGATTATAACGCGGAAGGTCAATTAATTCTTCCACCAGGAAATCCAAGAGTACAAACTAGCACTCAGCTACCTTTTAATATAGCTGTTGTAATTAAATCGCAAGAACTACTAAAGTTCAAGCCAATTCTTCAACAATTATTAAAAGAAGGAAAATAAATGCGCATAACACGAACTGTGTAAAAAACCAAATATTTCAGGCAATATTTTTATAATAATTATCGCTGTAAGGAACGCCTGATTTGACGACAGCAAATACCTGTTTTAAAAGCTTATTACAAACAGCAATCAGGGCCAGTTTT
>DASTXM010000151.1:0-26242 GCA_035765495.1 Hanamia sp.
GAAGAAATGAATGATGAAATCGATGAAGAGGCAGATTATATGATTCACGCTTATGTGGCTAATGATCTTAATATGATTGATAGTATTTCTAATCTTGAAGACAGCGCTTATGAAGACAAAATGCTCTTTAAGCGAAATATCAAAATGGCCAGGCGAATGGATAGTCTTGGACGGATTAGAAGTATGGTCTTTGCAGTAGGAGCGGCGCATTTGCCGGGCGAAAAAGGATTAATCTCATTGTTGAAAGAAAGAGGTTTTACTGTAACCCCGGTTTTCTCTTCAAAAAAATTAAAACCTTCTGAATATAAGGTTCACGAAGTGCCAATTAAATGGTATTCTGTCAACGATTCCGATAATATGTATTCGATTTCGATGCCGGGAAAACCAGGTGAGATGACAATGTATGGGGTTTTTCATGTGAAAATATATTTTGATGTTTTTTCAGCTACTGTCTATATGATGGCAACAATCAAAACGCCATACAATAAAGAGATGGCAGATAGTATTTATAATTCTGTTCTGCATAATTTTTATATTCAAAGCGATTATTCAAAAGGCAAACCAATTGCAGTTGACGGTGTTAAGGGGCGGGAGTTTATTGCCAAAAAGGATGTTTATTCCCACGGGTATTTTTTATACAAAGATGGTAATATGTATATGGCAATAGCTATGGGATTGCAAAAAGACTCGCCGGATACGAAGTCAATTGATAATTTTCTTCATTCCTTGACGATAAAACAAAATAATCCCGGCAATCAAAAGGAGTTTGTATTTACAAATAAAAAAGAAGCATTTCGCTTGATCCTACCTGCAGCTGCCAAATCAGCTGATTCCTTGCTCAATGACACAGACAGTACTACACTTAAGGAAGTGGATTTTGCAATTGATCCACAATCCGGCGCGTATTTTTTCTTTGGCTCAAGCAACGCTGCACCCGGATACAACATTCCCAATGACAGCTTTTTTCTTGAAAGTTTGCGTAAATCACAAATTCAAAAGTTTAAAAAGATTGAAATAGATTCGATCCATCAACAGAATGGAAGCAGGTTTATGGATTTGAAAGGAATGATGAATCAGTCTCCGCTTATGTTAAGGGTTCATTATCAAATGAGAGGAAACCGAATTTATAGTTTGGCTGCTGTATACGATTCTGCAAGAGATCAATCTTCTGTCGAAAGTTTTTTTGATTCATTTGATACACTTGGGTACACAAAAACAAAATGGGATCATTACCATGATTCTGCCAATGTTTTTTTAACCTGGGCTCCTGCAAAGTTCATTTACAAGCAAGGTGAAAATCAGCAATTTCTTGAGCGCCTGGATAAGTACATAAGTTACGATTCAGCACGTGGTGATGATTTTGAAGTTTTGATACAGGATTTTGGAAAGTATTACTGGCAAAAAAATGATTCAACTTTATGGGCAAGATTGATCAAAAATTATACAGTAAAAGATAGCCTGATTGATAAAAAAGAAGTTTGGAATGGCAAGATCAAAGGATATGAACTGTTGTTGAAACGACCCGGATCTTTTAATTCAAAACGTGTGCGGCTCTTGTTAAATGGAAATGCATTAATAAGTGTCACCACCTCGCAATCCGACAAAGAAATAAATAATGAAAACAACAATAGATTTTTTGATTCGTTCAGGATTTATAATCCGAAACCGATATCAAACCTGTTTGTTTCAAAAGCCGCATTGATATTGCAAGATTTTGCATCCACAGATTCAATAACAAGTGTCAAGGCTTCTTATTTCCTGCATAATTCCTCTTTTGGGAAAGCAGATCTTTCTTTGTTGCATGTGGCTTTACTAAAAAAGTATCCGGAAAAAAAGTACACGATTTATCAAAACCCTAAACAAGAAATTGAAGATGCCATCATCAAGGTAGGCGATAGTACTTCTTATGAATTTGCAAAAAATAATTTTATTAATGCAGACGATTCAACAAGAAATTTCCTGCTGACAATCATGGCATCGTTTCCGACAGGTGAACATTATGATGATATTAAATCACTCATGCTTAAGTATCCTCCTGTTGTTCAGCCCGGTTATTATTTTATCAATCAAGTAACCGATTCATTGCAGTTAACAGCCACTATTTTCCCTGACTTATTACCTTTATTGAAGGATACGGCGATGGCCCCGGTAATAGTAAATCTTTCAAACAAACTGCTTGACAGCGGTCTTATTAGCATTAAATCTCTGCTCCCTTATGAAAAGCTTATTTTAGATATTTCCTCCAAAGAGTTTACACGGTATAAGGAACAGGTTGACAATTATAACTTTAGTTATCATATAGAAGAATTGGTTGGGAAGTTAAACACAAGCCAAACTAATTCAGAGCTAAAGAAATGGAGCCATATTCCCGAAACCTATCTACGTTGGAATGCAATAAAATTACTTCTTCAAAATCAACAGGCAATCGAGCAGGATGTTTTAGATTCTGCAGCAAAGGATCCTTACACACGTGTTGATCTTTATGATTCTCTTAAAGTAAATAACAAATCTGGACTTTTTCCTGTAGCATATCTTTCACAAGAAAAAATTGGAGAAAGTCTTGCTTATATTTCTGTTGAAGATGATGATCCCACTGATATTAACTACCTCGCTGATACAGTGGTCAACTTTAAGGGCCGCCCTTCACGATTTTATTTTTATAAAGTAGCTTTTGATTATGATGATGATACGACTTATTCTCTTGCCTGCGCCGGACCATTTGACTTTGCAAACAAGAATATAAAGTTGAAAGAAAGTTTTGGAGATGTTTATTATGATGAAGATTTCGATCCTTCCATAAAAGGTGAACAAATGAAAGCTTTACTTAAGCAAATGGAAGAAGGTTTTAAATGGTTTGATCAAAACAATGAAAAGAAAGAGCATTGAACAATTGACCTGGAAACTTTCAAACCGGTTTTTTTTTAATACCAAAATTTTATAATCATGAAAACGCCTTTGATTCGATTTTTATTCATTTATCTTCTTACTTCTTTTTCTTTTTTAAACTCTTTTTCCCAAAAGAAAAACCCGGATGTTTTCAGTTTTTCCAAATACCACAAAAGGAAATTGTCAATTGGTAATTCAAAGAGCCCAGTGAAATATGATCGGCAAATGCGGAATTTAACTGTCTTGGATTGGCGAGAGGACACAACAGTTGGCTTTATGGGCAATGATTATTTTGTGATTCCTGGAATTGAAAATTCAATTAAAAATAAATTGCTTTTGGAAGATGAATTTAAAAGTGGTTCAAGATTGGCGTCAGCGAAAATAATTCTGTGTTTGAAGAAATTATGGATTGCACGGCATCTTACCGAGGAAAATAACCATTGGCAGGGAGGAATAATCTGGAAAGCCGACTGCTTTGAAAAAGTGAATGACACGTTTGTTTATTTAAGCGGGGTAGATACGGTAATAAAAGGAAGCAGCAATACAAGGTTTATTGCAAAGAAATTAATTCCATTTTGCCTGCAGTTGACAACCTCTAAAATTAAATCTGCAATTGAAGACCCTGGCAAAAAAAAGGCTTATGTGGATATAAATCAATTCAGAATTAATTACCATAAAATCCTTGTTTTACAAAAAGGTCAGAAGAAAAAAGGTTTGTATTTGACCTATGAACAATTTTTAAACGACACACCTACGCCCGCAGACTTTGAAGTTGAAAGGGATAAACTTTCTGATGCAATGTTTGTAAAAAATTCAAAAGGGAACTACGAGCTTGTTAGGAATTTGTGGGGTTACTGCGATGGAGAAAACCGTTATATAAAATCGGGTGAAAAATATTTTCAGTTGTGCAGATATAATAACACTTTTTATTTCTATGGCGCCAAATACATTCAGAAGTTTGTATCTGAAGACATCGGAACAGCAAGCGTACTAAACGTTGTAACAAATACCAATCGGAAAATCACTAAATATACGCTTAACTATTATCCTTTTCAATTAGAAATCTCAGACGGCAAGTTTTATTAAGATATTAGTGAACGAATAAATTTTGCAAATTTTTTTTTCCCATGAAGAATTTCAATTTGTATTCTCACACCTCCTTTCGCAAGACTTCCAAAGGCGGTTTGTTCATTATTCCAAAACTATTTACCAGTCCGGTGATAATCGTTAGTGCGCACACAATAACAGCTAGTAACAAGGCCGGCCAAAGGTTTGGATGAAAAGCAGAATTAAAAATATAATGAGCCAGTGCCCAACTTGCCACAAGACCTAAAAGAATTCCTGTAAGTGCAGCCAATCCTCCGAGGAAAAAATATTCGAGCAAGGTGATCACAAAAATTTGTTTACGGCTTGCGCCCAATGTGCGAAGCAAAACACTTTCCTGTAAGCGCTGGTATTTGCTGATCAAAACGGAAGAGACCAAAACTACCAAACCCGTGAGAATGCTGAATCCCGCCATAAAGCGAATGACAAACCCGATCTTGCTCATAATTGAATTTAAGACACGCAGAACAAGGCCAAGATCAATTATGGAAACGTTGGGATATTGCTGCACCATTTGCTGCTGAAATTTTGCTGATACTTCCTGTGAAGGTACTTTCGTGAGGATCACTTCAAATTGAGGTGCATCATTGATCACTCCTTCCGGAAAAACAATTAAAAAATTGGTTCTTATATGGCTCCAGTCCACTTCTCTGAAACTGCCGACAACAGTCGGGATCATCACACCCTGCACATTGAATGTAATGGTATCGCCCAGCTGAACTCCATTTCGTTCTGCATAATGTTGCTCTATTGAAATTGGTGGAAGGCCTTTCGCCGGTGCTGTTCCTATCCATTCTCCTTTTGTTATTTTTTCCGTTGATGTCAACGAATCACGGAATGTGCATCGATATTCTCTTACAAAAAGATAATGTGAAAAGGGTAGAGTCGAATCTTTTTTCAAATCGGAAACACTAAATCCGTTTACCTGGTCAATGCGTATGTTGACAATCGGGATCATTTCTTTTAACGGCAGGTTATTATTTTTTACAAGCTTTGCAACACCTTCTTTTTGGTTGCTTTGAATATCGAACAAAACCATGTTGGGCTGATCTCCGCTTGTTGCAATATTTACCCTGTTCAACAAAATAGATTGAACAAATATCAAGGTGCTTATAAGTGCTGTTCCCAATCCAATAGAAATGATAAGAATTGCTGTTTGGTTATTGGGACGATACAAATTCGCGAGTCCTTGCCGCCATAAATAATTCCATGAAGAAGGGAAAAATTTCCTTACGATCCACGTCAGCAATTTGGCAATGGCTGTTAATACAAGAAGTGCAATTCCAATGCTGGTGGTAAAATAAATTGCATTTTTCCAGTTGTGCATCACCAACCATGAAAAGCCTAAAACGAATAAAGTGATCGAGAAATAAATGATCCATTTTAATTTATCAATTTGCCTGGTTACTGATTCAAAAGAAGCACGTAAAGCCTGTAGTGGCGATATTTTCCGGATGGATATCAAAGGCAATAATGAAAACAAAACGGAAATTCCGGAGCCTAAAAATATTCCATCAGCAATGGCGATCCATGAAATAGTTGTTTTGATAGAAACAGGTAAAAAATCTTTTAAAACAAGCGGAAGTAATTGTTGAATTCCTGCGCCCAAAACACAACCAAGCAATGATCCAATAAAACCAATGAAAACGATTTGGATTAGGAAAATTAAAAATGCCTGTGCAGGCCTTGCGCCCAGGCATCGAATAATTGCAATTGAATTTATTTTTTCTTTTACATAAACATGAACCGCGCTCGCTACGCCTGTGCAGCCGAGCAATAAGGCAATGAAACCAACAAGTGACAGGAATTTGGTAAGATCGGCAAATGACCTTCCTGTATCCTCTTTCTGCGATTCAACGGTATCATAATAGTAGTCATTGTTTTCAAGAGTGGGCCTTATTGCATTTACTAATTTTTGATCATCAACGGGCTTGCTGAATTTTACAAAATAATGAAAACTGATTTGGCTGCCTTTTTGCATCAATTGGGTTTGCTTCAGATATTTAAGTGGGATATAAACAATTGGTGCAATCGAAGAAGTAAAACCTGTTTGCCCCGGAGCATTGATCAATTTTCCTGCGATAGCAAAAGTTACTTCGCCTACTTTTATTGAATCGCCAACTTGTGCATTGAATTGCAACATAAGCGTTTCGTCTACCAATGCCTGCTGTTTGTTTCTGAAACTTTTTGCAGCTGAGGCGGGTTCAGTTTCCAGGCTACCATAATAAGGAAAATTGCCGTTCAGGGCGCGTACCTGGATCAGCCTTGTTCCGCCATTTTTGAGAAACAAAACCATTGATGCAAAGTTTCTTTGCTGCGATTGTTCGCCGCCCAATGAATCCAACAGGTTTTGAACCGCTCCTGGTGCAGCTTCGTTTCCGGAAATCTCCAAATCCGCACCAAGGAGTGATGCAGCCTGGTTATTTACTTCATCATTTAAATTGTTGCCTAAAGAATAAATCGCCACCAACGCTGCAATTCCGAGAATAACAGAAGAAATAAAAAGAAACAGACGTCCACGATTTTTGCGACTATCGCGCCATGCCATTTGCAGCAACCATCTCCAATGAAGCGATTTTAAATTTTTACTTTTTTGTTCTTTCACTGTTGCTGTGGGATTCATCTTTCTGCTTTAGTCGCTTCAAATATTGCTGTTGATTTTTGTCGGTTCATCAGATATGATGCGGCCACCTTTTAAGTGAATGATCCTTTGTGTTCGCGAAGCAAGTTCATCATCATGTGTCACCAAAACGAGCGTCGTTCCTGCTTCCTTGTTGAGACCGAACAAAAGATCAACTATAAGATTACTTGTTTCCGCATCAAGATTTCCTGTGGGTTCGTCGGCAAATAAAATAGCAGGATGATTGGAAAAAGCCCGTGCAATTGCTACTCTTTGTTGCTCCCCACCACTTAGTTGGGCAGGATAATGATGACTACGGTCTGCCAGGCCAACTTTATCTAAAAATTCTTTTGCCCTCGAATGGACTTTTTTTTCGCCCCGCAATTCCAAAGGAACCATAACATTTTCGATAGCTGTAAGTGTAGGCAATAATTGAAAATTTTGAAAAATAAAACCGACATAACGGTTACGGATAAACGCAAGTTGATCTTCATTTAAGGATTCCAACTTGTTTTGCCGCAGTTCAACACTTCCTGATGTAGGTTTGTCAAGACCGGCACACAAACCGAGCAAAGTAGTCTTTCCGCTTCCGGACGGCCCGACGATAGAAAGTGTAGAACCGGTTTCGACGGAGAAATTGATATCGTCCAATACGGTCAAAAAGTCGCTGCCACTTTTAAATTTTTTAGTAACATTTTGAAGAGAGAGAATGGTTTCCATTAAATATAATTTTCAGGGAACAAAAAAATCATCAAGGTATATTTGTAAGAGAGTGAAAGGTGAATCTTGTCATTCAATAAAAATAATTAATTCTGAGTTATCATGTCAACTTACCATATTTTCCGTTACCCGGTTTTCAAATTATACTCATTGTTTCTTCTTGTCGCCATCATATCCTGTAATAATAAAGACTCAAAAGATGTGAATGCAAATAACCAAACGAAAACTAAAGATTCTGTAGTGACTACACAACAAAAGAAAACCATCTTGTTTTTTGGAAACAGCCTCACTGCCGGTTATGGTGTTGATCCTTCGGAAGCGTATCCTGCTTTAATTCAAAATAAACTTGATTCGCTCGGATTGAATTACAAGGTAATCAACGCAGGGGTGAGCGGCGAAACTACAGCCGACGGCAATAGCCGAATCGATTGGATTTTGAAACAGCGCATTGATATTTTTGTGTTGGAGCTTGGCGCTAATGACGGACTTCGCGGAATTCCTTTAAAGGAAACGAAAGAAAATCTTCAATCCATTATTGATAAAGTAAAAGCCAAATATCCAAAAGCGAAAATTATTTTGGAAGGAATGGAAATTCCACCAAACATGGGTCCTGAATACACTGCAAAATTCAGGGAAATATTCCCTGCGCTTGCCAAAGAAAGCAATATTGACCTGGTTACATTTTTATTAAAAAATGTTGGAGGTATTCCTAGCCTAAACCAGCGCGATGGTATTCATCCGACAGCTGAAGGGCATAAAATTGTTGCTGAAAATGTCTGGGAAATTTTAAAGAGAGATCTTTGAGACTCTAACAGCAAAATCTTTCGAATCTCCTTGTTCAATTTTACAATGAAGAAAAAAATGCTTGTTTTTTCTTTGTTTATTGTTAGTTACATTTTGAATTGTAGCTCCTCTGTTATATCAAAATTAAAATCTGGCATAGAAATTAGTTTTATTATTTCAAAAGCGTATTGCCTGTAATTATTAAAACGAAAGCTTTTAACCTAAAACAAATTTATGGCGCGCAAAAAAAGTTTGAAAGAAGAAGAGAAAAAACCGCAAAAAAGCCAGCAGCTTATTTTGAAGCATACGGAAGAAGCGGCCCTTACTGAATTGAATCGTTCTCCGTTAGGCTTAATGTTGTCAGGACTTTCCGGCGGACTTGATATTGGTTTCTCCGTGTTGATGATGTCAGTGGTTTTGACTTTGTTTAAAGGCGTATTTCAAGCAGCCGTCGTTCAGTTTTTTGTCGCAACAATGTATCCGCTTGGATTCATGTTTGTTGTCCTTGGCCGCTCCGAACTTTTTACTGAACACACTACGCTTGCAGTTTTGCCTGTTTTACAGGGATTGGCTCCTATAAAAAGATTGTTGCGTTTGTGGGGAATCATTTATTTCAGCAACATCGTTGGCGGTTTGATCTTTTCGCTAATACTTTGCTATTTTGGCAATACACTTCACTTCATTCAAAGTTGGGCGCTTGCAGAGATCAGTATCGATTTGGTTGCACACACATGGATGGGAATTTTGTTAAGCGCGGCTTTGGCTGGGTGGTTGATGGGATTGTTGGCGTGGCTTGTTGCGGCTGCCCGTGAAACAATAAGCCAGATCGTGATCATTTACATTATTACTACCTGTATCGGGCTGGCCGGTCTTGCTCACTCAATTGTAGGAAATATTGAAGCCGCGGTAGGATTGATAAATGGTGATATTTCTTTCTTGCAATATCTGAATTTTCTTTTGCCCGTAACTCTTGGAAATATTATAGGAGGTGTATTTTTTGTAGCGGTTTTAAAATACAGTCACACAACATTAAGCGGAAAAGAAACTGAAGTGAATATTGAAGATCATACTGAAAAGATGGGACAGTAATTAAAGTTTTATTGTCCTTTTTTATTTTATCCGTTGAGCAACAGGTAAAGAACTGCTGCAATCAAAGAACCTACAATTGGTCCCGAAACCGGTATCCATGCATATTTCCAATCCGATTTGGATTTATCTTTTACAGGAAGAATTGAATGCATGATTCTTGGTCCAAGATCTCTTGCGGGATTTATTGCATAACCCGTTGTGCCGCCAAGCGACAAGCCGATTGCCCAAACAATAAAAGCGACTGGTATTGCACCAACAGAACCAAGTCCAACCGGTGTTTTTTCTTCACCGAATTCACCATTCGTTATGTAAAAAACAGCCAGCAATAAAACGAATGTTCCCAATAATTCACTGATGAAATTCAATTTTGCGTTTTTGATTGCGGGAGCAGTATAAAAACAAGCACTTTTTAAACCGCCATCTTTTGTGGCCGAAAAATGATCTTTGTACATTATCCAAACCAGTAATGAACCTGCCATAGCGCCTGCCAACTGGGCAATGATGAACATCGGAACTCTTGACCATGCAAACTTTCCTGCCATTGCCAAACCAATTGTTACAGCAGGATTCAAATGGGCTCCGCTGTATGGCCCGGCAATTACTACCCCGGCAAAGACTGCCAATGCCCATCCTGTTGTAATCACAATCCAGCCACCGTTGTTTCCTTTTGTGCCTTTCAATACAACATTCGCGACAACACCATTTCCCAAAAGGATCAGTATCATCGTTCCAATTAATTCAGCAATTATCGGGTTCATCTTTCTTGTTTGGTTTTAAAATGAAATTATTTCTTTGATTCGTTTGCCCAGAAAAGGGTTGCTTTTACAGCACGATGCCATTCATTTATTTTTTCTTCGCGACTATCTGAAGAAGGAGTAAAGCGGCGATTGACTTTCCATTGTTTTTGCAATTCATCAATGTTTTCCCAAAAACCAACCGCAAGTCCTGCGAGATATGCTGCGCCAATCGCTGTGATCTCGGTCACCTCGGGTCGCACGACATTGGCATTCAAAATATCAGATTGAAATTGCAACAACAAATCATTTTTTATTGCGCCACCGTCCACTCTTAATTCAGAAATGGTAACATTACAATCCGCTTCCATCGCTTTCAAAACCTCCATGGTTTGAAAGGCAATGCTTTCCAAAGCAGCTCTTGCAATGTGGCTTCTGTTGGTGCCGCGCGTGATGCCAAACATGCTACCACGTGCATCCTGGTTCCAATGTGGAGCGCCCATCCCTGCAAAAGCAGGAACCAGATAAACGCCGCCACTATCTTGAACTTGTGATGCCAGTTTTTCAATCTCCGGAGCTGAAGAAATTATTTTCAATTCATCCCGCAGCCATTGTACAACAGCGCCCGCAATAAAAATACTTCCTTCAAACGCGTATTCCACTTTGTCACCAATCTTCCATGCTATGGTAGTTATTAAATTGTTTTTAGAAAGCAGGGGCTTGTTACCAATATTCATTAGCATAAAACAGCCGGTGCCATAAGTGTTTTTTACCATTCCCGGTTTGTTGCAAATATGGCCGAAAAGGGCTGCTTGTTGGTCGCCGGCAATTCCTGCAACGGGCACTTTTGTTCCCAATAGTTTTCCTGATGTTTCACCATAAACTTCACTTGACGAGCGAACTTCAGGAAGCATACTTGCAGGGATTTTGAAAATATCAAGCAACTCTTCATCCCAAGCTAATGTGTGAATATTATAGATCATGGTGCGTGAAGCATTGCTCACATCAGTAATGTGCAATTTACCTTCGGTAAGATTCCAAATCAGCCATGAATCAACTGTTCCGAAAGCCAGCTTACCTTCCTCTGCTTTTTCTCTTGCACCTTTTACATTGTCCAAAATCCATTGGATTTTTGTAGCTGAAAAATACGCATCAAGCACCAACCCGGTTTTTTCACGAATGATAGAATCAACATTTTTTTCTTTGAGTAAATCACATTGCGCAGAAGTGCGTCTATCCTGCCAGACAATAGCGTTGTAAATCGGTTTGCCCGTTTCCCTGTCCCAAACAATAGTTGTTTCTCTTTGATTGGTGATTCCGATAGCCGCAATTTCTTCTGGCCTGATCTTTTCTTTTAAGATGGCTTCAGTAATTACTGAAGCTTCAGACGACCATATTTCCATTGGATCATGCTCTACCCATCCAGGCTTTGGATATATCTGTTGAAATTCTTTTTGCGCCAGCGAAGCGATGTTGCCTTCTTCATTAAAAAGAATAGCGCGCGAGCTGGTCGTTCCCTGGTCAAGCGTCAATACGTATTTTTTCATCTTGCAGTGGTCTTTGAAAAGGTAATTCGATTATTTCAAAAGTAACAGTAAACGAACTATTACAAGAGATTTCTGTTTTGAAATAAAAAGAATTAAAATAAATTATTAAAAGGCAAATTAGTAATTTTCGGCGAAGTGCATTTTTATTCAAAGAATTTGTTAAGATGAATCTGTTCAACAGGAAGACTTTATTAGAAAAATTAAATGAAACTTCAGAATGGGATTTACTTATTGTTGGCGGAGGAGCAACCGGTTTAGGAATCGCTGTTGATGCTGCCTTGCGCGGATTCAAAACCTTGTTGATAGAGCAATACGATTTTGCCAAAGGCACTTCGAGCAGGAGCACTAAACTTGTCCACGGCGGTGTTCGTTACCTTGCTCAAGGAAATATCCGGCTGGTGACAGAAGCTTTAAAAGAAAGAAGTTTTCTATTAAGAAATGCACCACATCTCTCGAAAAATAAATCTTTTATCATTCCATGCTACAGTTGGACGACAGGAATTTATTATGCTGCCGGTTTGAAGATTTACGATTGGCTTTCCGGACGAAAAAGTATAGGCAAATCAGAGTTGATCTCTAAAAAAGAAATTGAAAAAAGATTACCAGCAATAAATAAAATCTCGCTTCAGTGTGGGGTTCTTTATCATGATGGTGTTTTTGATGATGCGCGGTTGGCGTTGAACCTGGCTCAAACGGCTATTGAGAAAGGAGCGGTCGTTCTCAACTATTTCAAATTAGTTTCTCTCAAAAAAAACGACGTTCAAAAAATTTGCGGTGGCATAATTAGAAATGAAGAAACGGGTGAGAATTTTGAGATCGATGCCAAAGTTGTGATCAACGCAACAGGCGTTTTTGCAGATCAACTTTTACAAATGGATCAACCATTGGCAAAACCAATGATAAGGCCAAGCCAGGGAATTCATTTGGTATTAGACAAATCATTTTTGCAAAGTGAAGATGCAATAATGATCCCGAAAACATCAGATGGTAGAGTTCTGTTTGTAATCCCTTGGAAAGACAAAGCTTTGGTTGGCACCACAGACACGCCTTTAAAAACGCCTTCTGCCGAACCTCATGCTTTGGAAAAGGAAATTGAATTTGTATTAAAAACAGCAGGAAGATTCTTATCCAAAATTCCTGAGAGAGAAGATGTGTTAAGTGTTTTCGCGGGCTTGCGTCCACTCGCTTCTACTGAAAATGAATCATCCAAAACCAAAGAGATTTCCAGGAGCCACAAAGTAATTATTTCCGAAAGCAATCTTGTTTCTGTTATTGGAGGAAAATGGACCACTTATCGAAAAATGGCTGTGGATACATTGAATAAAATTTTTGCTTCAAAACTTCTTTCTTTTAAAAATGGTTCAACTGAAAATTTAAAAATTCATGGCTATTCAACTGAAGACAAAAAAGGAGCATTATCCGTTTACGGTTCTGATGAAACTGCAATCGAAAGTCTTGAAAAAGAAAATGCAGATTATGAAGAACCATTAAGTTCGGAAACTTCAATTACTGTGGCTCAGGTGGTTTGGGCAGTAAGAAATGAAATGGCGCGAACAGTAGAAGATTTTTTAGCCAGAAGAACAAGAGTTTTGTTTACAGATGCTAAACTGGCTATGAATTTGGCGCCAAAAGTAGCAGAAATAATGATGAAAGAATTGAACAGGGACGAAGAGTGGAAATCCAGTCAGATTGCAGAATTTAAGCGATTGGCCAAAAATTATTCTTTGAATCCGTAATGTAAATTTAATCAACCCAATTGTTTAATTTCTTTTCTTTGTTCCTCACAGAATTGATATTTCAAAAAATATTTTGCAAATCTTTTATAATGAAATCACCTTTCAAAAATAACCTGTTTAAAGCATTTTTGTTTTTCTCAATTTTTTTTGTTTCCTGCAAATCTTCAAAAGTATTTAAATCTACTATTTCAAAAGATGAATATCACAGCAGTTATGATGACACAACTTTGACCGTTGATAACAGCTCAATCCTGATGCCTTACAATCGATTTATCGATCCGGCCGGAACAGTAATTCGATTCGGAAATGATGCTTTGGAAAATCACAGCCTGGATTGTGCCTTAATTCCAGATGAAAATATTTTGGCAGTAGAAGATAGGTATGGTGTGGCTTTTATTGATGTGAGTGAAAAAAAATTGTTGTATCACCTCAATTATGTTGGAGCATACAGGGGGTTGATGAGTACTTATTCTGGCATTAAAACTTATCGTGATGAAAAAGGTGAACATGTTCTTTGGGGCGCTTCCAATCCTTACAAAAAAGTTTGTGTGATTTTAGATGCTGTTTGGGATGGAAAGAAAGCTGAAATAAAAGATTCAATTTCTTTTGCTGCGAAAGACCCGGCTCCATTGGCTTTGCCGAACGATATTGCGATCAGTAATGAAAATGGTGAAAGATTTTTGTATGTAGTATTAAACGGAAACAACACTTTAGAGAAAATAAGACTGGCGGGTAAAAAGGTAATCTGGACAACGAATACCGGAATGGCTCCTTTTGGAATTGCTATTTCCGGCGGGAAAGCTTTTGTTACTAATTGGGCAGGGCCGGTTCCTACAGATACTTCAAAAGAAACTGCAGGTATACCTTATGGGGAAGTTTATATAGATCCTAAAACCGGCGCTACTTCTGAAGGAACAGTAAGTGTGATTGATCTAAATACAGGGAATGTAGAAAAGGAAATTCCGGTTGGATTGCACCCAAATGCGATCATCAGTTCGATAGATGGGAAGTATATTTTTGTTTCAAACGGAAATAGCGATAATGTTTCCATCATTGATGCTCAAAAGGGTGAAGTTGTGAAAACAATTTCTGTAAGGCTGGATGAAAAACAAAACCATTATATAGGCGATTCACCGAATGCGCTTGCACTTAGCGAAGACAATAAAACACTTTTTGTTTCAAACGGAATGGACAATGCTATTGCTGAAATAAATATTGATAAAATTTCTTCGTTTACTGGTGACCGTTATGTTCCGGTTAAAGGATTTATTCCAACAGAAGCTTATCCTGCAGGATTGGCAATAAAGGACAATACTTTGTTCATAGCCAACCTGGAAGGAGAAGGTGCGCGGGTAAAATTAAAAAACAGCTATAATGCACATCACCAGGAAGCAACCGTTTCTATTATTGATATTCCTTCTGAAAAGGAATTAAAAAAGTATACAGCGAGAGTTATTCAATCGAATCTTTTATTCCGCACTAAAATAACCGGCCTTTTGCCAAGGAAAAATGTAGTGCCGAAGCCGGTTCCCCAAAGAATTGGCGAGCCTTCGGTTTTTAAACATGTTATTTATATTATAAAAGAAAACAGAACTTATGACCAGGTCTTGGGTGACATGAAAGAAGGAGATGGAGAGGAGTCGCTGTGCGTTTACGGAAATAACATTACCCCAAATCAACACAAGATTGCAAAGGATTTTCTGTTGCTGGATAATTATTACGCATCTGGCAAATCTTCTGCTGAAGGTCATTCATGGGCAGATGCGGCCATCGTAACGGATTATGTTGAAAAAAATGTGCGTGCCTGGTTCAGGAGTTATCCGCATGTTTTATATGATGCAATGGTTTATAACAAAAATGGTTTTATCTGGAACAATGCCCTTGATCATGGAAAAACAGTAAGGATTTATGGAGAAGCTTGTGAGCCACAATTTAATTCTTCATTAAACTGGACAAGTATTTATCAAAATTATCTTTCGGGCAAGCAAACCGAATTTAAAAACCACACCACAATTTCAAGGGTAAGGCCAATTCTCTCAGAAACTTATCCTTGTTATGATGGACACAACTTTAGCGACCAGATGAGGGCAGATGCTTTTATAAAAGAGCTTCATGAATATGAAAATCAGCCGGGCGATGAGTTTCCTCAACTAAGTGTGATGGCCCTTCCAAGTGATCATACAGCAGGAATGGCACCGGGATTTCCAACGCCAAGAGCAATGGTTGCAGATAATGACCTGGCACTCGGACGAATTATTGAAGCGCTGACAAAAAGCCGTTTTTGGGATTCAACTGTAGTTTTTGTAACAGAGGATGATTCACAGGATGGATGGGACCATGTTTCGGCTTATCGCACAACCGGTTTTGTTATTAGTCCTTATTCGCACTTGCAAAAAACGGTTCACACAAATTATAATCAAACCTGTATTGTTCGTACGATTGAACAAATTCTTGGCATCCCACCGATGAATGTAATGGACGCTACGGCCCTGCCGATGTTTGATTGTTTTTCTGACACATTAAAGAATGAAACTTTTGCTCATGTTAAGAATAATATTCCGCTCAACGAAATGAACAAAAGCACTGCATCATTAAAAGGAAAAGCCCGCAAATTTTCAAAGCTCTCAACCCTACCAGAGTTTGCCCACATTGATGGCGGAAATGATGATTTACTAAACCGGATTCTTTGGTTTGCTTCAAGGGGGAACACTCCTTATCCAAAGGAAAAAACTTTGCCTGGTTCTCAAAGAAATGACGATGATGATTAATAGTAACGGTGAACAGTAAAAGAATAAATGAGGGATTTTTATTTTTCCAGATTAAACTTGAAAGCTAAAATTTGTAAGGTTATCAATCAAACAAACAATGCAATCAATCACAACTCCCTTTCAATTTCTCCATTCAAAATTTGCATAATGAAAAGGTGCTTGTTTTCGTAATAGTCTATTTGGGTGTTACCCTGGATATGAACCGGACGAAAAGTGAAATAATGGAAAGGTGCATAGCTTGTATCGTTCAGGTTTTGCATCAAATTCCCCGGATGATTGATCAACAAATTGGTAAAATAATAAGTTATGCCAAATCCCTTCTCAACCATATCACTGGGGTAAATGTTATAAACTGAATAGTATTTATCATCCAGGTATTTTTTAAAAATATTATCCTTTTCAATAAAATGAGGCGTGGTGTAACGAATAGGAAAACCCATGTAAGTATTCTTATACCAACACGAAAATCCATCCCAGTTCGGCATCCCTATTAAGGTGATTGAATTGTTTTTTGAAATAGGGTAACAAGCGTCTGCCAGTTTTTGTGAAAAGGCCTGATTAAGGCTGGCGCCTATAATTACTACCGGTTTCGTTGTGTCTATCAAATACCTTAAGCCTGAGGCAGAAACTGAGCTGTCGAGCATTATGTCTTTTATATTCAACAACGGTTTGCCGTCAACAAAATTGATTTCCTTAAAATAATTATCGATCCGGTTGTCATTTTTTTTATGAAACAGATAAATATGATCTGAACCGTGTTTCTGTAAAATATAACTGAAGATAGCTTCGCAATGTGCTTTTAAAGTCGAGTTGGCAATGATCAGGTCCGAATCATTCGTGATTCCTCCATCGTTTGGATAAGTTGCCGAAACAAACGGAATGTTTTTTTGAAACGCAAATTGGGAAAGCTGGTAATAATCCGGATTTTTTACTGAACCAATTATTAGGTCCATATTATCCATTTTACCGCTTTTAAGTAAAGCGGGCAAAGGTTGGTTTACAGATTTTGAATCGAAAATAAAAGCTTCAACATGTTTGTTGCCAAGATTAATTGTATCGAGCGCCATTTCAGCCCCTTGCACAAAATCAATTCCGGCTAATGAATAATTCGGAATAGAGGTTTCTGACTTGAGATGATATCCTTCAAAAACGGAATCCAAATAAAGCGGCGCTACAATAGCAACACGGTAAGTTTTAAAAACATTTATAGGTCTTACTTGTGCAAATGTTTTTTGAATGCCTGTAAAAATAAAAAGAAGAGTAATTGATAAAGTGAATTTCCTCATAAAATATAATTCAAAATTCCGCGCAGCATCAAAGTTCTATTCCCATTCAATTGTAGCCGGAGGTTTGCTGCTGATGTCATAAACAACGCGGTTGATCCCTTTAATATTATTGATGATCTCATTGGAGACATGTGCAAGAAAATCATAGGGGAGATGTGCCCAGTCGGCAGTCATACCGTCGACAGAAGTTACTGCCCGCAATGCCACTGTAAATTCATAGGTTCTTTCATCTCCCATAACTCCCACACTCTTTACAGGCAGTAAGATAGCGCCCGCTTGCCAAACAGTTGCATACAAATCAAATTTTTTCAAAGCATTAATAAATACAGCGTCGGCTTTTTGCAACAACTGCACTCTTTCTTCGGTTACCTCACCGAGAATTCTTATGGCAAGCCCCGGACCTGGAAACGGATGTCGATGCAATAAAGAATCCGGCAAACCTAACTCAGCGCCAACTTTGCGCACTTCATCTTTGAAGAGAGAACGAAGTGGTTCAACCAATTTTAATTTCATTTTTTCAGGAAGGCCGCCAACATTGTGATGCGATTTGATCGTAACTGAAGGACCGTGAACAGAAACCGATTCGATCACATCAGGATAAATGGTTCCTTGCCCTAGGAAATCGATACCGGTTAATTGATGCGCTTCTTTATCAAAAATTTCTATAAAGCTGTTGCCGATTGCTTTCCTTTTTTCTTCAGGATCGGTTTTTCCAGCCAGCTTTGCATAAAAATGATCTTTTGCATCGACTCCTTTGATATTCAAACCTATCTTTTTGCAAGCATCCAAAACCTGTTCGAATTCATCTTTGCGCAGCACACCGTTGTCTACAAAAATGCCAAATAAATTTTCACCGATTGCCTTATGAATTAAAGTGGCGGCAACAGTTGAATCAACCCCTCCACTTAATGCCATGATCACTTTTTTATCGCCAATCTTTTCTTTAATTTCTGCAACAGTGTCGTTGATGAAATGCGCCGGTGTCCAATCCTGGCTGCACTTGCAAACATTCACCAAAAAGTTTTTTAAAATCTTTTTTCCTTCAGTGGAGTGGTAAACCTCTGGGTGAAACTGCAAACCAAAAATTGGATTTTTTATTTGTTTACTGTAAAAGGCGGCAACAGGAATATTGTGGGTAGAAGCAGAAATCGTAAAGTCATCCGGAAGCTTTTTGATCGTATCGCTATGGCTCATCCAAACATCTGAATCACTTTTCACCTCTTTCAAAAGTTCATCTTCTTTTTGAACCTGCAGCTTTGATCTTCCATATTCGCGCTTGTCGCTCTTTTCGACAACGCCTCCATAAAGTTTGGCAATCAGTTGCGCTCCATAACAAATGCCCAAAACCGGTAATTTCTCGTTGATAGCCTTTACGTCGATTATCAGCGTATTTTTATCATTAACTGAAAATGGGGAACCGGAAAGGATCACACCTTTAAGTTCAGGGGAATAATCAAAGGTTTTGTTGTAAGGAATAATTTCGCAATAAACATTAGCCTCTCTTACTGACCGGGCGATCAACTGTGTGTATTGAGATCCAAAATCAAGGATCAGGATTTTTTCCGTCATGCGTGCGAAGGTAAACAGATTAATGATTTCGAATTCAAACCAAATTTATTTTAAATATATATTTAGGTTATTATTACCCCTTGAAAATGGGTTTAAGATTCAATCTTTTCCGGATCAGAAGATTGGAATAAGGAAATTTGTAATATTTTTATACAACCAAATTGGGCATTTAAAAAACTAAACTCATGATGAAATATATTTTCCTGTTATTTACAACTGCTACTCTGTTTATCTCCTGTGCGACACTTACGGGCAATGGAAAAGTGACCGAAGAGAACAGGGATATCTCTAACATCTATGAAGTGAATACTTCCGGATCTATCGACGTTGTCATAAGAAATGGAGATCATTATGCGCTTACGATCCAGGATGATGCAAACCTTCTTCCTTATGTAATTACCAATGTTGATAATGGCGTTTTGACCATACATTATAAGGATGGATATTCAGTTATTCGTGATCATGCAAAGGCGATTGTAACAGCTCCAACGCTTCAGAAAATTTCTTCTTCAGGATCCGCAGATATCACGACAGAAGGCCTTCTTAAAAATGATAATCAGATAGAGGTAAGCACTTCAGGATCAGGAGATATTATTGCAGAGTTAGATGCGCCCCGCGTGTCAGTTAGCGGATCAGGTTCCGGAGATATTACGCTTTCCGGCCGCACCAAAGATTTTGATTGCAGGATGAGTGGAAGTGGCGACGTTAAGTGTGCTAATCTTAAATCAGAAAATGCAGATATTCATGTTTCAGGGAGTTCGGATGTGCACACTTTTGCCAGTGTAAGCCTTAAAGTAAACGTGACCGGAAGCGGTGATGTTTATTATGGAGGAAATCCTACTTCTCCTGAAATCCACATTACCGGAAGCGGCACTGCTAAAGCAGTTCAATAAATAGGTTTAGAGTTTAGAGTTTTGCGCTGAGTATTGACAGTCGTATCAAAAATTTTTAACTCATCACTCTGAGCTACGAACTTCGAACTCTAAACTATCTGCCTTATCTTCGCAGCCCTAAAAAAAGTTCTTACGAATGCTAAGCAGAAGAAATATCCGGGTAAAAGTGATGCAAACTCTTTACAGCATCGAATCGATGAATAAAGAAACCCGTGCCGGAGAACCATTTCAGATGTTAAAAAAAAATCTTGAAAATGCCCGGCAACTTTTTACTTTCCTCGTTTATTATATTGCTGAAGTAGCTCGTTATGCGGAAAAAGATGCGTTGCACCGTTCACAAAAATATCTTCCTTCCGAAAGTGACCTGAGGGTAAATACCAAGATTGCAGGAAATCAAATTTTGTGGGCCATACTGGAAAATAAAACTTTTGTAAAGTGTGTTGAAGATTTCAAAATTAAATTTTTGCTGAATGATGAATTGATTAGAAGAACTTATTTTAATCTTGTGAATACACCTGAATACCAAAATTACATTGCTGAACCTTCCAGGGAAAAGAAGCATGAAAAAGATATATTGGAATTCATCTTCAGTGATCTGATGTTGCCTGATGAATATTTTATCAGTGATGTGGAGGAGAAGTTTATTCATTGGGACGATGATGCCGAAATGATGATCGTATTGATGTCTAAATTTTTGAACAAACCTTCCACTTTCGATTTTACTCAATTGGTAGGAGAGGAAAAAATGAAGTTTGCCACTGAACTGTTGGAATCTGTGATCGACAAAGATGAATATTGCCTTGAATTGATAAAACCTAAATTGAAAAACTGGGACCTGGAAAGGATCGCACTTATAGATATGATTTTGCTGAAGATGGGTGTTTGCGAATTGTTGTATTTTGAAACTATTCCAACAAAAGTTACGATCAATGAATATATTGATTTGGCCAAAGAATACAGCACAGAACAAAGCGGACATTTTATTAATGGAATTTTAGATAATATTCATAAAGAATTGCTGGCACAAAATAAAATTCACAAGACCAACTATAGAAACAGCACTTTATAATAACTTTGCACACTGAAAAAAATCAGATATGAAAAGATGGTTGCTCGCGTTTTTGCTGATTACTTCACTGTTTTCCTGCGACATAAGGCGTAATAAACGTGGACCGATCAGCCTCACAAAAATGGATTCCCAGTTTTTTAACGACACTACTACGGTTCACATGCTCGATTCAACTTATGATTTTGGCAAAGTGACTGAAGGAACAAAAGTGGTATTTGATTATCATTTCAGAAATACAGGAAGAAAACCTTTGGTGATAGCTTCGGCCACTGCCAGCTGTGGTTGCACGGTTCCTGAAAAACCAGAAGAGCCAATACAACCAGGCCAGACAGGAAGTATAAAAGTTATCTTCAACACGGCTGATCGTCCCGGGCCGGCGCATAAAACGGTTAATGTCGTTTCCAATGCTTATCCGGGTTTCCCGGTTTTGCAGCTAACAGGAGTAGTAGAAGGTAAAAAGTAAAACTTATTTAATTAACAATTTTTAATTACAGGTCAAAAACAAACAACATGAATTTAGCAATGGTATTTTTAATGTTAGGACAAGGTCAGGGAGGTGGAGGATTTCAATTTGTATTTTTAGGATTGATGATCCTTGTATTCTGGCTGTTCATGATAAGGCCGCAGGCAAAAAAGGCAAAACAACAAAAGACTTTTATGTCTGGACTTCAAAAAGGAGATAAGATCGTAACAATTGCCGGCATTCACGGAACGATCAATAAATTAAATGATGACGGAACTTTCATGCTGGAAGTCAATCCCGGTTCTTATATTAAAATGGAAAAGAGCGCTGTGAGCATGGAAATGACGGCTAACCTGAACAAGGTGGCAACAGCAGCTCCGATTAAATAATTATTTTTAAGGCTTTTTATTTCGGTATTTTTCTTCTTTTTGAAACTGAAACAAAAAGCCTTTTTAATTTTTCTTCACCAAAATTTTCCTGATGCTTCGAATTGGAATTACGGGCGGTATCGGAAGTGGTAAAAGTACCGTTGCCAAAATATTTTCTGTGCTTGGTATTCCTGTCTATGATGCTGATTCAGCTTCCAAAAGATTGATGAATGAAGATGAATCTTTGAAGAAAAAAATAATTGAAAACTTCGGTGAAGACTCCTATGTTGATGGAAAGCTCAACCGGAAATACCTGGCAGAAAAAGTTTTTCCCAATCCCCAAAAAACTGCATTATTAAATTCATTTGTTCATCCTGTCACGATTAAAGATGCTGATGAGTGGATGAAAAAACAAAATGCTCCTTACATCATCAAGGAAGCGGCGCTCATATTTGAAAGCGGTTCCAACCAACATCTGGATAAAGTGATCGGTGTTCGTTCTCCTGAATCATTGCGTATCGAACGAACCATGAAACGGAGTAAACTTACAGAAGAACAGGTGAAAGAAAGAATGGCGCTTCAAATGAACGAAGAAGAAAAACTGCGTTTATGCGACTACGTTATCATTAACGACGAACATGAAATGCTAATCCCGCAAGTGCTCGAACTTCATCAGAAGTTTTTAAAAGAGGGATCGAATTCCTGAAAACAGAAATTTTTCTTCCAGTAAACGAACCAATCCCCGCATTTTTTATATTGCTTTATTGATCATTGGCTTCATATCGCGCAAGTTCACTTATCAGGCAAGCAACAAGCGAAGTCCAGCCGGTCTGATGACTTGCGCCCAATCCTTTCCCGGTATTTCCGTGAAAATATTCAAAGAATAAAAGCAATTCATTGTTTTCCGGTCTTTGATAAAACCAATTGTATTCTGCATGAATATTTCGTTTTCCTTCATCGTCTTTTACAAACAGGCTCGTCACTCTTCTTGCCAATTCATTGGCCACTTTTTTTAAATTCATATAATTACCAGAACCGGTTGGGCATTCCACTATCAATTCATCTCCATAAAATTCGCCGTATTTCCTGATAGATTGAATTATGATGTAGTTGATCGGGATCCACACGGGCCCGCGCCAGTTGGAATTTCCACCAAAAAGATTGGAAATGGAATCACCCGGATCATATTGAATTCCGTATTCAACATTATCTATTGTGACAGCGTAAGGATTCTTTTCATGAAATTTTGAAAGAGCACGAATACCGCCGGGCGAAAGAAATTCTTCTTCATTCAACAAATGAACTAAAATGCTTTTCAACCTTTCTTTTGGAACCAATGATAATAAAATGTCGTTGCCATCGGTGCGCTCCTCATTTGGCCAGAAACGATTGTTTTTCTTCCTGTAATTTTCAAACCAGTTAGTTCTCTTTTTAAAATCCGGAAGCTGATCCCTGATACTTTTTTTAATGGTCGAGACGGCAAATAAAGTAGTAAGGCCAACAATCGACTGGATCCGTAGTTGAATCGGATTGCCTTCAGCAAGAGCAAGTGTATCATAAAAAAAATGGTCTTCTTCATTCCACAATCCCTGGAGATTTAATGCTTCAGCTATCAAGACAAAATGCTCGAAAAATTTGGTTGCAGTATCTTCAAATGTTATGTCTTCTGTTGCTATTTCCAAGGCAATGTCCATCATGTTTAATGCATACATTCCCATCCAGCTTGTTCCATCTGCCTGGTCAAGCCGGTGTTTTCCGGGCATTTCAATACTGCGATTGAAAATCCCGATATTATCCAAACCCAAAAATCCGCCATGAAAAATATTGTTTCCGCTGGCATCTTTCCTGTTGATCCACCAGGTAAAGTTGATGATCAATTTGTGAAATATTTTCTTTAAAAAAGCAATATCTTTTTTTCCTGTCAGCGTTTGTTCTGTGCGAAAAACCTGCAACGCCGCCCATGCTTGAACAGGAGGATTCACATCACTGAAATGCCATTCATAAGCCGGCAATTGTCCATCGGGTTTCATGTACCATTCGCGCATAATGAGCAACAATTGATGCTTGGCAAAGCCCGGATCAAGCATCGCCATGGGGATACAATGAAAAGCGAGGTCCCATGCGGCATACCATGGATATTCCCACTTGTCGGGCATCAGGATAATATCCTGGTTTTTCAAATGTTTCCAATCATGATTCCTGCCGAACAATTTTCCATCGTTCACGGGTGTGATGCCATCACTTGTGGTGAGCCAGCGCTCCACGTCATAGTGATAATATTGTTTGTTCCAAAGCATCCCGGCAAGTGATTGCCGCTGGATATTTTTTAATTCCAAAGAAATGTTTTTGGGAAGAATTTCGTGGTAAAATTCATCTGCTTCTGCTTTTCGTTGTGAAAAAATATTTTCAAATCCTTCGGAAAAAGCATTTTCTAATTGTTTTTCTGTAAGCCGCAGGTAAATTGTTTTTGTTTCGCCGGGATGGATTCTGAATTCATAAACCGGTGAAAATTTTGTTCCATATCCTCTTTTCTTGAAAGGCGCAATATTTTTTTTCTGAATGATTGCCTGGTGAAATGCGTCTTTTACAAAAGGAGAGAGGTTTGCCTTCCCATTTACTTTTTTCAGGTTCGTTTCATTGTCCGTAAACAAGGACATTTTCGGATTTTGGAAATGCAAAAAATAGCTTCCCAATCTTTTATGAGTCGCCTTTACGGTTGTGTCATTCAGTTGAGTAATTACAGGCTTTTCCTCCAGGTTCTGGTTGCTCGAGCGATTGTAAAACCATAAAGTTGGCAATACAGTAATTGGGGCGGTTTTTTCAAAGCGGTTTTGGATATTGATCCTTATGAAAATGTCATGTGAATCTTCTTTGGCATAGGTTACATGGACATCAAAATATTCGTTGTTATCAAAAACACCTGTATCCAAAATTTCATACTCAGGATCATTGCGAGAGCGGTCTTTATTTACATTTCGTATTTCATCATAAGGAAATTCACGTTGTGGATACTTGTACAAATATTCCATATAATAATGAGTAGGAAGATTGTCCAGGTAATAATATAATTCCTTTACATCCTCGCCATGGTTTCCCTGCCGGTTGCCTAATCCAAAAAGCCTTTCCTTCAATATTGGGTCTTTGCCATTCCATAAGGCAACTGCAAAACAAAGATTTTGAAAATAATCTGAAATGCCCGCTATTCCATCCTCGCCCCAGATGTAAGACCGGTAGTGCGCCTGGTCGAATGGAAAATAATTCCACGCATCATTCGTGTACGAATAATCTTCTCTTACAGTTGCCCATTGCCTTTCGCTTACATAAGGTCCCCATCTTTCAAGTGGCACTTTCTTTTGCGAATTTTCTTCTAACCTCTGATGTTCTTTTGTCATCAAATATTTATTTGGTTCTTAAAATCATCGTTAATTCATTTCCTCTGCCAATTTCATTCCAGTGTTTTAAAATTAATTTTTTTCATTCTTTAAAACTTTACCTTCTTTTCATGTAAAATAAAAAAGCTTGTAAATATCTTACATTTACAAGCTTCAGTTTTTCTTCCTTTCAAATCCGGTAGAATTTATAAATCAAATTTCCCGATAATTGTTGTTTTACTGTAAAGAAAATAACAATCATCAATAGTCCTTACAATTTAGAGTGTTATTTATGGTTAAGAATTTTTGCAGCATTCTTATTATATATTTTTTCCAAAACACTTTTCGGAAGATGTAATCCATACAAAGGCCAATGATAATTAAACAATGATCTTTCATAAAAATGTTCATCTGCTGTTTCTAAAATTCTAAATGTGGTTTGATACATTAATTCACCGGGGTAATTGTCGGTTCCGTACAAAATCCTGTCCTGGTATTTTGTAATGAAAGAGGCTGCGTAACGCGGCACCGGCGCAATTTCTGCAAAACGTGCGCCGATATCTGCATAGAGGTTTGGATACTTTCCAAGTATTTCGCCCAAAACCTGCAGATTGGAACATAAGTTCATTAAATGGCAGGCAATAAAAGTAACTTTCGGATTTTCACGAACTGCGTTTTCCAAAGATTTGATCAGCTGATCATGTCCTAATTTTCCTGGTTCATTCATGTTCACATGCCAGGTGGCTGAGTTCATTAAACCGTCATTGGTGGAATCAGGTTCTTCATACATCCATGCATCTTCTGCTACGTGAATGCTGATCGGCAAGTGTAACTCTGCGCATTTTTGCAACAGCGGTTTCATTTGCGGATCATCAATATGAAGGCCTTTTCCCGGTGTAGGTTTTGAGTACAATTCACCGGATCCTTTATCGCCTAATTCACCAACGCCGCGTGCACCTTTTTTATAACACCGTTCTAATTCGGCAACCGCATGTTTTTGCCAACCGGCTGTACCGTAACCAGTATAGTCAAAGCCACACCAAACTTCAAAGCGACTCGGGTAGCGACTGTACTTTTCAACCACACTGTCAAAACCTTTCCCCGTTTGCATTGAAAGTATTATTGCTTTTTGGATGTTCATTTTGTCCATCAGTTTCACCAAATCATCTAAATCTTTATCAGGAACATAATTGTGCGAATGGATATCGATCACCGGAAAGGAAGCCCTTTGAATAT
>DASTXM010000152.1:0-3916 GCA_035765495.1 Hanamia sp.
AACCGTTTTGTTCCGCTTCCTGAATGATTTGGAGCTTTTCAGATTCGCTCCATTTTCTGCGTTGTCTGCTCATGATACCTTAAATTTAATGTTCTAAAATGAATTTCCATTTTAGTCCAGTTATTTAAGGGGCTAAGACAAATGCTGAAATACCTTTTTTGTCCCAATTCCAATCATCGTTCTCTTTAGGTAGGTCGACATCAAAATCTTGGTCGAGTAATAGTGTCTCCGAGAAAGTATCGTGCTCAACTTGATTTGTGTAAATATTTCTTGTACTTACCTCGTAGGTAACAAAGTATGCAAACTTATACTTAATGATTTCTTCATTAAGGTTATAAAGTTGTTTTCTTAATTCTTGAACTTCATTTGTTAGTCTTGTAATTCTTTCGGTATCTCCTTTCAGAAATCTAAGTTGTGAACCCTTAAGGATTAGTTGATACCGAACCTCTGAAATTTCATTCTCCAATTCTTGAACTCTTTGGCTTTTGTTCATATTATTATTTTGATGTTTGTCAAATTACCGCCAACATTTTATTAAATGCAAAACTGTGAAAATCTGCACATTGGTAATCAATACTTTTGTGTTGCGCTTTTTGAATTGTTGTTGCGTCAATACAAATTTTAATATTGCAGTTTAACTTTCAATTGAATTGAAATTCCATTCACCACAGTTAGTTTCTTCTTATGGAGAAACTCATACCAGGGATTCAAGGTAAAAATATTTTAATATTTAAAAAAAGAAATTTTTTTTCAAAGGAACGTTTTCAGCGCGAGACGTTGCGAAAATTGATTATGAACGCAACGTCCACTATCGTGAGACGTTGCTGAGAATGAAGAATGAAAGACTTATTGCTTTTGGCGAATATTGTGACTTTACGGGTAATGTGTCCCCGAAATTTAGAAGCGAAGAGACCTTATGATTGAATATAATGTATGTTGCTATCATTGTTGGTTGGTAACAAAATCCAGCGCTTCCGTGAAGGTCGTTACCCAGTAGTCGTCCTGGTGTTTCTTCAGGTACTCCAAAAAAGCCTTGTGCGTTTCCCTTGAGATTTGAAAGATTTGTCCACCGACACCATGAAATTGATAAACACCCATTCCTCCTTCCTTTTTAACTCTTTCGGCAAATGCAATAAGTTCTTCTAATGTTGTGCCTGTAGGTACAAGCCAGGAAGGAACTTTCATTGTGTTTAAACTTTTAAAATCGGCAACAATGCTGTTGCTGTCTCCTCCGGTTCTGGCATATTTTACCAAACCTTCTTTTTTTATGATAGTTGAATAGTCTGTGTCGCCTATTAATGAATTATTACACGGATATGCAAAGCTTCTTTGTTTTCGTGGTGGGTCTAATAATGAAAGGATGGTGTTTTCAGTTTTAATTTCTGTCACAATCTTATTTACAGAATAAGTTTCGATAGCCAGCGATTTTTCCCAACCTAAATTTTGAGGGCAAGGATGAAATAAAGTATGATTTCCAAGTTCATGGCCTTCTTTTGCAGCATTCGTCCACCCAAGCACTGCTTCAGGAGTTTGGCCAATTACATCAGATTGTGACGAGCCCTGAATTGAGTTTAAAAAGAAGGTGCCTTTGAAGCCAATGGAGTCCAGTTGCGGGATCACAGTTGAAAGTTGTGTTGTCAAACCATCATCATATGTTAGGCAAATAATAGCTCGTGCAGTCTGTTTTCCCTTTTTGCTCTGTGCTTCAGCTACCAGGAAACTCATAATTGTTAACACGAAAGTGAGGCCCAATTTATATTTCATAACGCAATTTTAATTGAAGTGCCAAATAAGTGGCCATCTATATGGTCTATTGTAATTAAGAATAAAATTCCTAAGTCATTTATAGCCTTTCCCTTCTAATGCGTATTTAATTTTTCAAACTAATCCAATCATAAAGTTATTGACTTTATTAATAGGTGTAATAAAATTGTTACGATGAAGATGCAACACTTAACATAGGCTAAAAAATATCTTTTAAAGTGAGCTATAAAACAAAGAGGAACGTTTGAAGCGCTGTAAATTTCCAGGAAAGATATCTTTGGATAATTATTGCTTCTGTTGGCATCCCCGTCAACAGCAAATGAATCTTTAGATTGTTGGCGGGACACCAACAACGGCAGGAAGTAAGCACAAAAATTTCTTTATTCCTGCTTAAGAATTACAAGAAATGGTTAGCGTTGAAAAGGTGTTCTCTTGCGTATTTACAACCTTGCTTTTGAAGAAAATTATTACTGTACCGGTAACGGTTACACGAAAATACATTATTCAGACCTGTAAGGTTTCAAAAACTTTTCAGGTCTTTGTGTAAAGAGGTAACACCTGTGAGGTCTGATTTTCATGCCTGATGCAAATATCCATTGCCAATTTCCAATTGCGGATTGAATAACTCAATAATAAATAACAGAATTTACAAATACCCCGCTGCCTGCAAATTAAACAACTCTGCATAGCGCCCGTTTTGCTCAAGTAATTCTTCATGGCTGCCAATTTCAAGAAGTTGGCCTTTGTCAAGAACGAGCACCCTGTCAGCCATACGGACTGTTGAGAAACGATGCGAAATAAGCACTGCTGTTTTTCCTTTGGTTAATTCTGAAAAACGCTGGAACACTTCATACTCTGCGCGCGCATCGAGGGCTGAGGTCGGTTCGTCGAGGATGAGCAATTGTGCTTCTTTCATATAAGCACGCGCAAGTGCAATCTTTTGCCATTCGCCGCCGGAAAGCTCAACACCCTGGTTGAAACGTTTTCCCAAAGCCTGGTCATATTTTCCAGCCAGCCTTTGAACTAACCGGTCGGCGAGGCTTTTTCTTGCTGATTCAGTGATCAATTCCTGGTTTTCCAATTCGTCAATATTACCAACTGCAATGTTTTGTGACACGGTCATCTGGTATCTTATGTAATCCTGGAAAATCACGCCCACATTTTTACGCAATTGTGCCAGGTCATACTCACGCAGATCGCGGCCGTCTAATAAGATCCTCCCTTCGGTCGGATCATACAACCGCGCGAGCAATTTTACAAGCGTTGTTTTTCCCGCGCCATTTTCTCCAACCAGTGCTAATTTTTCTCCGGCCTTAAGCGTAAAATTCAAATGACGAATCGCCCAATTATTGGAGTGAGCATATTTGAAACCTACATTTTCAAAAACAAAACCTTCCCTGATCTTATTAGGAAAAGGTACAGCATCGGAAGAAGGATAGATCGTTGGTTGAATTTCGAAGAAATCAAAAAAATCTTTCAGGTAAATAGCTCCTTGTGAAACGGAAGTAAAACGCGTTAAAATACTGTCGAGCGAGCTTCGCAACTGCCTGAAAGAACCGGCAAGAAAAGTCAGGTCACCAATAGTAATTTTTCCCTGTACTGCTTTTGAAATGATAAAGACGTAAGCCCCATAATACCCGAGTGTTCCCAGCAAAGAAAATCCCGTTCCCCACAAAGATCTTTTGACTGCGAGTTTTTTATTGTCACGGTAAAACTTGTCTGACAATTGCCGGAAACGGTCGACCAGGAAGCCAGACAAATTAAACAACTTCACTTCTTTTGCAGTTTCATCACTCGCACCGATATAACGCATATAATCCAGTTCTCTTCTTTCCGGCGTTTGCCTGCGGCTGAGCGAATAGGTACGGTCGTTAAAATGTGCTTCGCCCAAAAATGCAGGAAGCACCGCCACAAACAAAAGCACTATCAGCCACGGGTTAAAAACAACCAGTCCGGCTGCGAGAAAACCCATAGTTATTAAATCCTGTAACTGGCTCAGTATCTGGGATAGCAGGACTGTTCGTCCAATCGTTTGCTGCCGTGCTCTTTCAAGTTTGTCGTAAAAATTGGAATCTTCAAACTGCTCAAGATCAAGAGAGGCTGCGTGTTCCATGATCATGATCGAAGTGTGGTTGGAAAACAAATCGCCCAG
>DASTXM010000153.1:0-2824 GCA_035765495.1 Hanamia sp.
AGTTATCAGTTCTTAGACAAAAGCTTTGAAGCCCAATACAAAAGCGACCAGCGCACAGTCATGCTGTTTAATGTGTTCGCAGGTATTGCGATTTTTATTTCATGCTTAGGGCTATTTGGGTTGGCAACCTATACTGCACAGGTAAAAACAAAAGAAATAGGAATCCGAAAAGTATTGGGAGCAAGTGTTTCCGGAATAGTAAAATTATTAAGCGCGGATTTTTTAAAATTGGTAATTGTCGCAATTGTTATCGCTACACCTATTGCCCTGTGGGCGATCAACAAATGGCTCGCAGACTTTGCTTACCGCATAAATATTTCATGGAAGGTTTTTGCGACAGCAGGAATCTTAGCCTTGCTGATTGCATTGATCACCATTAGCTTCCAGGCAATAAAAGCAGCCGTGGCGAACCCGGTGAAGAGTTTGAGAAGTGAATAATTAGCTAATGTGATGATATGCTGATGTGCTAAGGGAGAAAATGGAAATCTAAAAATAGTTGTTGGTTTACCTAACAGGGATGTATAAACGAAAATCATGAACAATCAATAAGCAACAAGACAATGTTCAAAAATTATTTCAAAATCGCCTGGCGGAATATTTTAAAACAAAAGCATAGTTCTGTTATAAACATTTCGGGTCTTACTATTGGTCTGACGTGCTGTTTGCTGATTGCACTTTATATTCAGAATGAATTAAGCTTCGACAAGTTTGAAAGCAAAGGCGATCGCATTGCCCGTGTTATTATGCAATACAGTTTTAGCGGCAGTGAATCCAATGAAGGCAATTATACAAGTGTAAGGGTTGCTGCGGTTTTTCCAGGAACGTTTCCTGAAGTAGAATCGGCAATTAAAATGATCGAATATGCAAGGGTGGTGAAGCACGATGACCAACTTTTCGACGAAAAAAAATTCATGTATGCAGATTCAAATTTCTTCAACATATTTTCATTCCACCTGTTGCAAGGTGATCCGCAAACAGCGCTTGCAGCACCGTACAATGTGGTGCTTACCCAAACAACAGCAAAAAAATATTTTGGGAATGATAATCCAATTAATAAAACATTGCGTATTGGCAACGACAGCAATTTATACCGGATTACAGGAGTGATGCAGGATTGCCCTTCCAACTCACAAATACAACTTGATTTTCTTGCCTCTTTTTCTTCGCTTGGTATTACCCACGATTATGAAGAATCTTACTGGGATGCCAATTATACAACTTACCTGCTGTTAAAAAATAAAAATGATATTAAGCAACTGCAGGCAAAGCTGCCTTCTTTTATGAAAAAGGAAATGGAAGGCAAAGGCGCTACCGTAAATTTCTTTCTTGAGCCTTTTAAAAAAATACATCTTTACTCACCTTATGATAGCTTCACACCAAACACGAGTATCGTTTACATTTATATTCTGGCTGCTGTTGCCTTATTAATTCTGATCATTGCGTGTTCAACTTATATTAATCTCAGCACTGCACGTTCTTTCGAAAGAGCAAAGGAAGTTGGCGTACGAAAAGTATTGGGAGCTGCCAAAAAGCAACTGTTCTGGCAGTTCATTAATGAATCAATTATTCTTTGCTTCATTGCTGTTGTTTTGAGCCTGATCTTGTCGGCTTTGTTATTGCCTGCTTTTAACCAACTGACCAACAAACAACTTGAATTAAACAATCTTTTTTCGTGGAAGTTTATTTCTTTTTCAATTATTGTTGCGTTATGCATCAGTTTTTTTGCGGGCTTCTATCCTTCATTTATTCTTACCAAATTTCAACCGGTAAAAGTTTTAAAAGGGTCATTTAAAAACACAGCTTCCGGGCAAGTATTGAGAAAATCATTAATCATTTTTCAGTTCGTGATTTCTGTTTTCCTGATTATATCAACATTCGTTATGCAACGGCAATTGTATTTTATACAGCATAAAAAATTAGGGTATGATCGTGACCATGTGGTAGTGCTGCCAATGAATGACAGAATGCTTACAAACATTGATGTGATCAAACACGAATTTAAAACCAATCCTGATGTATTGAGTGTTTCGAGATGTGTCCGTTCGCCGGTAGAAGGTGGTGGTGGTTATAATATGCGTTCTGCAATAATGCCGGATGATCAGCAAATAGCCGTAACGGCCAATCCCGTTGATGAAGATTTTGTAAATACGGTTGGCCTGCAATTAATTGCCGGAAAGAATTTTACACAACAGGATATCAAAGATGTTGCATCAGACAGCCAGAAATTAAGAATTTATCATTTTATTTTAAACGAATCTGCGGCAAGAGAATTAGGGTGGTCGCCAAAGGAGGCAGTTGGCAAAAAAATGTTTTTAGATAATGCCAGGCCCGGTTATGTTTCAGGGGTGGTAAAAGATTTTAATTTCGAATCGCTGCGTTCTCCTATAAAACCTTTTGTATTATTTACGGAAATAAGAGGAAGAGAATTGCTGATAAAATTAAGCGGTGAGCATTTACCGCAAACCATTTCTTTTTTGCAATCAAAATGGAAATCCCTTGTACCTGACCGTCCATTTGAATATCATTTTCTGGATGAAGATTACGATAAATTATATCAATCAGAAATACGGCTGGGCGAAGTGATGAAAATTTTTACCGGCATTGGAATTTTACTTGCCTGCTTCGGATTGTTTGGTTTATCATCTTATGCCATACAACAACGGACGAAGGAAATCGGCATAAGAAAAGTATTGGGAGCAAATATTCCTGACATTACAACATTAGTGGCAAAAGATTTTATAGTACTTGTGCTGATTGCATTTGTGATTGCATCACCTATTGCATGGTGGGCAATGAATAAGTGGCTTCAAAGTTTTGCATACCG
>DASTXM010000154.1:0-8931 GCA_035765495.1 Hanamia sp.
AAATTGAAACTGTAATGAGTGCTGCGTGGAAAGCTTTTTATCAATACAAAAAAATGTCTTTAAAATCACGTGCTGATTTTATGCGATCGATTGCAATTGAGTTAAAAAATCAGGAAGAAGATTTGGTGAAAACGGCAATGAAAGAAACCAATCTTACTGAAGAGAGATTGCATGGAGAGCTTACGAGGACTATTTTTCAGTTGAATCAGTATGCTGCAGCTTGTGAAAGAGCAGAGTGGGTCGAAGCAGCAATCGATACACCAAAACCAAATAATAAATCTTCTCATGACATTCGGAAAATGCTGATCCCACTTGGACCTGTCGTTGTTTTCGGCGCAAGCAATTTTCCTTTTGCTTACTCCACCGCTGGCGGTGACACAGCATGTGCTTTTGCTGCTGGTTGTCCGGTAATTGTAAAAGCTCATCCTGCTCATGCTGAAACCTCTGAAAAAGTGGCGAACGCGATTTTTAAAGTAGTTGAAAAATCGAAAATGCCGAAAGGAATTTTTGCGCATGTTCATGGTGCTTCAATCGAAGTTGGAAAAATGTTGGTGATGCATCCTCATACAAAAGCTGTGGGATTCACTGGTTCTTTTGCCGGAGGAAAACAATTGTTTGATTGGGGAAATCAGCGAAAAGATCCGATACCGGTTTTTGCAGAAATGGGAAGTATCAACCCTGTTTTCTTATTACCTGAAAAATTAAAAACTTCAGCGGAAGAAATTGCTCAAATGTACGCTGCTTCTATTACTCAGGGCGTTGGGCAATTTTGTACGAATCCCGGTTTGATTATTGGAATTAAAGGTGATGATCTGAAAAATTTTATTTCCATTCTTGCAAAAGAAATTGAAAAAACTGCTCCGCATAAAATGTTGCATCCTGGTATTGCAAAAGCTTTTGATGAGAAGAGAGAAAAAGCTTTGCACGAAAAAAATGTTACTCTTGTTTCTGTTTCATCCATCGGGAAAAAAGAGAATGAAGGAACACCAACAATTGCAACAACATCAGGAGAAAGTTTTTTAAATAATCCTCTGTTGCACCAGGAAGTTTTTGGTCCTTATTCGTTGGTCGTTCAATGCACTGATCAAAAACAGATGGTTGAAATTGCCAGGCATTTGGAAGGCCAATTAACTTCTACTTTGATGGCTTCTGAAAATGATTTTCTTTCCAATGAAGAACTGATAGAAGAAATAAAAAATATCTGTGGAAGATTTGTGTTGAATGGAGTGCCAACAGGTGTTCAGGTTTGTCTTGCCATGCAGCATGGCGGCCCTTTTCCGGCAACTACTGATTCAAGATTTACTTCTGTGGGCGCTGATGGGATCAAACGTTTTGCAAGACCCATTGCTTTTCAAAACTGGGAAAATAAATTCCTTCCTGACGAATTGAAAAATGAAAATCCTTTAAAAATCTGGCGCACCGTAAACAATGAAATAACGAAAGATGCTGTCAAATAATCATTAGAAATCTGTTACAGTTTTTAGAAAAATAAAAAATCAGGATATTCCTTTCTTTACTACGAAATAAAATATGATATAACAGTAATGGATATGCGAAAATAATTTTACTTAAAATTCAAGGCAAGTAACTTTTCCATCCATTGTTGTAGCAATCACTTTGTTTTGTGAAACAGGAACGATTGAAGTGATCAAACAGTTCGAAATTTTATGTTTCCACAATACAGAACCATCTCGGTTTACAGCCACGATCAGCCCGGAATTAGAAGGAACATAAATAATATTTTCTTTTTCAACAATGGCTGTTGGTGCAATTTCATAATTCAATCCTAAATCAGAATGCCATGTAATTTGCATATCCGGAAGTGAAGTGGAAACACCAATCAATTTTCCTTCCATCGTTTTTGCATACACCAAAGAACTATCGGAAGATAATCCCATTGATTCGCGCACTTGTTCCTCGTTGTTCTTTTTTCGCCAGATCACGTTTCCATTTTCTGCATCCAAAACCGTCATATAACGATCCGGAGCAACGATAAAAATTTTGCCATCTGTTGCAACAGGAAAACATGCAGCGGGAGAGTACATTCTGTTGGTAGAACCATTGTTCCATTTCCAAACAAGAGCGCCGGTTTCCGCATCTAAGGCATAAAATTCTGTACCCCAACTTCCAAAATAAATTTTGTTTTTGTAGAATAATGGCGTGGTAACTACAAAACCTTTTACTCCAAAATAATCCCATTTCAATTTTCCGCTTTGAAGATCTATAGCTCTGAAATGCCCGTCAGCAGCCCCGATGAATACCAAACTATTTTTAATTAATGGATTAGCAACAATTGGTTTTTGCGTTTCAAATTTCCAAACCAGTTTTCCATCTGCGGCATTGAGGCAATAAATATTATCATCAGTGGAAGCAACTACTACCAAATTATTTTCAACAGCAGGCGTTGAATAAATTTTCCCTTTTGTAAGAAATGTCCAAACTTTTTTTCCATTTTTTAGATTCAGGGCATACACTTCTCCATTCGAATTGCTTGCTATTACGAGATTTTTATTAATAGCAGCGCCGGAACCAATATCACTGTTGTCGTTAAATTGCCAAACAGTTTTTACGTTTTTATAAGTTTGATTGACTGCATAAGAAGGCCGAAAATAATGAGTAGTATCCGCTGCAAAATCATGCGGGTATAATTTCACTTCTGCCCATTTTTTTTGTTCATCAGTAACCGGATTTTTTTCTTCATAAGTAACTGTGCCATCTTTTATCGTTACTACATTATAACCACCAACCGGATTTTTTGCCCGTAGATTCGATCTTCCCATGATGCCGGGAATTCCTTCAAAATTCAATTGGCGATTGGCATGTCCATGGCCGCAAAGGATCAATTGTGTGTTTCTTGTTTTGAGAAGATCAATAATATCGAACCAGTTATTTAATGAAGAGTCCTGAGGATAATGATTTACAAAAATGATCGGAATGTTTTTATTTTTTAAATGAGCAAGGGTGGAATCGAGCCATACAATATTTTCCCTGGAAACCTGGCCAGGACTCATCCGCATGTTAGGCCCACAAACAGTTCCCAGAAAAAGATAACCACCATATTCAAACTTGAATGTTTCTGAGCCAAAGATCTTTTTAAAACTATTCGTTCCACTTTCCGACCAGTTGGCGTCATGGTTTCCGGGAATAATGTACCACGGTTTATTCAAACTATCCAGGATCGTTTTTGCAAGACGAAAAGCAGAATCAGTTCCAAAATCAGTAATGTCTCCGGAGATAATTACAAATTTTAAAGTCGAATCACTATTGATGCTATGAACCGTTCTTGTTAGGTCTTCTTCAGAATTTGGGCTTCCAATGTGAGTGTCAGAAACGTGAGCGAATTTAAAACCTGTTTGTGCGAAAGAAAGTTGCAATGAGAAGAGAAGCGAAATAAGGAGTAAGTTTTTTTTCATGATTGATTATAAAATGACCAACGAAATGGATATTTTGAATGCGTGTGAATTTATAGAAAAAAGTTCAGGTTTAATGTTTTGTAAAAATGAAAAAGAAAGAGAATTTCTTTGCAGTAAACCAATCAATAAGTGAATTTTTTATTCCACAAAAAATTGGCTGGTATAAAATGAATATTTTAAAATAAATAATTACCGAAATCAAATTAAAAAAGCATTGGTTTCTATAAAAAAAATACGGGTAAAATTTTTACCCGCATTTTTATAAAACCTTAATTAAACCTTCCTATTACTATTATTTGAGATAGCCATAATAAGCGTCATCAGTTGGAGTGTCCCACCAAATCGGCATGCTCCAGATATTCGGGTCAGCAGCATGGGGATTTAAAGCAAGCGTGTGTATTGAGTTGTAATTTATTTCATAAGTAGGAGGTAACATCCAACGACGCATCCAGTATCTTGGATCATTTGGAGAGCTACCTGTCAATTGAGCCTGACCTGTAAATAAAGGGCCTCTCTGATAGCCGGGATAAACCACTCCAAAATTGCCTATGTCACCTGCACTATAATCAAAACGACGCATATCGTTGTAGTTTTCAATGCTGCAGCCCATGGCAATGTATTTTTGCAGCATGATATCCGACATGGTTAAGTCACCTGGACCTTGTGCAACGGCACTGCTGGTCATATACGCAGCAATATCACTTGCGTTCATTGGTTCCATATCAGGTATAACAACACCGGCAGCATTTTTGTCGAAACCCTCACCTTGCCATTCGGCCAGTTTAGTTTGCATCTTATCCATATTAGCCTGGATACCTGCAATGTAAGCAGTATAAGCATCAGCAGGGTCCCCTTTTCTCATATAAACTTCTGCTTTAATAAAACACATTTCTTCATAAGTGAGAATATCCTGATCAGAAACAGGTCGAACCTGGAAGGAGCCTGTTGAGCCAATAACGCCTGCATTATATGCTGCTTCATTTGGATACCAGTTAACATCATTTGACACCGTCTGCTGTTCGGGTACCGCTGTTGTAGCTTCAGCGTTACTTCTCATATTTACATAAATAGTATCGCCGGCATAAATATAGTTGGTGCTATTAATATAGATAGATCCTGCGGGATAAATTACCCTTACATAAGTACCGCTATCTGCATAATCCTGTCCGGAAATTTTGCCATGGGCAACCAGGGAGTCAATAAAATTTGCATGGTCAGTAGAATTTGTAATATTATATATGATCTTTTTTGGAGTAGCAGTATAAGTGGCCGTTTGAATAGAAGTAGGACCTCCTTTTACCAAACGCGTTGCAGTGTCATATGAATCCACTCCTACTCCACGGTTCCATGTATAAGAACTGACCTGGCCTGAACCATTTAATTTAACATTAGCCATAGAAGCAGGAACAATTTTAGACATGCGAGGATCAATTACTCCGGAACCGCGCAAATTGGTCAACAGGTTATAATAATACCCGGAAATACGAATAGAATTGCCATAAGCTGCATAATCAAAGTTGCCGTTGGTTACTACAGGATCTCCCTCCAAATAATCTGTTACGGTACTGTTATTGAACCCAGGCCCAACTGTATTATCTGCATTAGATTGAGGTGCCTGTGACAAACAGTAAAGAATAGAATCCGCATTGAACAAATCCGTTTTTTTAGAAAGTTTCAACATATAGCGCGCTTTTAATCCCCAACATAACTTTAACCACTTGCCTACGTCGCCACCATTCCACAAATCGCCGGCAGCAAGAGGCGGAGCACCTACTTCTTGTGTTTTATTGAACAAACTGATAGCTTCATTCAAGTGATCCATACAACCATTATAAATGGTTTTACCATCATCAGGTTTAGGGCTAGGATTTCCGGTACCTGCCTCTGTATAAGGCATCTCGCCATATAAATCTAACATTTCCATATAACCCAGTGCATGGAAAACGTCAGCTACAGCCATATAATGATACGCACCTTTTTTCTGTGCGGAATTATACAAATCCACTACGTTAGAAGATACTTCAATAAACCAGGTTTGATATGGAGTTGTTGAATTGGAACTAGAGCACTGCCATGTGGTACTAAAGCTATTACCGGCCGCAGTGTTACTATAATAAACTCCTGCCTGTAGAGCAGTACGATAATTGGTTACGCCGGCAGTATATTGATAAAAGTGTTCGATCCAGGGAACACGGTTTTGAATTAAAACGCTTTGGTTGTTTGGATTATCCGGGTCTGTATTAACGTCCAACCATTTTTTACAGGAAGCCAAACTCGTTACGAATAAGCAACCCAGTATAATATATTTTGTTTTTTTCATGATTTATTTTTTTGGATTTAAAACTTAATATTTACTCCGAATGTGAAACTTGCTACTGCAGGCACTCCCAGGTAATCAATACCGATAGAACCAGAACCTCCGGTTCCCCCTGCGGCACTTACTTCAGGATCCATTCCTTTGTAATTGGTCCATGTAAACAGGTTGGTTCCTACTACAGTGGCAGTAAGTCCTTTAATAACTTTCTGATTCTTCAATAGGTCAGAGAAATCATATACCAATGATACTGAACGAAGTTTTAACCAGTTTACTGAAGTAATAAAATTATAAGAGTTGGCTGCATAACTACCATCGCCTGCCTTTGTGGATGACCAATATTGCTGAATCATATAGGCACCAGAAACCTGTGTGCCGGCAATATTATATGTCTGATTTGCATTGTACGTTATGGTAGTATCAGCTCCTGTGGCACTGCTCACTCCTTTTAATGTCACAGATTGGCGATCGTTCAGCAAAGTTTGTTTGCTTAGACCGTTTACAACCATAGCGTACTCGGTACCATTGAAAACATCTCCTCCGATTCGAATATCGAGAAGGAAGGATAATGTTAATCTTTTATACCTCAAAGTATTTTCAAAACCTCCAATGTAATCCGGTTCACGATTACCTACAACCGGATTAGTAGAGTTAACTGAATATAGTCCTGTTTTGGTATTGATCACGTAACGCCCGTTTGGCATTTCTTTTCCGTTTGCGTCTGTTTCACGATAATAATCCTGGCCAGTCATTCCAAGGAAATAACCTCCGTTAGGAATAGATGCTGCTTTTATGGTTCCAAATTGCGCGTCTGTCGGGTAAAAATAAGCTACACCAGGAAGGAAAGCACCTAATCTACCTCTGTTATAGGAGAAATTCAATGTTGCATCCCATGAAAAGTTTCTGTGGGATACTACTTTACCTGTAAGCGCGATTTCCATCCCCTTGTTGATTACAGAGCCTGAATTAAGAGCGCTGAAAATAAATCCACCGGATTGGGCTAAACGCGGTTGTGCAATTTGATTTTCTGTTTGGTTATGATAGTATGTGTAATCCAAACCAATACGATCATTCAAAAATCTAAATGCTCCTCCTACTTCCCATGAATTTTGAATCTCCGGTATCAAATTAGGATTACCTGAATAATACTGGTTCCCCACACCCATATAATTACCGATGGTAATCGGAGGATTTTCGTAAGTATTAGTAGCATAAGGATTGGCATCCTTACCTACTCTAGCCCAGCTTGCGCGCAATTTACCGAATGAAAGGAAATTGCTTGGAGGAAGCAATTGTGAAAAAATAAAAGAACCACTGATAGAAGGATAGAAATAAGACCAGTTTTTAACAGGTAAAGTAGATGACCAGTCATTTCGTCCTGTTGCAGTGAGGTAAACCAGGTCTTTATAGGATACACCTACTTCTCCATAAGCTCCCACCAAACGCCTTCTGGTTGTCGCGTCTGTAAAGAATTTATTGGTGTTCTCCATATTATTAAAGCTAATAGTTCCTGGTGTACTAAACCCGTACCCCCAAAGATTTTGATTTTTTGTGTTAAAATCCTCGGCAGTAGTTCCCAACATCAGATGTGTATCAAAATTGCCGAAGGCTTTATGAAAATTAGTCATCGCAGTTGTGGTGATATATGTATAGTTCACCATGTCTTTGCTTAAACGTCCGTTTTGATATAGTGGAATCAATGCAGATCCGGGAGCTATAAATGTGTAGTCGTTAGTAGTGTACTGATCATAACCCACACGTCCCGTAACATCCCACCAATTGGTAATTTTAAAATTGCCGTTAATACCACCTGTGAATCGATTGGTTTTTGATGTTAAATTATCTTCATGGATGATCCAGTAAGGATTGTCCCTGTCGTCTTCCAATGCAACGGTATTCCCAAAAATGCGGTATTGTGATCCGTCTGGATTGAGATAATTTTTAATATTGTAAGTTGTCGGATAGCCATACAATGCCTGCATACTTCCAACTCCGCTTCCATACAAACCGGCGGTAGTTAATGTTCTATCGGTATTTGCAACAGAATAGGCAACATTCGCATCTAATGTTAGGCCACCGTATTTCTGCTCCCCATTAAAACGAAAAGTTGTTTTGTCATAGCCTGTACCTGGAACGATACCGGTTTGCTTAAAGTTAGATCCTGATAAATAAAAAGACCCGTTCTTCGAACCGCCTGATACGTTTACATTATTATCATAAATAGCGCCGTGTTGAAAGAAATTACCAATATTATCATAAATAGTACTGTCAGCAGGAATCTTCGGTCCCCATGAACTATAAACACCATCAGTACCCAAAACTCCATTACTGGAATAAATGCCATTGCCAAATTCTGTTTGAACTTCCGGTAATTTGTCAGCCCATGAAGTGCTTATTTTGCTATTGAAATCTACAACTACTTTGCCTTCTGCTCCTTTCTTCGTGGTAATCAGAACAACACCGTCAGCCGCACGGGAACCGTATAAAGCGGCGGCGGCAGCGCCTTTTAAAACGGACAAACTTTCAATATCTTCAGGATTAATATCCATCACGCGATCAGAATAAGTTGTATTACTGCGGGATAAACCGTCAGTTCCAGTATTACCAGTAACGGTTGTTGAGTTATCATAGATAATTCCATCTACAACGAATAATGGCTGATTTTGCCTGGTCTCTGAGGTTGAAGTTCCACCGCGAAGAGTGATAGTAGCTCCTGCACCCGGAGCACCGCTGAACTGCGTAATATTTACACCGGGAACTTTACCTGCAAGAGAATTGATGACATTGGTATTCTTGTTTTTCATCAATTCATTTGCATTCAACTGAGTCACTGAATATCCCAAGGCCTTTTCCTGTTTTTTAATACCCAAAGCGGTTACCACCACTTCCTGCAATTGCGATTGGGATCTTTCCAACGTAATGGAAATATTTGAAGAACTGCCCACTTTAACGTCCTGGGTAGTAAACCCTACCGCACTCACTACTAACACATCCCTGGAATTCGCCGGGATGCTAAACTTTCCATCCAGATCTGAATTGGTACCCGTTTTTTTACCTTTCAAGACAATTGAAGCTCCCTGAACAGGAGTATTATCGGTGGAGAGAACAGTACCTGTTATTGTTCTCTCCTGAGCAAAAACTTTTTGCTGCAGTTGCAATACGAGCATTACAACAAGAAACGTAATGAATTTTCTCATAGCTAAA
>DASTXM010000155.1:0-76200 GCA_035765495.1 Hanamia sp.
GTAAAAGGAGGTAATCAACAATTGCCGAATGCTTTTGCCAAAAGGCTGGGAGAAAGGGTGAAATTAGCAAATCCTATTTCTGCGGTGCAACAGGATGAAAAGGGTGTAACCGTAACGTGCACTGCTTTTGGGAGAGAAGACGAAATTGAATTGAAAGCTGATTATTTTGTGAATTGTATATCGTTGCAAATCTTCAAAAATATCCCTGTTACTCCGGCACTTTCTGCCGAAAAACAATTTGTGGTTGATAACATGGCCTATACTTCTCACCCGTTTTATGTGTTTGAAGCCAGTTCAAAATTCTGGCTGGATGATGGTTTCAAAAGCATCAACATGTCGTTTCAACATCCTGATATTTCTTCGATCTGGCAGGAACCAAACGAGATTGAAACAACAAGGGTGATCTTAAAAGCTTTTGGACCGGGTGGACTTTCGCCGCAAAGAGTTTTGGGCGCATTCAGGGAAGTATATCCCGGTAAACATGACACAATTGTACAGGCGTTAACTTTGGACTGGACAAAGGATCAATTTGCACCAACGTGTGAAATGTTACCTTTCCCTATAGGGCAAATGCACCAATTCTGGCCGCAGATCATGAAGCCGGAAGGAAGAATATATTTTGCAGGAACGTATGCCGATAATCTTAGTCGCGGTATGGAATCTTGTCTTCGCTCGGCACAGCGTGTCGCAAATGAAATTGATGAAAAGCCTTGATGAATTTTTAAATGAACAAAATCCATGAATAAATATCTCCGATTTGTTCTTTATACATTAGCGATAATTTTCAGTTTTATTTCTTTTGCCTTTTTGCCCGTAAACCAACAAATTTCTTCGAAAAATATTGAAGAAAATCAAAGCGAAAATCATGCTCCGCAAGTAAAAATTCTTTCTCCAAAAAACAACAGCTTTTTTTCAGCCGGCGCCCAGATACCTTACCGGATAAGTGTTTCAGATAAGGAAGATGGAGAATCGAAATACCAGGAAATAAATCCGGAGGAAGTTTTTTTGGAAATTAAATATGTAAAAGATTCAGCAGATGCAAAAGAATTGTTTGCAAAAAATAAAGAGAAAGATGAAGAAGGACTTGCTTTGATTAAAAATTCCAATTGCCTCAATTGCCACGAGTTTAATGCGAAAAAGATAGGGCCGTCATTTTATAATTTGATCCAACATTACAAATGGAATCCTTCAATTCCAGATTCCTTGGCGGATCATATTTTGAATGGTTCAAAAGGAAGATGGGGAAGTGTACAAATGCCTTCCAACAATAAATTGAACCTTGAAGAAGCAAAAAAGATTGTAAACTGGCTTTATAAAAATGCAGGTGATTCCTTGCTTTCCTTTCTTGCGGGAACTTCAGGCTCATTCAAATTGAAGACTAATTCTTCACTGAAAGAAGCGGTGCTCATAGCTACTTATACCGACCACGGAACGAAAGACGATCCTTCGTCCAAATTGAAAGGAGAAGATGACATAATAATTCATATCCGTTGAAAGCGGCAAAATGTTGTGCGTTTATGCATAAGTGTTATATAGTGTAATTCCCCTAATGATCAATATTGACTGTAATGGTCGTGTCCCAGTTGTTTTACGAGTTTATTGTAAATCCCAAACAATAAAAAAGGTGCGGCCCATTGACCGAAAAAAAGACTTTTGTTTTTCTTTCCCGCAATTTGAAAAGACATGGAAACTGCCATAGATCCGATGGCTGCCCACAGAAAAACATCAGAGGGAATTTTGGCTGTCTCACTTTCAATTTTTTTGGCCAGGCGCCCTTCGCGATGTTCGGGTTTAACTAAAGATTCCATAATGGTGGTTTTAATTTTCGAACGAAACTCAAAATTCATGCCCTGAAAAAGAATTTGTTTATTCTGCAAGCAAAAAAATGTAAGGAGTTTGTCTGTTTACTGTGGAAGTTATGCAACATGGACAAAAAATTCTTTCCTTTGCCGCCTAAAGCTTTTGCAAAAGAAGCTTTGGAATAGCCTCGTTTTTACTGGCAAAAAATTTGAGTCACCAAACAAAAATCAATTAATATGAAAAGATTTACGAATCTTGTGATTGTCATTCTTGCGGTTGTTTTCTTTGCTTCATGCCGCCCCACACCCAATCATATTCACGACCCTGTTAATTCTACCGAATCGGGTTCCGGTGTTTATGAAGGTAATAATAACAACGCCGATACATTGGCTCCTGTTCAAAATGGAATTGATACTTCCGGCGAACAAACGGGCCGGATGAATAATACGCATCAATAGATTTTCGGGCCGGAAAGCAAATCAACTTTCCGGCTTTTTTTTTGCGAATTAAATTTTTACTTAACCAAGAAATATTAATTCATGCACAAGCTAACAAGATCCATTCTTATTTTTTCAATCGTGATATGGGGCTGCAACTCTAGGACCGGTTCAGTGGATAAGAAACCAGTCATCATACGCATGCCTCCAAGAATGGGTAAATTAGTTTCTAATGTTGCGACAGATTCACTTCAAAAATCCGGGGTTACATATGACCTCAAAAAACCTGTACATTCCTGGGAACTCGAAAAGGATTTGCAGGAAGTATCAGGCGATACCTGGGTTGATAAAAATCATTTGATCGCAATTGAAGATTTGCATGGAAGATTATATCTATTAAAACTTGACGACAAGAATGCCACAGTTGAAAAGAAAATAGATTTTCACAAAACAAAAGGGAAGTTTGATATTGAAGACGTGACAATGGTTGGCAATACGGTCTATGCAATATGGAGCCACGGTGATATTTATAAGATTGAAAACTGCGATTCAGATGATCCGAAAGTCACAAAATATTCCACATCACTTTCCAAAGACAACAATACAGAAGGTCTTTGTTATGATCCTGTCACAAAAAATTTACTTATTGCCTGCAAGGGTGCCTCAGGAGTGGCCGGAGCAAAAAAATCTGACAAAGCGGTTTACCAGTTTAGTCTGCAAACAAAAAAACTTTACCGCCAACCTTTCCTTCTGATACACAAAGATGATTTCAAAAAATTTGACGGTGATAAACTGGATTTTAATCCCTCTGCAATCGCCATTCAACCTATATCACACAACATTTACTTATTGTCGACCAAAGACAATAAATGCATGGCCGTTTATAACCGGGAAGGTAAATTGATCGGTTTCCAAAAAATAGATAACGATATGATGGAGCAGCCGGAAGGAATGACTTTTTCTCCTGACGGTAAACTATATATTTCCACAGAAGGGAAGGGACATGACCCCGGTAAACTGTTTGAATTTGATCCTCAATAAAATCGCCGGATTATTTTTAGTCAATAAATTATACATTTGACTTAGAGAATGTTGTGTTGAATTATGAGCGGTTTATCCAGTTTTTTACCTATTGATTGACATATTATCTCCACTTATAAAAATAAACGTATGCTTAAAAAAATGCCAAAGGCGGTGGCTGCCTTTTTTATTCTAATCTCTGTTTGCTTATTTCAAAAAACATTCGCACAAAAGGAAAATACACTTAGTGCACAGGAAAAAGCCGACGGGTGGCAACTATTGTTTAATGGTAAAGATTTGACGGGTTGGCATTCTTACCTGGAAAAAGAACCGGGCAAGGCATGGCAGGTGAAAGACGGAATGATCTTTTTGAACAAAACCAGTAAAAGTGTTTACAATGATTTTGCTGATTTGGTTACCAATGATGAATATGAAAACTTCGATCTTAAATTAGAATGGAAGATGGAGCCATGCGCCAACAGCGGCGTAATGTTTTATGTGAATGAATCGCCGCAATATAAAAACACTTATGAGACAGGGCCTGAAATGCAAATCACTGATTTGTCGTGCATGTATACCTCAAACCATAGTGAGATCAGCGATAGCCGGATCAACATGCACCGTGCGGGTGCATTGTATGATTTGGCGCCTGCCGATACGGAATGGGTAAAACCTGCACCGGAATGGAATACGTATGAGATCATCGCCAATAATGGCCATGTTCAATTTTTTCAAAACGGTCACAAGGTGGTGGATACCGAATTTTGGGACACCAATTGGTGGAAGAAAATTTCCCGAACCAAATTTCATCAGTGGCCGGATTTTGGGACTTTCAGAACGGGGCATATTTCTTTGCAAGGAACAGAAGATGGCCACTTGTGGTTTCGCAATATCAAAATAAAGAAATTCAGGTTTGGCCCTTCTACCTAAGAAAATTTTATTATTCACTTTTCACGCTTCGTGATTTAACTTAAACATTTTGCTTGATAATTCTAAATATTAAAAACGTATGAAAAAAAATATGGGCAGGCGCGAATTTATAAAAGACACAGCGTTAACTGCCGCAGCATTCACTATTGTACCGAGTCATGTATTGGGCGGCAAGCGACATGTTGCCCCAAGTGATAAATTATATATTGCGTGTGTGGGATGTGGAGGTGAAGCGCAAAATGACATTGAGCATTATGCTTATGCGCCAAAGAAAAACGCGGTGATCGCTTTTCTGTGCGATGTTGATGATGTAAGGTCTGCTGAAACCCGGAAGAATTTTCCCAAAGCACCCTACTATCACGATTGGCGTGAAATGTTTGATAAGGAACACCAAAATTTTGATGCGGTTACAGTAGCTATTCCGGATCATAACCATGCGATTGTAGGTCTGAATGCAATGAAACTGAAAAAGCACTTATACCTGCAAAAACCATTGACCCATGATATTTATGAAGCGCGCATCCTCACGGAAGCTGCAAAAAAATATAAAGTAGTAACCCAGATGGGAAACCAGGGCGCCTCATTTGACGGAATGAGAACATTAAAAGAATGGTTTGATGCAGACCTGATTGGTGAAATTGAAAAAGTATATAACTGGACCAACCGTCCTGTTTGGCCACAAGGAATTCCCTGGCCGGATAAGCCTGCCAAAGTTCCTGACACTTTAAATTGGGATCTGTGGTTGGGAACAGCACCCCAGACAGATTATGTAGACAACCTGGTTCCATTCAATTGGCGCGGATGGTGGCGCTTTGGAACAGGTGCTTTGGGCGATATGGGTTGCCATATTATCGGGCCGTCATTTAAGTTGCTGGGATTGGGGTATCCCACAGAGGTAACTTGCGAAGCCGTCATAACTTATACGGGAATGTTCAAAGAAGTGGATGATCCTATGAGTATTCCCCCAGCCAGCAGACTTCGTTACACTTTTCAACGTCCTGATGGAGGAGAGTTAAAACTTTACTGGATGGATGGGGGATTGGTGCCCGAACGGCCGGATGAGTTAGATCCCGATGTCAATTTGAATGATGCATTAGCCGGTGTTCCTAAATTAGGTGATTTTGAGGGGGGCACTTTATTTGTTGGCAAGAGAGGAAAAATATCCTGTGGCTGGGGTGGACGAAACCCGAGATTGTTGCCGCTTTCTTTAAACAACCAGGTAGATGTAGCCAAAAAATATCCACGTGTGCAAGGATCAGCGAACGGTCATTGGTGGCAGTGGGTGGATGCAGCTATTGCAGGTTATGAAAATGATTATGAAGGAAATGCAGCACTTCCAATGCCGGGGAAGCAAAAAGCTTACGTAGATTCTCCTTTTGAAGATTATGCCGGACCTGTTACAGAAACCGTATTGATGGGGAATCTTTTATTAAGAAGCTTTGGTATTCGTGAAAAAACAAAACGACATGACCCTGTTTATGGAGAGGTCGAAGATATTACAACACCCGGACGTTATATAGCTTATAAATGGGATGGAGCCAATATGCGTATTACCAACTTTGAACCGGCCAATCAATTTGTAAAAAGAGAATACAGGCAGGGCTGGGGAAAATTAGAATTGTAAGAAATTTTTGGAGTATCCTTTTTGAAATATCAAAGAGTGAGAAAGAACATTTTTTTTGTTTAACCAATTAATTCTACATTTGATTGAACGAGTAGTTGCTTGACTATGAATGTTTTAATTAATTTTTTGCCCTTCTCCACTTGTAAATATCAATCATATGCTGAAAAAATTACCTAAGGCAATTGCCTTTTTAGTCATTATCTCAATCTTATCATTAGAGAGTGTAAATGCTCAAACCGAAAATAGCCTTTCGGCCGAGGAAAAGGCTGATGGGTGGCAATTGTTGTTTAATGGAAAAGATTTGACGGGATGGCACTCTTTCAAAGAAAATTCACCAGGCAACGCCTGGCAGGTGAAAGACGGAACCATCTTTTTGAACAAAACACCAAACAGTGTTGAAAAGGATTTTGCCGACCTTGTTACTAATGATGAATATGAAAATTTTGATTTTAAAGTTGAGTGGAAAATGGAGCCGTGTGCAAACAGCGGAGTTATGTTTTATGTCCAGGAGTTGCCCCAATTCCAAAATACTTATGAATCCGGGCCCGAAATGCAAATAGCGGATCTTGCCTGCAATGATGATGGTAGAATTTTGAAATGTCGTGCAGGAGATCTATATGACTTGATTTCTGCAGACACGGAATGGGTAAACCAGGCACCTCAATGGAATAGATATGAGATCATCGCTGATCATGGCCATTTGACTTTCATCCAGAATGGGCATAAAATAGTGCAAACAACAATGTGGGACAATAACTGGAAGGAAATGATCGAAAACAGTAAGTTTAAGGAGTGGCCTGGATTTGGGACTTTTAAGAAAGGTCATATTTCTTTCCAGGGAACAGAAAATGGAAAGCTTTGGTACCGGAATATTAAGATCAGGAAATTGTAAATCTCCTTGTCGGTTCAAATCATTTTTCTTTTTTGAAACTAATTCAACCACTTTCAGCTATGGAAGAAAACCACATATCCGGCAAATCATTAAGCCGGAAAGATTTTATTAAGAATACCGCACTCACTGCAGCGGCATTTACTATTGTTCCACGACATGTTTTAGGAGGCAGGGGCTATACTCCACCAAGTAATAAACTGTATATAGCGGCTGTAGGTTGTGGGGGAGAGGCGGAAAACGATATTCACCACTATGCCAGTGCTCCAAAGAAAAATGCCGAGATCGCATTTTTATGTGATGTTGATGATCGCATGGCTGCCCCAAGAAGAAAAGAATTTCCAAAGGCTGGATTTTATCATGACTGGCGTGAAATGTTTGAAAAAGAACACAAAAATTTTGACGCCGTAACTGTTGCCATTCCCGATCATAACCACGCAATCGTTGGTTTAAGTGCAATGCAACTTAAGAAGCATTTGTATTTGCAAAAACCGTTGACGCACGATATTTATGAAGCGAGAATTCTTACGCAGGCGGCGAGCAAATACAAAGTTGTCACCCAGATGGGCGACCAGGGAGCATCATGTGATGGAATGAGAACTTTAAGAGAATGGTTTGATGCAGGATTGATTGGTGATATTACCAAGGTTTATAATTGGACCAATCGTCCTGTATGGCCACAGGGGATTCCCTGGCCGAAAGAAAATCCGCCGGTTCCCAAGGAATTAAAGTGGGATCTCTGGCTGGGAACTGCACCTGAAACAGATTACATTGATAACCTTGTTCCCTTCAACTGGCGTGGCTGGTGGAAGTTTGGAACAGGTGCTTTAGGAGACATGGCTTGTCATATTATCGGTCCTTCCTTCAAATTGTTGGATTTGGGTTATCCAACAGAAATTACCGGCATGGCAAGTACCATTTACTCAGGTATTTTTAAAGAAGCCGATTATCCCGAAAGTATTCCTGTTTCCAGCAAGTTGCGCTACACCTTTAAATTGAAAGACGGCCGTGATTTGAAACTGTACTGGATTGATGGCGGATTCGTTCCTGACAGACCGGATGAGTTGGATCCGGATGTAAATGAAAACGAAGCGCTGGCAGATACACCTGAAGATAATGATTACGAAGGAGGAACTTTGTTTATCGGAACAAAAGGAAAAATTTCCTGTGGTTGGGGTGGAAATCATCCAAGATTGTTACCACTTTCGTTGAATAAAGATATTAATGTTCCTAAAAAATATCCGCGTGTTGAAGGAGGAATGGATGGCCATTGGTGGCAATGGATTGATGCTTGCATTGCGGGATACGGAAATATGGAAGTAGATTCTCCTTTTGAAGGTTATGCTGGACCTCTGACAGAAACAGTATTGATGGGTAATCTTCTATTGCGCAGTTTCAACCTTCGCAAAAAGATTAAAAGACACGATCCTGTTTATGGTGATGTAGAAGACGTTACGACACCAGGAAGATATATTACCTATAAATGGGATGGAGAAAATATGCGCATCACCAATTTTGAACCTGCCAACCAATTTGTAAAAAGAGAATACCGGCAAGGCTGGGGAAAATTAGAATTATAGGAAATAGTTTGTTTACTGAATTGTTATTAATGCAGCCGATAAAATAATATCGGCTGTTTTTGTATCTTCCTTCTTCATACTGAATAGCTGTTTGCATCGTTACAACTTATGTATTGCTGGTAGGAAAATGCAAGGAATCTGCGGGATATGCCGCACTTACCCCGCACTTACCCTGAAGATGCTATAATGCATTCATAGTTATGCTATAGACCAACTATACATCATTTGTACCTGGTAAATACTTTAGTCAGAGGGATTGCAGTTGTTGTTCCTGATGACATGCATACATGGCTTCAGGGAAAGGAAAGAAGATGGTTGTATCAATTGCCTTTCAATAATAAAAGTGAACTGCAGAGAAAAACGTGTTTTTTGTCTGTAAGTTCGCTGGCAGATAACTTGTAATTCGGAGATTGATTACTGCTTTTGAATTGAAGGGGAAATGCTGATGAAATGATTTATAAAAAGCCTTCACAATGTCATTGTTCACAATTTAGAAAGCTATTTAACCATTTGTAATTATTTGCATCATTTTTGCTTATCGGTACTGGACTTCATAAATTTTGTTACTTTTAAAGGCATAATCAATAATCTTATTTTTTAGAATTGATGAACGATTCGAAACGATCGATTCTTTCCAAAGAAGAACTATCATATAATTCTGCATCCGGTGAAATGGTGCGGCTAATCCATGAAAAAGACTGGAGCAAAACTGCATTAGGTAATCCAGAAAACTGGCCTTCTTCCCTTCAGACAATAGTTTCAGTCATCCTCGACAATCCCTTGGGAATGAGTATCGCCTGGGGAGAAGATTATATACAAATATATAACGACGCTTTTGGCAGGTTACTGGGCACCGCCAAATATCCGCTTGCCCTCGGGCAAAGTTGTTCGGTTACATTTTCCGAAGTATGGGATTCCATGAAACCAATGCTGCAAATGGTAATGGAAGGCGTGTCTATTAATGAAACCGGTTTCAGAGTTGTATTGAATGGTGATAATTTTCCCGAGGAGCGTTATTTTAATTTTGCGTTTAGCCCTGTCCGTTATGAAGGAGGAAAGCCGGGAGGCGTATTGATAACGGTTGTGGAAGTTAGCGACAGGAAAAAAGTTGAGGATGAATTGAAAGAGGCGCGAGAACGAATGGAGTATGCTACCAATGCCGCGGATGTGGCCACCTGGGTTTTTGATCCTCAACAATACACTTTTGCCTCTGACCAGTTACTAAGGGATTGGTTTGGCCTTCCACAAGATGAACAATTACCACTCCAACTGGCGATGGAAAGAATTGTTCCTGAAGACAGGGAACCACTTGAAAAAGCCATAGAAAAATCGCTGAAAATAGAATCGGCGATTATTGATCATGAATACACCATGATTCATCCCGAAACGGGAAAGCAAAGAATTCTGAAAGTAAAAGGGAAAGCGGTATTCAATAAAGAAAAAGTAGCCACTAAGCTTTATGGGATTTTGCAGGATATCACCAGCGAAACCCTTGCCCAAAGAAAGATGAAAGAAAGTGCTGCGAATTTTATGACGATGGTTTCCCAGGCGCCTTTTTCGATAGCAATATTGAGAGGGCCAGAGTTTATTGTAGATGTGGTGAACGAGAGGGCTTTGGAAATTTGGCGAAGGAAGAGGGAAGAGGTGCTTGGCAAACCAATTCTTGAATCAATACCTGAATTGGCCGAACAGGGAATCAGGGAATTGCTGGATGGAGTTTATAAATCCGGCGAATCTTTTTCAGCAACAGAAATGCCTGTGCTGATACTTAAAAATGGAGAACCCCAGGAAACTTTTCTCAATTTTAATTACCAGGCACTCAAAAATATGAATGGCGATCCCGAAGCCATACTTGCCATTGGCGTTAATGTTACTGATCTTGTAAAAACCCGGCGGTATGTTGAAGAAAGTGAAAAGACACTTCGTAGTATTGTTGAAAATTCCCCTTTCCCCATCGCAGTGTATGTTGGTAAAGAAATGAAGATTCAGCTGGCAAACGAGAGTATGCTCAACACCTGGGGCAAAGGAAAAGATGTGATTGGAAAATTGTATTGTGAAGTTTTGCCGGAATTAGAAAACCAGGCAGTTTTTGAGCAACTCGAAAAAGTTTATACAACCGGAATTCCTTTTAATGCCAGAAACCAGAAGATTGACCTGGTGGTGGATGGTCGTCTTCAGACATTTTATTTCAATTATAGTTTTACTCCTTTATTCAATGTTGAAGAAGAAGTTTATGGTATAATGAATACCGCCGCTGATGTAACTGACCTTGTGAATGCGATTCAAAAAACAGAAAAAAGTGAAGAGCAATTACGGATCGCTTTGATTGGTGGAGAATTAGGCACTTTTGATTATTATCCCCTTGAACATAAATTATCGTGGTCTGCAAAAACCAAAGAACTTTTTGGTTTGTCGCCAGATGCTGAAGTGAATTACGAAACCTATTTGAAAGCGATTCATGGTGCAGACACTGGTAATTCTGTTGCTTTGTCGGAGAACCGTTTTCCATTGGAAAATGGGTTATACGAATTGGAATACCGGACTGTTGGCATTGAAGATGGAAAAGTGCGATGGGTTAAATCGAAAGGAAAAGCGAGTTATGATGATGAAGGGAAGCCTGTTCGTTTTACCGGAGTTGTCCAGGAGATCACTAAATTAAAAGAAGCAGAAGCAGAAACACAAAAGCTTACGGACATACTTAAGGCGAGCCAGGAGTTTATAGGCATGGCTAATACTGATGGACATCTCGTTTACCTCAATCCCGCCGCATTGAAAATGATTGGCTGGACTGATTTCCAAGATCGGACCATTTTGGATTGCATTTATCCTGAAGACAGGGTACTGGCCAAAAAATTATTGTCAGATTTGATGGAGGAGGGAAACTTTCATCATGAGATCCGTTTGTGGAACGAGCAAAGCGGGGAACCATTTTGGTTGTTGTGGAATGGAATTACGATCAAGGATACTTCTACAGGACAAGTTGTTGCTTTGGCAACAGTAAGTCCCAACATTACTGATCGAAAGATGGCCGAGGAAGCACTGAAGGCAAGTGAGGCAAGGTTCCGAACAATGGCGGATAACATCTCGCATCTTGCATGGGTAGCTGATGCAAATGGCGATACCTTTTGGTACAACAGGAAATGGTATGAATACACCGGTACCAATTATGAAGAAATGAAAGGTTGGGGATGGCAATCTGTCCATCACTCAGATACTTTGCCTGTGGTTATAAAGAATTGGACCAATGCCATTGAAAATGGTGTACCGTTTGAAATGATCTTTCCTTTAAAAGGTGCCGATGGAAATTTTCGGGAATTTCTCACCCGTGTGGTCCCCATAAGAAATAATGCAGGTGAAATCTACCAATGGTTTGGCACCAATACCGATATAACCGAAAGGATAAGAATTGAGCAGGAATTAAAGGCTAGTGAAGCACGGTTCAGGATGTTTGCAGATTCGATGCCACAAATAGTCTGGGCTGCAGATGCGAAAGGAAACTTAAATTATATAAACAAAGCATTTTACACTTACAGTGGATTCGGTTCTGATGCAGAAAACCTTGGAGAAAAATGGCTCGATATTATTCATCCGGATGACCTTCAGGAAACTGTAAGGAATTGGGAAGCGAGTATGGACACCGGTACAGAATTTACAATCGAGCACAGGTTCAAAAACGGCAAGGGAGAATACCGCTGGCAGCTTACACGTGCTGTGCCAATTAAAGATGAACAAGGAAATGTGGAAACATGGGTAGCCACCAGTACGGACATCCAGGAAATAAAAGAACTGGATCAGCAAAAAGACCACTTCATCAGTATTGCCAGTCATGAATTAAAAACACCGATCACTTCCATCAAAGGGTATGTTCAATTACTTGAAAGTATTTACAAGGAATCTGAGGATGCGTTTCTTAAAAAATCTCTTGCCGCGATCGATAAACAAATCGTAAAACTCACTAACCTTATCTCTGATCTTTTGGATCTATCCAAATTGAAGGTGGGCAATTTGCACCTTGTAAAAGAATCTTTCATGATGAATGAGTTGATTGAAGAAGTTGTGGAAGAGATGAAGCTTGTAAAACAGGATTATTCATTCCACCTTAAGCTTGGAAAGGACGCAAATGTTTTTGCGGACCGGGAAAGGATATCACAGGTTCTTATTAATTTCCTGACCAATGCCATGAAATACTCCCCGAAAAACAAACTGATAGAAGTGAGAAGTTTTACTGACGAAAATTATTTTACGGTAGTTGTAAAAGACTGGGGAATCGGTATCAGCAAACAAAGCCAGGAGAAGATTTTCGAAAGGTTTTACAGGGTTGAAGGTACGAATGAAAAAACTTATCCCGGCTTTGGCATCGGGCTTTTCATTTGTTCTGAGATCATCCAGCGGCATAATGGGAAGATAGGCGTGGACAGCGTTCCGGGTGAAGGGTCAGAATTTTATTTCAGCCTGCCGAAAGATTAACCGGGGAAATCAAGGCGGCAGTAAATGAGCAAAATCAGCTAATTTTTTTCTTAGTAACGGTCAACCCTACACGAAAGTTAGCTTAAAAAAGTAATTGTATTTACAAGAAAGACTCAAAAGATGCATTACCAAAGAATGTCATATTTTTGTCTTAAATAACAAATTTTTACTCTTTTTGAGTGATTGTTTGACAAAGTGTGTAAATTACACTTTAAATTCTTTAACGTTTATTTTAATTACTTGATTATGGGAAAAAAACTCCTCTTCAGCGGACTATTTCTGTTCTGTTGTTTCGCAACCACTTTCGCCCAGCAAAGAACCGTAACCGGTAAAGTAACTTCAACCGATGGAAGTCCTTTGGTTGGGGCAACTGTATTGGTTGTTGGGCATAAAACCGGGGTCACAACAGGTCCTGATGGTACCTTTTCGATCAACGTTCCTGAAAATGCCAAGGAATTGCAGGTTAGCTACGTTGGATCTGAAACCAAAACCGTCGATATTTCTTCGACTTCAAATGTTACTGTATCACTTGCCAGTACTGCAACCAACCTTTCCGATGTTGTGGTGGTAGGTTATGGAACTGTTAAGAAAAAAGATTTGACCGGTGCAGTATCACTTGTTCAGGCAAAGGATTTTAACCAGGGTGTTACGGTAAATCCTATTCAGCAAATCCAGGGAAAGGTTTCGGGGCTCGTGATAACTTTACCTGGTGGTGACCCGAATGCAAATCCGATTATTAGACTGAGAGGTCAAACTTCATTATCAGGAGGCCAAACACCTTTGATCGTTTTGGATGGTGTGCCATTGGATGATCCAAATGAAATAGCAAATATACCGTCCAATGATATTTTATCTTACGACGTGTTAAAGGATGCCTCAGCTACTGCCATTTATGGATCAAGAGGAGCAAATGGTGTTATTATTATTAATACTAAAAAAGGAAAATCAGGAAAAGCTCTGGTTGAATATGATGGCTATGTTGGAATGGATAAACAATCCAAGAAATATGATTTCCTTACTGCGGCCGAATGGCGTAAGGCTGTAACCAATCCCGGAAGCTTTGATAAGGGTGCAAACACAGACTGGGTTGATGCTATTACCCGCGTAGCTTATTCTCAAAGTCATAATGTTGCTGTTTCCGGAGGGGCAAACGGATTTAACTATCGTGCATCAGTGAACTATTTAAATCAACAGGGTATCATAATCAATTCCGGGAAAGAGCAATATGGATTACGTTTTAATGCACAACAGAAAGCTATAAATGACAAACTTGAGTTACAGGTTGGGATTCTTAGTACACAAACAAACCGTAAATTGACCAATTACGGTAACGTAAGTAAAGTATATAATACACCTCCCGTTTATCCTGTTTACAATCCTGATGGTACTTATTTCGCTTTTTCAGATTTTGAACAATACAACGCAGTTGAACACATAAATGAAGAATTGAATAAAGGAACGGAATACCTTACAATTCTATATGGAACAGCCAACTATCAATTGTTTGATGGATTGAAAGGTGGTGTTACAGGTTCCCTTTCACACTTTAACAGGCAAAACCGTTTTTTCCAACCTTCATTCCCGTTGGAAGGTAATGTGAATAATGCCAACGATAATACATACAACGAAGATTCTAAAAAAGGTGATATCCATCTTAATTATTTGAAAGATTTTGGTGAGCACAATATTGGCGCGACAGCGGTTTATGAATACAACTACTTTACTAATAATAGTTTTTCTGCCGGCGGCCAACAATTTATAGTTCCTGAAAACCAGGATAATAATCTTGGAAGTGGTAATTCTTTATACAATTCAATCGGCTCTTACCGTGAAGAATATAAACTGATCTCCTTCCTTGGCAGGATCAACTACAATTATGCCGGCAAATATTTCCTCACCGCCAGTATAAGGAGGGACGGTTCTTCGAAATTTGGAAAAAATAACAGATGGGGTAATTTTCCTTCTGTAGACGTAGCCTGGGTATTATCACAGGAAAACTTCCTTAAGAATGTTTCATGGTTAAACCAATTAAAGTTAAGAGTAGGATATGGTGAAACAGGTAACTCCGATGCTATTTCTCCCTATAGTACTTTGTTAACATACGGACCAGGGGGAAGATATTATAATCCTGTAACTCAAACCTATCCGCAGACGTACTCACCAAATCAGAATGCAAATCCGGATTTGAAGTGGGAAACGAGGAAGGGTAAAAATCTGGGACTTGATTTTGCGCTATTTAATAACCGCCTGACAGGAGATTTCAATATATTTCGTGACGTAACTGATAACCTTTTATACACCTATACTGTTCCTACTCCTCCGTTCTTCATCAATACAATTTTGGCTAACGTAGGATCAATGAGCAATAAAGGAGAAGAGTTGTCTTTAACTGCTGAAATATTGAGAGGCAAAAAATTAAACTGGACATTTGGTGGCCAGATCACTTTCATAAAGACAAGAGTTGAAAGCCTTTCAGGTACTTATGCAGGATATAAACTATCCACTGACCAAATTCCGGGAGGGTATGCAGTTGGTCGCGGATTAAGTTCTTATCCTATTACATTCCTGAAACCTGGTTACGCTCCCTATGAGTTTTATTTACCTCATTTCACAGGCGTAGATAAAGACGGTAACCAACTTTTGGATGGAAAAACGCCAACAGAAGAGCCGAATCCTAAAAAGTACTATATTGATCCAAGCCCGAAATTTACTTATGGTATTAATAATACTTTTAGTTACGGAAACTGGAGCCTTAACTTTTTCTTACGTGGAGTCTATGGTCAAAAGATATTCAACAACACACTTTTGAATTTCGAGAACATCAATCGTTTGCCAGGTAATAATGTTACAAAAGAAGCATTAACAAATGGCATCAAGGATGCAGCACTAGTGTCAGATCATTGGCTGCAAAAGGCTTCATATCTAAGATTAGATAATGCAACACTTGCTTATACTTTCAACCATATCCCGGGTATTGAAAGTTTACGGGTTTATGTTGCAGGGAACAACCTGTTCGTAATAACACCATATGGTGGTCTTGATCCGGAAATCCAGAATGGTAATACCAACCAGGCATATATTGATGTTACCTATTATGGGGATGCTTTTTATCCAAGAACAAGGTCTGTTTCTTTAGGTGTTAATGTATCCTTCAAATAATTATGAAGAGGATTTTAAAAACAATTTTAATGCTACTTAAAAAATATTAATCGACATGAAATCAACAAAAATTTATACAGGTTTGGCGCTGGTGCTCGGATGTATTACATTTTCGTGCACTAAGCTTGACCAAAAAGTATATAGTGTAGTACCTGACTCAAACTTTTGGCAAACTCCTGACCAAATCGCAGCAGGTATTGCTCCGGCTTACCAAGCCCTGACTAACATTCCTGACGGAAACGTTATGCAGTTAAACGAAGTCTCAACGGATGAAATGATCGTTCCCACACGTGGAAATGACTGGTATGATAATGGTAACTGGCAGGCCCTTTGGCAACACAGCTGGAAACCTGATCTTGGTCCCGTAGACGGAACATGGTCTGATATTTATAATGGTATAGGTAAAGCCAATTTTACATTAAGCGTTGTTAATTCTCTTCAAAATAAGCCTGAGAATATTGATGCGATTAATGCGGAACTTAAAGTGTTAAGAGCTTATTATTATTACCTGGCTATGGACATGTTCGGAAATGTTCCACTGGTAACCGACTTTAACACTGATCCAAGTACTGTTACCAATAGCAGCAGGCAAGATGTTTTTAATTTTATTGAAAGCGAGCTAAAAGCAAATGTCCCTTTATTATCGGATGCGAATGATGCATCTACTTATGGTCGTATGAACCGTTATGGCGGTTATATGTTAATGGCAAAACTTTATCTTAACGCGCAAGTTTATACCGGAACTGCCAGGTGGACCGATGCTATAGCAGCTTGCGATAGTGTTATCAATTCAGGCAAGTATAGCCTTCAACCAAATTATTTTGATAATTTTTCAGTAAATAACCAGGGGTCCACAGAAAACATTTTTGTTGTGCCATTTGATAAAGTCAACATTGGAGGTAATAACTGGGAGATGCAAACCTTGCATTACCAGCATAACTTAAAATACAATTTAACGGGCAGTCCATGGAATGGTTTCTGTGCCACAGCAGATTATTACTACGGAAACTTTACTCCCAGTGACAGGCGAACTTCCATGTGGTTGATAGGCCAACAATATGATGTTTCCGGAAACCCAATTGTTGATGCTCAGACTGGTCAACCTTTGGTAATCTCTCCTTGGGTTAATGAATTATCAAATCCTGCAGATTCATTCCGTAGGGCTGGTGTGAGAAACGTAAAATACTTCCCTGAAGCAGGAACAGCCGGTAACCAAAGTAACGACATGGTTATCTTCAGGTTAGCTGATGCCTATTTGATGAAGGCAGAAGCCGAAGTTCGTGCCGGAAATGAAACAGATGCTTTGCAACTTGTAAACATGGTGCGTGAACGCGCTTTCGGAGATGCGAGTCATGACTGGACTACGTCAGACCTTACTTTAGATAACATACTTGCAGAGCGGGCACGCGAGTTAGCGTGGGAGGGTTGGAGAAGACAAGACCTCATTCGTTATGAAGTAGCAAGCGGCAAGAAATATTTCAGCGCTGCAAGAAAACCCGGTAAAGCAGCAGATGCGGATTCCCACACGCAAATATTCCCAATACCCTCACCAGAAATTTCCTCGAATCCTAATCTAAAACAAAACCCGGGATATTAAGAATCATTTATTAACAGCATATAATTTTTAATTAGTAAATTCGAAAGCAGTCCTTAAACTGCTTTCGTTTTTTTATATGAGACACTTTAATTCCGTTTACCTTAAATTCTTTTCCAGAAAAGAACTTTTGCTTATAGTATTTAGCCTAATTCATTTTTCGTGTAATAATAAAAACGAAATTAAAGATAACAATACACTGTTTCAACTTATCCCGGCATCGCAAACCGGTATAACCTTTAATAACAAGGTAGTAAACGAAGATAATTTCAATATTTTTAAATATAGGAATTTCTTCAATGGTGGAGGGGTAGCAATAGGAGACGTAAACAATGATGGCTTGCCGGATATATTTTTTACATCAAATCAACATGGAAATAAATTATATATTAATAAAGGCAATTGGCAGTTTGAAGATGTAACGGATAAAGCCGGTTTAAAGGATAGCAACAGATGGCATACAGGAGTTACAATGGCCGATGTTAATGGTGATGGATGGCTTGATATATATGTGTGTAACAGCGGCGATGTAAATGGTGTTAACAGGGCGAACGAATTATATATTAACCAAAAAGACGGAACCTTTAAAGAGGAAGCTCATGCATACGGCCTCGATGACCAAGGCTTATCAACACAAGCGGTTTTTTTTGATTATGATCATGATGGAGACCTGGATTGTTATGTGCTTAATAATAGTTATCGACCAATTCAAAGTTTCGGTTATAACAGGAACCTGAGAAATATTCGTAATGCTAAAGGAGGCGACAGATTATACAGGAATGACAATGGAAAATTTGTAGATGTAAGTGCACAGGCAGGAATTTATGGAAGTGAAATAGGATTTGGATTGGGTGTTACCGTGAGTGACTTGAATAACGATGGATGGGATGATATTTATGTATCAAACGATTTTTTTGAACGGGATTATCTATATATTAATCAACACAACGGTACTTTTAAAGAGGTAAGTGACGATGCACTTGGACACATGAGTCTTTCATCAATGGGATCGGATCTCGCTGATATTAATAATGATGGAAACATTGATATATTTACTACAGAAATGCTGCCCGAGTCGGATTATCGTTTGAAAACTCTTGTAAAGTTTGAAGACTATGATGTTTTAAATGCAAAACTAAAAAACGATTTTCATCACCAGTTTTCTGAGAATTGTTTGCAGTTAAATAACGGTGACGGTACTTTCAGTGAAATTGGTCAAATGGCCGGAGTTGATGCAACTGATTGGAGTTGGGGAGCGTTAAGTTTCGATTTCAATAATGATGGGTGGAAAGATTTATTTGTGAGTAATGGCATCAGTAAAGATTTGACCAACCAGGATTTTCTGGACTATTTCGGCAGCCAGGAGGTGATAACCCAGGTACAAAATGGAGGATTTAATACTTCGGGATTTCTTAATAAAATGCCTTCCAACCCAATTTCAAATTATGGGTTTATTAATCAAAAAAATTTATTTTTTAAGAATGAATCAGATTCTTTAGGCCTTGCTACACCTAGTTTTAGCAATGGTGCAGCGTATGGAGATCTGGACGGGGATGGAGATCTTGACCTTGTTGTTAATAATGAGAATATGACTGCCTTCGTATACAGAAATATGAGCAGGGAAAGAAACCATACCCGCTACCTTAAAATAAAACTTCTTGGAAAAGCTCCAAACACTTTCGGCATTGGATCCAAAGTTACAGTATATAGCCAAAAAACAAGCCAGGTATTAGAACAAATGCCTACCCGCGGATTTGAAAGTTCCGTAGAACCGGTATTGAACTTTGGTGTAGGAACCTGCAAGACTATTGACAGTTTGGTAATAATGTGGCCCAATGAAAAAATGCAGGTTTTAAAAAACGTTGGATCGGACACTGTATTAATTCTTAAGCAAAAAGATGCACTTCTTGATTTTCATCCAACGAAACATACTGCCCCCCGATTGTATGAGAATATAACCAAATCAGTCATTTCCGGTGATATTAAGCACAATGAAAATAACTATGTTGATTTTGATAATGAACGGCTGATACCCAAAATGCTTTCAACAGAAGGTCCCAAAATAGCTGTTGGAGATGTGAACGGAGATGGATTGGAAGACTTTTTTGTTGGAGGAGCAACAAACGACACAGCTAAATTATTTATTCAGCAAGCTAACGGGACTTTTCTTCCTAAAAGGGAATTTGCCTTTAACCAGGATAAGGATAATGAAGATATCGGCGCTACTTTCTTTGATGCAGATAATGATGGAGATCTCGATTTGATTGTCGCATCAGGCGGTAATGAACAACCACAGGGATCGATAAACCTTTTAACCCGTCTGTATATTAATGATGGCAAAGGGAATTTTACACATTCTTCTAAAGGATGGCCAATTGTATCAATAAATGCATCATGTGTTGCTGTAAATGATTTTAATAATGATGGTAATAAAGATGTATTTATTGGTGCCAGGGACATTCCTGGCTCTTATGGCGTAAAACCCTCGAGTGTTTTACTTGAGAATGATGGCCATGGCTCTTTTAAAGATGTAACCCGAGCTATTGCCCCCGATCTTTTAAATTTTGGAATGGTTACCGATGCAGTATGGGCAGATATTGATCATGATGGGAAGAAGGAGTTAATCGTGGTAGGGGATTGGATGCCAGTAACCATTTTCAAATTCATTGATGGGCAACTTCGAAGAGTTAGAGAAGTCGCCTCGTCTTCAGGCTGGTGGAATTCCGTGAAGGTTTCCGATGTGGATGGCGATGGTAATCCGGATATAATTGCGGGTAACTGGGGATTGAACTCTAAAATTAAAGCAGATGAAAAACATCCGGTCAAATTATATGTTGATGATTTTGACAAAAATGGACGTACAGAATCTGTATTAGCCTACTATAAAACTGATGGAAAGTTATATCCACTTAACCTGAAAGGAGATCTTGAAGCGCAATTGCCGTATCTGAAGAAAAAATTTCCCACTTATGAATCTTATGCAGGTAAAACGATTGATGAGGTTTTTACAGATGACGAGTTAAAACATTCTATTCAATTAAGCGTCACGCAAACGCAGTCCTGCGTTTTTTGGAATGATGGCAAAGGCAATTTTATAATGAAGCCATTACCATTAATGGCTCAAATAAGTTGTGTTTATGGTATTTTGACAGAAGATCTGAATAATGATGGTATCCAAGATATTTTCCTGGCCGGAAACTTTTATGGACTTAAGCCAGAGATTGGCCGGTTAGATGCCAGTTTTGGGGTAACATTGCTTGGAAATAAGCAACATACCTTTAGCTATCTTCCGCCCTCTACAAGTGGACTATTTATAAGAGGGGAGGTGCGGGATATAAAACCAATAAAGACTCCAAAAGGACAATATATCCTTCTTTCACGAAACAACGATTCATTACAGATCTTTAAAAAGACCACTCTTTGAGAGGTAACAAAACAATTATCCAAGGGGCCCATTTTATTGGGGATTTACATATTCATGGCTGCATCATTGCCGTCTTTTTCTTTGTTGGTTGTGTAAAGCACACTCCATTGTTTACAAGATTAAGCCCTGAGAATTCTAATATTCATTTTATTAACGAAAACACAGATACGGATACATTAAATACTTTGGATTACTTATATTACTATAATGGAGCGGGTGTTGCTGTTGGTGATATTAATAATGACGGATTGCCTGATATCTTTTTTGCATCCAATACCCAGGGAAACAAATTGTATCTTAACAAAGGCAATCTAAAGTTTGAGGACGTAACTGAAAAAGCAAACATAAAAGGACAGTTCGGGTGGACAACTGGCGTAACTATGGCAGATGTAAACGGGGATGGGTATTTAGATATTTATATATGTACTGTTTCAAATCATACTTCACCAAACGGAAATCAGCAAACTTATTTTAAAAATGCCAGAAATCAATTATACATAAACAATAAAGATGGAACTTTCACTGAGTGTGCAAGAAAATGGGGACTGGATGCAGCCGGTTATAGTACCCAAGCTGTATTTTTTGATTATGATCACGACGGAGATCTTGACATGTTTCTTTTGCAGCATTCAATACGTACTTCAGCCATCTATGCTGACACAAGTGAAAGAAGTAATTACAGTTTGGTTAGTGGAGGAAAGCTATTTCGAAATGATGGCGACCACTTCACAGATGTAACTAAAAGTTCCGGTATTATCAGCAGCAGTTTAGGGTTTGGACTTGGAGTAGGCGTTTCTGATTTTAATAATGATGGCTGGGACGATATTTATGTAAGCAATGATTTCCAGGAAAACGATTATTATTACCTTAATCAACGAAACGGCACATTTAAGGAAATAAATTCTTCATCATTTGCCCATGAATCAAAATCTTCTATGGGAAATGATATTGGCGATATCAACAATGATGGGTGGATGGATCTTGTAACAGTTGACATGCTGCCTCACAATGAAAAGATTTTGAAATCTTCACAAACCGATCCCTCACAGGATATATATAATTTTCAAAAAAAACTAGGATATCACGATCAGTTTTCAAGGAACTGTTTACAATTAAATATCGGTGAAGGTAAAAAATTTGCAGAGATTGGCCTTTACAGCGGTATAGCCGCAACAGATTGGAGTTGGAGTCCGCTTATCGCAGACTATGATCTTGATGGGTTTAATGATATTTTTATCTCAAATGGAATTAAAGGCCGTCTTAACGACCTTGATTATATCAATTTTGTTTCCGATCACCAGTTAAGAGCGAATGGATATAGTTCACGTTTTTTTGATAATCAAATTTTGCAACATTTGCCTCCGGGGAAATGGCATAATTACATTTTTAAAGGCTCAAGTGATTTAAAATTCATTGATGAGTCTAATAATTGGGGCTTTTCGGAGGCTACACTTTCCCAGGGAGCAGCTTATGCAGACCTCGATAATGACGGAGACCTCGAAATCATTACGAATAATATGAATGAACCTGCGGGTATTTATAAGAATAACTCGCGTGAACAACACCCCGATATGCATTATCTGACCCTTCAGCTTAAAGGGAATTATCCAAATACATTTTGTATTGGAGCAAAAGCCTTTCTCTTCTCCAATCATTCAATCATGTATCGTGAGTTGCAACCAGAAAGGGGTTTTTTAAGTTGTTCAGAACCTCTATTACATTTCGGGCTTGGCAAGAGCAATCTTATTGATAGTCTTATTATTATATGGCCCAACAATACCGAACAAAAAATTTCTCATTTCACTGGTGATCAAAAGCTGGTTATTCGGTACAAAAGGAATAGAGCTGATACAATATTAAAGCAAGAGAATTTTATTAAATCAATACTTAAACAAAAAGAAGAAAATACATTCACTGATATTACTAAAATTGCTGGGATAGATTTCGAATACAGGGAAGATGCATCTACTTTTGAGTATAACCATCGATCAATTATTCCAGGAAAGTTATTGGCTCCTGCATTAACAGTAGGCGATGTTAATGGGGACAGTCTTGATGATTTTTATATCGGTGGTGGGAAAGGACAGTCAGGCTCAATTTATCTCCAACACGGTAATGGTTCCTTTACTCAAATATCCGACTCAGCAATATTCGTAAATGACAAAGAAGATGAGGATATAGATGCATGTTTTTTTGATGCAGACGGAGATAAGGATCTTGATCTGTACGTGGTAAGTGGACAAGATGGCCTTTCCAAAGGTTCCCGTGAAAAAGAAGATAGATTGTACATTAATGATGGTAAAGGCAATTTTTCAAAATCCAGCTTCTTGCCTAAAATGATTGGAAGTACCGGTTCAGTAAAAATAGCTGATTATGATAATGATAAAGACAATGATATTCTTCTTATAGGAGGAATTTCGGGCACGTCTAAGGCCGACGAATCTTATCTTTTACAAAATGATGGAAAAGGTCATTTTAAAAATGTGACAAATGAGGTGTTACCTCAACTTAGAAAATTAGGATCAATAACGGATGCAAGTTGGGTAGACATCGATAATGATGGATGGCTTGATCTGGTAGTAATCGGCCAATGGATGGAGCCAATAGTTTTTAAGAACAAACATGGTAACTTTGTTCAACAAGAACTTACCGACGATTCCGGAAAATTGAAGGGCTGCTGGCGTTCAATAGAATGTGCTGATATAAATGGAGATGGTTTTCCTGATATTTTGTTAGGAAATCTTGGTCTAAACAGTAAACTAACAGCTTCCTATGATTTTCCATTAAAGTTGTATCAATTAGACGTCGATAATAATCAGAGAACAGATCAAATTATTGCAATAGCAAAAAACGGCAAGTACTATCCTTTTGAAACAGTACAGGAACTTGAGAAGAATATGCCCTATCTGAAAACCAAGTATAAATCATACCGGGAAGTTGCAGGGAAAACATTGGAGCAAATATTTGGAGACGAACTAAGCCATGCTGAGGTTTCTGAAGCCAACACGCTTGCATCGATGATCTTAATTAATAATAAAAATGGAAAATTTACTGCAAAGGAGTTGCCTTCTGCTTTGCAGTGGACACCGATAAATTCTTTAATTGTAGATGATCTTAACAAAGATGGAATGAAGGATTTGATAACAGGAGGCAACTTTTTTGTTTCTATCCCTTATGAGGGACAGTATGATGCTATGCCACTTCTCTTTTCCAAAGGAAATAACCGCGGAAATTTTTCGCCTCAATTTCCACTACCTGATGCGTTTGATAAAATAAGTGAAGAAGTAAAGAGTATAAGATTAATCGACTTAGCCAATCAGCACAAGGGTATACTTATTGCTATCAGCAATCATCAAGTTATTTTATTAGAAGCTCCCTAAGGAGCGTAAAAACCTAAAGGGATAATTGGAGATTATACTCCAAATCAATTAAGTATTGGATAATACATTTTTATAGAAACTTCAGAAGTATCAGTAGCAGGAATTTCATTATTAAGAAATTTTTCGTAGGGAACAGCTACTTCATTAAGTGAATGATTGCTCATATACTTTTCCATTGCGCTTGACAGCGAATTTCTCTTATTATACGGTCCAACATATTCCCCCACAAGCATATCCCCTTTAGGCATTTTTAAGAATTTAATATCAGATGTTTCTCCTGCAACCTTATTCACGGGAATTCCAGCCCTGATTTCGAGAGAATCTTTTGAAATTGGTTTAAAAGAAACAATTTTAGGTTGCATAACTTTTAGATGATTCGAATTGATAAAAATTAAAAGTTTTGAATAAATTGAGGATAATGCAGGCCGCCAGTTCGCAGCTTCTGTAACGATATCCTTTACTACTACAACCGTATCAATTGTTTTTTCGATAGTTAATGAGTAACCGTAATAAGTCATCGGATTCTCAATGAAAGCTTTTAAATCAGAAGCAGTGGAAAAAGCGCGCGTGTTATCGTGTCTTAAAAATAAATAAGCCAATATATTTACTCGTGTAGTTGTAAGGATGTTTGTATAATCTGGCAAAACTGTTGATAAAACAGTTAAATTGTAATGTATTGTTTCTTTGCCAGTTGTTTCTTCGACATTAAATGAAACAGGGGAGACCTTTTTAACGTAAAAAGAATGACCTGAACATTGGATTGAAAAGCTTTTAGATAAACTATCCGAAATTATCTTAAAAGATCGTGTTTTTTCCGTATCATCACTCAGATGAAATTGCCATTTTTTCCAGTTGCCCGGTGAATTTAGTTCCTCAAGTACATTAAATAAATTTGTCGCAATTTTTGTCTCCCGACTTTCTTTGACTCTTATAAATGAACAAGCAATTAATAAAATAATAATTATTGAAGCGGCTATTAAAAAAATCCGAAGTCGATTATTCATTAAAGTTCATTATATTACTTCAAATTTATAAAAGTAGGGATTAAGGGTGTATTTGAGCATTAACTGTTTCTTAAATTTTGAATATGAGAAAATTATTTATTACTTATTTTTTCCTTACTATATATGGCGTTTCAATCGCTCAAAATTCCTGGAAAATCGTCGCCAATAAGATTGATCCATCCAATTATTATGGAGAAACGGTTGCGAATGGCATGATTGGCATTGTTTCATCGGCCGAACCATTGAGGTGCAAAACGGTGGTGCTGAATGGCGCTTATGATCAATACGGAAGAGGAATGGTCAGTAATTTTTTGCAGAGCTTTAACTTGGTTGATATGTTTTTGGATATCGATGGACATCGCATTGGAAGCGGCGATGCAAAAAATATGCGGCAGGTGCTGGATATGAAACATGCCAACCTCAACACTACTTTTGATTACCAGGATAAAGCTACCATCTCTTACACTTATTATGCGCTGCGCGAATTGCCTTACAATGTTCTGGTGGATGTTACCATCACTGCGCATAAAGATATCCAAATAGTTCCCGCGAGTGTCATGCAGGCGCCTGATGATTTGCGTGATGTCCAAAATTACTTTAACCAGGTAGATAAGCCCGGTGAATTGATCAGCCTGCTCATTTCAACAGCAAAAAGCCCGACAGGAAAATTAACCTTCGCTTCAGCGACTACATTTCTTTTTGACGAACCACAAGCGCAGCAACCGGAATTGATCCATGAAATGTGGGACAATAATATGCATCTCCTGAAATTTAAGAAAGCACTGAAAGCAGGTGAAACTTATCATTTTGATATTGCAGGCGCTTCAATAAGTACCGCCCAGCATGAGGATCCATTTAATGAAGCACAACGGTATGTCATATACGCAAAACTCGAAGGTGCCAAAAAGTTAATTCAATTTCATAATGAAGCGTGGGACCAATTATGGAAAAGTGACATTGAGATAAGCGGCGACGAAGCGAGCGAAAGAGATGTTCATTCTGCCATGTATCATTTGTATTCATTCGTTAGAGGCGGTACCAATTACTCTCCTTCACCCATGGGTTTGAGCGGACAGGGTTATAACGGCCATGTTTTCTGGGATGCAGAATTATGGATGTACCCCGCTTTGCTCGTACTGCATCCTGAGATGGCGAAAAGTATGTTGGAATACCGTTTTGAAAGATTGAAAGAAGCGGAACACAATGCTTTTGCACATGGTTATAAAGGCGCAATGTACCCGTGGGAAAGTGCCGCGAGCGGAAATGAAGAAACTCCGGTGTGGGCTTTGAGCGGGCCTTTTGAGCATCACATTACTGCCGATGTTGCGATTGCTGCATGGAATTATTTTGAAGTAACACAAGATACTTCGTGGCTTCGCGAAAAAGGCTTTCCTATGATTAAAGAATGTGCTGATTTCTGGACGAGCAGGGTGGAGAGAAACGGGCCGGGCCATTATGATATTAATAATGTAGTTGCTGCTGATGAGTGGGCGGAAAACGTGGACAACAACGCTTTTACCAATGCTGCAGCCAAGGCGAATCTGCAATATGCAGTTTGGGCGGCAGAAGTTTTGAATCAGCCGGTTGACAGCGATTGGATCAATGTGAGGAATAATATTCCGATTTTGAAAATGTCGAACGGGGTTACTGCCGAATACAAAGATTACAATGGCGTTAAAATAAAACAAGCCGATGTAAATCTTTTGGCTTACCCATTGAAAGAAATTACTGATAAAAACCAGGTCCAAAAGGATTTGGATTATTATGAAACAAGGGTAGGAGAAGGCTCTCCCGCAATGACGCATGCTATCTTTACGATTTTGCATGCAAGGTTGAATCAACCGGATAAAGCCTGGAAAGCATTTGAAGAATCTTATATTCCCAACAAGTTGCCGCCATTTGGCGTGATGGCAGAAACTGCAGGGGGAACCAATCCTTATTTTGCTACAGGCGCAGGAGGTTATTTAAAAAGTGTTTTTTTTGGGTTTGGAGGATTGGATATCACCCGAGATTGAATTGTTCAATTGAAAACGTCATTGCCTTCTAATTGGAAGTCTTTGACGTTGACGGGGATAGGAAAAGACAAGAAAACATTTATAGTAAACTAGGTCCAGACCTTTTGCAGTGAAAGAACTTTTTTTGAAAAATTTTGACTTGTTGTCAAGAAATTCGATTTGTCACAGATTAGTATTTTTTCATAAGGATGAATTGTATGAATGATTTTTTCTTAATTTTAACAGTAATTGATTAACGTATGGCTTTTTCACTTTAACGATTGCTTTGAAAAAGATAACCGCTTTATTTTTTCTCCTTCTTTTTGCGTTTAACTGGTTTGGTTACCGGTTGGTGTATGATTTTTTGCAAAAGGAAGCGAACAAGCAATTGGAAGTCTCTCTTGACAACAACTCGTATGATGAGTCGGAATTGATCCTCCTGAAAGTTCCTGTTCATTTGCCCTATCAAACGAGCTGGAGCGCTTATGAAAGATACAATGGTGAAATAACTTTGAAAGGGGTAAAATACAAATATGTTAAGCGTAAACTGGCCAACGATACGCTCTATCTGAAATGTATTCCTAATACAAAAGAGATGGAGTTGCAGACCGCCAAAAATGATTTCTTTCAATTATCCAACAACCTGCTTCAAAACAGTAATTCAAAAAAAGCGGATAACGCAGTTTCTGTTTTTAAAAATCTTCAACCCGTTTTTGATGGTTCCTCACTTGGTTTTACAATTCACTCGCCTTTAGAGTATGCAAAAAGGAACTGGGTGCCCTTAAAACCAGAGCATTTTCTTTCCATCATTCTTCTTTCTCCTGAACAGCCGCCCGATGCTGTGAATGCATGATATTTTGCTATCTGCAGATTTTATCCAGGCTCGCCGGGTAATACTATTTTGCCTGCTCTAAATTTACAGGTTTTAAAAAACCTGTCAAATTGAACTAATGAAGCTTTTTAATGGCTAAAGTCAGTTGTTAAAACAAAATACAGTATGGAAGTTTAATCAACTTTGGTTAAATTCCAATTACACTGCAATTATTGGGTCAGCAAAATACCTGCATTCATTTTACCTTTTCTTTCATCTCAACATTAACGGTGAGGTTACAAAATCTTATTCATACTTCCGGCAGGAAAAGACGCTGAAGTTATGAACTGGTTGATTTAACCTATTTGTTCAACTACTTATTATGCTTATTTAAAACTATATTATGAAAAAGATATTTCCTCTTGCAATCATTGCATTCATATTTACCGGTGTTTCGAATACTGCTTATTCACAAGGATGCGTTGCCATCCGTACTACAGGCGGCAGCCTTTGTACCATGCAGCATCCAGATGAAACCACCAACGAAGCCAAACCGGATGTTTGGCAACTCAACATTAGCAATCGTTACTTCAATTCATTCAGGCACTTTGTTGGCACTGTTCAGCAAAAGCAAAGACTTGAAGAGCATACTGAAGTAATCAATCATATTAACACAACTGATTTTTCCATTTCGCGGGATTTGAACAGGCGGCTTTCCTTATCCATTGGATTTCCAATTTTGGCACAATCCCGTTCGCAACGCGCTCATTTTGGAAATAACGACCGTTTCGTAACCCACTCTTTTGGTATCGGCGACATGAACATCACTTTATACCGCTGGATGATGGATCCGCTTACATCACACAAAGGAAATATCCAGTTAGGCCTGGGGATAAAATTAGCTACAGGAGATTACAGGTACCAGGATTATTTTCCTGTCAATGATTCCACAAAAGAACTCCGGACAGTTGATCAATCCATCCAGTTAGGTGACGGAGGGACAGGAATAATTACTTCTGCAAATGGCTTTTATAATTTCAATTCACTCTTTGGAATCTATGGGAACCTGTATTATCTCATCAATCCACGGGAGCAAAATGGAGTGCCTACTTTCCGTTCGAACCCTTACGAAGCAATCATGAGTGTCCCGGATCAATACATGGCGAGGTTAGGCATCAACTATGGATTTAGAGGAAGTTTGAAAAACCTTTCCGCTGCATTGGGTGGCCGTCTTGAGGGGATTCCAGTGCATGATCTTGTAGGTGGAAGCGAAGGCTTCAGGAGGCCGGGGTATATCCTGGATGTCGAACCCGGTTTAAACCTGATGGTAAAGAAATCAACTTTCTTTGTTGAAGTACCTGTTGCGCTGCTTCGTTGCCGTCCGCAAAGCGTACCTGACAAAGAATATAGCGCAAAAACGGGTGTTTTCAAAAATGGAGATGCAGCTTTTGCGGATTACCTTATTAACGTCGGATATACAACAAGATTCTGACGACAAAAATTTATAATCAAGTAATACGGCTCTGTTAGTCCTATCGGGAGCCTCTTTTTTTCAATAAGAAAGATCGATATTTTTTTTGAATCGACAACAAATTTTTTTAAGACTTCAATTCCGTGCCTGAAGGATTAAATAAAAAGATTAAATAATTTCCTGTTTACTGACCAATCAAAAAAATGAATGCCATGCCATACATACCATTAGAGGAGCATTTACCAGGGATTACCGGTTTACTGGAATACGACCAGGAGGCGGCTAAGCCAATTAGAGAACTTACTCAAATTCTGTTGCGCGGTCCTTCTACATTAACCGAAGGAGAACGTGAGTTAATTGCTACGGTTGTTTCGAATGGAAACCAATGCCGCTTTTGCACTGCTGCTCATACTGCCGCTGCAGATATTTTATTAGGTGAAATTGAAACTTCAGAAAGCGTAAAACGTGATATTCTTGCTGCACCGGTAAGTGAAAAAATGAAAGCATTATTGACCATTGCATCAATGGTTCGGGAGAGCGGAAAAGCTGTTACAAAGGAAGCTATAGACAAAGCAAAAGCTGAAGGTGCGACTGACATTGAGATTCATGACACGGTTTTGATTGCTGCCTTGTTTTGTTTGTACAACCGTTATGTTGATGGCCTGGCTACTGTAACACCAGTAACTCCGGAATTTTATAAAGGATTGGCCGAACGGCTGAGAGATCACGGTTACAATCGCCTGAAGCAGGGATATGATCATTTAAAAAAAGATAAATCCTTTGCTTCATGATAAAGCTTACAACAAATAATAGTTTATCCGTTGGTAAGAAGGGGCTCGTCATCGCTTTTGCCATTTGTTACATAAGTATCATGTTCAGTGGCATTTCGACCATTCTTATGTCTGTTTATTTGCCAGTTGCTGTGAAGGATCTTTTGGGAAGCGTTACAGGCGAAAGGATGAATACGATCAGTGCGTATATTAATTCAATTTTTATTTTCGGTAGTATGTTTGGAGGATTTGCATGGGGCTTTATCTGCGACAAGATCGGCCGTTCCAAATCTGTTATTTTATCAACTGCTCTGTTTGGCTTATTCACATTTCTGACTGCATTATCATCATCATGGTTATTGACAGGAGTTTACCGCTTCATCACCGGTTTCGGAATTGGAGGTGTTTTGGTAACCACCAATATTTTGATTGCGGAATTATGGCCTGCAAAGAAAAGAGCGATTGCGCTTGGAATTGTTTCTGCGGCAATGCCTGTTGGATTCATCGTAGCAGGCGTACTGAATAATATCATACCCGAATGGCGAAATGCTTTTCTCTCAGGAATTATTCCTTTAGTGACAGCAGTAGTTGGTTTGTTTGTTTTGCCTGAACCCGAATCATGGAGCAAAGCCAATGACATTGCCAGGCAAGAAAGTGATTTCCGGCTCTTTTCAAAGAGCCATAGAAAGAATTTAATTGAAGGCTCCGTTGTTTTTGGAGCCATGCTTATTGGTTTGTGGGCAGTCTTCTCCTGGGCGCCTACGTGGGTTCAAAGTGTAACGCCTGATCCATCAAAAGCAAATGAATTACGTGGCACAACAATGATCGTTCTTTCATTTTCGGGTTTGGTTGGAAGTATTGTTTCGGGTTGGATCGTGAATCGGTTGGGCATGCGCAACACGATGACACTTTGCTTTATCGTCAGTTTTTTAATGACTGCAGTGGTGTTCAAATTTAATCATTCGGTGACAGCGGCAACTTTCATTGAAATGAGCGCACTCACTTTCTTTTTTGGAATTAGCCAGGGTGCTTTATCAGTGTATATTCCTTCATTATTTCCAACAGCTGTAAGAGCATCCGCTACAGGGTTTTGTTTCAATGTAGGGAGATTGTTCACAGCTACCGTGGTATTCTTCATTGGTGCGCTGGTTTTTTTCCTGGGCGGATATGGAAATGCGATTTTCACCTTTTCATTCATTTTTCTTGTGGGATCCGTTTTCACGATGCTTTCAAAGGATAATGATAAGGTGAAATTACCTGCAGGTGAATTTGAAATTGCTGCAAGTGAAATGTTGCATAAAGAAACTTCAATCACTTAATTAATAAAAACTAAACTATGGCATATATAGAAGTTGAAGAAGGCGTACCTGGAATCAGGAGCCTCGTAATGTTCAGGCCTGAAACCGGCAAGCCTCTTTACGAACTGGCGCAGGTTTTATTACGACGCGAATCAACATTAAGCGAAGCAGAACGTGAATTGATCGCAGCTTATGTATCAAAGAGAAACGACACCATGTTTTGCATGATGAGTCATGCAGCTGCATCACGCGCACTTTTCGGCGATGAAAAACAAATTGTTGATGATGTATTGAAAGATATGAACAAGGCGAATATCACCGACAAAATGAAAGCGCTGTTGAATATAGCAGGTAAGGTCCAGGTTCTTGGCAATGAAGTAAAACCAGAAGATGTTGATGTGGCCAGAAAACATGGTGCAACAGACAAAGAGATACATGATGCAGTGTTGATTGCTGCTGCCTTCAGCATGTTTAATCGCTATGTTGACGGCCTTGCCAGTTTCACTCCAACAGATGAAAAGGAATATGAAGTGATGGGAAAACGTATGGCTGAGAAAGGATATGTGCCGCCAGTAAACAAAGAAAAATAAAAATTTTTTAATTCAGCAAAATCAATACTCAAAAAACTTCTCAATTATGGCTTACATCGATTTACAAAATGGCTTGCCAGGCATTCGCGGGCCAATGCAGTACAGTCCTGCGACGGGCAAGGCATTAAATGAACTGGCTGAAATTTTATTGCACGATGAAAATAATACACTTACCCGCGGCGAGCGGGAGATGATTGGGGCCTATGTCTCCTCATTAAATGACTGTTTCTTTTGCCAGAATGTGCATGGGGCAATGGCCCAATATTATTTTGAATGTGACATGCAATTTATTGATGACATAAAAAGGGACTATACTTCCACACCGATTTCAGAAAAACTCAAAGCGCTCTTAAGCATTGCCGGCAGTGTTCAGAAAGGTGGAAAATATGTTACCGCAGATCAAATTGCTGCAGCCAAAACTCTTGGTGCCACTGATAAAGAAATTCATGATACGGTGCTGATTGCTGCTGCTTTCTGCATGTTCAACCGGTATGTTGACGGCTTAAATACATGGGCACCCCAAGACCGTAATGTATATATTGAACGCGCTAAAATGCGCGCTGATGATGGTTATGCAAATATTGACCTGAATAAATAAAACTGATAATGACTAAGTATAATAAATGCGCTCTTCTACTTTTAGTTGCCACAAGTTTTTTAAATGTTCAAGGCCAAAAGTTCAGGGTGAGTTTTACACCGACAGCATCTGCCGAATCCTTTTCAGGCAAGGTATTGCTTTATCTGTCAAAAGATGATCCATCACCAAAAGATGAAATGGTGGGCGTTCATCAATTTCCCTGCTTTTCAATAGCAGTGAATAATGTGAAACCAAATCAGAAGATCCTATTTGATGATAATGCAATTTCATTTCCGGCCAGGCTCTCCGACATAGAAAGAGGAGAATACTATGCCCAGGTTGTGTGGGACAGGAATTCAGGTGGTCGTTCAATAGGGGAGAGCTCAGGCAATTTATATAACAAGGCAATCAGAATAAAGATAACTAAAGATGATGGTGAGGTATTTAATATAGTTTGTAATGAAGTGACGCCGGAATTGCCTTTTATCGAAACCCAATTTGTAAAAGAAATTAAACAACCGTCTGCGTTACTGTCAGCTTTTTATAAACGGCCTTTTACGATAAATGCAGCTGTAATTCTGCCTAAAGAATACTACGATCAACCCGAAAGAAAGTTTCCGGTGCTTTATTGGGTAAGCGGTTTTGGTGGCGATTATCATTCCTTTTCAGGAAAAAATATAACGAGTCAACCTATTGATACGACAGAATGCATCCGGGTTTTTCTTGATGGAAACTGTTCGCTTGGCCATTGCGTTTATGCGAATAGTGATAATAACGGACCTTGGGGCGATGCACTTACAAAGGAACTGATCCCACGAATTGAGAAAGAATTCAGGAGTAATGAAGTAAGGGTTCTTACAGGCCATAGTAGCGGTGGCTGGACGGTTCTTTGGCTTCAAAGTCACTATCCTGAAACATTTGCCGCCTGCTGGTCAAGTTCCCCCGATCCGGTTGATTTCAGGAGTTTTCAACAAGTTGATCTGTACAAGGATAAAAACATTTTTTACGATAAGGATAGTTCATTAAGAATGGCCGCCACCATAGCAGGCCGATACCCCTGGATCTACATGAAAACGATGTATGAAATGGAACATGTTATCTACCGTGGTGAACAGTTGCATTCTTTTGACGCAGTTTTTAGTACAAAAAATAGTGACGGCACACCAAGAAGATTGATCAATGAAAAGACTGGCGCAATAGATTCACAAACAGTAGAACACTGGAAAAATTATGACATCTCCTTATACCTGCGGAGCAATTGGGAAAAATTAAAACCGGGCCTGCAAGGCAAAATCCGGGTATCAGTTGGGGAGCAGGATAACTTTCTTTTGAATTATGCTGTGCATTTGCTGGATGATGAAATGAAAAAGGTTGATGCCGGTTTTCAATTTGCTTATTACCCGGGTGATCATTTTACAGTTTCAACTCCCGCATACAAATTGGCAGGTGAAAAATTTTTAGAACAGAAAATCAATGAAAATAAAACGAATCAATAACCAGTAAAATATCAAACTATGCCTCACATAAACGTAAACCCTGATTTGCCTGGAATACGACAACTCATGGATTTTAGTCCCGAAACCGCTACACCAATGGGTGAACTGGCAAACCTGATGTTGCGCAGCAATGAAGGTTTGACCATGGCAGAGAGAGAAACGATTGGCGCTTACGTTTCTCATCTCAACGATTGCTTTTATTGCACACAATCTCATGGAGCAATTGTCAGCTGTTATCTTGAAGACGATGACCAACTTTTCAACCAGGTAAAAAAAGATTATCTGCGTGCCGATATTTCAAACAAAATGAAAGCCTTGTTGAGCATTGCCGGCAGTGTGCAAAAAGGAGGCAAGTATGTAACGGAAGATCAAATAGAAAAGGCTAAACAGGAAGGAGCAACAGACCGTGAAATTCACGACACAATATTGATCGCGGCCATGTTCTGTATGTTCAACCGGTATGTTGACGGCCTTGCAGCTAATACACCTGCCGATCTTTCCTCTTATCCATTAAGAGCTCAACAAATAGCTACCCGTGGTTATGGTAATTATATTTTTTTAAATGCGCAACCTGTGAAATAATCATTTTCTTATTTCCCTAAAAATTAAAAAACAAACCAGTATGAAAAAGTTGAAAACAATCATGGGAATGGCCTTGCTCTTTCTAATACCCTTGCTATCGAGGTCGCAAAATACACGAAGCTTACAGGTTCTGGAAACCAACGGGCAGCCTGTAGCAGGAGCCACTATCCTATTAAATAAACAAAGAGCATTGGTAGCAGATGCCCAGGGAAGGGTGAGTATTTCTGAATTGCCTAATTCTGTTATAACGATCAGTTCTGTCGGTTTCAAATCGAGGACGATTAAAACAGATACCTTAAAACAAAATACAATTTATCTTCTTAAAGATGTTGCTAACCTGGATGAGGTCGTAGTTACAGGTCTTGCAACGTCTGTAAAAAGAAGTAATCTCGCCAATGCAGTTACTACCATTTCAGCTAAAGAATTAAATGAAACAGCACCGGCGCAAACATTTGATCAAGCGCTGGAAGGAAAAATTCCCGGAGCATACATCAATGCGAATACAGGAGCACCTGGCGGTGGTGTTACCGTTAAGTTACGTGGTATAACTTCCGTTTATGGCCAAACGCAACCTTTGTATGTGGTGGATGGGGTTTTTCTCGACAACAGTTCTACTTCTGCGGGTTTAAATGCAGTCACCAACGCGGCAACCGGTGGTTCTCCAACTTCCACGCAGGATAATCCATCCAGCAGGATCGCAGATTTGAACCCTGAGGATATTCAAAGCATAGAAATATTAAAAGGTGCTTCAGCTGCCGCGATTTATGGATCGAGAGCGGCTTCAGGCGTTGTGATTATTACTACCAAAAAAGGCCGCGCAGGAAAAACAACTATTAACTTTTCACAGGATGTGGGCATAATTACAGCAAGAAAACTTTTGGGTGTTCGCGAATTTACTGCTGATCGCGCTGCAAGCTTATCCCGCGACAGCGCTACCAGTGAAGCTTTAAAGCAACAGTTTTTGGACGCGCAAAGTGCTGGACATATTTATGATTATGAAAAAGAAATTTATGGAAACAAAGGTTTTGCCAGGAATTCTGACTTGAGCTTGACCGGCGGTAATGAACAAACGACTTTCTTTTTTTCGGCCTCACAAAAAAATGAAGAAGGAATCGTAAAGCGAACAGGCTATAATAATACCGCATTCAGGCTGAATGTAGAACACCGGATCAACGACAGGATAAAATTGGGAATGACCACCAATTATATTAATTCATCTGCAGATCGTGGTTTATTTGGAAATGACAATGTGGGTGTAACAACCGGTATTGCCTTATCATCAACTCCTTCCTTTGCCGAATTGCACCCTGATGCCAATGGTAATTATCCAAACAATCCTTTTGCATCTGCAAACCCGTTGCAAACAATTGCACTGATGATAAACAATGAATCCGTGAACCGGTTTATCGGTGGATTAAACCTTGAAGCTACCTTACAAACAAATATAAAGAGTACAACAAAATTGATTGCCCGTGGAGGTTTTGATTTTTATAACCTGCAGACAACCGCATTGTTTCCCGGTGTATTACAATGGCAAACGATTAATAAAGGAACATCCATCCAGGGTTTTACCAAAAATCTGAATAGCAATTATATTGCATCACTTGTAAATTCATTCACTCCTTCTGAAAAATTATCCTTTACAACTTCAGCAGGATTGACACAGGAAACAGGCGATTATAACAATTTGCTGAACGTCGCAACTCAAATTATTGCCGGTCAAAGTAATGTAAACGAAGCAGGCGCGTTAAATGCAACCCAGTTCAGAAACAAATATTTAAACACCGGGATCTTTGCACAGGAGGAAGCTTTAATCATGGATGCCATTACGCTTACTGCGGGTGTGCGTTTCGACAGGAGCAGTAACAACGGAGACGTTTCCAAATTTTATACTTATCCAAAAGCAGGTGTGTCATGGAACCTGACCAAATCAGGAATTCTGCGCAATGCTTTTTTTAATAGTTTAAAATTAAGAGCAGCCTATGGCGAGGCGAATAATGTTCCGGTTTATGGTAGCAAATTTACCGGGATGGTCATCTCTAATATCAGTGGGAACCCAGGTGTTATCGTGAGCACCCAGCAAGGTGACGCTTCCATAAAACCTGAGCGTCAAAAAGAACTCGAGACGGGCATTGATTTCAGTGTATTGAACAACAGGCTCGGCTTCGAACTGACCTATTATAATAAGAGCACTGATGATTTCCTGATGCTGCAGAGCCTTCCATCCTCTTCTGGTTTTAGCAGTAAATGGGTAAATGCCGGAGATCTTCGCAATCGTGGAGTTGAATTAAGCATGAATGCGCTTCCTATAGAAAACCGGAATGTAACCTGGAATACTTCCGTAAACTTTTGGCTCAACCGTTCCGAAGTGACACGGCTTACCATTCCACCGATCCCTCAAGGTTCTTTTGGATATGTACTCGGTTCCTTCCAGATCGAACAGGGAAAATCTGCAACACAAATAGTTGGATTGAACGGATCTGGCGTTGGTGTCCTGGGCGATGCAGAACCTAAGTTCCAGATGAGCACTTATAATGAAATTACTTTTTTCAGGAAGTTGAGCCTTCGTTTCCTTTTGCATTGGAAACAGGGAGGTGATAACATCAACCTCACTTCTCTTGAAAATGATTTTGGAGGGACAAGTGTTGATTATGATAAAGTGACCAACAAAATGGGTGTACCGGATGCAATTTACCGCATTATGCAAATTGGTTCCTCTGCCCGGATCTTTGTGCAGGACGCCAGTTACCTGCGTTTGCGCGAAGTTGGATTGTATTACTCATTCGATAAAATACCCGGAAATGTTGTCAAGAATGTTCGCGTAGGTGTTTCACTGAACAATTATCTCACCATTACAAAATACAAGTCTTACGATCCGGAAGTTTCCAACTTTGGGTTTGGTTCAACACAGCAAGGCTTGAGTTCCGGGCTTTCAACCGGTGTTGATGTGGATCCTTATCCTGCAAGCAAACGCGCAGACCTACACATTTCAATCAGTTTTTAATTTTCAACTATCATCAATATGAAAAAGATATTCAACTTACAAAATACCGCCTTTCTTGCTGCCCTACTTTTGTTTACGGCATGCAAAAAAGATTATGGCAACCTTAACGGCGCTACGGTCGAAGTTTATCAAAATAATGCCACTATTGCTCAACTTAACAACCTGGTGAGTGGAACCGAATCCGGCATGCGCAATTCGATTGCTTTTTATTTGGACGATGTAGGAACGATCGGCAGGGAGATTTATCATTTCTCCAATTCAGAACCTCGTTACGTTACGGATTTGTTAGGTGCGAGTAATGCAACCCTCAGTGGAAGTAATTTTTATATTTCCACTCCCTGGGCTTCGCGCTACCGTGTCGTAAAAAACTGCAATGTGCTTATTGATGCAGCAACCAAATCAACAATTATTTCAGATGCGCAAAGAAAGGCTTATACAGGCTTTGCAAAGACGATCAAAGCGTATCAACTCTTACTCAATCTTAATCTTACAGATTCGAATGGAATTCGGATAGAAGTTGATAATGCAGACAACCTGGGGCCAATTGTAGATTACAATACTGCACTTTTGGGCATTTCATCTTTGGTGGATGAAGGAGCAACTGATCTTTCAGGCGCTGATGTTCCTTTTACGCTTGCCGGATTCGGACAATTCGGTAATGCTGCAGGACTTCTGCAATTCAACCGGGCGTTGGCTGCAAGGGTTGATGTGTATGCTAAAAAATGGACTGAAGCTTTAACTGCACTCGATGCCTCTTTTATGGATTTGAGCGGAAATCTGAATACCGGCGTTTATAACGTTTTTGGAACCGGTTCCGGCGACCAGTTGAATCCAGCTTTCCTACCTCAAAACCAAACAGGGGAAGTGCGTGTGGCTCATCCATCTTTCGCTGCTGATATTTTGCCGAACGATGATCGTATTTCCAAAGCCACTTTACGCAATTCCACTGCATCCATATCCTCGGGCCTTAGCAGCGACCGGGATGTATGGGTTTATTCGTCAAGTACCGCACCTATTCCGATTATCCGTAATGAAGAATTGATTTTGATCTATGCCGAGGCAAATACCCAAATGAATAACTTTACGGAAGCAACAGCTGCGTTAGACATTATCCGGAACAAACACGGCCTACCTGATTATAGTGGCCCACAAACAGAAAATGCATTGATCGATGAAATGCTTTATGAACGAAGGTATTCGTTGTTTTTTGAAGGCCACCGGTGGATCGACTTGCGTCGATATAACAAGTTGGATGAATTGCCGCTCGACAGGCCGGACGACAATGTATGGACGGAATTTCCGCTTCCGGTTACGGAGCAATAATTAGTAACAATATTTAAAAACATAATTTTAAAATAATCATGGCACACATTCAATTAAACAACGAATTACCGGGCATTGTAGGTTTACTGCATTATAGTCCCGAAACCGCTAAACCTTTAAATGAGCTTGCAGAAGTTTTGCTTGTGCAGGAAAACTCCTTAACCCGCGGTGAAAGAGAAATGATCGCTTCTTCCGTTTCCTACTGGAACGATTGCCATTTCTGCCATAGTACGCATGGGGCCGCCGCTGCCAATTTATTGCATCAGCCGGCTTCGTTCTTAACAGAGATCAAAAAAGGATTTCCGGGAACAGAAGTTTCTCCTAAAATGCGCGCTTTGCTCAACATTGCTCATCATGTGCAACAGGGAGGAAAGAATGTAACTGAGGAGGATATACGAAAAGCGAAAGAAGCCGGAGCAGTGGATAAAGAAATCCATGACACGGTTTTGATAGCCGCTGCATTTTGTATGTACAACCGTTACGTTGACGGACTTGCAACGTGGGCACCAAAAGAAGATGAGGCATTCATGCCTATGGGAAAAATGTTGGCGGAACAAGGTTATCGTGCAACAACGCCACAAGAGGTTTCTGAGGTCGACCAGTAAACAAAGAAAAAGAAAGATTTTTTTCGCTTATCCCGGATGCGCAAGCCCGGGATTTTTTTTGTAGTTGTTGGCGAGACGCCAACAACTACAAAAAATGTTACAAAGTTTGTTGGCGACGCTAACAAACGCTTTACTTGTGATTCAAATTAAAAACCTGCGAAAATACAATCACTTCAATTAAATAGTATATTCGAATAATATTGAAAACGTTATTGCTATGAATAATTGGAGAATTAAACTATCCCTGTTTATCAATTATTTTGTTTTCGCCATCCTGTTAAACAGTTCCGGGATTGCCATCCTGCAGGTGCAAAATAATTTCGGCGTCACGAAAAATGCTGCGGCATGGATCGATCCATGCAAAGACCTGAGCATCGCCATTGTGTCTTTCCTCGTTGCATCTTATATTGCCAAATTCGGTTACAAGAAGGCTATGCTTTTTGCTTTGGGCATCATTAGTGTTGTTTGTCTTGTTATTCCGTCTACGCCCGGATTTTTTGCCATAAAGCTATTGTTTGTGGCCGTTGGTTCGTGCTTCGCATTGATCAAAATGAGCGTGTACAGCACAATAGGAATTGTTACCAGGGATTCAAAAGAACACATAAGCATGATGAACTTTATCGAAAGTTTTTTCATGGTGGGCAACCTGTCATTGTATTTTATTTTCAGTTCTTTTGTTGACAATGCTAATCCACAATCCACTTCATGGCTTGATGCTTATTATCTTCTTGGAGGCTTGTCTGTTCTGGCATTTTTATTGTTGCTTTCATCACCGTTGGATGAATCAGTCGCTCATACAGAAGGCGGCCAACCTGTAGCACCAAGATTTTCGGATATGTTTAAATTAATGAGTGAACCTATTGTTATCGCCTTTATTTTCTCAGCTTTTTTTTATGTACTGATCGAACAGAGCGTGCAGAATTTTCTTCCTACGTTCAACAACAAAGTTTTGTTGCTGCCTGCGGTGCTAAGCATCCAAATGGGCAGTATTCTTGCAGGTTCAACGGCACTGGGACGCTTTCTGGCCGGACTGGTCCTGAAAAGAATTAACTGGTATTATGCCATATCAATAAGCCTGTTGCTTGCGGCTCTGCTCGTGCTTGTCGCAATGCCGCTTGCGAAGAATGAAGCATCTTCCAACATTAAAGGCTGGTTGGATGCACCATTAGCGGCTTATATTTTTCCTTTTATTGGTTTATTATTGGCACCTGTTTATCCCGCAATTAATTCAGTGATCTTAAGTTCTTTGCCTAAACCCAAACACGGAGTTATGTCGGGTTTGATCATAATATTTTCGGCTATTGGCGGCACGACTGGTTCCTTAATAACAGGTTATATTTTTGAGATTTATAACGGGCAGGTGGCATTTTATTTTACTTTGGTGCCGATCGGTATTTTGCTGGTCTCACTTTTCATTTTTAAAAGATTGCAAAAAAAGCCGGTAATCAACCCCGATGTGATCCATTGATTTAAATGAAGCAGTATGGAAATTAAGTATATTTTTTCGTTGGGTGAGTTATTTGAAAGGGTACAGATGGAAAATGTTTTTCCTGATAACAAGACATTTGTCGATTGTACGCCCAACAGTGATTTAGGGGATATACGTGACCGTTACGAAGAAGAAAAGAATTTGCCTGATTTTGATCTATCTGCATTTGTGCATAAACATTTTACGGAACCAAAAAGTTTTCATACCACATTTGTTACAAAAAAAGGAAGGCCGATAAAGGAACATTTAGAAAATTTGTGGGATTTCCTGACAAGGCAGCCGGAAGAATCTCACAATTCACTGGTGCCGTTGCCACATCCTTATATTGTGCCTGGGGGCAGGTTCAGGGAGATTTATTACTGGGACAGTTATTTTACCATGCTCGGTTTACAGATATCAAAGCGTGTTGATCTTATTGAGAATATGATCGATAATTTTTGTTATCTTATTGATCATTTCGGATACATACCCAACGGCAACAGGACTTATTTTTTGGGCAGATCGCAACCACCTTTTTTCGCTTGTATGATCGGAGTACTGGCTGAAGAAAAAGGCGATTCCATCTATAAAAAATATTTGCCTCAACTCGAGAAAGAATACTCATTTTGGATGAAAGGAAAAGAGCTGGTAGACTTGAAAAGTCCCTCTTTGCATCATATTGTGATGTTGCCCGATAAGAGTATTTTAAATCACTATTGGGATGAGTCAGATGCGCCAAGACCTGAAGCCTATAAACATGAAGTAGCACTGGCCGAAAACATGGAAGATAAAAGTAGCGTATACAGAAATCTTCGTGCTGCAGCTGAATCGGGGTGGGATTTTTCAGGCCGCTGGTTTAAGTTTGAGGGCGATTTTTCAAGCATTCATGCAACAGAAATTGTTCCCGTCGATTTGAATTCACTTTTGTACAACCTGGAAGTGACAATTGCCAAAGGTTATGAAGTTGGAGGCGATCCTGATAATGCAGAAAATTACCATCATCTTGCCGAAAGACGAAAAGAGAATATTGACAAGTATTGCTGGAATGAAGACCAGCAATTTTATTTTGATTTTGACCACAAGGAAAATAAACAAAAAATTCCCATCACGCTTGCCGCTACTTTCCCTCTTTACTTTGGGCTTGCAACGAAAATACAAGCCGCAGGTGTGGCAAAAATGATCGAAGAGAAATTTTTGTGCCCTGGAGGATTGATATCAACTTGTGAAAATACCAACCAACAATGGGACGCTCCAAACGGTTGGGCGCCTTTGCATTGGATTGCTGTGAAGGGTTTGGCAAAATATGGCTTTATGGATCTTGCCAAAGAAATAGCGCGCAGATGGCTGGATATTAATAAAAGGGTTTACGAGGACACAGGTAAAATGATGGAAAAATACAATGTAGTCACTACAGATCTGAAAGCGGGTGGTGGCGAATATCCTGCGCAGGATGGATTTGGCTGGACAAACGGCGTTTATCTTGCTTTGGACAAATGGCTGAATGAAGAAACTCCTGGTAAGAAACCAAAATAAAATCCTCACCTATTTATTTGTTTACTCCATTCATTCTTCCACATTATTTTTATTGATTAATCCAATTCTTTCTGAATGGAGGATGGCATCACGGCTGTGTTCAAAATAGCAGCAATGGATGGAATGACTTTCAATTTCCTTTACAACTGCATGTGTTTCTGCTTTTTTTGTTTTGCCTACCTGCCTGATATAAACCGCAAAAATTTTTCCCGGAAAATGTTTTACCACTGACAAATAAATCTGTACATCAATTTGTGAATCGTCGCCAAGTAAAACAAATTGCAAATGTGGGAAAGCTTCTATCACACGAATAATTCTTAAGAATTTGCTCATCAAATTATTGGCCCCGGTTTTCCATAATTGCCAAAAAGTTTTCATGGTGCTCAAAAGAAAAATGCCTTTGGGCAAATGATTAACGCGTGAGAATTCAACCAATAAATTGTACAAATTCCATTCACTTCCCGAAACATAAAAAAAAGGATTGCAGTTTTCATCCACGCGGTTATTGCCTGAAAGCATTTCGTAATGATGCACTACGCCCTCAAACGGTTGCCGGTTGTGCGCATTCCTGGTGAGCAACACAAAAAGTTTTCTTCTCAACCGGCCTGAATGGGAAATCAAAAATGTGTCGTCAATATCAGAGATAAAAGCATGCTGTGAAGGGAAGGGAATGTACACTTCGCCATAAGATTGAATTACCTGCAAACGATATTGATCTTCTTCAAGCCGGACCAAAATCTTTTGCCACCCTTTTTCGGGAGTAATTTTTGGAAAGAATTCAAAACGGAAAAACCCATCTTCACGAGCGTGGGTATGATAAACATCTCCTTGCCAATCAATGGAAATTTTTGCTTTGGAATAGGGGACCACCATAAAAACCCGCAGCATTGAAAAAAGATTTACAAACCAGTTGGTGCGAAAACTTTTGCGTGGGAAAGGACTTAGTTTTAATACGTGCCCGATGACTATAATTTTTTCTTCATTGCCGTAACCGTTATAAACTTTGATTACAGGATGATCATTCAGTCGCAGTAAAAAAAATATTTTTCTTTTTACCTTTTTGATGAGTGAAATTTTTTTTTCTTTATGTTCTGAATGTATCTTCATTGCAAGTGTAATACAAAATGGAAGAGACTTCCGGCTTAAATATATTATTTATTATCAATCCTGCCTCAGGCGGCAAGAAAAAAATCAATTGGGAGCCGCTGATCAGAAACTATTTCAAACAACTCAGTTATCGCATCGATTTTTATATTCTGCGTGGCGAAGGAGACGCAGCTTCCATAAAGCATTGGATAAAGAAATTAAAACCGGGTAAAGTGATCGCTGTTGGAGGTGATGGCACTATTTCATTAGTAGCCGAACAGTTGATGGGTACCGGCATTCCAATGGGTATACTTCGGGGCGGCTCAGCAAACGGCATGGCTACAGAATTGCAAATTCGGGTTGACTCAAATTCAGCGCTTCAGACAATTATAAGCGGATCAACCATTTATTGTGATTTGATAAGATTAAACCAAAAGGAGATTTGCATCCATCTTAGTGATATCGGTTTGAATGCAAGGCTTGTAAAATATTATTACAAGAGCCGGATCCATGGAATGTGGGGTTATGTAAGGATGCTTTTGAGAATTATTATTGAAGGGAAACCGGTACACGCGCACATCAGTGCCGATGGGCTTGAACGTGATATTCCCGCTTACATGATCGTTTTTGCCAACGCGACAAAGTACGGGACCGGGGCGATGATCAATCCCCAGGGTTCTATTAATGACGGATATTTTGAATTGGTTGTGGTGCGCAAAATTTCCTTTATTGAATTTGTAAAATTGTTTTTAAAAAACCGCCCCTTCGACCCGAAGAAAGTGGAAATATTTAAAACAACGAAGGCTGATATTACGCTTAAAAAGAAAACCCATTTCCAGGTAGATGGAGAATATTTGGGAAAAGAAGATAGAATAACTGCTGAGATCATCCCTTCCGCAATTAAATTGATCGTGCCGGCAAAAGGAGAAAGATGGGCAGAAAAAATTCAAAAATAAAAACCAGTCAATGTATGCGGTCGCCACGCACTTCCATACTTTGCATAACTGAAGTTTCATAAGCAATCCATTCGCGCCATCTTTTTCTCACTGTTTCTTTCGGTAAGTAGTTGTCAGCAAGATTGATAAACAACGTATAATGACCTGCTTCACTCTCCATAAAACGGCGATAAAATTTCCGGAGATATTCATCTTCCAAACCTTCGCTCAAACGCTTGAAACGCTCACAGCTCCTCGCTTCTATCAATGCCATGGTTAATAACTGATCAAGGAATCTTTCCTGCGGACTTCCGCCTTTCTTTTGAAACTCGAGTAATTTATTTACATAAGCATCCTTTCGTTGTTTGCCCAATGCCAAACCGCGTTTGTGCATTTCCGTTAGTACCTGCCTGAAATGCCCCCATTCTTCTGTCACTATGGGTGAAAGTTCTTCAACCAGTTTTTCCTTATCACTGTATTTTGTGATGAGCGAAATACAACTTGTGGCTGCTTTTTGCTCGCACCATGCATGGTCGGTCAGGATCTCTTCAAGTGAAATAGAAGCCAGGTCCACCCAGCGGGGATCAGTAACTAATTTTAATCCTAAAATATTTTTGGTATCTTCTGAAACGCTTTCCATTATTCAAAAATAGACAATTCAATAATTGAGGTTCACGGTTACATGCAAATAATTATTTTTACTTAATGACAGAGGATTTTTTGGAAAAGAAATTAAAGAAAAGAGCAGAAGATCATTCCCTGCGTAAGCTGGTAATACCCCCGGATGATATGATCGATTTTACAAGTAATGATTACCTCGGTATTGTAAAGAACAAGGTTATTGAACAATCGATGCACGGCAATTTATCGCACGGAAGCACCGGCTCACGTCTGCTTTCGGGCAATTATCCTTTGATAGAAGAAACGGAAAATTTAATCGCTAATTTTCATAATGCTGAAGCAGCTCTTATTTTCAATTCAGGCTATGACGCCAATACCGGCTTGTTAAGTTGTGTTCCGCAAAAAAATGATACCATCATCTACGACCAGTTGAGTCATTCTTCTCTTCGTGATGGAATCAGGCTTTCTTTCGCCAATGCATTTTCATTTTTTCACAATGATTTGAATGACTTTGAAAAGAAATTGAAAAGTGCGGGAAATGGGGGGCAGAAATTTGTTGTCACCGAAAGCATTTTTTCGATGGATGGTGATAAAGCACCTTTAAAAGAAATGGCGGATCTGTGTGAAAAATACAATGCGGCCCTGATCATTGATGAAGCGCATGCAACCGGAATTATTGGAGAGAAAGGAGAGGGGCTGGTACAGCAATCAGGTTTGGAGAAAAAATGTTTTGCGCGTGTCCATACATTTGGAAAAGCTTGTGGTGTTCATGGCGCTGCTGTTATAGGTTCAAAAAAGTTGAAAAAATATTTAATCAATTTTTCAAGGCAATTTATTTACAGCACTTCACTTCCTCCGGCCGCAGTGCAGGCGATAAAAGTTTCTTACGAAACATTTCCTTTAATGAAAGAGGAAAGGAAATATCTTAACGAACTTGTTGTGATTTTTCAAAGATCAAAAACCCGGTTTAAGATCCTGCAAAGTGATACACCAATTCAACCGGTTGTTATTCCAGGAAATGCAGAAGTGAAGAAAGTGGCTGAACTTTGCCTGCAGCACAATTTCGATATCCGTCCAATCCTATATCCAACCGTACCGAAAGGGAAGGAGCGTCTACGTATTGTACTGCATTCTTTCAACAGCGAAAAAGAGATTAGGTCGTTGCTCGCAATTTTGGCATAAAAGAAAAATCCTTATTATTTCTTTGTTCACTTATTTCATTGATTTTCCTTTTTTTAGAAAAATTAGCAAGGATTTTGCTTAAGTATTTAAAACCGATTTAAACTTATGAAAAGAACGCTTTTAACCCTGTTAACCACACTCATATTTTCCACAGGATTTAGTCAATTGAAAGTCCAGGTAAAGTGCCCGACTATCAGTGTTGACCTTTTGAATGGAAATGTAAATCACATCATTATTCCAACATCAAATATTGAGGAGATCAAGAAAAATCTTCCTTGTTTTACTGGCTTTACTAGCGACATAAAAGCAAAATGCGGCTCTATGGTTTCTTATAAAGACCAGGATATTTATTTTTATGTTTCGAGGAATTACGTTGAGATCGGCCCGCACTTTAAAGGTGTTTTGAGTGTCCCTTTGATGGGTGCATCAAGAAATAATTTGTTCCGAACATTAGGTGATCCTCAAATAAAACAGCCAACCTGGGATGCTTTCAAAACTTCTTACGGCATCCTGATCCTGTATTACAATAAAGCCAACAAAGTGGATAAGATCCAGTTCAGCAGCCAATCTGCTTCCACAATCAAATTGTGCGATCAATCCTAGTAGAGCAGGAGAAAAATTATATGAATTTGTTTTATTACCGGGATTAGATAAATTTAATTTTTTATTTCAGAATTCCCTTTTTTGCCATATCATCGACGATGATTTTTCCATAGTCATGTGAAAGTGATTCAGCGGAAGCTGGATCAAAAGATTCAGTCTGTGCAGAATACAAGAGCTCCCGGCTATCCATATCATAAAAATTACTTTCCCAAAAATATTTTGTGTTGTTCACATAATACCCCGGCGTATAAATGCGTCGGTAGATGGTTGAATAATAACCCCAGAAATGCCGTTGATAAATAATGTAAGGCGAATAATAAACTCTCGAGGGAACATAATAACGTTCGCGTTGTTTGTCGAGCAGCACAATACTGATCACTGCATCCACGCCGTAATCTTTTAATTTCTCTAGCATCTCCTGCTCGCTCATATCTTCAAACTCTTTTGGGCCGAGTTCCTGCAAAGCAGAAACTGCATTATAACCACGATCGCGCAAATCAGAAACAAGATGATTTTCCATGCTTTGTCGAACGCTCCTTTCTGTTTCGGGAAGCAGTCCAACAACCATGATCTTATTGTAAGATTGAGAAGTTATGTTGCCAGATTTCCATGAATTCGTGATCCTTACTGTGGAAGAGCAACTGAAGAGAAATAGGAGCAGCAATGAACTAATCCAAAATTTGATTTTCATAACTGATGTTTTAGAAATCTAAGTTAGAAAGGCCGATTTCCTTCATCAATGATCTCAATCAGGGATGTTCACAACCATCGTCAGAAAGAAAAATGATGATCATTTGAAATTGCTTTTTATTTTTTAAGTAATGAAAATAAAAAGAATGTTTTTGTCTTTATACTATTAAAAGGAAACGAAAGCTATTTGTAAAAAAAGGGCAATGATTAAATTCACTGCCCTTTGCCAAATGAGGAACCGTCAATAACTTATCTGCCCTTCAAGCGTCACTGTATGGCCAATTGTTGTAGCATTAAAGCTTCCGCTGGCATTTTCAAATCTTCCTGTTCCGCCAGTTATGGTATGGTTTATCCTGGCAACCACCTCATCAGCGGGCGTACTTAAGCCACTTACAGAAGTAAAAAATTGGTCTCCGTTAGCTGCTGTAAATACAGCTGTTCCATTCACCTGGAAAGGTGGCGCACCAGTGACAGCCACATATACATCTGAGGAGAAAGACATATTGCCCAAATGAGTAGCGTTTCCCTGTCCTGTAAGAATTTGATGAAGATTAGGCGGCCCTTGTAGCACTTGTCCTGCTATGGTAAATGTTCCTTTTAAAGGCCTGGTTACTGGATTCTCCCTCAGAGAATTATTCCCGGATTGAAGGTTGGAAATAGTTGACGGTTGTTCGTTATTAACCGCATTTTCCTTTTTGCATGAAAGCAAATTGACGCTGATGATTAGAATGAGCGCAAAAATGATATTCCTTTTCATTTAAATAATTTTTAGGATGAAATAATTAGTGTGAAAATGAGTTGTGCACCAGCACTCAACTTTCAGGAATAAGTGCATGAACTGCGGACAGCTTCCTTTATATTGCAGTGACTGGACACGACCGGTTTTTGTAGATATTGCCTTTTATTAATATTGGTCTTGCAAGACAAATTGTTACCCAAACCTACGCTTTTGAAAAACCGGTCCACTCTACCAAATGGTAGATTTTTATAATATCCATCCGAAGCTGATGGCTTTTAAAATAGCAGAGGTGCGGTTGCTCACATCCAGTTTTTGGTAAATGTTGAGCGTATGTGTTTTTACTGTTCCTGAAGAAACGTACAGTTTTTGTGCGATCGATTTATTCGGAAGGCCGCTCACCAGCAACATTAATACTTCCTTTTCACGTTCCGTTAATTTTTCCAAAGCATTTTTAGATTTTGGAGGAAGCTTTTCCAGATCGCCCCAGCGCCATTCCTTTTGGCTTCCCTGCGGTCTTACAAAAGGTTTTGAAAATATCCTGGATAGTTCAAGTGCTCGAACAATAAAGTTTCCGACAGTCTTTAAAATATATAAATGATGAGGCTGGTAAACATTTTTTCGCCGAGTCCTGACAACAAGTAAACCAACAACTTTTTGCGCCAACTTTAAAGGAGTATAGATCGCGGCTTTTGGTTTGAAACCAGTAAGAGGTTCCGGAATTGCTTCCAGGTATTTTTTAATATCCCTGTCCATGTCATTTATAAAAATGTCCTCTTCATGCCTAATGCACCAGGAAGCCAGCCGGTGATTATCAATTGCATGAACGATAAAATCGGGAAGATCTTTTCCATCTTCAATGATTCCCTGGTAAAGGATTACTGCTTCCTTTTCATCATACAGGCCAACGGCGAATTGGCTGGCATCCAGCAGGTGATTGATGTTTTCGTAAATCGCTTCGTTGATATCTCTGACAGAAAGTTGAGGGGTTATCAATTCTGATATCTCACTTAAGATACGCAGTTGTTCTGTCCAGTCAACATTGTCGTGCTCAACAGTTTTTTTCCATTTGGAAAATTGATTGGTAAAAGAGTTTCCTGAATTTTTCATACCCCGCTAGAAATGGTATACTTAAAGATAACATTAATATTGTTTATAATGTGAGTTTTAAGAAATAAAATTGAACGAATTTTTAATCTCGCGGAGAAAAAAATTGATGGAATCAGTTCATTTACTGAAAAGGAGATTACAGAATTTCTTTCAGCTTCTCTACCACTACATCTACTTCCTCTTTTGTGTTGTATTTGCTGAATGAGAAACGAACAGTAGTTTGATCGGAGCTGGGATTTATTGCACTGATCACATGACTTGCGGCTTCTGCGCCGGAAGTGCAGGCGCTTCCGCCACTGGCGCAAATATTATTGATGTCAAGATTGAAAAGAAGCATGTCCGATTTTTCTGTTTTGGGAAACCCTACGCTCAAAACCGTGTATAAACAATTTCCGTTTAGATCGCCATTGAACTGAACGCCCGGAATATTTTTTTCAAGGCTTTCTTTCATGTAATTTTTTATTTCACGGATGTGGCGGCTTTCTTCTTCCATATTTTCAACAGCAAGTTCCAAAGCTTTTGCAAAGCCTACAATGCCATAAATATTTTCAGTGCCGGCACGCATATTTCTTTCCTGGCTGCCACCCTGGATCAAAGGATGAATTTTAATATCGCGATTGATGTACAACATTCCAACACCTTTCGGGCCATGAAACTTGTGACCTGCCGCATTAATAAAATGCACTTTTAATTTTTGAAGATCAATCGGAAAGTGACCAACCGTTTGTACTGTATCTACATTCAAAACTGCATTGTATTTTTCTGCCAACTCTGCTACTCTTTCAATATCAGTAATATTACCGATCTCATTATTAGCGTGCATTAAAGTCACAAGGCATTTTTCATCACTTTCTTTAAGCAATCTTTCGAGGTCTTCGTAATCAATCACACCTTTGCTCGAAACATGAATGTAAGATAATTTTAAACCTTCACTCTTTGTAATATGTTCAACAGAATGCAATGTCGCATGATGTTCCAGCGGAGAAGTGATAATGTGTTTACAACCCAAATCATAAACCGCTGCATTGATCGCCGTGTTGGTAGATTCAGTTCCTCCACTCGTAAAAAATATTTCCGAAGGATGTGCATTTAAAATTTTTGCCACAGTTTTCCTTGCGCTTTCAATCGCCATCCGTGTTTCTCTTCCATAAGAATAAATAGAAGAAGGGTTGCCAAATTTCTCAGTAAAATAAGGCATCATCGCTTCCAGCACCTGAGGATCCAAAGGAGTGGTAGCGGCATTGTCAAAATAAATTCTTTGCATAATAATTAGCCAATTAGCTAATTAGCTGATTCGCTAATTAACTCATTACTTCGTGAATATCTTTCATTATTTTCTTGGCAATGTTTTCAGCAGTGGTTTCAAAATTACTTTCTGAATAAATGCGCAGTATTGGTTCTGTATTACTAGTTCTCAGATGAACCCAGTCGTTGCCGAATTCAATTTTCAATCCGTCTTCTGTATTGATCGGATTGTTTCTGTACTTGTCTTTTATCTTTTGAAAAATATCCTTTACGTTCACATTGTTTTCAAGTGTTATTTTATTTTTTGAAATAAAATAATCAGGATACATTCCTCTTAATTGCTTGATGCTTTTATGAGAATGTGCCAAATGAGAAAGGAACAAACCAATTCCAATCAATGCATCGCGGCCATAATGAAAGTCGGGAACGATGATACCGCCATTTCCTTCTCCACCGATCACGGCATTTACTTCTTTCATTTTATGAACCACGTTCACTTCACCAACAGGAGAGGGGAAATATTCACCACCATGTTGATGCGTAATTTCTTTCAATGATTTTGTCGAAGACATATTGCTGACTGTATTGCCTTTTCTTTTTCCCAAAACATAATCTGCAACCGCCACCAAAGTATATTCTTCACCAAACATGCTGCCGTCTTCGCAAACGAAGCAAAGCCTGTCCACATCAGGATCTATAGCGATTCCAAGAGATGCTTTTTGTTTTACCACTTCATTGCTAAGCCCAATCAAATTTTTAGGAAGCGGTTCGGGATTGTGTTCAAATTTTCCATTCACTTCTTCATTAATAACAATCACGTCTTTTACGCCTAAAGCTTTTAATAAAGCAGGAATATAAATAGCGCCCGAACTGTTTACAGGGTCAACAACAATTTTAAATTTTGCTTTTTTGATCGCTTCCACATCCACCAATTCATAATTAATGACTGCATCAATGTGTTTTTGGATGTATGAATTATCAGCGTGATATTTTCCCAACTTTTGAACAGGAACAAAATCAAATTTTTCGCTTTCTGCAATTGACAAAACTTTTTTGCCTGCTTCATCATTTAAAAATTCACCCTCACTATTCAATAATTTCAAAGCGTTCCATTCTTGTGGATTGTGGCTGGCGGTGAGAATAATTCCTCCTGCAGCGTCTTCTTCTTTTACTGCAATTTCAACAGTTGGTGTTGTTGTAAGACCGAGATCAATTACGTCAAAACCAGAAGCTACCAAAGTGCTTGCACAAAGATCGCTCACCATGGTACCGCTGATACGGCCATCGCGTCCAATAACGATCTTGTTGTTGTTTGAATCTTTTGCAAGTGATGTAGCAAAAGCTGCTGTAAATTTTACGATTTCTAAAGGAGTGAGATTTTTTCCGGGATGTCCTCCTATCGTTCCCCTGATCCCGGATATGCTTTTTATCAGTGCCACATCAAAATTTTAGAAAAGCAAATTTACTTTTTTTCTTGTTGCAAACTTCGACCATTCAATCTGATCGTGAGAATCATTCTTGAATTCGGTTTGGAGTAAACCAACAAACATTAGGATTTTTTATTTCGGCGATTTAAAGACTACACTTCCGCTCTTGGTTGTATCCGATTCCATTCTCACTTCATATCTTTTGCTTCCGTCTGTAACTACCATCAGCGCAGTGTTTGGCGGGATGGTACCCAAATTGTCGGCGTACATGGTTACGATATTTTCGCGAGCATTTTTGTCAATTGAAAGTGTGAGCGAAATTGGCTTGTCAGACAATCGCTGGTGCGACAATACCACTTTACCATTGTAAAAAACCGAGATGGAATCTCCATCAATTTCACCGTTGTCATAAAAGTCGAGTTTGAAAGTAGGTTGCGTAATCGCAATTGTTTTTACGATATCTTTTCTGCGCGGTTCAAAACCTTTAAGTGTCGGAGAAATCGTTTCAGGCTTTTCAACTTTCGAATCAGAAAAATCCTTTTTGGTAACCAGGCTTTCAATGCGATCCGGTTTTTGAATGATTGGCTTTTTGACTATTGGTGCCTTTCTTATTGAAGGATGATTTTTTTTAGGAGCCGCAGCAATTACTTTTTTATGGGGAGCCGTCATTGGTTTTTTAGTAGCCGGTGCTTTTGCCACAGGCTTAGTAGCTGGTCTTGTAGCCGGTTTTGTTGGTGTTAACTTACGCGGCATGTAACCCAAAGGCATTGAATTTACGATCCTGCGGGAAAGAACAGTTGTTCCGCTGCCGCAACCACCTTGCTGATTGGGAGCCGGAATCCAGGTGCCCCGTAAGACTTCCATTCCTGAATCTCTTTCGTAATGCAAGCGATGCGTTTGAAAACAATTCTGAAAATTAGGAGGTGTGTTGTATTTGGTTCTTTCCACTTCGGTAACAACCAGGTCATTTGTTTGGCGATTCAATGTTCCATTCAAGCGGCAAATCGTAAAATACCTGTTAGGTCCTTCATTAAAATAAGTATAAGAATAACCGGAAACATGAGAACCTTCTGTCGTCAATTCAAGAACGTATTTATAGCCATCGTCATAACCGGGAACACCAAAACTGCCTTCATCAAAGTTGCCTTTCCACTGGCCATCGAAATCAACTTTTTTAAGATCGTAGGTTTTATTTTGTGAAGTGAAACTTTGGGCGTAAGAATGTTGGGCAAATAAACCGGAACAGAAAAACATCAAAAGTGACAGTGTAAAAATTCTTTTCATCATGTCTCCTTATAGGTTCAATCAAAATTAATTGTTATTAAAATCTTAGTCCTTCAAAGGAATAGCATCTTTGTCTAATACTTCGTTAAATTTGCCGTTCAAAAATTAAAGTAAACTAAAAATTTTTTCAACACAGAATGATCAATATTACTTTTCCTGATGGCGCGGTAAGGCAGTACCAACAAGGTGTTTCGTCGATGGATATTGCGCGCTCGATCAGCGAAGGACTGGCAAGAAGAATTCTCGCCGCAGAAGTAAACGGCGAAGTGTGGGACCTTTCAAGACCTGTTAATAAAGACGCAACAATAAAATTTTTGACATGGGAAGATGATAAGGGGAAATCAACTTTTTGGCATTCCTCTGCACATCTCATGGCCGAAGCAGTTGAAGCAACTTTTCCCGGTGTGAAATTTTGGGTGGGCCCTCCCGTGGAAAAAGGTTTTTATTATGACATCGACCTGGGTGATAATACAATAACTGAAACCGATCTTGAAAAGCTTGAGCAAAAAATGAGCGAGCTTTCCAAAAAAAATAGTCCTTACATCAGGAAAGAGATTTCAAAGAAAGATGCGATCGATTATTTTGAACAAAAAGGTGATGAATACAAATTGGATTTGCTTTCGAATCTTGAAGACGGCAGCATCACTTTTTATACGCAAGGAAATTTTACGGACCTCTGTCGCGGGCCACATATTCCTTCAACAGGATTTATAAAAGGAATAAAACTTACCGGCATCGCAGGCGCGTATTGGAAAGGCGATGAAAAAAATCAAATGCTGACGCGGATTTACGGTGTCACTTTTCCCAACCAGAAAGAACTGGATGAATATATCCGTTTAGTGGAAGAAGCGAAAAAACGCGACCACAGGAAGTTGGGAAAGGAACTTGAACTCTTTACTTTTTCAGAAAAAGTGGGAGCGGGCCTTCCTTTGTGGTTACCCAAAGGTGCAATGCTTCGCGAAAGGTTGCAGCAATTTTTACAAAAAGCACAGATCGAAGCAGGATATCTTCCCGTGATCACTCCGCACATTGGTTCTAAAAACTTGTATGTCACCAGCGGTCATTATGAAAAATATGGAGCAGACAGTTTTCAACCGATAAAAACTCCGGTTGAAGGAGAGGAGTTTTTTCTGAAGCCAATGAATTGCCCGCATCATTGTGAAATTTACAAAGCCGAACCAAGGAGCTATAAAGATCTGCCCTTGCGCCTTGCTGAATTCGGAACTGTTTATCGCTACGAACAATCGGGCGAATTACACGGCCTGACAAGAGTTCGTGGATTTACCCAGGATGATGCACATTTGTTTTGCATGCCATCACAAGTGAAGGATGAATTTAAAAAAGTGATTGATCTTGTACTTTATGTTTTCAAATCACTTGGCTTCAGCGATTTTACTGCACAGATCTCTTTACGTGATCAGAATGACCGTTCGAAATACATTGGCAGCGAAGAGAATTGGGAAATTTCTGAAAGATCAATTATTGAAGCAGTGGAGGAAAAAGGATTGCCAAATGTGGTTATCGAATATGGAGAAGCAGCGTTTTACGGACCGAAATTGGATTTCATGGTAAGAGATGCGATCGGCAGAAAATGGCAATTGGGAACGATACAGGTGGATTATAATTTGCCAGAAAGATTTGACCTTACTTATATTGGTGAAGACAATGCGAAACATCGCCCGGTGATGATCCATCGCGCGCCTTTTGGAAGTATGGAAAGATTTGTTGCAGTACTTATTGAACATTGCGCGGGCAAATTCCCGATGTGGCTTGTGCCGCTGCAGGTAAAAATTTTGCCGATCAGTGATAAATTTATACCTTATGCTAAAAATGTTTTAAGTCAATTAAAAAATAATGATATTCGTGCTGAAATTGACGACCGCGGCGAAAAAGTAGGAAAGAAGATCAGGGATGCCGAATTGGCCAAGATCCCGATGATGCTTATTATTGGTGAAAAAGAGGTCAATGAAAATAAAGTTTCGGTGCGGAGGCAAGCTAAAGGCGATGAAGGCGCCAAAACCGTTGATGAAGTAATAGAAAATATCAAAAAGGAAGTTGAAAATAAAACAACTATAAACCAGGAAAAAACAGAACAATAAATATTATTAACCTAAAATCAATTAATGGCATTTTCTCCAAGACCGAGAGGTTTTAATCCCCGTTTTAGAAAAGAACAACAACAGGAACACCGTACCAATCACATGATCAGAGTACCCCAGGTAAGACTGGTGGGCGAAAATGTTGAAGTCGGAATTTACAACACTGCTGATGCACAAAGGATCGCTAACGAACAAGGCCTTGACCTTGTTGAAATTTCTCCCAATGCAGATCCTCCCGTTTGCAAAGTAATTGATTACAATAAGTTTCTTTACGAAAAGAAGAAGCGCGAAAAAGATATGAAGGCCAAGAGCAAGGTTTCTGAAGTTAAGGAAATCCGCTTTACGCCCAATACTGACGATCATGATTTTGATTTCAAATCCAAACACGCAGAAAATTTTCTGAAAGATGGCAACAAAGTGAAAGCCTATGTACAGTTTAAAGGGCGCGCCATCATGTTTAAGGAAAGAGGCGAATTGTTGCTTTTGAAGTTTGCAGAAAGGCTGGTAGATGTGGGCACATTGGAAAGTATGCCCAAACTGGAAGGAAAACGGATGTTCGCGATCTTTGCTCCAAAGAGCCAGAAAAAGAAATAAAATAATTTCTGATTTTCATAAAAGCACTGTTTTTTGACGGTGCTTTTTTTGTGTGAAAAACTTTCGGATAAAAAGATAGTTAATATTAGAGATATTTGCAATCGTTCAGTTACATTTATACAATATTGTGGGTTATATTACGTGAATAAAGCGTATTATTACGATACTTTAAATTTGGTAATTATTCGATTTGAATTGCCATAATTAAAGTAGAATTTTGTAGGGTTAAATACAGTTTATAAATTCAATAGTACTATGAAAGAAGAAACAGGAGATGTGATCAATGTGATGATTGTTGATGATCATGTTCTTTACAGGGCGGGTGTAAAAACTGCTCTCTCTTCCAAAAAAGATATTAAGGTAATAGCGGAGGCCGACAATGGCGCTCACCTTCTTAATATGCTGAAAGGAATCCAACCGGACGTAATTTTATTGGACATCCAGATGCCAATCATGGATGGAATTACTGCGCTCCCGGAAATCAAAAAGCTCTATCCCGGCATTAAAGTGATCATGCTTACATTGCTCGACGATCAAAGTGTTATTACCAAATTGATGGAACTCGGAGCAAATAGTTATCTCGTAAAAACCTCCGATGCCGAAGTGATCTACGAAGCCATTAAAACTTGTTACCAGCAGGAATTCTATTTTAATTCTCTTACCAATAAGGCGCTTCTTAATAATCTTCGCCAGAAGAATGTTGCTTCTCCATTTAAACCGGCCGGGGATGAAGCTTTGCTCACAGAAAAAGAAATTACTGTTCTCAGGCTCATGTGTGAAGAAAAAAGTACACGTGAAATTGCGGAAGCTGTTGAACTGAGTCCGCGGACGATCGAAGCCATTCGTGATAAATTAAAAGTTAAGACCGGTACCAAAAGTACTGCAGGTCTCATCATGTATGCGGTTAAGAACAACCTGCTCGACCAGGAAAATTAATCGCGCTTAGCCAAACCAACGGTTTATTTTTGCTCATTCATTTCCTTGTATATGGATGAGCATTTTTTTATTTACAACAATCAATTTTTTCGAACACGCGTTCCTGTTATAACGGTTCAAAACCGTTCGTTCAGATATGGCGACGGACTTTTTGAAACGATGAGAATGCATCGTGGAAGAATATTAAACCTGGATCTCCATTTTGAAAGATTGAGCAACGGTATGGATTTGTTAGGGTTATTTGTACCGGAAAATTTCTCTAAAGAAATCTTTGAATATTCAGTAAACGAACTTTTAGAGAAGAATTTTATTTCGCAGCATGCACGCATCAGGCTGATGATTTTTGCCAGCGAGGAAAGTCTGTTCGAAAAGGAGAGGAGGACAAATTTCATCATCGAAACATTTCCTCTTTCAGAAGAAATTGAATGGAATGAAAAGGGGCTTGTTGTTGATATTTTCCCCGATGCAAGAAAAAGTTGCGACGGTTTTTCCAACATAAAATCCAACAATTATCTTTCTTCACTTATGGCCGCGCGGTTTGCGGCTATGAACAAGCTGGAAGATGCACTTTTATTGAATAGTTTTGAAAGGATTTGCGAATCTTCTATTGCAAATATATTTTTGGTAAAGGATGGAAATATATTCACACCGCCACTTTCGGAAGGTTGTGTTGCCGGAATCATGCGGCGCTGGATTTTCGAAAATTTTCCTTTTAAAATTGAAGAAAAAACCATCACCACAGAAGACCTTCTATCAGCAGACGAACTTTTTTTGACAAATTCTATTGCGCCTGTAAGATGGATAAGACATTTCAGGAATAAGGTATATACGAATAAAAAAGCCAGGGAAATTTTTGAGTTTTTTATGGGGACGATCTAGCTACACGAATTATAAAAAGATTTCCTTATAGTCTTGAGGCTCTTTATTGTGAATTTGTTCGTATATCTCCATAAATGTCCTGATCGCATTTTTTCCATCTTCACCTAAATCCAAAGAATAATCATTCACATACAAATCGATGTGCTTCTTCATTACCTCTTCTTCCATTTCCTGCGAATGACATTTTATATAGTCTGAAATCGCGGGATAATTGCCGTAAGAATATTGAATACTTTTCCTGATCAGGGAATCCACATTTTTCAAAACGGCGTCATCTAAAGTTCTTTTGCCAACAATCCCTCCAAGAGGAATTGGCAGAGAAGTTTTTTCTTCCCAATAATTGCCCAGGTCAACAATTTTATGAAGGCCTTTGTTCATGTAAGTGAACCGGTTTTCATGGATGATAACACCCAAAACATTTTCTGATTCCAGCACTGATTTTTCTATTTCATCATACCTTTTAAACACTTTAATTTTTGCATTTGGAAACGCTAATGAAAATAAAAGATGGGCTGTCGTATTTTCCCCCGGAATCACAATTGTGTAGTTGGGAACCTCTTCAAAACTAACCGGATTTTTCGAGATCAATAAAGGGCCAACGCCTTTGCCCAAAGCACTTCCGCTGTTAAGTACTTTGTATTTATCGGTCACCAGCGGAAGTACTCCATAGCTTAATTTTGTAAAATCCAAAGCACCTTTTCTCGCCATTTCATTTAATGTTTCAACGTCTTCCAATTGCACGGTAAATGTAAAATCTCCGGTGTCAATTTTTTTATTTACCAGTCCGTCAAAAATAAACGTATCATTCGGGCACGGTGAAAATCCAAGGGTAAAATTCATAATGATTTATAAGTTACTTGCTATGTTTAATAATTCTTTATTCAGATTGCTTATCGCTTCTTTGATCTTCCATTTCGATTTATCTCTCTCACCTACAAAATTGGAAATGCTTCGTAATTGTAAAAATGTTACTTGCTGTTGCAGGCAAACAAAATGAAAGGCCGCGCCTTCCATACTTTCAATTTGCGCACCAAATTTTTTCATCACTTTTTCATTGCAGGAATTGTTTGCGCTCACTTTATTTACTGTCACCGCTCTTACCAAAGGAATGGAATATTGGTCCAAATGCGGGTTAGGATTTTTGAGCCAGCCATCCAAAAAAGGAAATTGATCTTTATCAGTAAAACCACTTTCAAACAAAGTTTTTATTGCGCCATTTTCTTCAATCCCTAAATCAGCAAAAGTGTCTTCTTTTGCAATCACAACGTCTCCAAAATTAAAATCATAGCCAAATGTTCCTGCAATGCCGGCTTGCAAAACCAAATCATATTTTTGTGTCAATAATTTTTTGGTGAGATGATAAATTGTAGCCGGCATTCCAACTCCAGTGATCAAAACTTCAGCAGTTGGATTTTGTTGGAGAAAAGGTTCAATTTCAAATTCAGTAGCGGCAACAATTAACAAATTCATCCGACAAATTTCGCATTTAGCGGGATATTATCAATTCACGGGTTTACCTTTGCAAAAAATTTTTTATAACTGAAATGGTATTTTTAACAAGGATAGAACATTTTAATGCAGCACATAAACTTTTCAATCCCGATTGGAGTAAAGAAAAAAACGAGGAAGTTTTTGGTAAGTGTGCTAATGAGAACTGGCACGGGCATAATTACGAATTACACGTTACGGTAAAAGGAAAAGTTGCTGCGGATACTGGTTTTGTGATGAATGCCCAGGTTTTAAGCAAGATCGTAAAGCAATATATTATTGAAGAGTTGGATCATAAAAACCTGAATTTGGATGTGGAATTTATGAAAGGGAAACTTTGTTCGGCAGAGAACCTGGCGATTGCGATCTGGCAGCAAATGCTTCCTCATCTGCCGGAAGGAATACAATTGCATTCGTTGAAACTTTATGAAACGCCGAAAATTTTTGTGGAATATTTCGGCGATTAGGACCGCCATTTTTTTTTACATTTAAAGATGAACCAAAAAGTATCAGTTTACAGGAAAGAGTTTTTTTGTGCGGCACACAGGCTGCATAATCCGGCGTGGAGTGAAGAAAAGAATTATGCTGTTTTTGGGAAGTGCAATAACCCAAATTTTCACGGCCACAATTATGAGTTGAATGTGAAAGTGACTGGATTGCCTGCTGCGGATACAGGATTTGTGATCGACCTGAAATACCTCAGCGACCTGGTCAAAGAAAATGTAATAAACAAACTGGATCACAAAAACCTGAACCTGGACGTGCCGGAATTCAAGAATTTAAATCCAACCGCAGAGAACATTGTGATACTGATTTACAATTTATTACGTGGTAAAATTAATAAATCACTTGAACTGCAGGTCAGGCTTTATGAAACACCTAAAAATTTTGTAGAATACCCGGCTTCCTGAAAAAATTATTCATTTAACCAAAATCAAAATTGATCTATGGCTTATAAAAAAGTAGAACATTACGATGAGGACGTGACGAAGGAGATCATGAAAAACTACCGCGAAACCCTCAAACTGCTTGGTGAAGATCCAGACAGGGAAGGTTTGCTGAAAACGCCTCAAAGAATTGCTAAAGCAATGCAATACGCCACGCAAGGTTATTACCAGGATGCATCTGCAATATTAAATTCGGCCAAGTTTCATGAATCGGTGAGTGAAATGATCATTGTGAAAAATATTGAATTGTACAGTATGTGCGAACATCATATGTTGCCTTTTTTTGGCAAAGCACATATTGCGTATATCCCTAACGGTTGGATCACAGGTTTGAGCAAGATCGCACGCGTGGTGGACGTTTTTGCTAAGCGTTTGCAAGTCCAGGAAAGACTCACAACCCAAATCCTGGATGCTATAAAAGATTCACTCAATCCTTTGGGAGTGGCGGTGGTTATTGAAGCAGAACATCTCTGTATGATGATGCGTGGTGTTCAAAAACAAAACAGTGTTACCACTACTTCCGCTTTTTTTGGCGAATTTGAAAAGCAAACAACGAGGAATGAATTTATAAGCCTGATAAAGGCGGATCTGATCAGAAGAAGTTAAAGCAATAATTATGGCGCATGCATTTATTTTCCCCGGGCAAGGTTCACAGTTTATCGGGATGGGCAAAAATTTATACGACGAAAATGAACAGGCAAAATTGCTTTTTGATGAAGCCAACGACGTCCTTGGATTTTCAATTTCTGATGTAATGTTTTTTGGAACATCGGATGAATTGAAACAAACCAACGTAACGCAACCTGCCGTTTTTTTACATTCAGTGATTGCATTTAAAACTGAAACGAATGCGAAGCCTGACATGGTTGCAGGTCATTCTTTGGGAGAATTTTCTGCCCTTGTTGCAAATGGTTGTTTAAATTTTACCGATGCATTGAAACTCGTTGCAGTAAGAGCGCGTGCCATGCAAAGAGCTTGTGAGATCAATCCATCAACAATGGCGGCTATCCTGGGATTGGATGATAAAAAAGTGGAAGCAATTTGTGCAGATATTATCAACGAAGTAGTTGTGCCGGCAAATTATAATTGTCCAGGTCAGATCGTTATTTCCGGTTCGGTAAAAGGTATCGAAGAAGCTTGTACTTTGTTGAAAGAAGCAGGAGCAAAACGCGCTTTGGTTTTGCCTGTTGGCGGCGCGTTTCATTCACCATTGATGCAGCCGGCAAAAGAAGAACTGGCTGAAGCGATCGAAAACACACATTTTGAGAAACCATTTTGCCCGGTTTATCAAAATGTTGTTGCAAAAGCAGTTTCAGATCCCACAGAAATAAAAAAGAACCTCATTGCACAGCTAACCGGCCCAGTAAAATGGACACAAACAATTGAACAGATGATCAGTGATGGAGCAACACATTTTACAGAATGTGGACCAGGAAAAGTTTTGCAGGGATTGGTTTCCAAAATCAATAGAGAAGTGCAGGTTGATGGGATAGGGTAAAAAAATCTCTTTTTTGTTCGTTTACTATCCTGAATAAAATTCACTGCTTTTCATTTTTCAATTACTTAACTTCATTGATAATTTTTTATCATGAAGCTGCTAATTTTTACTTTCATCATGGCAATGAGTATTCCCGCTTTTTCTCAAATAAAATATCCTCACACCAAAAAAGTAAACCAGGAAGACAATTATTTCGGAACCATCGTTAAAGATCCCTATCGTTGGTTGGAAGACGATAACAGTGAAGAAACCAAGGCTTGGGTGAAGGAAGAAAATGCAGTTACCGATCAGTATTTTTCGCAAATTTCTTTCAGGGAAAAAGTGAAGGAAGAATTGAAATCAATGTGGAATTACACACGTTACGGTTCTCCTTTTAAGGAAGGCGATTACTATTATTTTTATAGAAATGACGGCTTGCAAAACCAGTCAGTTTTGTATCGGCAAAAAGGCCTTGATGCCGAACCGGAAGTTTTTCTGGATCCAAATAAATTAAGCGCTGACGGTACGGTTTCTGTAGGCGTTCCATCCTTCAGCAAGAACAATAAATACGCAGTTTACCTCGAAGCGCGATCCGGGAGTGATTGGGAAGTAGCACACGTGATGAATGTAGTTGACAAAAGTTTATTGAAAGATGAATTGAAGTTTATCAAATTCAGCGGCACTTCATGGAAAGGTGATGAAGGATTTTATTACAGCCGCTACCCGCAAACGGATGACAAAGAAAAACTAACCCTTCAAAACCAAAATCACAAAATTTATTTTCATCACATCGGCACACCTCAGAGTGAAGATGTTTTGGTCTATGAAGACAAAGAACATCCGTTGAGAGTAATAGGAGCACAGCTTACAGAGGATGAACATTTTTTGATTATCACCAAAAGCGAAGGAACAAGTGGTTCAGAAATTTGGTTGAAAGACATGAAGAACCCTTCTCCAAAAAATGATTTCGCTTTGCTCGTGAAAGGTTTTGATACCGAATCAAGCGCCATAGATAATGATGGTGATAAAATTTTAATACGCACGAATGCCGATGCACCCAATTATAAAGTGGTAGCTATTGATCCCAAAAATCCTGAAAGAAAAAATTGGGAAACTGTGATTCCTGAAAGGAAGGAGTTGCTCGAATCGGTCGGAACCGCAGGTGGAAAATTATTTTTGAGCTATTTGCAGGACGCTTCAAGTCGTGTGTACCAAACGGATTATAAAGGCTATCATGCAAAAGAAATTGTTTTACCCGGTATCGGCTCTGCAGGCGGTTTTAACGCACACAGGAAGGATAAGGAACTTTTTTACTCTTATACTTCTTTTGATCATCCCGCTTCCATTTACCGGTATGATATTGAAACAGGGACTTCCAAACTTTTCAGGAAAAGTGAAGCGAAAATAAATGCTGATAATTACCAGACTGTTCAAACTTTCTGCTCCAGCAAAGACGGAACGAAAGTGCCGATGTTCATCACTTATAAAAAAGGGATCAAACTTGATGGCAACAATCCGGTTCTGATGTATGGTTATGGCGGATTCAATATTCCTTTGACGCCGGGCTTTTCGATTTCAAATGCATTTTTTCTTGAGCATGGCGGCGTTTATGTTGTGGTCAATTTGCGTGGCGGAAGTGAATATGGCGAAGAGTGGCACAAAGAAGGTATGTTACAAAACAAGCAAAATGTTTTTGACGATTTTATTGCAGCTGCTCAATTTTTAATTGATAAAAAATATACCAATCCTTCCAAACTGGCAATGCGCGGCGGTAGCAACGGCGGCTTATTAATCGGCGCTGTAATGACGCAACGACCGGATCTTTTTAAAGTTGCCATTCCACAAGTAGGTGTACTGGACATGTTACGTTATCATCTTTTTACAATTGGTTGGGCATGGGCTACAGAATATGGACGTAGTGACAAGAAAGAAGATTTTGAAAATCTCATCAAATATTCTCCTTTACAAAATTTAGAACCAGGTGTAAAATATCCTGCAACGCTAATCACCACCGCTGACCACGACGACAGGGTAGTGCCGGCTCACAGTTTTAAATTTGCCGCCACTTTACAAGCCGATAATGACGGTATCAATCCTACATTGATCCGTATAGAAACCAAAGCCGGCCATGGCGGCGGAAAACCCACCGACAAACAAATTGATGAAGAAGCGGATATCTGGAGTTTTGTCATGTATAATTTGGGAATGGATTTTAAATAAGCTACTAAATTGTCGATATTTTTGAAAATAATCCCACCTTTACAAAAGATTTTTTTAAGAGGAACACGCCAATAGTTTTGATTGATATTGAGAGGATTTTTGCAGCTCATTAATTTTAAAAATTAAAACAATGAAAAGCTGGCAGATCGTCCTGGTGGGGATTTTAATTGTGGCAATGTTTATTTTAATTGTGCTCTTGTTTATATGGTAGATCCTCATTCACGTTGTAAATATCTTGTTGTCGTCGTTTTAAACGGGGAGAAGGTAGAGAATTTTTTTAAAGTATGATTGTTGGCACTGCTTTACAAAATAAAACGTGGAATTAAATATTTATTCACTGTCTCCGTCAACTGCGCAATATCTTCTCCATCTTCTTTCCTTTTGCCAATTCATCTACTAGTTTATCAAGGTATCGAACTTTTTGCGTTAAGGTGTTTTCAATTTCCTCAATACGATATCCGCAGATAATACCTGTGATCAATTTGGCATTTGGATTCATTGAAGCTTGTTGAAAGAAGGTTTCAAAAGTAACCCTGTCCTTTATCAATTGCTGCATCTTTTTGTTATCGAAGCCGGTTAACCATTCTATCACCTGGTTCAATTCCTCTTTGGTTCTGCCTTTCTTCTCCACTTTATCAATATAAGCGGGATACACAGATGCGAAAGTCATTTTCGCTATTCGGTCGTCGTGTGAGGTGGAATTGCTCATCGTATTCATAAATTAAAGAAAGATGCCGTAATGTTCCTTCCAATCAGTCAGCTACTTCTCTCATTTTGAAAATATATTCTTATCCCACTTTCGAAAATCATAATACTTGCTTTTTGGTTCGCCTGTCCAACCATTGATACCTTTTCTTTTGGGCAAATAATAAGCATGAATATAAAGAAGTGGAAAAATAAATACTGACAAAAAAATCATTGCAGCAGGCCTGTTGAATATGAAGAAGATACCGCAGACAATTATAATTGTCAAAATATATTTTGCAACTCTCCTGACTTTTGGAGTTTGTTCTTCAAACTGGCCCATCAAGATGTTGCCTAATGCATATAAGATACTCACAATCGCAATTTCAAACCATAATGATTCTGTTGCCCACATATTTTCTGATTTTAAAAATGTTTATTAATTTTTCAAAATGTTCTTTCATGAAAATGATTAGAAAGTTACTTACAATGAGTTCATTTGTTTGTTTACATTCCAACCACTTATAGCGGGTTTTATTTTATTACTTCCAATCTTTGCATTGGGAATGCTTACACTGATTGTAGTGCTTTCGTTCGGTGCCAAAGAGAAATAGTTATCAGACCAAAAAGAGGGGAAAATCTCTTTTCCATCTTCTGTCATTTGTGGATTGATAAAAAATGCCAATTTTCCGGTCGGATTACTGATTTGAATCGTCCATTGTGTCTCATTTTTTAGCTTTTCAGTTTTGATTATTCTGGCTTGAAGTTTAGCCTCAGGCATTTGATTTAATTCTTTAAAATTATGCCCCGGTGAAAACCAATATACATTTTGAGAGACAGTTTTTCCCGCGTTGTTTTTTAGCTCCAATACGACGAATGAAATTCCGGTCTCATTCCCTAACACGTTTTTTAGAGAACCGGATTTTCTTACTTCGGAGGCGTTCACATTTATGTTTTCTTTTTTGTTGAAAAGTAACTTGCTGTTTACATCATAAACTTTTATTTCAGCGGAAAAATTTTGTTGGGCTTTATAAGAACGGTTTACAACTGCAACCGTTGAGTCATCTAGGTTTAGCTGGATGTGCAGCGGCTCGCATGCTCTTTTCATGAAATAATAACCTGCATTTGGATCCAGATACCAATCATACACCTGCCAGATCACGCTTGGGAAGGCAGCATTTAATTTCCATAACATTACACCACCTGTTTCATTTAGTTTATGCCCAGCGGCTTCAAAAATGCCACGGTATCCGTTGGCATTCACTAATTGCATTTTATCTGAAAAATCTTTCATACTTGTTGGTGTTCCATACCGGTCAACCATTGCTTTGTAATAAGTGTCATAGTGTCCATTTCCCACGCATGCATCATGATAACCCCAGGTATTATTCAATGGAAAGGGAAGAGTAGAATCAGGAACGAGATTATTGATGATGGAGGGTAAAGTCTCAAATGGAGGTTGCGACGGAATTCCCGTTTCATCTTTGAAAACCCAATCCCTTCCCTGATCAGCTAATTGATAATAATGTGCAGCATCCTGCCATGAATAAGGGCCACCACTATAAACGCCTGAAGGGGCATCATCAGGCCATGAACCTTTCCATCCGTTTGGTAATTTGGCAAATCCCGAAGAGCTGGGAATAAATGGCCTTGTTCCATCAATAGTGGCAACAGCATTACGGAAAGTATCGTACAATTCCTTTCGTGCGTGACCTTCATTTCCTCCTGTCCATAATAATAAGCTTGGATGATTTCTTAGCCGGTAAATTGTGCTCTCCATATTTCTTATGAAAACATTTCCTTCGAGTGGCCAGTCTGGCGAACCTTTAAATTCTCCCTGCGTATCACCAGTGACCCAGAAATCCTGCCACACAAGTAATCCGTATTTATCGGCCATATCAAAGAATATGTCAGGAGGCGCAATGCCACCGCCCCAAATACGAACCAAATTAATATTGGCGTTTTGACATAAATGAAGTTCGTAATCATATCTTGCAGAATCACGGTTGAGCATCATATCAGGAACCCATGCGCCGCCGTCCAAATGGATTCTTTTTCCATTGACAAAAAAGTCCCTTCTTGCCCAACCATTTACCATCGTAACTTTTGAAGTGGTAGTACGGATGCCGAAAACAAAAGAAGTGTCATCAGAAATTTGATTGCCTGATAGGTACTGCAAATGTATCCGGTATAAATTCGGTTGTCCATAACCGTTAGGCCACCACAAATGTGGTTTCTGAATTGCAAACTGTTTTACATTTTCAGCTGTCAAATGAAGTACAGCAGAGTCGTTTGTTCTTATAGAAATTTTCTTTTCAATTGTAAACGGAGAGCCGCTAAAATTTTGAGGGCTAATAGTAATTCTTAAATTCCCTTTTTTTGTTGCTTCACTATAATTATATAAAGAAACATCCAGGGAAAGATGTGCAACATTTGTATCGGGCAAATTGGGAAGTTCTGTTTTTATCTGTGGATTTTGAATCACGACAGTTCCTGAAGTGCGGAGGTAAACTGGTTGCCAGATACCGATATTCCTGTCGCGAACCGCCGGCATCCAGTCCCAGCCGACAGAACAAAGCATTGTTACATTTTTTCCTATATCTCCTGTAGGGCCACCATTCGCAAAGAAATCACCAAGCGCTTTTAATTGTGGTGTCGCAGGAAGACCCGGATAATCCAACGGATAAATTTCAACAGCCAGTATGTTTTTTTCTCCGGCATGAATTGCATATGATGCATCCAGGCTGTATTGCGCAAACATCCCCGCCATTTGAGAGGAATCAGCAATCTGTTCACCGTTCAACCAAACGGCAGCACGGTAATTGATGCCTTTAAAGATCAACTGAAAATGTTTTCCTTTATCAGATGCAGGAACAGTGAATGTAGTTCGATACCAATAAGATTTTTTCCACGGGTTCGGTTCGTTTGGAAGAAAACTGTATTGTTCAAGATGGTATTGATGATTAAACGAATCAGATGCATCCGGAATAAGCATGTTGTTCATTCCTATGTAAGGATCAGGATAAACTTTATTCGCCACAAGTCCGGTCAAAACGGTTGATGGCACTTTTACCGGGAACCAATAATCTTTGGTATTATATGCAGAACTAGATAATTCTTTCCCCGATTCTTTAACAACTGAAGAAGATTGAAGATCAAATTGTGTGAGCTGGATTTGTTTTATACCGCTCTGTGCATCGATGAAAAAAGGAATCAAAACAAAAGTTATAAGAAGAAAAAGAAATGACTTCATATTAAACATGCATTTCGATTTTATAGACAATAAAAGTAATTATTGTTTTTAATTTGTTTGAAATGAAGTATGATTTAGAGTGGCTTGCAGAAAATAAATTACCTGGTTTTGTTTGTTTACTATGATGCCCTTTTTCCCTTTAATATCGTTTCCTTTTCATAAAACATGATGAAGATCAGTAATTGGACTGATGCAGAACAGATTTTCAAAATGGTGGTTGCCTAATTTTATTTCAAATAACTGCCATGGAAAAAAAATTAAAACGAAACCACGTATTTGCTAAGTGTTTCATGCTCCAAAACCGGTGTTTCATTTCATCTGCATAACAGAACTCCGGTTAACGTATGACCGAGTTTAAATCAAATTAGTAAAAGGCATTCCCTTCCCGTATTGTTATTGTATTGCTTGAATTGCCTACCTATCATACACAAAAGACAAATCACCATTTTTAAAGCGATGGAAAGATTTACCCTATTCAACTAAAAATATAAATACTTATGGATTCACATAAAGAAAAATGGCAAAGCCGTTTAACCATATGGGTGATGGCGCTTTTGCTTTTTGAGCTCATTTCAGGATTGATAATTTACTTCGCTTCTTTCAGCCTTACTTCGCAGGCACTTGTAATCTTACACACTGCGCTGGGACTGGTATTGATCGTGCCTTACCTTTTATATCAACTGCGCCACTGGAAGATTTATCGAAACAACAAACTTACGCAGCATAAACTCATTGGTTATATAGCAATGGTGATGGCAGTGACTGCTATTCTAACAGGACTTATTTTAACCTATGAGGCTGTGTTTTCGACACGCATTAATTATCTCTGGGATAAGATTCATGTAATTGCAACATTTGCTTTCTTATTGTCCGCCTTGCCGCATGTAGGGCTTTTATTGATACGGAATTATAAGTCGGCAGTATCAAGAAGAAATTATTCAAATTTAAAAAGCGAAAAGATATTTGGTTCTCATGTTGGATTGGTGCTCACTTTATTAATTGCCTTTGTTGCATTGTTTGTTTATGGATATACGCCTGTTGAATTTAAAAATAAATTTCCTGCTGATTACCAGTTTACTTATGGAAAGGACAAACCATTTGAGCCAAGCCTCGCAAATACCGTGAACGCGGAGGCAATTGATGCACGGCTTTTGGGCAATTCAAAATCGTGTATGAGTAGTGGTTGTCACTTGAATATCGGCAAAGAATGGCAAGCGAATGCACATCGTTATGCTGCAATGGATCCTGCTTTCCGGTCGGTGCAGCACGCGATGGCAGTTGAAAAAGGGCCAGCCTCCACAAGATATTGCGGCGGATGCCATGATCCGATTTCTCTTTTTTCAGGTTCTAAAAATCTTGATGACAAAACGCTCACCAATCCAATGGGTTTAGATGAAGGCATTTCGTGCGTGGGTTGTCATTCTATTTCGAAAGTGGATGTGAGAGGAAATGGTGAATACCAAATTGCGAAAAGAGTTCCTTACATGTTTGAAATGGCAAATGGGAAATCAGCAAAATTCCTCAGCGATTTTTTGATAAGAGCCTATCCTCAATATCATATCTCAAGTTTCAATAAAACGCTTTTGAAAACACCAGAATTCTGTGGTTCATGTCACAAACAATTTATTGATGAAAAAATAAATGGAGTGGGAACCGTTCAATTGCAAAACCAATATGACAATTGGCGCAAAAGCCATTGGAACCATCCGGGACAGGCTGTGAAAACAATTGAGTGCCGTGAATGCCATATGCCATTAGTTTCCACATTTGATCCTTCAAATGGTGATTCATTGGATTATAACCGCACACCAGGAGACAATATGCACAGGAGCCATCGGTTTTTGGGAGGCAACCAGTTTATGCCTACTTTATTAAATCTTCCAGGAGGTGACGAACAGGTAGCCCTGATTGAAAAGTGGCTGAAAGGAGAGATGCAAATCCCTGAGATAGAAAACAAGTGGCACAACGGTGGGGCTGTTCCAATCACAATAAATTGCCCCAATTCAATTGCAACAGGCAAGGAGACAGAAATTAATGTATCGGTGACCAATAATAAGTCCGGGCATAATTTTCCAACTGGTCCTCTCGATTTGATCCAGGCATGGGTTAGGTTAACTGTAAAAGATGGTAAAGGAAACCTTGTATTTTCTTCAGGAGTGCTTGACTCTAATAATTTTATTCCTCCCGGTTCAGTGATCTATCGGTCACAACCTGTGGATCAATTTGGCAGTGATATCGACAAACATAATTTATGGGAACTTGTTGGCGTAAAATACAGCCGGTCTCTTTACCCCGGAGTTAGTGATCAATTGAAATATAATTTTATATACGAGCCAGGTAAGACAATTCATTCAATAGCAACCGATACCCTGTATGTGAATGCAGAGTTGTGTTACCGCAAATTCAATCAATTTGTTTTGAACCTTTTCTTCGATGCCGAAAAATCAAACTTAACTGCTCCGGTTACGGTCGTATCAAGTGATCAAAAAAAGATTATTGTCAAAAGATCTAACCAGCTTAATTAAAAAACCAATGTCCATATCAAAAAGAAAAAGATCACTCAGGATAGTGATTATGATCTCAATTCTGTCAATCAGCATCTTAATGTTTATTTTTTTCAGAAAGGGAAAAACAAAACAATATGTACCAGGTGAACTTACTGAAGGAATTACGGCTGAGCATTCCAAGCCCACTCCGAAAGACTATCCTGAAATAAATTTTAAAGACATGACAAAGCTGGCGGGAATTAATTTCAAACATTTCTTTGGAGAACGTTCTACCCAGTTGCCGGAGGATATGGGCTCCGGAGCAGGATGGATTGATTATGACCAGGATGGATTTGATGATTTATTTATTGTAAATGAATCAGGGCCGTTAACCATGAGTTCAAACCAATTAAATCAGTCGCCTGCCAAATGCATGCTTTATCACAACAACGGGAATGGAACTTTCACTGATGTTACTGAAAGTTCCGGCATCGGTTTTCATGGTATGGGAATGGGCGTTGCAGTTGGCGACGTTGACAATGATGGGTACCCGGATATTTTTATTACTGATTTTGGAAAAAACAAATTCTATCACAATAACGGAAACGGAACTTTCACTGATCAAAGTGAAAAGACAGGATTAGGAAAAATAAATGGTTTTTGGACAGGCGCCAGTTGGGCGGATTATGATAAAGATGGTTACCTCGATTTGTATGTTTGCGGATATGTCAAATACAGCCAATTCGATAGAACCCCACAGACAAGAAGAGACAACAATGTTGAACCTCCTGAAATCAATCCTTTGTCATTTCCTCCACAAAGAAATTTGTTGTATCACAATAATAAGGACGGCACCTTCACAGAAGTTGCCATTACGGCAGGAGTCGCAGATGCAGGAGGAAAAAGTCTTTCGGCTTCCTGGTGTGATTTTAATAATGACGGCTGGCCAGATCTTTATGTGGCAAATGATGTGACCGATAACGCGATGTATCTCAACATGGGCGATGGAACCTTTAATGACGTTAGCCACCTGGCTCATGTAGCAGATTACCGGGGCGCAATGGGATTGGCAGTTGGCGATTGGGACAATAATGGCACTATGGATTTATTCGTCAGCCATTGGCTTGCTGAGCAAAATGGTTTTTATGTTAATGAAACAAATCCAAAGCCGGGAATGAATTCAGGCCTTCAATTCAGGGATGAAGCCGACCAATTTGGACTTGGAGAAATATCACTTGATTATGTAGGGTGGGGCACTTCTTTTTTTGATTATGATAATGATAGTCGCCTTGATTTGCTTGTTGTAAACGGAAGCACAAATCAACAGGAAGATAATCCAAAGAATTTAATCCCAATGAATAATCTCTTGTTTTGGAACGAGGGGCCGCAAAAGGGATTTGCAGACGTAACGTCGCTAAGTGGTGAGGCTTTGTCCTACTATAATGTTGGACGGGGAGCTGCATTTGGTGATTATGACAACGATGGGGATGTGGACGTGTTTATCGTAAATAATTGTGGAAAGGGCATTTTATTGAGAAACGATGGTGGGAATAAAAATAATTGGCTGGAAGTAAAATTAACCGGAACAAAATGCAACCGCTCCGCCATAGGAGCGAGGATAAAGTTGGCTTCCGGAAATGTTTCACAAATAAGAGAAGTGAATGACCAAAGTTCTTACTTATCTCAAAATAGCTTTGTACAACATTTTGGGCTTGCGAAGAACAACCGGGTGGAAACACTGGATGTTGATTGGCCAGATGGAACCCACCAGCAATTCTCGAACATACCGGTAAACCAGGAAATCCAGATTACCGAAGGAGAAAATTCATTTAAAAATCTTGTCCAAAACTCAAATCATCAATGAAACGAAAAGAATTTATAATCATAGCAATTTTACTGTTGTTTTCGTTTGCAGCAATTACCTATTTCAAAAGGTCTGGCAACGGCTTTGTGGCCAATACGCAGGCACAGGCAACGGCAAGAGATTCTGTGCAAGCTTTTTGGAATTTTTACAACAAGGCCACTGACTTGCGCATCAGCGGAAAAACAGATTCGTCAATAAAATATTATTTAAAATCCATTAGTTTGAACCCTGCTCATCAGGACGCGATTTATTATTTGGGAATAGATTATAAGAAGGAAAACAATTTTAAAATGGTGGAGGAGAGCTGGCAAAAACTAATTGCACTAAATCCACGAAGTGAAAGAGCCTATAACCAATTAGGCAATCTTTATTTCAGCCAGGGTAACAAACAATATTTCAATTTACAAAAAGCAAAAGCATTCTTTAAAAAGGCCAATGAATTAAATAAAGAATCTTTTAGTCCCAATCTTAACCTGGCGGAAATCGCTTTGCTTGAAAACAGTACAAATGAGGCAACAACAATGTTCAAAAAACTTTCTGTGACAGATCAAAAAAACCCGGAAATTGTTTTTTTACTGGGATACCTCGAATGGAAAAAAGGGAAACTGGATGATGCTTCGGATTGCCTTGATAAAACATTTAAACTTTACAAAAATGCCACTCCTCAAAAAATATCGGCTGAGCAAGACCAGGATGGAAATATTTTCACCTCCTGGACGAATAACCGTCTTAAGCACCTGGAGAAACCAGTTAAATTGCAGATATACCAGGACTTTGATCAATTTTTTAATAGAACTCAACTGGAATTGAATAATAAATGATCACCTCTATTTCAGTTCAGCAGTGAAAGAATAAAAACGCATTATTTTCATTTTTACATATGGATTCGATAAGCGGTAAGTTGTTTTTTTCAAATAACCTTACCTTTGGCGAAAACCATTATATATGAAAAAACTATTATCCATTGTTGCTGCTCTTTTTATTCTTTCAAATGCCAGCACGGCACAGGATTCTGCATTCGTAATCAATGGAAGTTTGGAAAAGATTCACAAGGGAATGATCTTTTTGAACATATACAAACAAAGCCAAACGTTTAAAGATTCTGCTTTTATTAAAAATGGCAAATTCACATTTACAGGATTTGTCAATGCACCCTATTTTGCTTCATTAACCATGCCTTCAAGGCCTAATGATTATTTTACTTTTTATGTGGAACCGGGAAAATTGGAGGTACTTGGCCGCGGAGACTCTTTGAATCTCTTAACGGTAAAAGGGTCGGAAATAAATGCTGACGATAAGTTGTTGAAAGAAAGAATGAAACCCATTTCGAAATGGGAAGCTGTCAACAGTAAGCTTTATGAAGAAGCCTATAAAAATAAGAACCGAAAAGTGATGGATAGCCTCGACCAGGTTGACTTTGCCATTCTTGCTGCCAAAAGAAAAATTGTTTCTTCTTTCGTAAAAGAAAATCCAAAGTCAATGCGTGGAGCAATGGCGATTCTTGAAAATTATGCCTATTACGCAGATGCCAGTGAAGTGGCCCCGGTTTATAATGCATTGGACGAATCCATCAAAAATTCACCAAAAGGAGAGGAAATAAAGAAAATGTTGAACACTTATGAAAAAGTAGCAATTGGAAAACCTGCTCCTGATTTTACTGAATATACCCCTGACAGCAATCAACTGAGTTTGTCTTCATTAAAAGGACAATATGTTCTTATTGATTTTTGGGCAAGCTGGTGCGGGCCATGCCGTCGTGAAAATCCAAATGTTGTAAAAGCTTACAATCAATTCAAGGATAAAGGATTTACGATCTTGGGTGTTTCTTACGACAACAAAAAAGACCGTTGGGTAAAAGCTATCGCTGATGACCATCTGAACTGGCACCAGGTTTCAGATCTGCAAGGTTGGAAAAATGCTACTTCTGACCAATATGGCATTAAGGCCATTCCATCTAATATTTTGGTAGATAAAAATGGGATCATTGTTGCAAAAAACGTATTTGGTGAGAAGCTTGTTCAGAAATTAAATGAAGTCCTAAATTGACCACACAAAAATTAGTTGTTGAATCCAATAAGCAACAGCAACGCTAACGTTAAAAAATAATTTTAACGCTGAAACTGCAATTTGAAGCGCTTATAAATCAATAAGAAATTTCAGTTTTTTTGCACAGGCTTAAAATACGCCTGTTCGCGTTAAAAATTTTCATATCAAACCCCTATCTTTGCGACCTTCTAAAAATTAAATCAAGTTATGAAACTGAAAGGTTTAGTGTGGTTTTTTGCCATTATGCTTATTCTCATTTCGCTGTACCAGCTTTCTTTTACCTGGGTTGTAAACAGCCATGAGAATAAAATGAAGGAGAAAGCCATACAATATGTAAACCGGACGCATCCTGGCGTTTCGGGTGATGTAAAGCAACAATTGATCCAAACAACTTTTCATCATTACCTCGACAGCACCAGGGACGAAAAGATCTATCCACTCCTGGGAACCACTTACCAAAAATCTAAAGAAAACGAACTGAGCCTGGGCCTCGACTTGCAAGGAGGTATGGCTGTTACGCTTAACGTAAGTCTTGATGGATTATTAAAATCTTTAAGTAACAATCCCAAAGATCCGCGCTTATTAAAAGCCCTGGCAACGGCCGACGCTCAAAAGGTAACCAGCGAGGAGGATTTTATCACGCTGTTCGGACAGGCATTCAAACAACAAAATCCCGGAGTAAACCTTTCAAGTATTTTTGCCGGCGCAGGAAAAACGATCAAAATAACTGACAGTGATCAATCTGTTTTGGATCAGTTGGAGGCTACCGCAAAAGGTGCGATCAAACAAACTTATAACGTTCTTTTAAAGCGTATTGACCAATTTGGCGTTGCTTCACCTTCTATCAATCTGGATGAAAATAAAGGCATCATCAATGTTGAATTAGCTGGTGTTCAAAATGCAGAAAGAGTAAGAAACCTTTTGCAGGCTTCCGCTCACCTTCAATTCTGGGAAGTTTATAACATTGGTGAAATTGGAAACAGTATCAATGATGCTGACAAAGCGCTAGCTGATTACCTGAGCGGCGTTTCTGATACTTCCTTAAGTGCTGCACAATCTGCTGCCGATTCTGCTAAATTGCTCGCTAACCAACATCCGCTTCAAAGTGTGATTCATTTCATTCCGCCGCAACAATTGGCCAATGGTCAACAGCAATATTATGCAGCAATTGCCACTGTTGAAGCAAAGGATACTTCTCTTGCAAACAAATACCTTAATATGGATTTGGTGAGGAATAATTTTCCGCCCAACATTAAATTCCTTTACGGGCTTGAGCAAAAAAATGACAAGACGAACCAAAGATATTTTGAACTATACGCAATAAAAACAATTCCCGGAACGGAAAAGGCTAAATTAGAAGGCGACGCTGTTGAAGATGCAAGAGCCGATTATGATGAGCATGGAAGGCCGGCCATCAAAATGGATATGACACCGACCGGAAGCCGTGTTTGGGCAAAAATGACTACAGACAATGTGAA
>DASTXM010000156.1:0-32983 GCA_035765495.1 Hanamia sp.
AATCTTTGACTTATTTTTACTTCTGAGGATGTCATCAACTCGTTCAATCCAATTACCTACTTTAAAATTCAAGACCCCCAATTATTGAAAAAGGCCACGTTACAGGTTAATACCTGAATTGCAGGTATTAATAACAATAATAGCATTTGAAACTAATTGAAATAGCCAGCTTGAAATTTTATATAATTACAGCTTTATTATGCTCTCAGTCCTTATTTACCTCCGCGCAACTTTGCACTGGTACGAAAGGGGATCCAATAGTAAATGAAACTTTTGGTGTGGGACATGCACCTTTGCCGGACGGCACTACTACGTATGAATATTCAAGAGGTTGTCCGGCTAAGGGCCAATACACGATCAACAATTTTTTGTTTGGTTGTGGAGGTAATTGGATTGCAATGACAGGTGATCATACACTGAATGTGGATGGAAATTATATGATGGTAAATGCAGAAAATACAGCCGGAACTGTTTACGCAGACACTGCTTCCGGATTATGTTCCAACATAACTTATGAATTTGCCGCTTTTATCACTAACGTGATGCAAACGCCTCTCACCTGTGGAGGCAATGCGGTTTTGCCCAATCTTACTTTTCGTATTGAAAAATTGGATGGCACTTTACTGGCGAGTTATAACACGGGTGATATTCCAATTACCAATATGAAGTCATGGAAACAATATGGTGTAACTTTTACCAATCCTGCAGGTAATGATGCAGTTGTTCTTAAACTTATGGCAAATGCAACACAGGGATGTGGTAATGCTTTCGCATTGGATGATCTTACATTCAGGCAGTGCAGTCCCATTTCAGTAAATGTTACCATTGATGGAAGCACGGGACCGGCGAATGTTTGTGCTGACTATAAAAACCCTTTTATTATGACAGGGACTTTTTCAGCCGGTTTGACTGATCCGGTTATCGTTTGGCAAAACAGCCTTGATTCAGGATTAACATGGAATGATATCCCCGGAGAAAATACAAACACCTATCATGTTCCTCACAGAACTTCGGGAACAATTTTATACAGGATGGAAGTTGCTGAACGCGCAAATATTAATTCACTTCTTTGCCGGATTCCTTCAAATGTTATCTACACAGAAATTCATCCTGTGCCCGGGTACTTAGCACCCCAGGATGTTCTTGGTTGCCTGAGCCAGGATCTTTTTATGCCTGCAGCAGATCCAAAAGCGCTTTCAGTAAGATGGACCACACCTAATGGTGACACTTCCAACGATTTTAGTTTGGCAATCCCAAATCTGAAAGCGAGAGACACGGGAATGTACACCTTGCAGGAAAATTTCTATTACGGTTGCGTCAGGCTGGATACGTTTTATTTATCGGCGTTTCCGGGAATCAGGATTTCGGTTGCTCCTGCTCACCCGCTTTGTGAAGGCCAAACAGAAACGCTTTCGGCATCTTCATCAGTTTCAGGAACTTTTGAATGGACACCTCCCGAAGGCCTATCAAATAGTTCCGTCGCCAATCCTGTTGCTTCACCTTCTCAAAATACCAACTATAAGGTAACAGCAACTAATTCGTACGGATGCAAAGACTCGGCTTATGTTACCATAAATATTTACAAAAATCCTGAAGCCAACGCGGGGCCTGATAAAGTTATTTTGGCCGGCGATACCGCTTTTTTAAAAAGTACTGTAGCGGGCACGAACGTGAATTATTATTGGTCGCCTACTATTGATATGAACGAAAGCCACTCATTAAATCCTTATGTTTTTCCTTCGGAAAATACTGATTATACATTGAATGTGGTTTCGACAGTAGGATGTGGCACTGCTAGTGATAATGTCAAAATCAGCGTTTATAATGACTTTTATATTCCAAATGCATTTACACCGAATAATGATGGAATTAACGACCTTTTCAGGATCATTCCTTATGAAAATTATAAAGTAAATAAGTTCACTGTTTATGATCGCTGGGGCAGAATGGTATTTGAAACAAACGATGCGCACAACGGTTGGAATGGAACATTTAAAGGAAATCCTATGCCGACCGGAACTTATGTTTATTATTTAGAACTTCAAAACCGCCAAAAAAAGATCCATAAAAAAGGAACCATTTTATTATTGCGATAAATGCTTTTGATAAGAAGTTGGAGGAGAGTAATCAGCCTCTCTTTATGAAATAAAAATCAAGCTCTTTTGTTGGTTTACTTGTGTTGTTTCATTGTACTCCGGATATACTTTATCCAGGTTTTTACAAAATAAGCGTTGTCGGAGTTGCTTAATTTGGCATCACAAAGGTGCATCTTAACCGTTATGTCTTCGCAGTTTGACGAAAGAACATAATCTATTCTTTCTCCTGAAGAAAGAGGGAAAACCTTGCCGGTAAACTGTACACAACCTATCTTGTAATTTTTTACCGGTCCGGTAACATTTGGTTCACTTAACCGGTTGGCAATTTGTTGAAGTACATTTAGGAATTTTGGCAGGTCTTCAACAGGAACCGGAAAATACTTTTTATACTTTGCCATTTCATTTAAATGGTTGGTATAAATCGCCGGTTGCGAAATTGATTCATCCAGCAGCATATAATTTTGCGCTTTTGTGGCAGTAGCGGCGCAAAAAGCAACAATAAGAAATAGGTACTTCATAAAAAATTTGAAAAAATTATTTGTATTCACCAAAAACCTGCCGCAGCGTATCAGCAATTTCTCCAAGGGTACAATAGTTCTCGACGGCGTCAACTACTACAGGCAACAAATTTTGGTTATTTGTTGCATGGTCTTTTATATTTTTTAAACAAACCGCCACTTTTTGATTATCTCTTTTTTGTTTCAGCGTCTTTAATTTTTCGACCTGCAGCAATCTTATATTATCATCCACTTTAAAAGGTGGAGGAACGAATTCATTATCAGAAATAAACGAATTTACCCCAACTATTATTTTCTCCCCGGACTCGATCTTCTGCTGGTAATCATACGCACTTCGGGCAATTTCATTCTGCATGTATCCTTCGTCAATCGCGTTTACACTTCCTCCCATAGCATCAATCGTTCCAATTATTTTCCATGCCTCATTTTCAAGCTGTTGTGTCAGGTCTTCAACAAAATAACTTCCTGCCAGCGGATCGACCGTATCTGCCACTCCACTCTCAAAAGCAACAATTTGTTGCGTTCTCAGGGCAATTCCCGCAGCTTCTTCGGTTGGAAGATTTAATGCTTCATCATAACCATTAGTGTGCAGGCTCTGGGTGCCACCCAAAACTGCTGCAAGGGTTTGCAAAGTTACGCGGCTGATATTGTTCATTGGCTGCTGCGCCGTTAATGTGCTTCCGCCTGTTTGCGTATGAAACCGCAGCATCATAGCCTTTTCGTCGGTGGCACCCAGATCTTTCATGATCTTTGCCCACATTCTTCTTGCTGCGCGAAACTTTGCCACTTCCTGAAACAAGTTGTTGTGTGAATTGAAAAAGAAGGACAATCTTTTTCCAAATACGTTTATATCCAATCCTTTTTCCAGGGCTGCTTTTACATATGCTTTTCCGTTGCTCAACGTAAACGCTACTTCCTGCACTGCCGAGCTTCCCGCTTCACGGATATGATATCCCGATATTGAAATTGTATTCCATTTTGGTAATTCCCTGCTGCACCATTCAAATATATCCGTAATGATCCGCATGGAAGGGCGTGGAGGATAAATGTACGTTCCACGTGCAGCATATTCTTTTAAAATATCATTTTGAACCGTTCCTTTCAAATTAGCAAGATCAACTCCCTGCTTTTTTGCCACTGCCATGTACAAAGCAAGTAAAATAAACGCGGTAGAATTGATGGTCATTGAGGTAGAAACTTCGCCAAGGTTAATTCCTGAAAACAAAGCTTCCATATCTTCAATTGAATCGATAGCGACGCCGGCTTTTCCCACCTCTCCTTCTGATAATGGATGATCGCTGTCGTACCCGATTTGTGTAGGCAAATCAAATGCAACACTCAAACCGCTAACTCCCTGGGAGATCAGGTAGTGGTAACGGCGGTTGCTTTCCTCGGCGGTACTAAAACCTGAATATTGGCGCATCGTCCAAAGTTTGCCACGATACATGTCTGGTTGCACACCGCGCGTAAACGGAAACTCACCCGGCATTTCATCCTCAATATCCTTTGGAAGATCCTTTGGAGTATAAACCTTTTTTATCTCGATACCGGAATCAGTCTCTATTTTCTTCATGATCAATTTCTAAAATAAATAGTTTGCCTTTTTAGTTTATTTACTAGTAACATTTGGCGCTATTTCAAAAGCACTTTAGCAAATTAGCACATCAGCACATTGGCTAATTATCACATTAACTTCTTCGCTTCATAATTGATTGCCTCCAAAACAATATTATGAAGTGAAGCATTTGAATTATTGATAAGATAATCAATGATGTGTTTGTTCAGGTCCATTCCTGAAGCCTGTGCCGGAAGTGTGGCGGCAAGTTGATTGATGATATAAATATTTTGTTCCTTCAGGTTATTGACCGCACGCCAAACTTCAGGAGAAACATAAATCTGCTGGCTCATATTATATTCATATTCCTGCTTAATTGAATCAATAAGGGTCATTTGCATTTGCCTGCAGGAAAGCCCGGCATTTGTATGCCTGGATAACAAATTTTGCAAGGCAATCCTCTCAGTAAGAAGTGTGATCCTTTCATAAGCCTGGAGGCGCAAACGCAATGTGTCGGGATCATTATATTTGTGTTCTTCAACCTGCTTTCTTATTGCTGAAATTTCCATCACCATCCAGATCAAACCAAGCAATAAAACGAGGCAAAAGATAAGTATGACGGTCTCAATTGTTGACATAATTATAATTTATAAAACAAAAATAAACATTCCCTTAGTAAGGTTGTAATTTTGGGATCTTGAGTCGCAAAATGAAGTGTTAAGTATTAAAACGTTATTAAGGAGCAAAATAATATGGAAATTATCAATAAAAATCCGGTTACTTTTACTCGCTCAGCCGCGCAAGAATTAAAAAGGCTTATCAATGAGGAAAACAATAGTGGTAAGTTTTTACGGATTGGGGTGAAAGGTGGCGGCTGCTCAGGAATGTCGTATGTGTTGGGTTTCGAGGACAAAACTGAAAAGGACGAAGTTTTTGAGATTGATGGAATTTCATGCATCATCAACCCCGCTCATCTTATTTATTTAAACAATATGGAAATCATTTGGGAAGGTGGACTTAATGCACGGGGTTTTACTTTCGCCAACCCAAATGCAAGTACTACCTGCGGCTGCGGAAGTTCGTTTGGAGTTTAGAATTTACTCATATCTCTTTTTGAACAAGTTCATCATAAAAACGTTTGTTGCCCATTGATCACAAATTGGTTTGCCGTCTGCCGGCAAGGGAACCATATATGGAAATGGCCCAAATTCAGGGGTAATAGTCAGAATTTTCTTTTCATTTAATTTGCGTTGGTGAACCTGGTCCCACCAGTTCAAATGAATTTCCAATACACTTTGCCAGGATGCAATTTGTGGATCGGGAACTTGCGGGCCTTCCGGGTACACCACTCGTGCATGAATATGTTCTGTTTTTTCAATTGCCAGTTGTACAGCTTCCTGTTGATCTTCGAGGAATGATTCAGCAACACAAACCCAATGAGAAATATGCAAAGTGATTTTTAATGCTGGAATTTTTTCCAGGAATTCTTTTGCAACATGAGCTTCGAAAGCGAATTTATTACGGTGTGTTTCGTGTACGATATTTAAACCACTTACGGCCGACGCATCAATAAGTTTTTTATTTTGTTCGAAAGAAAAAAAATCTTTTCCTGTTTGAGAATTGATTTTTACAACAGGATAAGCGCTCATCCTTTCGAGCCACTCGTTGTACAAATCAAAATGTTTGGAAAAATCTGCTTCATAAGTATGGTAGTGTTTTTGAATCGAATTATTGAACAAATTAAATTTTCACTTTGAGAATCACAGTGCCTCAAAAATCCCTTTCTCCTTATTTTTTCTTACGTGTGCCGCATCGAAATATTGACCATTCATTGCCACATAAACGCCATTAGGTAAAGCCTGAACAAACGCAAGAGCACTTCCAAGATTAAAGAATCCGTCAGAACTTCCAAATTTATAAGGAATCATCGCTCCTGTCAAAACAATGGTTTTTGGAATATTATCCTTCGCTAAAAATTTGCCGGTGACTTCCATCGTATCAGTTCCATGCGTGATAACAATATGATCTTCTTCCGCTTCCCGGCATCGCTTTTCAATTACTGCCCGCTCCTTATCGGTCATATCGAGACTGTCAATCATCATCAACGTTTCAACAGTCACTTTCACATTACACCTGCCCCTGCGAAGCATTTCCTGGAGGTGGGTGTTCTTAAAAAAAAGCTGGCCAGAACGTTCATCATATTCTTTGTCAAAAGTGCCACCGGTAACTAATATCCTGATATGCATGTTTTCTCTATTTTAAGATTCCATTCGAAACGAAATCGCCAAAGAAATTATTTTTATCCAGAGACAATTTTTGTATCTGCAAACGCTGCGCCGTAACTGCAAAAAAAAATTTCGCAATTTATTCGTTTACTGTTACCGGGATTACAAATTGACAACCTGCACGGCGGTTCCATAACACAGGACTTCCGTTACTCCATTCATCACTTCGTTTGCATCATAGCGAATGTTGATGATGGCATTCGCACCTCTCTCGTTTGCGTGTTGCACCATGTGATTGTAAGCTTCAAGTCGCGTCTTTTCACAAAGATCAACATATACAGAAATTGTTCCGCCAAATAAAGTTTGCAAACCTCCGGCAATGTTTCCAAAAAGACTTCTTGACCTGACGGTGATGCCGCGCACGATGCCCAAATGTTTTACGATCTTATAACCTTCAAGATAGTTGCTCGTGGTGATCATTTCTTCGTTTACCATAATTTTAATTTTAATAGTCAGTCGATTTTTTTAATCAAAAAATGTTTACTTCTTTTTCCAGTTCGATCCCAAATTTTTCTTTTACTGAAATTTTTATTTCTTCACTCAGATCATAAATTTCCTTTCCGCTTGCTTTTCCATAATTCACTAACACCAAAGCCTGCTTGTCATAACAACCCGCATCATCACGACGGAATCCTTTCCATCCGCATTGTTCAATCAGCCAACCAGCAGGAATTTTATAATTTTCGCCATTGGGATAATTGGGCACTTCCTTTTCTTTCAGTTCCTCCATTTTTTCTTTTCCAACAACCGGATTTTTAAAAAAACTTCCTGCATTTCCAATGATTGCCGGATCGGGCAACTTTGATGTACGAATACTGATCACTGCATCAGAAATGGCTTTGATCGTTAAATTATTAACTTCCATATTTTCCAGTTCTGATTCGATAGCTCCGTAGGCAATATTAAAATCAGGCACTTTTTTCAATCGGTATGTAACGTTAAGAATTGCAAATTGATCTTTATACTTATTTTTAAAAATACTTTCGCGGTAGCCAAAGGCACAATCTTCTGCTTTAAAAGGTTGAACGGTTTTTTCTGTTAAATGAAACGCTTCCAATTCCCAAAAAACATCTTTGATCTCAACACCATAAGCGCCGATATTTTGCATTGGAGAAGCACCAACATGGCCGGGAATCAATGAAAGATTTTCGACACCGGCAAAATTATTGTTTACGCAAAACGTTACGAACGAATGCCACAAAACGCCAGCGCCTGCTCTGATATAAACAAATTGATCATCTTCCCACAGCATGTCAATCCCGGGAATTTCATTTTTCAAAACAAATCCATTAAAATCTTTTGTAAACAAAACATTGCTGCCGCCGCCAAGAATAAATTTCTTTTCAGATGGCTTTTTATCTAATAATTCAGCAAGCTCTTCCCTGGATGAAAATGTTGAAAAGTAGCGAGCCTTTGCATCGATATGAAACGTGTTATATTTTTGGAGTGAATAATTTTCATGAACTTGCATAATAATAAAATTAAGAGCAAAATACCGAAATATGAATGAACTGACGGCAGTTGTTCTCGGAGCTTCAGGACTTACAGGCGGTTTGCTTGTAAACGAATTGTTGAATGACTCTGATTATAAAACTGTGCGGGTGCTCGTCAGGAAAACCTTAACGCTCATTCATCCAAAACTGCAACAGCAGATTGTTGATTTCAATAACAAAGAAGATATTTTTCAAAAAATGTGCGAAGGCGATGTTCTCTTTTCGTGTATCGGTACTACTCAAAAAAAAGTAAAGGGCGATAATGTTCTTTATGAAAAAATTGATCATGACATCCCTGTAAACGCTGCGGAAGCTGCTATTCCTCATCATTTCAAAAAATTTCTCATTATCTCTTCTGTAGGCGCCAATCAAAATGCCTCTAATTTTTATTTGAAGTTGAAAGGCAAAACTGAAAATTCTATCAAGCAGTTTCCGTTCGAAAGCATCAGCATTTTCCAACCTTCATTGTTGAATGGAAGGAAAAAAGATAGACGCTCCGGTGAACAGATCGCTGAAACCTTTATGGATCTTCTTTCGTTTTTAATGTTGGGGCCCTTGCTTAAATACCGGGCAATTGGCGCCGATAATTTAGCAAGAGCAATGGCCTTTGAAGGCAAGCAGAAAAAAAGTGGAATTCATTATTACCGTTACCAGGAAATAATGGATATGGCAAGAGAACTTATATCAGAAAGAGAAGAGAAGGAAACGAAAATGGAAACAGCAGTAAACAAATAAATTCTTTATTTTTTTTCTTTTTACAAGGGATCAACATCAGCGATAAAAGTTACGCTTCTGAATTTCTTTTCAGCCTTCACCAAATCGATGTGATTTCTAATCACTTTTTTTTGCGCCTGCAACTGAACAGCATCTTTCTGCAATTTGATTAGAATTTCTACAAGATACTTATTTCGAATGCGGTTCACAACCGGCGCGGCTGGGCCAACCAGGTAAGGAAAATCTTTTTCAAGATTTTGCGCCAAAACTTCTGCGGCGGCAAAAGCAATATCTTTTTCCGAATGCTTCACTACAATTCGAATCAACCGACTGAACGGTGGATAAAAAAATTGTTTGCGCATCGCCAGTTCATACTCATAAAACTTTTCATAATCATGTTGCTGCACAAACAATAAAACAGGATGATCCAGTTTGGAAGATTGTATCAACACCAAACCTTTTTCTTTTTTACGCCCAGCCCTTCCGCTCACCTGCTCCATTAACTGAAATGCCCTTTCATTTACCCGAAAATCTGCAAAAGACAATAATCCGTCTGCGTCTAAGATGCCGACAAGACTTACATTTTCAAAGTCAAGTCCTTTTACCACCATTTGTGTTCCTGCAAGAATATCGATACGGTGTTGTTCAAATAATTTGATCAAAGTATCATGTGCATTTTTTCCTTTCACAGCATCAACATCCATTCGCGCAACACGGTAATCAGGAAAATCCTCCGAAAGTTCTTCTTCAATTTTCTCTGTTCCAAAATTTTTTTCCTTCCAGTTCACACTTCCGCACGCGGGGCACGAAACCGGCTTTGGATAAGTGTTTCCGCAATAATGGCAATGAAGTTTATTGGAATATTTATGAAGCGTTAGCGTTACCGAACAATTTTGACAGTGAGGAATAAATCCACAAGTTCCACAAATTAACACCGGAGCATAACCACGCCGGTTTTGAAACAAAATAACCTGTTTGTCATTCTTTAATTCCGTCTCAATTTGCGCTTTCAGTTGTGGCGAGATCATCACTTTTCCTTTTTTGGAAGCAGCCACTGTTTTGGTATCGATGATCTTGATGTCGGGCAAAAGGCTGCCGCCAAATCTTTCCGAAAGTATAACCAATCCATATTTATTTTTTTTCGCGTTATAATAACTTTCGAGAGAAGGTGTGGCGCTTCCCATTAAAACTTTCGCATTAAAAAGTGAAGCATAAAAAACAGCCGCATCACGTGCATTATAGCGTGGAGCAGGATCTTGTTGTTTGAAGGAAGGATCATGTTCCTCGTCAATAATTATTAAATCAAGATCTTTAAATGGAAGGAACAAAGCACTTCGTGCGCCAAGAATAATTTTTGATTCGCCGGTTTTGATCTTGTTCCAAATTTCTATCCTTTCATTGTTGTTGAATTTGGAATGATAAATAGCTATGTTTCCGCCAAAATAAAATTGGAGCCGCCTAATAATTTGGGCAGTTAAAGTAATCTCGGGCAAAAGATATAAAACCTGTTTTCCTTTTTTTACTGACTTCTCAATTTGCTTAATATACAACTGCGTTTTGCCGCTGCTGGTTATTCCATGCAAAAGACAAACTTCCTTTTTCTCAAATACACTTTCAATTTCAGCCAGCGCTTTTTGCTGTGCCACATTTAATTCGAATTGAACATTCATTTTTGCGGGTAATGAGGGAAGCCGGTCTATATTCCGCTTTTCAACAAACAGGATGTTCTTATCAACAAGACCTTTCAATTGTGCAGCAGTTGCTCCGGATTTTTTTAAGAGCTTGGTTTGTGCCACCTCCCCCTCTGTTTTTGAGAAATGCAAAAAGGTGAGCAATAAATCAAGTTGTTTTGGTGCGCGCGAAAGCTCCTCCATTAATTTGTTCAGCTCTTCATCCGAAGAAAAGGACGGATTGAGCAGGACAAAATTTTCTTTTTTTTCTTTGAACTTATCAGAAAAAGATTCCCATACGAAACAAACGCGCTTTTCAATCAATCTTTTGATAAGTGGATAAACGTGTACCAATCCTGAGATTTGTTGCACCTCACTTATCTTCAATTCCTTTTTTATCAACAGTCCTTCGGCCACAAGATATTCTTCGTTGTCCAGATCAGAAAAATCATCTCCGTAATCATCATTAAAAACAAGAATCGTTTCGCTGCTCAATTTTAAATGCGTGGGCAATGCTGCCGCCATCACTTCCCCTTCACTGCACATATAATATTCACTCATCCAATTCCACAGCTTCAGTTGCTGAGGATAAAGAACCGGGTCTTCATCAATTACATTCAGAATTGTTTTGGTTTCATAGGAAGGCTTTTCATAAACTATCAATTTGATAATGCCAGCGTATTTTTTATTTTTTCCAAAAACGACCTCTACCCGGCAACCCGGCTTTACTTTTTGCAAAAGACTTTGAGGAACAGAATAAGTATAAGTTTTTGGAATCGCTAAAGGAAGAATCACCTCCAGCCATGTGGAAGTGCTCTCTTCATTTTTATTAATTAAATCGCTCTCATCAGGCTTTTCTGAAATCATTTGTACAAAGATATGCGAGTGGTTTAAAAGAAAAATGCTGAATCATCTTCACTTTTTCCTTATCCAACTAGCGTGGTATCGGATAAGCGCGTCTTCCATTTGTTTAAAAATTTTTTCTTTTAAGTAGGGAACATCACTGATCGTCATGCCTGCTGTTTCGGTCTCAGCAAGATGAACACTGCGGCTTTTTCCAGGGTTCAATGAAAAGATACTTTTATAATTAAGCCTGTCATATGTATCCAAAAATAAAATCGGAAGAATTGGTTTTTGTGTTTCTATAGCGATTCGAAATGCACCATCGTAAAACTTTTTCAAAGGATGATGTGTAGTATTAAAAGTTCCCTCAGGGCAAATGAAAACAGATATTTTTTGGTGGATATACTCAATCAATTCCTTCATACTTTGTGATCTTGCTTTTGCGCTTGATCGATCAACAGAAACAGCGCCTCGTTTATAAATAGATCCGAAAACAGGCAGTTTGTTCATTTCCGCCTTCCCCAAAATTCTCATTTTTTGACCGCGCACTACCTTCATCATCATGGGAATATCAAGGTAAGAAATGTGATTGCTTACAAAAATGTATTCCTTGTTTTTATCGTGCGGCGCTTCATCAATATTTGAATAGCGTATGCCAAGCATCAAAAAAAAGGCATCTGCCCAAAAGCGCGAAAGGGTGTAAATGAGATTTCCTCCCTTTACCTTTTTTTGTAGAAAAGCGTAAATAAAAAACGGCATCAGTAAAAACATCCAAAGTAAAAAAACCACGAAACCATAAATACTGAAGAAAAAACGAAAGACTTTTTGTAGAATCCGCATGGGCAGTTTTTAATCCTGCGAAAGTAAAAAGTGCTTATGAATATGCAAAGCCTGATGGATTATCATAATGTATAACAACATTTTATGCAAAAATTGAAAAATTCGGTTATTTAATAAGATTTAGTATTAGGATTTGGGTGAAATTGTCTTACATTTGCACTCCAAAAATCGGAAAAGTATGTTTGCTATAGTAAAAATCGCAGGCCAGCAATTTAAAGTTACACCAGGCCAAAGTTTGTATGTTCCCCATCTTGCAGGCAAGCAGGGTGATAAAGTTGAGTTTTCTGAAGTGCTTTTGCACGACGACAATGGAAAGCTTTCTGTTGGTAGCGATGCAAACGTAAAAGTAGAAGCTGAAATTTTAAATGAGTTGGTGCAGGGCGATAAAGTGATCGCTTTTAAAATGAAAAGAAGAAAGGGTTTCAGGAAAAAGCATGGTCATCGCACCCAATACACTCACATAAAAGTTACAGGAATTGCATAAGCAGTTTTTGAAAGTGTAATAAAAATCATTTTCGATTTGATCATTTTATAATTTAAGAATAATGGCACATAAAAAAGGTGAAGGCTCCGTAAAAAACGGACGTGATTCACAAAGCAAAAGATTAGGCGTAAAAATTTTTGGTGGACAGGCTGCTGTATCCGGAAATATAATTCTTCGTCAGCGGGGTACAGTTTATCATCCCGGCAAAAATGTTGGAGTGGGAAAAGACTTTACACTCTTCGCTACTGCTGACGGCGTAGTTGAATTCAGAAAAACAAAAGGTGACAAAACTGTTGTTTCTGTAAATCCTGCAACTGCCACTGCATAAAAAATTTTTCAAATAAGTTTTGGCAGTTAACAAAATGTTTTTATTTTTATTTTTTATTTACTAACAATTAAATTCTAAAAACATGGCAACTGCAAAAAAAGCTGCTCCTAAAAAAGCAACTGCAAAGAAAGCAGCTCCTAAAAAAGCTGCAAAAAAAGCCGCTCCTAAAAAGGCTGCTGCTAAAAAAGCCGCTCCTAAAAAAAGCGCCGCTAAGAAAGCTGCTCCTAAAAAAGCTGCTAAAAAAGCCGCTCCTAAAAAGGCTGCTGCTAAGAAAAAGTAAAAACATTTTTCTTACAGATAATTTGAAGTCCCGAATTTTTTCGGGACTTTTTTTTTGCAAATGATTGTCACCAAATGCACGTGTAGACGGCCTTTGAGAAAACCCTATCGTGGGCACCGAACTCAAATAAAAATCTTAGCCATTGGAATTTTCTTATTTTTAATTTATGAGTAATAAAGAAATAGCAGGCCAATTTTCATTGCTTTCAAAGTTGATGGACATTCATGGAGAAAGCGGTTTTAAGTCAAAAATATATTCAATCGCTTCTTATAAAATATCTCAACTAACGGTTGACCTGCAAACGCTTTCTTTTGAAAAGATTTCACAGATCAATGGAATCGGTGATGCAATCGCAAAAAAAATAATTGAAATTATTTCGACCGGAAAAATGAAAAACCTGGAGGAATTGATTATTCAAACGCCTGCAGGCATTTTTGAAATGTTAAAAATAAAAGGACTTGGACCCAAAAAAATTTCAGTGATTTGGAAAGAAATGGGGATTGAAAATATTGGTGAACTTTTATATGCCTGCAATGAAAACCGTTTGTTACTTTATCCGGGCTTTGGTAAAAAGACCCAGGAAAATGTTATTGAATCAATAGAATTTTATCTTAGTCAGCAGGGAAGTTATTTGTATGCCCAGGTTGAATTGCTGGCAACAGAATTACTGGTTTATTTTAAGAAACTTTTTTCCAATGAAGAAATTAAAATTACCGGCGACTTTGTACGGCAGGTAGAAACAGTTGATGTACTTGAATATGTAATTGCCTTGCCTTCGAAAATTATATCCGACAAGTTAGACTCTTTGCAAGAATTCGAACAAATTGAAAAACAGGATCAATCAATTTCTTATCAATACAATCAAGGGATTAGAATAAAAATTTATTGTACATCCAATGACGATTTAATAAAGACAACTTTCGAAACTACAGGGGCACCAGAATTTGTTTCTGAATTTCTGAATCATTTTAAAGAATTGAACTTTAAAGAAGCACAAACGGAAGAAGATATTTTTAAAATGGCAAATATCCAATATGTGCCTGCCTTTTTAAGAGAATCCAAATACATGCTTAAAGTCGCAGAACAGTTCAAAATTCCGGAAGTCATTCAGGCAAAAGACATTAAAGGAATTATTCATTGCCATAGCAAATGGAGCGATGGAATAAACAGTATTGAAGAATTAGCCAACGCGTGCATAAAAAGCGGTAAAGAATATCTTGTGATCAGTGACCACAGCAAATCGGCTAACTATGCCAACGGACTCACTGAAGAAAGGTTGAAAGAGCAACATGCATTAATTGATGTACTAAATAAAAAATTGGCGCCATTTAAGATTTACAAAAGTATCGAAAGCGACATCCTGAATGATGGTAGTCTTGATTATTCTCATAACGTTCTTTCGACATTTGATTTGGTAATTGGTTCAGTTCATTCAAATCTAAAAATGAGCCAGGAAAAAGCAACGGCCAGACTTTTAAAAGCGATCGAAAATCCATTCACTACAATTTTGGGCCACATGACAGGCAGATTGCTGCTCAGCAGAAAAGGCTTTCCCGTAAATGATAAAAAGATCATTGATGCTTGTGCAGCAAACAATGTGGTGATAGAAATCAATGCCCATCCTCGCCGCCTTGATATGAGATGGCAATGGATTGATTATGCACTTTCCAGAAATGTATTGCTTTCCATTGATCCGGATGCACACTCGATAGGCGAATTTGAAAATATCAAATATGGTGTTTTTGTAGCCCAAAAAGCAATGGTTACACCAAGGAATAATCTGAGTAGTTTTTCCAGGGATGAATTCGAAAAATTTATTGTACGCAGGAGAAAATAAAAATCTTTAGAAATTGTTTCTTCACTATTTTGGATTTCTTCAATAACAGTAAAAAATAAAAAAAACGGAAACTTCTTTATTCGCTTCCGGATTCTTCGTTTAGACATATCCGTTACACTTGAATCAATTAATCAAAATGATCTTCAAGAATCGGCAATTCCACAAAGAAGCAGGTCCACTCACCTTCTTTGGTATCAAACCAAATTTTCCCATTCCATGTTTCAACAATTCCCTTACACATGGCAAGCCCCAAGCCTGTTCCGGATGATTTAGTAGTAAAATTGGGTGCAAAGATCTTGTTAACCATTTCGGAACGGATACCATTTCCGTTATCCTTTATAGAGATGACAACTTTATGGTCGTTTACTTCACTTCTGATCTGCAAATTCACTTTTCGGTAATCAGGAACCGATTGCACGGCATTTTGCAAAAGGTTTGTAAATAGCCTGTTGATTTGGGTCTTATCTGCTTCAATAAGGATTTGATTAGGATAAAGTTTTGCATCAACATCTACTTCATCATTTGTTGAATATAAAGTGACAGAATTTTCAAGCATCTGGTTCACATCAAAAACCTGTTTTTTGGTATTGCCGATCTTGGCAAATTGTGCAAAGTCGCCTGCAATCTGTGATAAGTGCTCTATTTGCTCGAGCAATATTTGCGCTACATACAATGAAATATTTTTTACATCCGGAGAATTTTTTTCAATCGCCATTTGCAGGTATTGCAAATTCAGTTTCATTGGGGTAAGCGGATTTTTAATCTCATGCGCCACTTGTCTTGCCATTTCACGCCATGCCCCTTCCCTTTCACTCCTGGCAAGCAATTGTGCACTTACATCCAGTTTCTTCACCATCTTATTGTATTCCTTAACAAGATCACCGATCTCATCCTTCCTGTTCCAAACAATTTCTTCATTTCCCGTTTCAAGATTGATCTTTTTCATCTTGTCACTTATAAGCGAGAAAGAGTTAGTAATTCGGTTGGAGATAAAGAGTGCAATGATACCAGCTACCAAAAAAATGAACGCATTAAGGTTAATAATCGTGACAAGGAAATTTGAAATTTCATCCTGCAATTTATTCTGAGATTCAAAATATGGAATGTTCAAATAAGCATATTCCTTTCCAGCTTCATTTCTTACAGGCACATAATCGTTAAGATATTGAAGGCTTCCTATATTTTGTTCCTGGAAAAATTGCACATCCTTAAGTTTGCTCAAATGATAAAACGCAACCGGATCCATTTTTTCACTAACGATTCCTTTGTTATAGGGCAACGGAACAGAAGAGACTTTCAATCTTCCATTCAGGTCATATACATTCAGATCCGTAGCATTAATATTCGAAATCTTATTGATGGTTTTCGCAAGTTTACTGTCTGAGAGGCTATCAAAATTTACCAATGCATAATTATTCAAAGGCATGGTATCGATTGAATTGCGCAATTCATTTTCCATTACGTGACTTGTACGGCTCAATTTTTCCCGGTTATTATTGTGGTACCTGTTGATAAAAAACAGGATGGTTGTGGTAGCGATTACAATAAAAGAAAACACACTGACAAGGATAATTGTACCGTGAACCTGGTGGCGAATGTTTAACTGGAACAACGATTTAAAATCCGGACTTAATTTTCTCTCAGTTAGGAAATGATGTGCAAGATTGAAGAAGATGGCAATTAATAAAAACGAACAAAACAGGTAAGCAAACAAAGTGATCGATTCTACAAAAAACCGGTCCTGTCGCGCAATTACAATCACTTTATCCGCACTGGCCTTGTACCAAAGTTCCTCATAACCGTTCCTGTTTACAATTTTAAATTCGTTATAAGTGAAATCATTGTTGTCAATATCCGTTCGAAAAGGATAATCATTATAACTGCTGCTGAGCTTATTATTATTGTAAATCGCATAAGCATACACCGGTGAACTTTCAATCGAATTGTTGTTACCCTTCGAAAAAAGCTCAGGGTATAAAGCGTCACTCTTGTATTTTTTCGGTTTCGAAATAATAAAAACATACCCTTGCCTTAATCCCCCAGAATTTGTCACTTCTTTTTTGCTGATATAATTAAACCTGTCATAAGAAATATCATAATAATAAAGATCAGGTATGTCAGTCGGCTGTCCTTGGGTTTGAATAATCGCATTCAACGCGTTGAAAGTTGTTGAATCCTCATTGAACAAAGGCTCTCCGGCGGCATTAAAAGTATAAATCCGGGTATCATATTTGTCGAGGTAGCCTGAAAAATTTTCATTGATAAGGCTATCCTTCAAAAATCGGTTTTCAAAAGGATCTTTAAATCTGTCGAAAACACCGGAAAGATAATCGTTCGAAAAATCTTTGAGAATGATTGAGACAATTACTGGTCCTGAAGGATCAGCTTTATTGGCAAGATTTTCTGCAAAATGCTTCCTGTCCTCCAATTCTTTTGAACGGTTTTGCCAAACAATGATGGTGGTTATGGAAACTGAGAAAAAGAATACCCAGAAAATAAATTTTGAAGAAACGAGGTTGTATGCATGAATTAAAAGGAACCGGAAATTCAACAGGAATAGGAAAAGCAGCAGCCAGCCAAGAACGGCCAGGTTAAATCCGAGGCGGCTTGAATGAAGATTAAAAGTCAATATGAAAAGGCCGACAATGGAAAGTATGAGGTACAACTGGTATCTCTTTCTGCCAATAAAAATATTTAATGGCTGAAGTAACAGTGTGATAAGGAAAAAATAACCCGTAGCAACACAACTCAATACTATAAAACCAATAACACTGTAAACATTCAACGTAAAGAAGTTGATCACATCAAATGAAATCTGCGAATCGGCAACAAGGCTCTGCACGGTGAAACTTCCCAACCACGTAAACAAATACATCAGGGAGCAGATAAATATAATGGCTGCATACCGGTAAATTTCAGATTTGAATTTTATCCTTGAAAAATCATATTTAAAATGGTTGCGGACAAACAAAACAATCCAAATGAAAAGAATTGAATTGATCAGCAAATCACCTAGCGATCTTAAAATAAAATTAGCTCCATAAACTGATGGATCAAATAATTCAAGGTTCTTAAAATTAACCGGGATCGGAAGTAAATAACTGAGAATTCTCAGAATGATCAGGGGAAAGAACAAAACAGCCAAACCCGTCCAAAAACCTTTTTTTATAACATAATAAGTAGCTACCCGCTGAATAAAAAAGAGAATCAGGATCGAGGCAAGAAGGCGCAATATCAAAGCAACACTGTTATCATGTTGAACGGGATTGCTCAACTGGCGTAAATAAAACAAAGGAGAACCACGGAAATCTTTGATAACATAACGGGTAGGCGTAGTCGAAATATCGTAAGTTTTTTCAATATTGTTTTCGGCAACGAACTTATTTTGCAGATATTGATTTTGGATGTAATAATTCCATTTTACAGGAATAAGGAATATTATTTTATAAAAACCGCCATCCGAACTTTCAAACGTTTTCTTATTGGTAACATACCAACCGTTCATCAATCTTCGAAATCCTATTCCATTGTCGGAGTGTAAAACAAAAGAATTTGGCTCAATCACTTGCGTATTCCAGAAAACAGGAGTTAAATCATTTGCAGAACCAATCTTGTAAATGAAAATATAATAGTTCTTATTAACCAGATTTTCCAATTGCTTTTCATCGTATTTGCCTTTAATGAGGTTATTGATGCGCGAAGTGTCAATAAGAAATGAGTTCGTCTTTGCCAGCTTATTATTAACGTCTCTTTGAATCGCCTTTTGTGCTGCATTAGAAGGAGAACTGCCACTCCAATAATTGTCCACAATGAATGCAAAAGTGAACAACCAGGCTGCTATTATCAGCAGGAAGGAATTTCTTTTAAGAAAATTATTGTTCTCTAACCAGGTCAAGTGCGAACGTTTTGTTTTTTTATTTCATTCCAAATCGCATCCATTTCTGATAAGGTCATTTCACCGAGGTCCTTTCCTTTTTCCCTTACCGCTTTTTCCATCCGGCTGAAGCGATCGATGAATTTTTTGTTGGTAAGCGCTAACGCATTTTCAGCATCTATGTTCAAAAAGCGGACATAATTGATAACCGAAAAGAAAAGATCGCCTGCTTCTTCTTCTACCCTTTTCTTAGCACCGGAATTGACGGCTTCGAGCAGCTCCAGTTTTTCTTCTTCCACTTTATCCCAGACTTGCTCTTTGGTGGCCCATTCAAATCCAACCTGCTTTGCTTTTTCCTGGATACGCATTGCTTTTACCATTGCAGGTAATGATTTGGGCACTCCGCTTAAAACGGACTTTTTACCTTCCGCCAATTTTATTTGCTCCCAGTTCTTCTTTACATCCTCCTCATTATTTACTTTAACATCTCCATAAATATGAGGATGTCTTTTTATCAACTTTTCACAAATACCATTCACAACATCCTTGAGTGAAAATTTGTTTTCCTCGCTGGCAATTTTTGAATAAAAAACAATATGCAATAATAAATCTCCAAGTTCTTCGCGAATGCCATTCCAATCTTCATCTGTAATAGCATCTGCAAGTTCGTATGTTTCTTCAATAGTCTGTTGCCTTAAAGTGTGAATATTTTGTTTCCTGTCCCACGGGCATTTTTCCCTTAGCTCATCCATTATAGCAATCAACTTGTCCATATCCATATCCTCCTTCATTGAAAATATTTATTTATATAAAATAGAACTCTAAAAAAACCGTTTTAAGTTTTATAATTTCCGGTTAAAAATAGCAAACAAAAATTGCATAAGCGATTATTGAATTATTTTACACTTCACAATTTTACGACATCGTAACTCCTTATTCATTAGAAAAAATGCGCACGAATTCATTATTCATTTTATCCTTCCTGTTCCTGTTTTTTTACGGAAATATATCAAAAGTCAATGGCCAATATTATTACAAAGATATTTTGGGTACGGCCAAAGACAACAAAGAGTTTTCTATCCTTAAAAATGCGAATATCAAAGACATAAAAATAACAAGCTTTGATGAGAATGATCAGCCAAGCAAAGGTTTTTTTTGTGAAAAAAAAATAAATAAAAATTTCTCGCAATCCAAACTACTTACTAATTCAAATATTACAGGTCAATCTCTGTTGGTAACTGATTATAACGACAACGGGCAAGTGATTAGAACTACCACGACTACTCCATATTCCACAAATGTTGTTGAATATAAATATGATACGGATGGCCATATCGTTTCAATCAACACCAGGACCAGCGCTTCAGATGATAGCAACTCAATTTCTGAAACACACGAATATTTTTATGAAAATGGAAATCCGGTCAAAATGGTGCGGACGAAGAACAACCAGGTGATTTCAACAATTACTTTCAAAGTGGACAACAAGGGGAACATAATTGAGGAGGACGCTTCGGGAAAAAGCAATGACAAAAAATATTATTATTATTATGATGACAACAACCGGCTGACAGATGTTGTTCATTTTAATGTTATTGCAAAAAAACTTTTGCCGGATTACATGTTTGAATATGACGATGCCAATCACAAACCAAAACAAATGATCTCAGTAGATGAAACGGGCAGAAATTATTTTATCTGGCGCTATGCTTATGATGATAGAAAATTGCCCGAAATTCAGAAATGTTATTCAAAGGAAAAACAATTATTGGGCACTATTCAATACGACTATCTTCAATAGCACTTACACAAGCTGCGAAATGTCAAATAGAATGATAAAAATAGACAAGAGCACTGCGAGCAGCATAAGGAAACGCATCGTTAATAATTTCTTCTGAAAACTTCTTGAAGCCAGGATAATTGCAATAACACAAAAAATAATCGAAAGAATATTCACGATGTGAATATTTTTAAAAACACCTGAAAAATATCCCAGGAAAGTTTCCTGTTTATCAACATCTGCCATATCAGAAAACCGGATGCTAATAGAAGTCCAGATGATAAATAAGATCAGAGGCGGCAATAAAAACAGGATGGATAATGCAGCTGTAACTTTTTTTTTGACGTGTGTGTTTGTTGACATCACCTAAAGTTTTGATTACTTAAAAGTAGATGAAAAACGATAACCTGCAAAAAAGCAGCTTTGATTTTGTCAAAAGCCATCCATCTTTTCGCAAATAGGCAGTTGATCTTCATTTCATTTCGCCTGATTTAACAAATTTTGTTTAAGCTCACAATTGTATATAAATCAACAATTTAGCAAGAAAAAATTTAAGTGATAATATTTTAAGGCAATATTGTTTACTAAGAATGGCATGATTTTAGAATTTATAGCACATATAATCGAAAAAATATTCTATAGCACATTCTTACTCTCGAAAAATAAACCATTTATAATCCTTTAAAAGTTACCCATTTTTTAATCCTTTAAAAACTTCAATTATGAACGAGTATACAGAGCAAACTGATACTATCCGTAAAGAACCGCGTGATTCAAAAAATTTAGTCATCGGTATCCTGATAGCGGCCATTGTGATCCTTGCAGGGTTTTTCATTTTCGACCACAGTAAGTCGAATGAACACTTAAAGCAACAGCAAACAGAAGTAGCTCAAATCACTTCTGAAAAAAGTAACATTCAATCCAGCTTCGATGCATCACTCGCACGGCTCGATTCCATGCAAACTGTGAACACTGACCTCAACAGTAAACTTACGGCCAGTAACGAGGAAATTGCAAAAATGAAATCAGAGATCAGGAGCATTCTTCACAAGAGAAATGTTACTGCTGCCGAACTTTCACGTGCACGCACCTTGATTGGACAACTGAATGGAAAGATCTCCGATCTTGAAACGCAGGTAGCAATGCTCAAACAACAAAACGACAGCCTACAACAAAATGTAGCAGTACTCACTACCCAAAACCAGACCTTGTCGCACAATCTTGATTCAACGACAGTTGTAAATACTGGACTCACCAAGAAAGTGGATGTCGCTTCAACTCTTAATGCTGATAACATTTCCATCACACCTGTGAAGATCAGGAAAAACGGGAAGCAAAAAGAATTGACCGTTGCGAAAAGAGTGGACAAACTTTTGGTGAGCTTCGATGTTAGTAACAGGATCATCGAACCCGGCACTACCGACTTATACGTTGTTGTGATCGGTCCTGACGGCAAACCCGTTACCACACCTGATTCTTCAGGAAACACCTTTATGACACGCGACAACAACAGCCAGGTATTTACAGCCAAATTGCCGGTTGCATTGGAAACCGCTAAAACAAAAAATGTACAATTTGCTTTTTCTCCTGCCGGACATTTTCAACAAGGCGATTACAAGATCCAGATATATCAAAATGGATTTTTGATTGGTGAAAAAACACGTTCACTGAGAAAAGGTGGCTTGTTTGGATAAACTTATTTAAATTTTTTCCTGTATCTCTAAAACCAAAAAGGGCAATCGCGATTTTTTCACGATTGCCTTTTTTTTGTTCCTATATATTTTTTCGTGTATTCATAAACGTTATACTTCCTGAGACCCAATTTTTTACTAACAATCAAAATAGTTATATTTTCATCTCCAAAAAAGACCGATGAAAAGAATTTTGTTTTTGATTTTGGTATTAAGTACCGGTTTTTCTTATGCTCAAAAGACCGACAAGCGCTTGAAGCAAGAAATTGCCAATTCATTACAGGGCTTTCATGGAGATGTGGGTGTCTTTGTTTATGACTTGAAAGAAAATAAAATTGCCGGTGTAAATGCCGACACCATTTTTCCTACCGCCAGCATGGTAAAAGTGCCCATCTTTATCGGTCTGATGCATCAGATCCATAATGGTGAATTGAAATATCACCAGGAAATGCTTTTTACAGATTCTGTTCGCTATTCAGAAGGACAGGAAATTCTTGCTTCGTTTAAAGACAGTATGAAAATCCCGTTAAATGAATTAATCATGCTGATGATGAGCATGAGCGATAATGGTGCTAGCCTTTGGCTGCAGGGCCTTTCAGGAGGAGGCGCTCAAATCAATAAATACATGGACAGCCTTGGAATGGAAAACACGCGGGTCAACAGCAGAACACCCGGAAGAGAGGAAAATTATCACAAGTATGGTTGGGGACAAACCACTCCAAAAGAAATGGCAACGCTGATGAAATTAATTGTTGATAACAAAATCATAGATAAACAAATCAGTGAAAGAATGCTTAGAATGATGGGCCGGCAGTTCTGGGATGAAGATGCTTTGTCACAAATTCCGCCAAATGTATTTGTGGCTGATAAAAGTGGCGCCGTTGATGCAACCCGCGATGAGGTTTTGTATGTTAACGGGCCGCATCCTTATATTTTTTGCATTTGTACAAAAAATAACCAGGACACCAGTTGGGAAACAAACAATGATGCATGGGTTATGACCAGAAAATTATCAGCCATGCTATGGAAATATTTTAACCCGCATTCCAAATGGCAACCGGCAGCTTACCTTCAGTAAACAAATCTTTTTTGCAAAATAAAAATCCGTGATAATTATTTCTGCACTGTTTACGGCGGAAAAAAAATTCTTTAATTTTATTGGTTTACTCAAAAGGATTTAAAAAAAGATGCTGTCCCGGGAAATTCCGGGGCAGCTTTAATTTTATTCTTTTACAAATTTCATCGATTTGATTTGATTGTCCGATCTTATTTGCAAGATGTAAACTCCTGTCAGAATGTTCAAAGGAATGGAGGTTATTCCATTTGCAGCTTGAACCTGATTTCTATAGATCTCTCTTCCGTTTAAATCATGAATAGAAAGCAAAGCCGGCTGTCTTAAATTATTAAAATTGATCTTTAAAATATTATTTACGGGGTTAGTCATTATTCTTGCTGTCCATTGATCCGGGTTTCCAATTTTCAAAAGAACAATGTTGCTGAAAGATTGTTTTCCATCCAAGTCGTTTGTGACCAAACGATAATAGATAAGCGTATTCGAACTGTTGATTACGCCGGGATCAATCAATGAATAATTGTGCTGCACGTTTGAATTTCCTTTGGCCTCAACGGTTCCGACAGATTTCCAATTCATTGCATCTGTGCTGGATTGTACCGTAAAATCCTTTGCATTTATTTCCTGTGCGGTTGCCCATTGCAACAAAGCATCATTGCCTTTTGAAGTAGCAGTAAAGTTTACCAGTTTAACAGGCGTTGTAGAAAAAGTTCCATCCACAACAAACAAATCAGTTAGTGAAGAATCAGCTGGGTTTGCATCTGTTGCCCCAAAAAAGAGATGTCCATTATTTACAAAAAATAAAGCCGGATCTGCGTTATGTTCGTTGGGAAAAATATCATAAACCATGGACGTTGTTGTGCCATCAGTTTTCCAAAGTTCATCACCATTTGTTCCGTTATTAGCAGCAAAGAAAAGATAGGAAGAAGTGAACAAATAGCTTTGGTTGGAAGTAATCCCATCGTTGGTTCCGGGATTAATATCTTTAACCAATTGAATAGTTGAACCGTCGGATTTATACAATTCATATCCATCTACATCACTGGCCGCAAAATAAAAATAGCCGTTATACAATCCTCCTCCTGCGTTCAAATAAATTTCAGGGACATTTCCATCGGCATTAACCGGAAAATCATGAAAGCTTTTTGTTCCGGCACTCGTTCCATCAGATTCGTAAAGGCTGAAAATCGTACTTCCATCTGAATAGGGAAAAATAAATTTGGTAGATAAATTAACTGCATCAACAATTAAAAAGGATCCGAAACCTGAAGTGTTTGAAAGCGTTTTTATATAATTTGTATGAGTTGTTGTTGCGTCAGTTCCATCAGTGCTCCATAGAGCATCACCAGTGTGAGTACCATCATTTATCAGGCAATAAGCACGACTCCCAAAATTATGAAACAAAGTAAAAGTTGAACTTGTAATAAATCCAAATGCCGGCGTGATGTTACCAATTAGCATTATCGTTCCACCAGCTGTACCGTTTGTTCGCCAAACCTCGGTTGTCAATCCATCAGCAGAAGTAACGGTAAAAAGCGCGTTACTGCCTAAAGGAAAAAATCCACGAGGGCTTGAAGAGGTGGCTCCGGAATTTATATCCTTTAATAAACTTGTAGTTGCACTTGTACCGCCTGAAATCCAAAGTTCATTTCCTTCTGTTGCCGTATGGCCATCAAATAAAAGGTTCGTGCCATTGGAAACCATAAAAAATGATGTTGTATCGATACCGCTTCCTGTTCCTGCAACAATATCTTTTACGTTTGTCGTGTTCACTGCCGTTCCATCAGTTTTCCAAAGCTCGCATCCGAGTGTGGAAGTAACGGCTGCGAAATAAACATAGTTATTAAGAACCGCCATAGTGGTGGCTGACGGCTGACTGTTAGCCGTTCCGGGGTTAATGTCTTTTATCAATTTTGTTCCGGCAGCAGTGCCATCTGTAATGAAAATTTCCTTTCCGCAATTGGGTGAAATTCCTCTAAAAATAAATTTATTATTGAGCACACTTCCATATCCAATATATTTAATGGTGTCAGTTATTTGAACCGTTCCACCGGGAGTGCCATCGGAAACCCACAATGAGGAATCAAGTGTCGATTCAAAAAGTGCTTTATTGCCGAGAGGAGTGATACCAATTAAATCTTTGTTAGAGTTGATTTGTGTTACCTGTTCCTTTGAGGAGTAAAAAGATACATACAGGATAAGCAATAGTAATCCTTTCTTCATGATTGTGATTTTTGGGGTTAATGAAAAGAATTATGAAATGACATTTTTAAAGTTCATTTAGTATTTGAAAAATTGATTGGATAGTCAGGAAAAGAAGGAGTGAATTATTTAATCAACAATGCACAGCAGAAAGTTGGTTAATGCGTTGATTAACATTTCTTAATAATTCACAATATAAAATTAAGGGAAAAGTACTTATTAATATATTTTTTTATGGTAGGAATCTGGCTGTTTTTCCTAAGTGTTTACTTCAAAACTTATCTCTTTATCTTGTTATTAAAAATAAGCTTGATCTAAAATTCGTTATCCGTTAATGGAATGATAATAATGTAGTAAAATAGTAAACTTAAGCATCTTATTTGCGTCTTATTATTAAAACAAAAAACAATGAAATATTTATACTACTTGTCTGGCTTGCTCATCGTGATGACCGTCGCATCGTGCAGCAGTACAAGATATTACCAGGACAATCCCGACGCTTACAACCAGGATTATGATCAGCAGCAAATGATTACTTACCAGCAATTTTATAACGACCTAAGCCCTTATGGCGACTGGATCGATTATGGAAATTATGGTTATGGATGGATTCCATACCAGCAAAATTTCCGGCCTTATTATACCAATGGTTACTGGGCTTATACCAATTATGGCTGGACATGGGTTTCAAATTACAACTGGGGTTGGGCACCTTTTCATTATGGGAGATGGATACAAGATTTCCGCTATGGCTGGGTATGGATTCCGGGTTATCAATGGGCTCCGGCATGGGTTGCCTGGAGAGGCGGCGGTGATTATTATGGATGGGCCCCACTTGGCCCGGGAATGGATTTTGACATGAATGCTGGCTCTATTCCTTATAATGACTGGACTTTTGTGCCGAGCCGTTACATGAATAGTCCACGCGCTTACCAATATTATGTTCAGCCGGACAGAAATTCTTATATAATTAATAACACAAGATTAATTAATAATAAAGTCGTAACCCGCTCCGTAAACGGAACCAGGAATATCGATTATAATGCAGGCCCGCCTGTAAGAGAAGTGGAACAAACAACCGGGGCGCCGGTCAGGAGACTAAATGTTCAGACTTCGAACAAACCCGAACCAACAAGAGTTGCTGGTTCTACAATCCGGGTTTTCAGGCCTAGTGTCAACCAGGCTCCTTCAAACGGAAATCCTCGTCCGGAAAAAGTCAGAAGTGCAGAAGAACAAAAGAACAATAATCCACCGGTTAGAGAGTTTCCAAAGGATCAAACTCCGCAGGTATTGAAAAATGAACCTCCGGTAAGAAATAATCAACCTGCATTAACACCGGAGAACAGGAACAATCCACCGGCAAGGGTTTTCCCTCAACGCAAGGAGAATCCGCCAGCAGAGAATAAACCGGTTGAACCCCGTACTGTTCCTTCCAATGACCAACAGAAGGATAACAAACCTGTGAATCCTGCTCCTGTAAGGCGTTTCCCCGCCAATCCAACTCCTCCGGGCAATAATAATAAACCGTCTGAAGAGCCAATAAGAAACGATGCCCGTCCAAATGTTCAACCTCAGAATAATGAAAAGCGAATTGATCAACCGGTAAGAACGCTTTCAAACGATCGTCCTGCTGCCTCAAATAATCGCCCTGCTCCAAGACCAAATGAATTTAAACAAAATGAAAACAAGATAAACAGCAGGCCGGCTGAAACGCCACAGGAAATGAGCAGGATGAATAACAGAGAATCAAAACCGGCTCCGCAACCAAGAGTGCAAAACAATGCACCAGTAAGGCAGCCAGTGAGGACCATCACAAGAAATCCAGAGCCACAAAATAATGGAAAAGAAAAAAAAGAACAGGAAAATCAAACCACAAGAATGATAAGACATTAGAAAATAATCAGAATTAGCTCTGAATAATTTTAAAGCATCGGTTTTTGCCGGTGCTTTTTTATTGAAAAAAAAATTAGATTTTTTGTTTGTTTACTACCTTACGCGTATCGAAAATTAAATCTATGAAATGGAATGCACAGTTGTATGACAACAAACACGATTTTGTTTCCAAATATGGAGAAGATCTGATTGCCTTACTTGATCCAAAAGAAGGAGAAAATATATTAGATGCCGGTTGTGGAACGGGTGACCTTGCAGAACTAATCCGGAAGAAAGGAACTTTAGTTACAGCGATAGATAATTCACCGGAAATGATCGAAGCAGCAAAGAAAAAATATCCATTAATAAATTTCCACGTGGCTTCTGTTACTGACATGGCATTTGAAAATTCATTTGACGCTGTCTTCTCAAATGCTGCTTTACATTGGGTTTTGGAGAAAGAAAAAGCAGCTCAACAAATTTTTAAAGCTTTAAAACCCAGCGGAAGATTTGTTGCGGAATTGGGTGGTAAAGGCAATGTGGCTAATATTGTAAAAGCCCTCAAAGAGAATCTCTTGAAAAACGGTTTTACTGAACAAGCAAATAAGGAAATCTGGTATTTCCCTTCTGTTGGAGAATATGCATCCTTATTGGAAAGGCACGGTTTCAATGTTGCATTTGCTGCTCTCTTTGACAGGGAAACTCCTTTAAAAGATAATGAAGGAATAAAAAACTGGCTAAAGATGTTCGGCAGACCTTTCCTGGAAGGATTGAATGAAGAGCAACAAAAAACAGTTTTGAGTGAAGCAGAAAAACAACTCTTGACCTTCAATTACAAAAATTCCAACTGGTTTGCTGACTATAAAAGATTGAGGATTATAGCTAACAGGAAATAAATCCTAGTTCTAAAAATTAAAACGATTTATTTAACTTTCCCGTAAATTTATGGGCAAATTTTTCTAATTCCTTCTTCCCTCTCCAGCCATCAAGTAGCACAATATTTTCTTTGGCAATTCTTTTTGTCAAAATTAAAATTACTCCTGATTGAAAAACCAAATTAAAAAGGCTGAATAAATTCAGCCTTTCGTTTTTCTCATAATCAACCTTATATTTTTATTACATCTAACGGTATAGGATAAACGTAAATGGAATTATCGCGTCAGTTTCAACATTACCACATCATGCACTCCTATCTTGGCTTTGAAGGGTTTTCTCGTGTCACCTATGTCTTGTTTTTTCCAAAGATCCCGAAGATGATAATTATTGTTTTTTGTATCCAGAGTTTGGTTTGAAACGGTATCAGTAATGATTTGGTTCTTCCAATCAAAGGTAAAATTTTTGGGCTCGTGCGACCGGTTCAAGAAACAAACTGCCCAGTGGTTGTCGCTTAAAGGCTTTACATAAACTTCCACGCTGTCCGTTGAACTATATTTATAACCTTCATGGCCAGCTTTGTCCTGGTCAACAGCGATCACTTCCTTATTTGTAAGAATATCATTTGTTATTTTTGACATTTTGGTAATATCATTTCCGGCAATCAACGGAGCGGCAAACATGCACCACAGAGAAAAATGCGCGCGATCTTCATTTTCAGTCATTCCATTTCCCACCTCCAACATATCCGGATCATTCCAATGCCCAGGACCTGCATATTTTCTCAAACCTTCCTGCTGGTCAGCGATCAACATTACCCCAGCCTGCTTCCATGTTCCATGATCAATATATCCATCAAATACAGCTGAAATATCTCCGGTTGTGCGCCACAGTTCTCCAATATTTTCTGCCCAAAGCCATGGCTTGTTTGTACCCCACTCACACAAACTAAAAACAATTGGCCGACCTGCTTTTTTCAAAGCTTTGCTCATCGTCGTGTAAGCTTCTTTTGCATTGATACCTTCTGTATTGCACCAATCAAATTTTAAATAATCAATTCCAAGCGATGCATAAAATCTTGCGTCCTGGTATTCGTATCCGCGTGTACCCGGATAGCCTGCGCAGGTTTTCGTTCCTGCACAATTGTACAATCCGAATTTCAAACCTTTTGAATGCACGTAATCAACCAGTGCTTTCATCCCATGCGGAAACTTTTTCGGATCGGGAACCAGGTTGCCAGCGGAATCTCTTTCCATAGCCATCCAGCCGTCGTCTAAAACGAGATATTCATATCCCGCATCTTTCATTCCTGAAGAAACCATTTTATCAGCAGTTTCTTCCACCAGTTTTTCATTAATGTTTGTCTGGAAAGTGTTCCAACTGTTCCATCCCATCGGCGGAGTCATGGCGAGTCCTGGAAACTTTTGTGCGTTGCTGGCCGAGAAAAAGAAAAGAGCAGCAAGAAGAAGTAGTAACCTGTTTTTCATATCAATCAATTTTCGTTTAATGATAACCGTTATTATTTTTTATCAATCACAAGATAAACAATTGATCATGGTAGTAAAGCAACTTTTATCCCGTTTTTTGTTTCAGCCGATCCTTTCATAGTTATTTATATCCTTCGTATAAAAATCAAACCACGGAAAGGAGCTAAAATATTTTTGTTTTATTCACTTTAAACTGCGTGCTTAAATTATTAATCATTATTTTAAAATCACCAGCTTCCAATATTTTTTTATTATTGCTGTTTACATAAGCAAGGTCTTTCATTGGCAAATGAAATGTAACTGTTTTTGATTCGCCGGGTTGCAGATCTACTTTTTCAAAAGCACGTAATCTCTTTACATCAGGTGTGAGCGAAGCAACCAAATCAGAAACAAATAACTGCACGACTTCTTTTCCTTCTCTTTTGCCGGTATTATTTATAGTAACTGAAATATCAGCGGTTTCGTCTGGTGAAAAACTATCTTTATTGATCTTCAAATCGCTGTAATCAAAAGTGGTATATGACAACCCAAAACCGAAAGGCCACTGGGGATTAAAATCTCCGCCCTGCGGATTTCCTCCTCCCTCAGATGGTTTGTGAATATAATTGACAAGATCATTTGGATAACGCGGATAAGTGATAGGCAACTTCCCACTCGGATTTACATCACCGGTGAGAATATCGGCAAGCGCATCTGCACCAAAATTGGAGGGAAGATAAATATCCAAAACTGCAGCTACACCCGGGACGATCTTATTAATCACTCTCGGCCTTCCTTCATTCAAAATTAAGATGACAGGCTTTCCTGTTTTGATCATCGCCTGCGCGAGGTTAATTTGATTTGGTGATAAGTTAACATCATTGATGTTGCCCGGCGTTTCAGTGTAACTGTTTTCACCAAGACAGAGCAATATATAATCTACGTCACCGGCTGCTTTCACTGCTGCATCAATATCTACAGCAGAATCCTGCGACCAGTTTCCTTTCATATTGTAAGAAACTCCTTCATCGTATTGCACATTTTCTTTGCCGAATTTATTGGTTACTGCTTCAAGAATTGTGTTGTATTGTTTTGCATAATAATCCGTTTTGTCGCCCTGCCAGGTGTAGCTCCAGCCACCATTCAAAGTGCGCATAGAATTGGCGTTCGGGCCGGTTACCAACACTTTCGTTGTTTTCGAAATTGGCAAAACATTATTGTCATTTTTCAAAAGCGTGATCGATTCGGCAGCGGTATTGTAAGAGGCTTTGTGAAATTCGTCGCTGGCAAATTTTGGATAATCTTTCAAATACGTCATTGGTGTTTTAAAGAGATTCAATTCTTCTTTCACTCTTAAAATTCTTGTTACCGCATCATCAATCCTGCTCATTGGAACCTTTCCTTCCTTTACCAAAGAGATCAGATCGGTGCAGAATTCTTTGTAATTGTAAGGAATCATCGACATATCAATTCCTGCATTGATCGCAAGCATTGTTGCGTCTTTGATGTTGCTGGTGATGTGATCGCGGCGATACACATTCTCAATATCCTGCCAATCGGTAACAATAAAACCTGTAAAGCCCAATTCCTTTTTCATAATATCAGTAAGCAAGTGCTTATTGATGTGCGTTGGAATGCCATTGATCAAAGCTGAATTTACCATCACTGTTCTTGCGCCCGCCTTTATTGCAGCAGCAAATGGTGGCAGATGATATTCACGCAAATAATTTTCGGGTATCCATGCATCACTCCTGTCGTGGCCTGATTTGGGATCAGAATAAGCCATGTAATGTTTTACGCTTACAGCCAGTTTATCTTTACTTCCCAGGGGATTTTGAACGCCTTTTATAAAAGCCACACCAAGTTGAGAAGTCAGGTAAGGATCTTCGCCATAATCTTCCCAAATGCGCGGCCATTGAGGATTTACACCAAGATCAAGCACAGGAGAAAAAGTCCATGGAACACTTGCCGCACGCGATTCATAAGCCGAAATAACTCCGGCATTGTAAACCAGTTCCGGGTTCCATGTAGCTGCTTGTCCAATTTCCTGCGGAAACAAAGTAGCATCTCTTACGTAGTTACAACCATGATTATCATCGAGGCCATACAAAACAGGAATCTTCATTTTTGTTTCGTTTGCTGCCTTTTCAATCTGGCCAATTACAACATTCCATTGAGCCGCTGTCAGCGGAATTCCCGGTGCATTTAAGATGGAACCAATCTTATAATTATCTACTGCATCTTTTAATTTGGCAGGATCCAAAACAAAATTTTCGCCTTCAATTTTTCCGAGGGATTCGATGGAAACCTGCGCCATTTGACCCACTTTTTCTTCGAGCGTCATTTGTTTTACGAGCGCATTTACCTTGGTGTTGATAGCAGCTTCGTTTGTTTGTGCCCGGCTTTTTATTGATGCAAAAATGATTAAACAGAAAAAGCCATTTCTGATGATTCTGAATAAGGGATGCATGGTTGTTGCATTATTTAATTATTGATGATTGTTTTATTGCTTTATTGTTCTACTGTTCGTTTTACAATTTTCACATTTTCCAATTTTCACATTTTACTGTTGCTTACAAAAGCAATTCGTTTACTATCCGGCGACCAGGAGGGTGTATTAATAGTTCCTTGTCCGCCATACAAATAAGCAATCACTTTAAGTGGTCCTCCGGAAGCGCGCATCATCCGCAAATAAACATGTTTGTAAAAGGGATGATCATCAGGCTTTACTTCATTCTTTAAAAATGAAATGCAAACAATCCATTTTCCGTCGGGAGAAATATGTGGAAACCAGTTGTTGTAATCATCATTCGTCAGTTGCTCCTGGTCAGAACCATCAGGCTTCATACGATACAATTGCATTGATCCGCTCCTCACTGAATTAAAATAAATGTACTTCCCATCAGGACTGTACTCTGGTCCATCATCCAATCCGGTGACATTCGTTAATTGTATTTCCTTTCCGCCGGAAGATGGAATTTTATAAATATCAAATCCCGCGGGTGTAGGATCATTATTTCGTTTAGCCGTGTATGTTAGCCACTTGCCATCCGGTGACCATCCATGAAAATAAGACAAACCTAACAATGGAGTTATCAATTTGGGTTGGCCTCCAGAAATAGGAACCGTGTAAACAGTAGAACCTATTTTTCCATCAGGACCTGCAGCGCTCAATCCCAACATTTTTCCATCAAAAGAAATTACATGATC
>DASTXM010000157.1:0-3979 GCA_035765495.1 Hanamia sp.
GATCATGATGAACACAGCACAGCAATTGCGTGAAACAATTGGTGATGCAAGATGTGAAGAATGGATATCAAAATGGATCGATGAAATCGAAACTTATTTTGTAAAAGACGAGATCCGTTGCGTAATGGAGCAGGTAGCTCCTGATGGCAGCATCATTGATCATATTGATGGGCGAACCCTGAATCCGGGACATGCAATAGAAGGTGCGTGGTTTATTTTGCATGAAGCAAGATACAGGAATAACGATCCGCACCTTATTGAATTGGGTTGCAAAATGCTTGATTATATGTGGGAACGAGGTTGGGATAAGGAACATGGCGGAATCCTGTATTTCCTTGATGTATTTAATAAACCCGTTCAGGAATACTGGCAGGACATGAAATTCTGGTGGCCGCAAAATGAAGCCATCATTGCCACGCTTTTGGCCTACATCGTTACCGGGAATGAAAAATATAAAGAATGGCATCAACAAATTCACAGGTATGCATACACGAAATTTCATGACAAGGATTACGGTGAATGGTTTGGTTATCTCCATCGTGATGGAACAGTTGCACAACCTTCAAAAGGTAATTTATTTAAAGGTCCTTTTCATTTGCCCCGGCAGGAATGGTATTGCTGGAAATTGCTCGAAGGATTAGATTGAATTAATGCTTTTTTGTAGGCGAAATATTTAATAGTAAAAAAACAAAAATTATCCATTTTTATTTTATATCAGAACCATGAAAAGATTCTTCCCCTTTTTAATTTTAGTTACTTCCGTTTTATATTCTTTAAATCTCGCAGCACAAGCAAAAGTTTTTGTTTCCGGGAATGACGGATATAAATCTTTTAGAATTCCTGCAATCGTAAAGGCGCCAAATGGTGATCTGCTGGCCTTTTGCGAAGGAAGATTGAATGGCAGCAGTGATTTTGGAAATATTAAGATCGTGCTTAAAAGAAGTGCTGATAATGGAAAAACCTGGAGCCCATTACAAATTGTTGCAAGCAATGATAGTCTCCAGGCCGGCAATCCTGCTCCGGTTGTTGATTTGACTGATCCAAGATTTCCGAAGGGAAGGATATTTTTATTTTACAACACCGGCGATGCAAGTGAATCCGATATACGAAATGGCAAAGGGCATCGCGATGTCTGGTACAAAACCAGTATTGATAATGGAAAAACATGGAGCGATCCTGTTGACATCACCACGCAGGTAAACAGGATTAACCAGCCGAATATAAATCCACAATGGAATTTTAAAGAAGACTGGCGTTCTTATGCGAATACTCCGGGCCACGGCTTGCAGTTCGAAGAAGGAAAATACAATGGAAGGATTTACGTGGCTGCCAATCATTCTTCAGGGCCACCGCAAGCACATTTTAAGGATTACGAGGCACATGGTTTTTATACCGATGATCATGGAGCTACTTTTCATTTGTCTGAAACGGTTCCTTTTCCGGGTTCGAATGAGAGTACTGCAGCGCCTTTGACAAATGGCAAATTGATGATGAACAGCCGCAACCAGGCAGGGAAACACAGGATTGTTTCATTAAGTAGCGATGGCGGTAGTACATGGGATACAACATATGTTGATTACAATTTACCCGATCCCATTTGTGAAGGAAGTCTGCTCAACATCGGAACGAAAAATGGAAAAACGGTTTTGGCATTTTGCAATAACATAGACACCTCACATCGCGACAGTCTTACTTTGCACATTAGCTTCAACGCCGGAAAAACCTGGAAGAAAAATATTTTAATAGAACCGAAAAATACAGGCTATTCGGATATCGTAAAGATTTCAAAAAAGAAAATTGGTGTGCTTTACGAGGCAGATGGATACCGCGAAATAAGATTTCAAATTAAAAAGTGGTGACTTTTGTTGGTTTACTGCACCAATTATTAACCTATAAAATATTACCTGCTGTAATTAGGAGCCTCTTTCGTTATCTCTACATCATGCGCATGGCTTTCACGCATACCTGCATTGGTTATCTGGATGAATGTAGCATTTTGTAAAGCCTTTATATTTTTTGCTCCGCAATAACCCATTCCTGCGCGAAGACCACCGGTGAACTGGTGTGTAACTTCAGATAAAAATCCTTTGTAAGCTATCCGACCTTCAATACCTTCAGGAACAAATTTTTTGGTAGAAGATTCCATATCCTGGAAATACCTGTCGCTGCTGCCCTGCGCCATTGCACCCAAAGAACCCATGCCTCTGTATTGTTTGAATTTCCTTCCTTCATAAATGATCGTTTCGCCGGGACTTTCTTCAGTTCCTGCAAACACACCACCCATCATCACACAATCTGCACCTGCGGCTATCGCTTTTACCATATCACCTGTATAACGAATTCCGCCGTCGGCGATGATTCCGATATTCCTGTTTCCGATTGCTTTTGAGACCTCCAGCAACGCGGTTATTTGTGGAACACCGGCGCCTGCAACGATCCTTGTTGTACAAATGGAACCCGGGCCTATTCCCACTTTTACCGCATCTGCTCCTGCATCTGCCAAAGCTTTTGCGCCTGAACCCGTTGCGATGTTGCCTGCAATAACATCAAGGTTTTTAAATTCTTTTTTTATTTTCTTCAAAGCATCAATAACGCCTTTTGTATGTCCATGCGCACTGTCCAGCGCAATTGCGTCTACGCCTACCTGTTGTAACGCATAAACACGGTCTGTAATATCTCTTGTGATTCCTACTCCGGCGGCAACAAGCAAGCGTCCATATTGATCTTTGGCCGCATGCGGGTGATTGTGCACTTGTAAAATATCGCGATAAGTGATCAATCCTTTAAGAATCCCTTTCCTGTTTACGACTGGTAATTTTTCAATTTTATATTTTCTCAAGATCGACTGAGCCTTTTTCAGATCCGTTCCTTCAGGCGCAGTGATGAGTCCTTCGCTTGTCATCAATTCACTCACCGGCCTTTTTAGATTCTCCTCGAATCTCAAATCACGGTTCGTTAAGATCCCTACCAATTTTCCTGACGTATCAACGATGGGAATTCCACCAATGCGGTTTTCTTTCATGAGGTGCAAGGCATCACCAATTGTGGCATCGTCGGTTAAAGTAATAGGATCCAGTATCAACCCGCTTTCACTTCTTTTCACTTTGCGCACCTGTGCTGCCTGCTGCTCAATACTCATGTTTTTGTGAAGAAATCCCAAACCTCCTTCTCTTGCAAGCGCAATTGCAAGATTCGCTTCTGTTACGGTATCCATTGCCGCACTTAGCATTGGAATATTAAGTTGCATGTTTTTGGTAAGCCTGGTAGAAATATCTACATCGCGAGGCAATACTTCGCTGTAAGCCGGAAGCAGAAGAACATCATCGAAGGTTAATCCTTCACCAAAAATCTTATTTGCAGGGGAAATTTGTTTATTTACTGTAGCCATGCGCAAAGGTAATAAAAGTAAATAAATGTTGAATTTGGAATGCGGAGTGTGGGAATGTTAAATTGTTAAGTTGTTGTATTGTTGTATTGCCTTATTGATGTATGGTTATATTGTTTTATCGTTCTATTGTTGTATTCAATCATAATTAAAGGTTTGCTTGTTTCAAAAGCGATGAAGCTTTTGTAAGATTTTGCAGGAAAAAAATTTAGAAAATTTATTTGCTTACTGATGCTTGCCTTAGTTCAACTTATAGATTTTGCCGGGGAGGGAGGAGATAACGTTTTGCATTTCGAGCATTAACAAAGCCTGCGCAACCGTGCTTGAACTGAGTTTACTCTTAAAATAAAGTTCATCAATATGCAATTGTTCATTGGTTTGTAAAACGTCAACAATAATTTTTTCTTCAGCTGACAATTCAATAAAAAGTTCTCTTTGTTTTTTGACTTTTGTCTTTTTATTCTTTTTCCAACCCATGTTTTCCATCAGGTCTTCAGCACAGGTGATCATAGCGGCTTTGTTGTTTTTTATGAGATAATTGCAACCTTCACTTTTGGGATCATCCACACGCCCGGGAAAGGCAAAAACATCTTT
>DASTXM010000158.1:0-21473 GCA_035765495.1 Hanamia sp.
CATTTTTTTAATGATGATAACGAATGGTTGCAGATGGATAAAATTGGACATATTTACAGCGCATATTCTGAAAGCCGCGCGAGCATGGAGTTGTGGCGTTGGGCAGGTTTATCCAGAAAAAAAAGTATCTGGATCGGAGGATTGAGTGGTGTGGCTTATCAATCCATCATTGAAGTCCTCGACGGATTTTCTTCGCAGTACGGTTTCAGTCCGGGTGATTTTGTAGCAAACATAGTTGGTTCCGGCGCATTTATTTCCCAGCAACTTGCATGGAATGATGAAAAAATTCAAATTAAATTTTCATTCCACCGGAAAAATTATGGATCGGCACAACTCGACCAGCGGGCCGACGATTTGTATGGCAATTCAGAAATTCAAAGATTCATTAAAGATTACAATGGCCAAACTTATTGGTTAAGTGCCAACCTGCATTCGTTTTTTCCAAAATCAAAATTGCCACGGTGGCTCAATTTTTCTGTTGGTTACGGAGCAGAAGGAATGTTTGGTGGAACAAAAAATATCGGTTACAACGAAAACGGAAATATAATTTTTGACAGGCAGGATATCAAACGCTATCGCCAATGGTATCTTTCGCCGGACGTTGATTTCACTAAAATCCGAACGAATAAAAAAGGGATAAAAGTTTTGTTGTTTGTTTTAAACGCTGTGAAGTTTCCGGCACCTACTCTTGAATTTTCAAATGGAAAATTTAAAGGCCATTGGATTGTGTTTTAAAAGTGGTTTAAATAGCGAAAAAACAAATTCAGCTAATTTTTATTTTGCAGGTATTTTGAAAACCAGGTCATTTGTCTTTTTGCATAATGCCTTGTATTTTTTTTGACCTCATCCACTGCTTTTTCATAAGAAATTTTCCCATCAAAATAATCGAACAATTCTTTGTAACCTACCGTTTGCAAAGCATTCAGCTTTTTAAAAGGATATAAACTTTCGGCTTCTTTTAATAAACCGCTTTCCATCATTTGATCTACTCTTTCATTAATATTTTGATACAATTTTTCACGCGGCAATTCCAGTAAACGAACTTTTATTTCAAAATTTCTTTTTGCTTTTTCTTTTTTATGAAAATCGAGAATCGATTTTCCGGTTGATAATTTAACTTCCAAAGCACGCAACATTCTTTGTGGATTTTGCATCTCCCCTTTTTCAAAAAAAACTGGATCATTTTTCTTGATTTCATTCTGCAGCCATTCCAAACCTTTTTTGCGGTAATTATTATTTATTTCTTCACGAAGTTTTTCATTTACTTCAGGAATTTCATCCAATCCTTCCATGAAAGCTTTGATGTATAAACCGGTTCCCCCGACCATTATGGCTGTATCATTTTCTTCAAATATTTTTTGAACATTTTGTAATGCATATTTTTCAAACATCCGGGCATTTACTTCCTCATGAATCGAATGAGAATTGATAAAATAATGTTTTACTTTTTTGAGTTGTTCTGCCGAGGGTTTGGCTACGCCAATATTTAATTCTTTAAAACACTGTCGACTGTCGGCAGAAATAATTTGTGTGTGATACTTTTGGGCAAGTTCAATTCCGTAGGAAGTTTTTCCAACCGCCGTTGGTCCGGCAATGATGATGCAGGTTTTTTTATTCATGTAATTGCAGGTTTGTAAAGAACCGCAAATTCAATTTTATAATTCGTCGCTTTGTTCTTCGTCAACTTCTTCTTCCTCAGCATCGGCGTCTTCTTCGTCACCTTCCTGCCCATATCCATCTGCCATTACCGCTGTATTCAAATCGTACTTCTCTTCTATTTCCGAAAGTTTTTCGTTGATCAACCCTTTGGTTCCGTATTGGCTTGGCGCAATTCCCTCGCTACGGCTGCAGCACGGATATTCAAGCTTGTGATCTTCATCTTTATTTACATTAATCAGTTCAACCAGGAAAGTCCAGTTTTTATGAAAATCGTAAACGTAAATAAACTTCTGGTTTGGTTCCCGGATCTCTTTGCCAATGGGTGTTTCCTTCATTATTAGCGGCTCGGCCTTGTATTCCTTATCATATTTTTCGAGGCTTATCTCGCGGCCGCGTTGCCAGTGGTCATTGCTGCGATAAAATGTGGCGAGATGTTTATTATCAAACTCAAAACATTTCAGAATGCAATTGTGCAGGTCAAAAAAAGTTTGTGAATGTTTGATCACCACATCGCGGTAAACACTTTCATCTTCTTCCCAATAAACTCTGAATTTTAAAACTGCCATATCACAAATTTAAGGCTTACTTTTTAATTGAGTCGCTCAGTTCATAACGCAAAAAGCCAAAGAAAAAGAGATGTTTTGGTATTAAAATAAAAAAGTTATTTAACACCCAGATTCTGCGCCACCTTTTTCATGTAATCAAAAGCCGCGTTAAAATCATTTGCAATTTCACCATCCAGAATTGCTTCTCTTACTGCATTTTTAATTTCACCAACCATCCTCGAAGGAGGAAGTCCAAATTCTTTCATAATAATTTCACCGGTGATTGGCGGTTGCCAGTTACGCAAATGATCTGCTTCTTCCACCTCTTTCAAACGGTTCTCAACCATTCCAAAATTGGCAAGGTAGCGCCGAACTTTCATTTTGTTTTTGGAAGTGATGTCGGCTTTGCAGAGCATCATCAAGCTTTCAAGATCATCACCTGCATCAACGAGCAATCTGCGTATAGCCGAGTCCGTTATGTTCTCTTTTGTAAGGCTGATGGGCCGCAAATGCAACTCAACCATTTTTCTCACAAATTTCATTTTATCATTCAACGGCAATTTTAATTGCGCAAAGATTTTCGGAATCATTCTTCCCCCAACCACTTCATGGCCATGAAATGTCCAGCCATGGCCATCTTCAAACTTTTTCGTTGCGGGTTTGGCAATGTCGTGTAGAATTGCTGCCCAACGCAACCAAAGATCATTAGTATGTTCAGAAATATTATCCAACACCTGCAGGGTGTGATAAAAATTATCTTTGTGACCTTTCCCATCAATAAATTCGGCGCCAACGAGCGCCACCATTTGCGGAAAAATGATTTTGAGCAATCCCGATTTATACAACAAATCAAAACCGACGGAAGGTTTATCGGCCATTACAATTTTGTTCAGTTCATCAATAATTCTTTCGCCGCTCACGATCTTAATTCTTTCTTTGTGATCTCTAATCGCCTGGAAAGTTTTCGGTTCAATTTCAAATTTTAATTGTGTGGCAAATCTTATTGCACGCATCATCCGCAACGGATCATCGATAAAAGTTTGATCAGCTGGTAAGGGTGTTCTTATAATTTTTCCTTCTAAATCTTTTAAGCCATCCAGTGGATCAACAATTTCGAGAAAATCTTCTTTTGAAAGATTTGCAGCCAGCGTATTGATCGTAAAATCTCTTCTCATCCTGTCCTCTTCGAGAGTGCCCGGCAAAACATCAGGTTTGCGGCTGCCACGGTTGTAACTCTCTTTCCTGGCGCCCACAAATTCAATTTGAAATGGATTATTTTCCAATAAAATTTTTATCTGGGCCGTACCAAAATTTTTGAAAAAACTTACATGTGGCTTGGGAGAAAATTTTGCAGCGGTCTTGTTGGCCAGTTCTATCCCATCACCTTCACAAACAATATCTGCATCTTTCGTTGGTCGACCTAATATCTGATCGCGCACGAAACCGCCAATGACAAACGCGGGCATTTGCAGTTCCCGTGCGGCTTCGCTGATCTTTTTGAAAATTTCAACCTCTTCTTCCGTGCATTTGATTTTCATCCGGCAAAAGTAAAAGGATAAATTGTTTTACCGTTCTCTGAGATTTAGGTTCAGGATAAAAATTCAAAAAATTTGTGCGTTTACTACAACCCTTTTCTTTAAACCACTTTCAAATTCACGGGATCCCATTGAACAATTTTGTTGTCAAAATAACTTTGGTTGCATAAGAGCGCGGGAGCGGCAGCGCGATAACCGAACAATGGATTTTCCGCCACCTGCCCATGAGTGCGAATCGCATTGATCCAATTATAATGATGATCAAAATGTGCGCCTTTATAACCTTCTTCAGCTTTATAAATCAATGTGTCCGGATCAAGCATTTTTTTACGATGATAAACATATTGGTTCCCGGAATCAGCCATATTTCTTGATTGCGCCAGCGGATCAGTTTCGTCTTCTTCGTATTTATTTTTATAAACCGTTACTTTATCCCATTCCACTGTCATGGAACCTTCGCTTCCAACCATACGCAGATAATTGGTTCCACCGGTTCCGTCCACGAAATTTACACGAAGAGAAAGATTAAAAGCAGGATGAACATTTGTTTCAGGATAATCAAACATGCCGAGCATTACGTCAGGAACTTCCCGGCCGTCTTTCCAATAACGAAGTCCGCCGGTAGCCATAATTTTATTTGGCCCCATCGATCCGGTGATGAAATGAAGACTTGAAAACAAATGCACAAAGAGATCGCCGGCAACGCCGGTTCCGTAATCGCGATAATTTCGCCAGCGGAAAAAACGGAGTTTATCAAAAGGACGTTTGGTTGTTATCGCCAAATACCTGTCCCAGTCAACAGTTGATGGTGAAGCATCATCCGGAATTGGATATTGCCAGGCACCAACCGGAGACATCCGGGCCCAAAATCCTTCCGCATAATTCAGAGCGCCAATTGCACCTTCTTTCAGCAATTGCTTTGCTTTCTCATTTCCCAAAGAACTCATTCCCTGGCTTCCCACCTGGAAAACAACATTATTTCTTTTTTGTGCGGCCACCACTGCCGGCGCTTCTGAAATATCATGAACCATTGGCTTTTCACAATAAACATGCTTATGTTGATCCATCGCAGCCACAGAAATATCTTTGTGCCAAAAATCCGGTGTTGCAATAATCACAGCATCTATGGAAGGATTTGAGAGTATTTCACGATAATCACGCGTGGAGATAAGATCATTTCCCCAACGACTTTTAGCAGCTGCCAATCTCCCATCATATAAATCGCAAACGCCCACCAACTTTACACCAGGGACAGTTATGCAAGTTGTTGCATCTGCTGTTCCCATATTTCCCGCGCCGATCAATGCAACCTGCACCATATCGTTGGCAGAAAATCTTTGTTGATCTCTTTGCATTTGCAAATAGTTTCGTTTCCTGTCCCTTGCTGTGATAATGGTTGGCAGCAAGGAAGCGCCAACAACCCCTTTTGTAACATTGGCAATAAAAGCTCTGCGTGAAGTTTTTGAATTATTTTTCGACATAACAATATTTTTGTTTGGGTCAATTAATAGAAAGTCTCCGAAAAGATAAGAAGAGAAATTTGAAAGTAATTATTTCAAACAAAAATTAAAAAGGCAACTCTATTGATTCTGGCTTAGTAAAATCATGGGTAAAATCATTTTCAAGAAAACTTATCGGTGAATCGGGGAAATTAATGATGTCTTTTTTGGTAAAGCCCCAGGGTTCCCAATAACCGGCCAAAACCTGTGCAAACATATCATCATCCCAGGAAGCAAAAATTGGTTCCCCGGTTTTTTCTTCCGGCACAAATGATTCAATGATCACTTTATCTTCCTCAATAGAAATTCTATTTTGCCCACGATTTTTCAATAAATAATTGTCGTATAAAAACCTTGCGGACAATTCTTCAAACTGAATAGGATGAAGGGTTTGAGCACCAATCTTTTTTAAAAGATCTTCCTCTTTTTTTGCAACCACTCCGTTATCCTGCAGGCAGGCAATAATTCCTGAGCCATTTAATCCAAGCGAAAAATTAAGATTGGTCGGTTCGTCCTTGTAATTAAAAATATCTTTCGAATATTTAAGATTTACGATCGCGATGCTCCATGGTCTCTCACCTTTAAATTCCATTGGAACGAGCAGCGATTGCAGCATCAAATGAAATTTTGAAAACTTTAATTTGAGCGCCGGCGAAAGTTGAAAATCTTTTGCACCGGCTCTTTTTTTGGAACGACTGATTGCTAAAACGAGATCGTGATACAGAACGCCATAAACGAATCTTCCCATCCATAAAAACAAGTGTTCCTGAGGAACTTTTTTTATCGCACCTGTTCCGCTTTCAATTGCCATTTTTATCTCTGAATCCAATTGTTCAAAAGCAGCTTTCACTTTATCAGAGCACGGAAGTTGTAGGTCACTATAACGAATTCCCGTTACATTATCGATCATCTTAAACTTCTGTTCACGAAGTGAAAACCGATCCAGGATCCAGGCAGGAAAAACGGAAATTTTCTGTTCTTCTGAAGTTAAATCTTCGCCTGTTAAAAAGCAGGTCTTTTCTTCAAAATGAAGGGTTTCAAAAGGATTAAAAAGAGAAAGTGACATGGCCGCAAAAGTAGATAATTTAAAACTGCGTTCACATCAAAATAAAATTTGGAATCATTTGTTTCTTTACTGAACCAACTCATATTTTTTTAAAGTAGAAAGGATTCTTTCTATCGTTTCATCATCAGTTAATGATTCAGGAACAAATTTTTCGCCGATCAACTTTTCATATAGCTCAATATAACGGTTGCGGATAGTCGAAATCCATTCATCGCTCATTTCAGGAACCTGCTGGCCTTCTTTTCCCATAAAATTATTTTCGATCAGCCATTCCCTCACGAATTCTTTGCTCAGTTGCTTTTGTTTTTCACCTTTTTTTTGCCTTTCTTCAAATCCCTCTGCATAAAAATATCGTGAACTGTCCGGCGTATGAATTTCATCAATTAAAATGATGTCGTTGCCCAGTTTCCCAAACTCGTATTTTGTATCCACCAAAATCAATCCTCTTTTTGCAGCTAGTTCCTTTCCTCTTGTAAAAAGTTGCAGCGTATATTTTTCCAGTTGTTCATAATCTTCTTTTGAAACAATCTTTCTTTCAATGATTTCTTCTTTACTAATATCTTCATCGTGCCCTTCGGCAGCTTTGGTTGAAGGTGTAATGATCGGCTGAGTAAAATAATCGTTTTCCTTTAAACCTTCGGGCAATGAAACGTCGCATAGGGTTCTTTTGCCTGAGGAATAGGTTCGCCACGCATGGCCGGTAAGATTTCCACGAACCACCATTTCCACTTTAAAAGGCTCGCACTTGAGACCAACAGAAACATTTGGTGCCGGCGTTTCCAATAACCAGTTTTTGCAAATATCTTTTGTGGCGTTCAGCATGTATGCCGCCACCTGGTTAAGCACCTGGCCTTTGTTGGGAATTGGTCTTGGCAGGATAACATCAAATGCGCTGATACGGTCGCTGGCAATCATCACCAAAAGACAATCATTGATTGTGTAAACGTCTCTTACTTTGCCTTTATAAAAATTTGTTTGCCCTGGAAATGAGAAAGAAATCATCTTGAATAATATTAGCTGCAAAAATGCGTATTATTTTCAGGAATTTGGAAGAAAGCCTTTTAAAGATTAATAATCATGAAAATATATTTTAATTACAACGATACAAGTATTAATTTGGCCGCAGATTTAAAACCAAAATCTAAAATATGAGAAACATGATCCGGATTTCGAGCATTTTTTTTCTTTTCCTCGTTTTGTCCGCAACAACCTATGCACAGCAAAAAACCATAAAAGGAAAAGTAACCAGCCAGGCGACAGGCGAAGGTGTCCCCGCGGTATCCGTAACCATCAAAGGAGGTACCGAAGGAACCTACACCGATGAAAAAGGTGATTTTTCGCTTGACACGAAACAATCTCCTCCTTTCACATTGATAATTTCATCTATTGGTTATCATCAACAGGAAGTTGAAGTGAACGACCTTTCTTCCAAAGTGAATGTAACATTACAAACAGCCAGTACACTTGGTCAGGAAGTAGTAGTAGCCGCCACACGAACTCCTTCAAGAATTCTTGAATCGCCTGTAACGATAGAAAGAATTAGCCCTTCAGAAATAAGAAATTCACCACAGCCTTCCTATTATGATATTATTTCGCATCTGAAAGGTGTAGATGTTGTAAATGCTTCGCTGACGTTTACCTCACCAACAACGCGTGGCTTTAATGGAAGCGGTAACCTTCGCTTGAACCAAATTGTAGATGGAATGGACAACCAAGCCCCGGGATTAAATTTTTCTGTCGGCAATATTATTGGCCTTACCGATTTGGATGTTGCAAGTGTGGAACTGCTGCCGGGTGCGTCTTCAGCGCTTTATGGTCCGGGCGGAATGAATGGTGCAATAATCATGACCAGCAAAGATCCATTTCGATACCAGGGGCTTTCTGCACAGGTAAAATCCGGCGTGATGAACATTGATAATCCTGAAAGAAGCGCTTCACCTTATTACGATTTTCAATTGCGTTGGGCGAAAAAAGTGACTGATAAATTTGCTTTTAAAATTGGCGGAGAATACTTGACAGCCAAAGATTGGGTGGCGCATGATTATCGTGATTACGACCGTTTGGGAACTGCCGGAAGTTTAAAAAATGGTACAAGAGCAACGGATCCGAATTATGACGGTATTAATGTTTATGGGGATGAAACAACAGCAGATATCCGCACCAATGTCTTTAATCCATTGGCCCAGGCTGCCCCATTTTATGCACCTTACATTAATTCTTTTCCGGCATCTATGCCCGTTTCCAGAACAGGTTATAATGAAAAAGATATCGTTGATCCAAAAACATGGAATTTAAAATTTAATGGTGAAGCCAGTTATAAAATAACGGACAACACAAATTTGAATGCTGAGGTTAATTGGGGTTCGGGTACGAGTGTTTACACTGGTAGCGACCGCTATTCTTTATTAAATTTTAATATCGGCCAATATAAACTGGAACTGATAAATCCAAAATGGTTTATAAGGGCTTATACAACCCAGGAAAATGCCGGAGATTCCTATAACGCTACTGTTACCACGCGATTGGTAAATGAGGCCTGGAAACCCAGCGGAGGAGCCAATGGTTGGTACGCTCAATATGCTATTGCCTTTTTAAATGCAAAACTGGCGGGGGAAACAGATATTGCTGCTCACCAGTATGCACGTGGTGTTGCTGATATTGGAAGGCCGGCACCCGGCTCACCGGAATTTAAGAAACTTTATGACCAGGTAAGAAGTATTCCTATTTCAAAAGGGGGAGGCTTGTTTGTTGATAAAACAGATCTGTACAACTTCGAAGGACAATATGATCTTTCTGATAAAACATCAAAAGTGGCGGATGTGCTTATAGGAGCAAACTATAAAAGATATGTTTTGAATTCGGAAGGAACTTTGTTTGCAGATTCAACCGGAAAAATTCCAATCAACGAAGTGGGTGCTTATGTGCAAATCACAAAGAGACTTTTACAAGACAAGCTTAAATTAATTGCCTCCGGTCGCTATGATAAAAATGAAAATTTTAAGGGAAGAATTACGCCTCGTTTTTCAGCAGTTATAAAAGTAGCAGAAGATAATAACATCAGGCTATCTTATCAGCAAGCTTACCGATTTGGTTCTACCCAACAACAATGGATCAACCTGAGAGTTGCAGGTGGAACGGCATTGATTGGAGGAGTTCCTTCTTTCAAAAGTTATTATCATTTCAATACAAATCCTGTTTATTCCATTGATGATAATTTATTTGCAGGAAATCCGCAGGAAGCAAAACTCGAAAATTTCAAGGCAGAAACAGTTAATTCCTTCGAAGCAGGTTATAAAGGTCTTTTGGTCGATAAAAAATTACTGATTGATTTGTACGGTTACTATGGGACATATCACAATTTCATTTCAAGAACGCTGGTTGCTCAATCTGTAAATGGTGATAAAAGTGTGTTTACTGATCCTGCAGCTGTCAAAGCCAACCTGAACAATCCTGATTCGGTGACTACCTATTCAGTTCCAACCAATGTAAAAGGAAATGTAAACACCTATGGATTTGGACTTGGATTAACTTATTCCCTTCCTCACAATTTTTTAGTGGATGCGAATATTTCATCCGACCATTTGGATAAAGTTCCTGCAGGATTCATTGCCGGATTCAATACACCGGCGCTGAGGGCAGGAGCTTCAATTGCTAACACAGGCTTTGGGAAACAAAATCGTTTTGGATTCAACGTCACTTACCGTTGGCAGGATAAAATAAAGTATGAAGGTGATTTTGCAAATGGGGTTGTTCCAGCTTACCAAACAGTAGACGCACAAATAAGCTACAAATTTTTACACCCAAAGATCATGTTGAAAATTGGGGGCACTAATATATTGAACCAATATTACATTAACGGTTTTGGCAATCCTGCAATTGGTGGGTTGTATTACGTAAGTATTGGTTACAATGTATTCTAAATCCAAATATTGCTCACCACTTAATTAACGATTTATGAAAAATATTAATAAAAAAAGAAACAGATTCGGATTCAGCATAACTATTGCCGCGTTCAGTTTGCTTATAGCTTCATGCAATAAACAATTGCCTGAAGCAACACCAATTGACTATCCTCCTGTCAACAACAGTACAGTTACTATCGCCGACCAGATTAATTCTGATACAGCTTACAGTTTTTTTGCAGCCGCTGCAACAAAAACCGGTCAGCTTGCACAATTGGGGGCCGACAGTACAGAATACACTGTTTTTTTACCGACCAATAATGCTTTCAGGGCATCAGGAATTCCATCCATTGATGTATTGAATGCCTTGCCGGTTCAAACTTTGGCAGGAATTGTTGGATATGCGATTATTCCGGGCAGACAATTTTTGAGTACCGATATAAGCACTTCTTTTCCGAATGAACAATTGCCAACTTCAATAACAATTGGTCAATTGCCTGGCGTTCCACTTCCTTTAAAACTGACCACTTTTCCATCTATCTCAAATGGCACTTTTTACGACAATACCATCCTGGTGACCAAAGCTGATATCAAACTGAAGAACGGCGTCATTCATGAAGTAGGAGCAATTGTTGCGCCGCCGTCACAGACTTTAAAAGACATGATCGACAACAATCCTGATCTCACTTACTTTAAAGCTGCCATCCAAAGAGCCGACAGTGGCCAGGTTGGATTAAACAGGTTCGATTCATTGCTTGCTTATCCTGTAACCAACATGACCGTGCTTGCACCAAATAATGAAGCGTTCAAGACAATGCTCTTTGGATTTATTTATTCATATATGCAGCAGCAAGGATATGATGCCGCAAATGCTTCGATGCTGGCGAATACCCTGGTCTCGGGTCCAATTGTTTTTGAAAATCCTGTTCTTTACACTGCTCTTCCTGCATCAACGGTAAGAGGCATTCTTGCTTATCATTTTCTGGCAAGTCCCAATCCTTACACAGGAGCTTTTGAACCAAACATCCGGGCTTTCTCAAATAATTTTTCAACTACACCTTCATTATATAAAACCCTTGTCAATTCTTCAGTGGCTGCACATCCCGGATTAATGGCGCAGGCAACATTCACCGGACCTTTTGTAACTGATTTAAAGTTTACAGGCTTGGGCACATTTCCTCCGGGCGGTGCTCCGTTTTCGGGAGCTCCGGCAACAGCGCTCAGCCTCGACAATCATGGGATCAATGGCGTTTATTATGTGATTGATAAAGTTCTCCTTCCGCAATAAACATCGTGCAAATCGATACTATTATTGGTTTAGGTATTACTTTTGAAGATATTTTTGATATATAACCTATTATTATGGAAGAAAAGACGCCCGAACAATTGAAGGCCATTGAGGAATTAAACAAATCAGAAAATTTTCCAATGTGGATCATTTATATTCTTATTGTGTTGGTATTCCTTGTTTTTTGGTACCTGTCAAGATCTAATACCGGCACAAGATCCGGTAATTCAGTTTTAAACGATACTACAACCATTGTACAAAATTTATCTTCTTTTGAAGTTTAATAATTAAAGTGCGAAAAAAATAGTACTAATTTTTAAGGTTGTTTTACACCTGCTGGGAGAAATGCATTCATTTGGAACCTACATCCAAAATTTTTTCGCAATCGTGGTTTTCTCTCTTAATAGCATGAGCATTTGCCTTAAAAGAAAAGACTTTCAGTAAAAGGCAATTAAGCCTGTTCAATTTAGGTATAACTTTTGAGACCATAAGTTTTACAGACTAGAAATCCATTGGTAAAAATTTGGATAACTTTTACCTTATCAATTTTTCTTTCATTTAAAAACCATGCATTATGGAAGAAGAGAAAACACCAGAAGAAAAAGAAGCAGTCCGCGAGATCAGGAAACCAATCGAGAGACCAAGATGGTTGATTCCACTCGTTACGATCGTCATTGTCATTTTTATTCTCTGGTATTTTTCGAGAAGTTGTGGCGAGATAAAGCCAAATGCGACCGCTCTTCCGGATACAACAACACAAGTTCATCACGGTGACACAAGTAAGGTGATCATCCAGGAAAGGCCTGACTCCGCTGATCAGTGATGAGAAAAAATTTTAAACATTAAAACGGAAATGCATTACATCACCATCCTGCACCACATATTCTTTTCCTTCAATTCTCAATTTGCCATTTTCGCGCGCTGCAGCTTCTGATTTATACAGAACAAAATCATTATAAGAAATAACTTCTGCTTTGATGAATCCTTTTTCGAAATCAGAATGAATAACACCGGCAGCTTGCGGAGCTTTCCAACCTTTGTGAATGGTCCAGGCCCGTACTTCCTGTTCACCAGCAGTAAAGTAAGTGGATAAATTCAAAAGTGCATAAGCAGAATGAATCAGGCGATCCAAAGCGGGTTCATCCATTTTGTATTCATCCATAAACATTTGCTTGTCATCCGGATCTTCGAATTCGGCAATTTGCGCTTCAATCGCGTTGGTCATTATAATAACCTGCGCCCCTTCTTCTTTTGTGGCGGCAACAAGAAGATCGGAATATTTATTGCCGGAATGCATTGAAGCTTCATCCACATTGGCAACATATAAAACGGGTTTATCCGTCAGGAAAAAATTATCAGCAATAATAGATTTTTCTTCTTTGGATAATCCTAATGAAAGAACATTTTTTCCCTGTTCGAGATGTGTTTTACATCTATTTAAAATTTCCAGTTCCTGTCTTGATTTTACATCTCCTGATTTGGCCATTTTTTCAACACGGGCAATCTTTTTTTCTACTCCTTCCAAATCTTTCAACTGCAATTCCGTTTCAATTATTTCCTTATCAGCAATTGGATTAATTGGACCTTCTTCTCTTAAAACATTATCATCTTCAAAACACCGGATCACGTGAATGATCGCATCCACCTCACGAATGTTAGCAAGGAATTTATTGCCCAATCCTTCGCCTTTGCTGGCACCTTTTACCAATCCGGCAATATCCACAATTTCAATTTGTGTGGGAACAATTCTTTGTGGTTTTACCAGGTCTGCTAATACATTCAATCTTTTGTCAGGCACATTTACAAGCCCAACATTTGGCTCAATGGTACAAAAGCGGTAATTACTCGCCTGTGCTTTTGCACTATTGCTCACTGCGTTGAACAAAGTTGATTTTCCCACATTTGGTAATCCTACAATTCCTGCCTGTAATGCCATCTCTTTGAAATGTTTATTGTCTTAAGGGGCGCAAAGATAAGCATCATACAGGCAACACTGAAGACGAAAAGCAACAGTAAGCATAAAAAATGGCCGCCGAAGCAGCCATTTATATAAAATTTCCGGTCGATAAAATTATTCTATTGTCCTTTCTTTTGTTACCACAACTTCCCTGTCTTTTGAACCACCGCTAACCAGTGCAATGATAATCACTAAAACAATAATGCCTCCAACAATCCACATCCATGGCTGTACAGTTACACCAGAAGACGAACTTGTAGTAGTAGTTGTTGTAGAAGAAACGGCGCTGTCTTGTGCGAAAGCGATTCCGGTGAAAAATACCATAAAAGCTAAAGCTATAAATGACCGGTAGAATCTTTTAATCTTTTCCATAACAAAATTTTTTAGTTTATAAAAAAGTCTTAATCAATTAACATGCCATTACGCTTTTTTAAAGCTTGTTTTTATTTCATCCTGAGTAGATTATTCAATTATTTAGAAAAGAGGTTATAGCTTTTTATTTATACCCTGTTAGTCGCACAAAAAATAAAAAAGCAGTAAAAGTTCTTTCACTGAATAAAAAAAGCAGCTGGCTTATCCACCAGCTGCTTTTGCTTTCAACTTAAAATATTTTATTGCGCCATTGGCGGCATATCGGTTTGATCGCCTTGCTGGTTCATATCTTTTCTTTTGAACAGAGAAAAATCTGCTTTTCCAAAGCGCCAACTCACATTCAATCTCAACTGCTGAGGATCTCTTTGTCTCCAAATATCCTGGACAGAAGAAATATCTTTTGAAGAAGTGGACACAGAATGAACTTTGGTAACGCGGGTATCAAAAATATCGTTCATGCTGAGTGAAACTGAAAGCGTTTTGTCTTTGAGGAAATCTTTTTTAATCGCTGCATCAAATCCCCAAACAGGCAAAGCATAACCGTTGGCAGTGGCCAAATTTCCTCCACCCCAATGATTTCCTTCGCCACCACCTCTTCCCGGAGGAAGAATGGTTTTGCTGGTATAATCGCCATTTATCTGGAGAGTGAAGTGAGCAGGCAAATTAAACGTACTATTTATTTTTCCAAACCAGCTCCATTTTTGATTGCTGATTCCTGTTGTGCTCAGGTTGCTGCCATTAATTTGAGAGTTATAAAAATTCACATTTTCGGTCAGTGTCCACCATGAAGCAATTTTGTTCATTGAAGTAAACTCAAGTCCGTAAGCTTCAGAACTGTTGGCATTTACATAAGATGAAATAAAAACAGAATCATTGTAAGCCGGATTTGGATTTTTGTCCCAATATTGGTAACGGGAAATCAAATTATTACTCTGGCGGAAATAGGCAGTTGCAATGAAATTATTCCCATTTTTCAAGTTCAGATTATAAGACAATTCGAACAAGTTGGTAAACTCAGGCACGAGCGAAGCATTACCTACACTGATGTTAAGCGGATCAGTAAAATCATAATAAGGAATGAGTTGCCAGAAATTGGGCCGGTTTATTTTCCTTGAATAATTCAATTGAATATCCTGCTTGTCATTTATTCTTTGTGTGAGGAAAACACTTGGGAAAAAGCTGAGTGGAAAAGAATTACTGAATGTTTCGTTCGAATCAATCAACTCACCTGAATATTTAGAACTTTCGATACGGCCACCTAATTGGTAGGTGAAGTCGTGTATCTTTTGAGAAAAAGTAACATAACCGGCATACACATTATCCTCATATTTATACTTGCTGTTCAATCCCTGCACCGATTCATATTTACCGGTAGACTGGTTCATAATAAAATTATTATTCTCACTGCTTGAACTTCTCATTGCGGCTCTTAACCCTGCTTCGACTTTGATCTTGTCAGAAACAGGATTTGAATAATCTGTCTGGATGATTATGTTATTGTTTGAACCGTTTCCTGTAGTCTTCTGCTGATATAAAGGTTGACTTGGTGTATTATCTGCTTTGAAATATTGCGTTGCCATATCCTGCTCGTTGGTATTCTTGCTGTGGTTATAATTAGCATCAGCAGTTATGTATTTGTTCGGTTTTGCAAAATTGTGTTTAAAGCTGATCTTGCCGTTATAATTATCCCAGGTAAAATTGCTGTTGCTGTTGCTTGAGCCGAAAGTATGAGTTGTCATTCCGCCATCGGTTGTGTCTCTTGAAATGTCCATCAATTCGGTTCCACCAAATTTTCCCCTCCTGATACCACCTGAAATAGTTAAGGTATTGCGGTTGTCCATAAAATAATCAAAACCAATATCCCCTCCTGCCATACGTCCGTTCCTCAACGGGCGGCTGTATTCCTGTAAATCAGAAGTAAGACCGTTTACATAATCGGTACGGTCAGACTTATTGGTGCTTTTGCCTTTGAAGTGAAAATAATTTCCGCTCGCAAAAAAGTTGATCTTTCCCTGGCGAATATTGATGTTTCCGCCGGCGTTGTTTCCACCCTGTGTATCTACTCCTGCTCTTACATTTCCATTGTAACCGGGTTTTTTATTTTTCTTCATAACAATGTTCAGAATTCCTGCGCCGCCTCCTGAAGCATCAAATTTTGCGGAAGGATTGGTAATGATTTCAATACTTTCAATTTCATCAGCAGGAATTTCATCGAGCGTCAATGTAGTTGGACGACCATCTACAAATATTTGGGGACTGGCATTTCGAAGCGTCACATTTCCATCAATGTCTACATTTACAGAAGGAACATTTCTCATCACATCCACTGCAGTACCACCCACACTTGTAAGGCTCTTATCTACATTAAAAACTTTACGATCGATGCTCATTTGCATCATTGGTTTGTTAGCTGTTACAACTACATCTGCAAGTTGTTTTGCCTCCGGAAGCAATTTTATGTTTCCCAAATCTTTATCGATTGCATTCATGATCTGACTCCTGTCGCCTCCCATCTTTAAATCAAAAGAAATTTCATCGGTATAAACTGAATGACCAACAGCACTGATGGTCAAATTATATTTTCCGAATAGGGGAAGTTTGTCTATACTGAATTCACCTTTTTTATCAGTCAACATCGCTGCCACAATCACTGATTTTCTTTGTTTTGTAGTGGTATCAAATTTCATCTGTGTTAGTTGTACTGAAGCAGCCTCAACAGGCTTGTTGGTGTTTCCGTCGATCACTTTTCCATAAAAATGTCCAACATTCATATTTCTTCCAGCTGCATTTGGTCTTACCTGGGCTTGGGGATACTGGGCAAAGGCGCCGGCAGAAAAGAAAAGTAGAAATAAAAAAGTAAGATTGTATTTATTCATTTTCATAACAACGGTTTTAATTGAGTCGGCAAATTTCCTCTCATAGTGTTAAAAGGAAGTTTTAAATATGTATGAATGGTATTATAAAACCAGCGACGGTGAAGAGGCCACAACAAATATTCTGCTTACGTTCTCAAAAAGTGTTAATGAACCGGTTTAAATAAAAATGATATTTTTTGGTTTAAAATTTTAAGTAAATTTGCTGTCCCAAAAAACGGTGGTTGTAGCTCAGTTGGTTAGAGCATCAGATTGTGATTCTGAGGGTCGTGGGTTCGAGCCCCATTAACCACCCATAAAAAGTCCCGCTTATCGGCGGGATTTTGCTTTTTAGCACAACAATATTTTCAGGTTTATAACCGTCTATACTTTTGCAAAAACCTTTGTTAATTCAAACATTTAAATTTAAAGTACAAATCTAATCTTTGTTACTTTTACGTATGAACCCAATAATCAGTTTTATTATGAGCAAAAAATTTATTCCCGTTCTCATTGTTTTAATCTTATGTGGCTTGTTTATAGGATATGGAGTGATGGGAAAAAGTGATTCTAATGATCCCAAAACAAAATATGAAAAGATATTGCAGAATGTTGGAATTGTGCTCGAACAGGGACATTACAATCCAAAAAAAATTGATGATAAGTTTTCGCAGGAGGTTTTAAAAAAATACGAGGAAGATCTCGATCCCGACAAATATATTTTTATTCAACCCGACATTGATGCATTTAAAAAATATCAAAACCGGATAGATGATGAAATTCATGGTGCACCCTTAGAATCTTTTTATGCAATAAGTAATACCTATTTAAAAAGAATTGATGAAGTGGCTACTTCCTACAAAGAAATGCTTAAAAAGCCATTTGATTTTACACAGGACGAATACCTTCAAACCGACGGTGATAAGAGAAATTACCCGGCATCTATTGCTGAAAGAAATGAATATGGAAGAAAAAGGCTAAAATATCTTGTACTCGGAAAGTTCGTGGATCTGCAGAAAGAAAGAGATTCAAGCAAGGACAAATCCGAAGCAGGAAAAGCCGATTCTACATTGCAACGTGAAGCGATCGAAACTGTTTCAAAACAAATGAACCGTTATTTTGAAACATTAAAAAATCATAACACAACTGACGATCTTTTTAGTGATTTTGTAAATGCCATTACAACTACAATGGATCCGCACACAAGCTATTTTGCCCCCGTCGACAAAAGGAGCTTTGATGAAATGCTTAGCGGAACTTTTTATGGAATCGGAGCCCAATTGCAGGAAAAGGACGGGAAGATCACAATTGCCAGCCTCATCACAGGAATGCCAGCATGGAAAACCGGAGAAATAACTCCCGGAGATGAAATAATAAAAGTAGCTCAAGGTGATAACACTCCCGTAGATGTTACAGGATACGCTGTGACCGACGCGGTTAAATTAATTCGTGGAGAAGAAAGAGGAAGCATTGTAAAACTTACACTTAAGAAAGCAGATGGAAGCATTAAAGTAGTTCCAATCGCAAGGGATAAGATTTCACTTGACGACACTTTTGCAAGAAGTGCTGTTATTCATAATAATGGCCATAAAATTGGGTACATTTACCTACCTGAGTTTTACGCCAACTTCGATGATCCTTCCGGAAGAAGATCAGCTACTGATGTGGCCAAAGAAGTTGAAAAATTGAAAGCTGCAAATGTAGAAGGAATTGTCATAGACCTGAGAGGAAATGGTGGCGGATCTTTACAAGACGTTGTGGATATGGTAGGATTGTTTATAAAAGGTGGCCCGGTCGTTCAGGTGAAAGGACGCGATGGTGCACCAAGTGTTCTGACCGACAGGAATAAAGATGTTTTATATACCGGACCTCTTGCAGTAATGGTGGACGAGTTGAGCGCTTCTGCTTCAGAAATTTTTGCAGCAGCCATCCAGGATTATCACAGGGGCATTATTATCGGAAGTTCAACTTATGGAAAGGGAACTGTTCAAAGAAATGTTTCTCTTGACCCACAATCAGAGAATCCGTTTTTTAATCATCCTTCTGAAGGTCTCGGCGATGTTAAATTAACCTTCCGCAAATTTTACCGGATAAATGGTGGCGCTACACAATTGAAAGGTGTAACACCTGATATCATAATCCCTGATCGCCTTGAAAATGCAAAATTGCGCGAGAGAGATAATCCCGATGCATTAGCCTGGGACCAAATTGCCAAAGCCGATTATACAACCTGGAACCCTGGTTATAGTTATTCTTCTGCTGTCAGCAGTATTAATCAGGATGTAAATAACAATATTGATTTCAAAGAAATTCAAAAGCAGGTCAATCTGCTGGATAAATACCGCGATGAACCTACTCCGCTCAATATTGCTAAATACAAGCAATTGCAAAAAAATATTGAAGAGGCAGCACAAAAATTGGATGAATTTTCAAAATCACCGGTTCATCTGCAAACCACTACATTACCGGTTGATTCGCTGGCAATGCAAGGAGATACCACTAAAATAAGCAGGCAGGAACAGTTCATCAAAACCATCAGCAATGATTTATATGTGGATGAAACTGTAAAAGCCCTGGAAAAAGTAATTGGTGAAAAACAATTGGCAGAGGCAGAAAAGAAATAATTATGAAACTCCTAAATCTAAAAGCCGGTGGTTTCACCGGTTTTTTTTGCCTATATTAATTTGAATTGGCAAAAACGGTGCTTCAATAGTTCGTTATATTCTCCGTAATAAAAAAGTGGGCTATTCCTTAGTTTACTCTATTTCCACCAGTTTTATCCATAAATCACAACGATACTTTGGAAATGTATTTTTCCACCTGAACTTATTTTGTTTTCCATTATCTTTGCGACCTAAAATTTTAAAATATTGGCTACAAAGTTTTCTAAAGAAACTTATTTATACTGGTATGAGTTAATGCTCTTGCTTCGTCGTTTTGAAGAAAAGGCAGGGCAGATGTATGGAATGCAAAAGATTCGTGGATTTTGCCATTTGTATATAGGTCAAGAGGCAATTGCTGCAGGTTGTATGACTGCTACCACCCCTGATGATATTTTTATTACCGCATATCGGGATCATGGACTTGCTATTGCAAAAGGAATTCCTGCAAAAGCCTGTATGGCAGAATTATATGGAAAAGCTACAGGTTGCAGCAAAGGAAAGGGTGGAAGCATGCACTTTTTTGGAGTAGATCACAAATTTTTTGGTGGACATGGAATTGTAGGAGCTCAGATTGGAACCGGAGCAGGACTTGCATTTGCAGAACAATATAAAGAAACTGACAATGTGGTTCTTTGCTTTTTCGGTGATGGTGCAGCCCGGCAAGGGATCCTGCACGAAACTTTCAACCTGGCAATGTTATGGAAACTTCCGGTTGTTTTCATCTGCGAAAATAATAATTACGCAATGGGCACTTCTGTAGCACGAACTTCAAATGTGCTTGATATCTACAAACTTGCTGATGCATATGAAATGCCCGGCGACCAGGTAGATGGAATGGTTCCGGAATCAGTTCATGAAGCGGTTTCGAGAGCCGTAAGAAGAGCCCGTGAAAAAGGTGGTCCAACTTTGCTTGAAATAAAAACTTACCGTTACAAAGGTCATAGCATGAGTGATCCTGCAAAATACCGAAGCAAGGAAGAAATGGAAGAATACAAACTGCAGGATCCGGTTGAAACTACTTTGAACAAACTGCAGAAAAACTTTGGAGTTTCAGATGAAGAGATTGAGGAAATAAACGAAAGAGTGAAGAATGAAGTAGCTGAAGCAGTTCAATTTGCTGAAGAAAGTGCTTATCCTGATTATGACGAAGCATTAAAGGATGTTTATGCTGAAAATGATTATCCTTTCATTACCGATTAATCCGTATCAAAAGAATATAAAAATTTAATTTATAAATGGCTGCGAAAAAAGCACACACCCAGGATGTGGATGTGGTAGAAAAAGCCCGTAGCATCTGGGCGCAATACAATAAACCTATTTCTTACATTGGCTCTGCGATTATTATAATTTTCGTAGGTTGGATGATCTATAAATACATGTTTGAAATTCCAAAGCAGGAGAAAGCCGATAAAGTGGTTTTTGTGACACAAAAATATTTTGAACAATTCACTACAGCAACTGATTCTTCCAAGATTTTATTGGCAACCAAAGTATTGAATGGCGACGGCAGAAACCCCGGGGCTTTAAGAATCATTAATGAATATTCCGGAACGCCTGCCGCAAACCTATGTGAATACTATGCAGGAACCTGCTATTTGCAATTAGGCCAATTTGCAAAATCGATTAATTACTTGAAAAAGTTTGATGCCAACGGTGCCGATCAAATAAAAAGCCATGCATTAGGAATGATGGGTGATGCAAGTGCTGAACTGAATAAAAACGATGAAGCGCTGGATTATTATGAGAAGGCAGCAAATGTGAATGACAAAGACACTTATACCTCTTCTGAATATTTATTCAGGGCGGGCCTCTTCGCTCAATCTATAGGAAAACAGAAAGAGGCAATTGATTTGTTCAAAAAGATAAAAACAGATTATCCTCTCACCCAAAAAGCGGCTGATGTTGATAAGTACCTGGCAAGGCTCGGGGAAGTTTCAGAATAACTTTTTAAAAGAATATGGCAATAGTAAACCAAAATCTTTATGATATTGATACAGGCATTCTTCCAAAGGATGCCTGTATCGTTATTGTACATACCCAATGGAATCCTGAAATTGTAAATAAATTACTGGCAGGATGCAGCAAAGTTCTTGATGAATATGGAATGCAGAATTACAAAATCATTTCTGTGCCCG
>DASTXM010000159.1:0-19828 GCA_035765495.1 Hanamia sp.
GAATCAATCATCCTTTGTGTTCTTGCATAAGGACTCAACATTGACGCTGTATCGGAAATATTTATTTTAGTATTTAAACCTGTTGTAGTGTTATTGCTGTTTAAATCAATACTGTTTCTGATTGCACTCAAAGAATCAATCATCCTTTGTGTTCTTGCATAAGGGCTCAACATTGAAGCAGTGTCCGCAACATTTACTTTGGTATTTAATCCCAGGGTTAAACTGGCAACAGTTGCATAAGGAGCAAGCATTGCTGAAGTATCAGATAGATTCAATTTACTATCCAGCCTGTTTTGAACCAAAGTCAACGAATCAATAATTCGTTGTGTTCTTGTATAAGGGCTCAACATCGATGCTGTATCCGAAATATTCACTTTAGTATTTAATCCTGATGTTGAACTGGCAACTGTTGCATAAGGTGCAAGCATTGCAGAAGTATCAGATAGACTCAGTTTAGTGTCAAGTCGATTTTGAACCAAAGTTAAAGAATCAAACATCCTTTGTGTTCTTGCATAAGGACTCAACATCGATGCGGTATCTGCAATGTTTACTTTGGTATTTAAACCGGAAGTTGAGCTGGCAACTGTTGCATAAGGTGCAAGCATTGCAGACGTATCAGAAATGTCTAATTTAGTATCCAACCTGCCTTGAACCAAGGTCAACGAATCAATCATCCTTTGTGTTCTTGCATAAGGACTCAACATGGATGCGGTATCCGAAATATTTACTTTGGTATCTAATCCTGCCAAAGCATTACTGTTGTTCAGATCAATACTATTCCTGATGGCAATAAGAGAATCAATCATCCTTTGTGTTCTTGCATAAGGGCTCAACATTGAAGCAGTGTCCGCAATATTTACTTTGGTCGCTAATCCTGCCAAAGCATTACTGTTGTTCAGATCAATACTATTCCTGATGGCAACGAGAGAATCAATCATCCTTTGTGTTCTTGTATACGGACTCAGCATTGAAGCGGTATCTGAAATATTTACTTTCGTATCTAAAGCCGATGCCGTGTGGGCACTGTTTAAATCAATACTGTTTCTGATTGCTGTCAGGGAATCAATCATTTGTTGTGTTCTTGTGTAAGCGCTCAGCATCGACGCTGTATCACCAGAATTGAGTTTTGCTTGCAGGGAATTGGTGAGATTAACTGCTCCTGCATAAGGCGCCAGCATGGAAGCTGTATCCGATACGTTTAATTTATTGGATATCGAAGTGATGACTTGCGGTGTTAATTTTGAAAGACTTACGCTTCCATCGGCAATCTTGCCTGATGTAACTGCATTATTAGCAATAACCGGGGCAGGAAAGTTGCCGCTTAAATCTCCTGATGCTGCTCCGGCAGGAGAGGCACTTAAAGCATAAGGAACACTTTCTAATTCAGTAACTCCTGCCAGGCTAAAATTATTTAATCCGTTCGGGTCGATTTCCAGTTTAAGTGATTTTTGCCCGGTTGACCAGTTAACGCTACTCATAGAACCCTCAACATCTGTTCCCCCAGGGCTTCCAACTACAATATTAAACAGGCCGACATAATTCGTTTGTACTCTTCTCGTTTCCCGGTAAACCATTTGTCCCCCAGCTGCATTATCTATGATAGATATTCTTACCGTAATGTTTTGGTAAGTGATGGGGCTGCCTGAAGCGTTGCGCGCTATTCCCTGGTAGTTTAGTTGTTGGGGGACCTGTGCTTTGGCTATTGCAATTACCATCATCATTAAACCTGCCAATAAAATCCTTTTTCTCATGGAATTTTGGTTATAGTTTTTCAATTTTGAAAGTTCCTTGTTTCACCACTTTTCCATCGGGGTGACTAAGTAAAATCCGGAAGTAATAATCGCCACCCGGCCGGTTGGTTAAATCCCATTTTTGGGTACTGTTGCCATTGATTTGGTAGAATTCTCTTGTACCAATTAATTTTCCTTCGCGGCTATATAGTTGAATATTGATAGTTCCACTTGTTACGGACCTGAAATCGATATTGATAATATTGTGTGTAGGAACAGGATAAAACCTGATTTCCTGGTTTGTCCAGGTTGGAATAAGAGAATTGTAAATAATGTGGACGATATCATAAGGCTGAAGGACACCACTTGTAACTGACCATTTTGAATCAACAATAGAATTGGAATAGTTGCTTTGGCCTGAATAGGTGTCAATTACCGTTGATTCCCCAATACTCCAGTCAACTTCGAAGTCCTGAGTCAGCCTTGCAGATCCGCCACCTATGTTTAAGGTTCCGGGAATAACCGGAGAAACGTGGGATTGTGATCTGGATTGAAGGGCATAAAGCAGTAGCAGGAAAAAAAAGCATTTTTTCACGATAGGAATGGATTATTACCGTTAATTAATTTGAACTTTCCTTTTTATATCCACAAACGCAGGAAGATTGGTTTAAGTATTCAAGGACCATAAAATAGTTGGTAAATGATTAAATTTCCTCAACTCATTATTAGGTGTTTGACGAAGCCCTTGTTTCCGCGTCTATGTAAACTGATGATAGTTACCTGGAAGAGTTGCAAATCGTAAACGATGAAAACAAAATTGATAAGGAGGTGGACATGCTTTCCGCGATCATGACCATGAATCGAATCAGTTTTTACAGGAAGATCAAGACTGATCAAACTCACTCCAAATGAACTCAACTGTGTTTTCCGAACTGTTTGGAATTTCCGAACAGTTGCCAAATAACTACTCCCCAGACGGAAAAATATCTTTCAGGCCCACACTTTTGATGGCTCTGTCACGAATGGGGGAAGCAGATTATACCAGTTAAATGCGATAAACGGAATGGAGTTCTTGCTCAAAACTCGCCGGTGCAGAAATGTTTTGCAAGAAAGTCGGTTAGCGGCACCTGGCCCTCAGCAAACCTTTCGATCACTCTGTTGGGATTCAGTATACGAAAATATACGAAAGTTTTCCAATAAGAATAACAAATCTTTTTCAGTCCTGAATTTTTTAAAGGTTTAAATGAACGCGGCCAGGAAGAATAAAGTTTAATTACCGAACATATTTATCAACCACTTCTTTTAACTCTTCAATATTGAATGGCTTTTTTAGAACACCAGCCACCTTCACTCTTTTTATGACTTTCTTTAAATCGTACGCCGCGGTAAAAAGAATCACGGGAATATTTTCCGTAGATTCATCTTCTTGAAGCGCTCTAATAGCAAGGTCGCCATTCATCACCGGCATTCTGTAGTCCATCAAAATTATATCCGGTTTAACTCTTTCTATATCTTCAAAAAGTCGTACGCAGTTAAGACGTGTTTCTACAATATAATAAGGACAAAGTATAAGTTGGCATACCTCGCATATTGCTTCTACGTCATCATAGACTAAAACAGTTTTCTTTGGCATTACGTGTTTTTCGGAGGTGAAACTACGCAAAGTTTCGTTGACTGCTATTGGTAATATTACCCTTTATAATGGTGAATTTACTATCAAACATATTTTTCAGACCTGCGAATATTTAAATCATGAATGAAGGCCGATGATAAAACTATTCTGAGCCAACTCTAAACTAAAAGGTATGTTGCTGCACTTTCATATTCTTGCCAGTCAATTTATGAAAAGCAACTTGATCTTTTTATTAACGTCAATAGAATCTTATTCAAACATTCCTGTTCAAATACTAATTGGAAATAAAACAAACTGAACAACTATTACGAGGAATATCACATTGTGTATCAAAAAGAAACACTTACTGTATCAAAACCGAACAGTTGTGTTTTATTTTAAATCATAATACGTTTATAATCAGCTATCAAGAATTGGGCTTGATTGTTTGGTGGGAATTGTGAAGACACTTTATGCCCCCAAAAGGTAATGCGAACAACGGCAAGAACAAAATAAAAGATCACGGGATTTATTTAATTCTCTATGACAGAAAGGGGCAAACGAAAATTTTTAGAATTCGATCTTAATAATCACTGATCATGATCAAAAATTATTTCAAAATTTCCTGGCGCACCTTAACGAGGCATAAAATCATTTCGTCCATCAATTTTTTTTGGCTAACAGTCGGGCTTACGTGTTGCTTACTCAGCTTCCAGGCGATAAAAGCGGAATTTGCCAAGCCTGTCAATAGTTTCTGAACGGAAGAATGAATTTAAAAATTTGAGATTTTGATTAAGAAAATTTATAACATCAAAAAATCATTTTATGTTCAAAACAAATCTTAAAATAGCGTGGCGCAATCTTTTAAAAGACAAACAATTTACGGTATTAAACGTTTTAGGTTTATCGGCAGGTATTGCTTGTGCCTTTCTTATTTTTTTATGGGTGCAGGATGAAATGAGTTATAATAAATTTTTTTCAAATAGCAATAGTGTCTATCAAATAATGGAACACCGGAAATCAGGCGGTGATGTAAAAGTGTCTGATGAATCGTCAGGGTTGGTAACCGATATTTTAAAAACTCAAATGCCGGAAGTGAAATATGCGGCTTCACTAGCTCCCCCTCAGTGGTTTCAAAAATTTACTTTGTCAGTTGATGATAAAAATATAAAAGCAACCGGGCAATATGCAGGCAAAGATTATTTCAATATTTTTTCATTTAAATTACTCGAAGGGGAGAAAAACAAAGTTCTGGCTGATAAAAATTCTATCGTTATTTCTGATGAACTCGCCAAAAAATTGTATGGAACAACCACAAACCTTATTGGCAAACCGGTAAGGTTTCAGCATGATACCACTTTTTTTGTATCCGGCATTTTTGAGAAAGTGCCCTACCATTCATCCCAGCAATTTGACTTTGTTTTACCGTTTGAATATTATTATAGTTTGCACAATTGGGTAAAATCATGGGAAAATACGGGCCCTCACAATTTTGTCTTATTAAAAAAAGGCGCGGATATAAAGGAATTCAACAAAGAAATCGCCGGTGTTATTGCTGCAAACTCTGATGACACCACGCGCACGTTATTTGCTTCGAAATTTTCAGAAAATTACCTTCTTAATTCCTTTAGTCATGGTTCGCAAACAGGCAGCAGGATGGAATATGTAAGATTGTTTTCACTAATTGCCATTTTTATTTTGGTAATTGCCTGTATCAACTTTATGAATCTTTCTACTGCAAAGGCTTCAAGGCGACTGAAAGAAGTGGGAATAAAAAAAGTGGTGGGTGCGCGACGCAAACAACTGGTATTTCAATTTCTTTTTGAATCAACCCTGCTCACATTGTTTGCAATGGTTGTTGCCCTACTTATCACTATTTTCCTGCTCCCTGAATTTAATCAACTAACAGGCAAACAAATAACGATAAAGTTTGAACCACAAATCACCATTACATTTATCGGGATTGCATTAATTACCGGCTTGCTTGCAGGCAGTTATCCGGCTTTGTATTTATCAAAGTTCAAACCGCTTACTATTTTAAAAGGAAAGTTAACCACATCTGTAAGTGAAGTTTTATCAAGAAAAGGGCTGGTTGTATTTCAATTTACAATGTCAGCGATTTTAATTGTTGGTGTGATCATTATTTACCGGCAGGTAAAATTTATTCAATCAACGAATCCCGGATATAATAAAGACAACGTCATTCGCTTTAATGCTGAAGGAAGAATTCTGAATTCAGAAGATGATTTTGTTACACAGCTTAAAAAAATTCCAGGCGTAGTGAATGCCAGTTATACATGGCACGATATGGTTGGAAGAAATTATGGCGATTATTCTATAAGCTGGGACGGGAAAGACGCTACTGAGGCAGATTACTTTGAAGGGTTTGGAGGAGGTTATGATTTTATTGAAACCATGGGAATGCAAATGGCGCAAGGAAGGAGTTTCTCCCGCAATTATGGAAACGATGACTCGACTATCATTTTTAATGAAGCTGCAATTAAACTTATGCACCTTAAAAATCCGATCGGGAAAACCGTCAGGTATCTGAATCAAAACCGCCAAATAATAGGCGTTGTAAAAGATTTTCACTTTGAATCGTTGCATGAACCTGTAGAACCTTGTTATATTACTCTTGAAAATCCTGGAAATGTTTGGGATAAGTTGATGGTGAGAATAAAAGCCGGCAATCAACAACAAACAATTGCAACCATCCGCGAATTGTATGAAAATTATAATCCGGGATTCCCCTTCACTTTTAATTTTTTAAATGAAGCTTACCAAAAACAATATAATACGGAAACAAGGATTTCGGTACTCTCCAAATATTTCGCGGGACTTGCCATAATCATTTCTTGCCTGGGATTGTTTGGTTTAGCGGCGTTTACGGCACAAAAAAGACAAAAAGAAATTGGAATAAGAAAGGTGATTGGAGCTTCAACAGCAAATATCACGACAATGCTTTCAAAAGATTTTATAAAGCTCATCCTTATTTCGTTGCTGATCGCATTTCCCGTTTCCTGGTGGCTAATGAATAGATGGCTGGAAAGCTTTGCTTACCGGGTTAACTTCAATCCGGTTGTATTTTTAATTGCAGGCATTTCAATCGTACTGATAACGATATTTACGATCAGTTATCAATCAATAAAAGCAGCGATGGCCAACCCTGTGAATAGTTTGAGAAGTGAGTAATTAGCCAGTTAGCTGATTAGTTGATGTGCTATACGGCAAACAGGATAATTATCAACGAACCAGCCGTAAAGGACTTTGGTTTCGCCTACCAACGAGTTCCATTAGGCTACTTCTTTTCATTGTTCCTTTCTTGTAGATTAACTATATAAATTCACCTTTATAATTTTTCAGAAATCGCGATTCTGAATTAATACATAGAAGATTAAAGAGAGTAAGACAAAGAAAAATCGTCCTCCTTATGATTCCGAAAAAAAATAAAAATCTTCGTTGCTTCCATCATACCAAGCTTTGAAGAATCAAAAACTACTTTCAATTTAATTAAACGTATTAATGATAACACGATCATCCGGATTTGTGAATAATTCCCTAAGTTAATCCTAACAATAATTTTCGAATTACCGGATTTCGTTTACCCATTGAAGTTACATTTGGCATGAGCCTTCCCTTCTAAAGAAAAAAAAGAGTGTAAGCTGGTCCAAAGAATTAATAATGAAAAATGAATTATTCATGCCTATGAGAAGTAGAATGAAGCCTTACGTCTTCAAGATGAGAGGGTGAGAAATAATAAACTTTTTCAGCAAAAGGAGAAACAAATATGCCAATCGTTTTACCATTTCGTGGACAATCGATTGTGGGTATCATCTTTCTAAATTTCCTGATCACTTCCGAAACCATTCCAGGAGGAAAACTCTTAAGCAATTCTTTTTCTTCAATTTCGGTTCGCATAGAAAGAAAATCCTCAAGTACTTTTTTTACCTTCAATTTTGACTGGTAAGGGACGATGACAGAAAGGCAAGGGATTGTATTGCTGCCTTTGCTCCCCATGAGCGCATGCTTTTCTTTGTTCACAAATTGGGTTAAAGCTGCAAATTATGATCTACATTTTAAAAAATTTATGATTGTAATCATTTTGGCTTATATAGATTAATAACTTCAAATAATGCAGTTGAATATCTTTTGGTACTTTTATGGATTTTTAATGCAATAATCGTTTACCTCTAAAATTTCCCATTAAAATTACCCACAAGGTATCTTCAGAACCATTGAACAACCATTTCCCGGGCTGCTTATTATTTCCATATGGCCGTTAAATGATGTGACCCTATCTTGAATATTAGAAAGACCGATACCGCTTCTTTTAGTATTTATATCGAAACCATCCCCGTCGTCTTTAATAATAATATTTAGAATACCTTCTTTTTCCGTCAACCCGATATCGATACTTTTTGCGTGTGCATACTTCAAAATATTGTGAGTTTGCTCCTGCACAATTCTGAATAGGTTCAGTTTAAGATCATCGGTAAGAACCAGGGATCCTAATGAAAATTTGAGGCGGGTTTTAATGGTAGTGCTTTGACTGATCTTAACCAGGAGGCTCTCAATCGTTGATCTCAGATCAATGTCTATAAGTCGTGAGCCCATCCTGTGGGAAAGCGACCGTAATTCCTCCATAGAATGGTCAATTAACTCCAATGGATATTTAATTTTTTCTTTAAATTCCAGGTTGTCTCTTGCCGCAGTTCCCAGGTACAGTTTTGCAGTTGCGAGTAATTGATTAACATTATCATGAAGCTCCCTGCTTAAACGGTTTCTTTCTTTTTCCTCACCTGCCAGTATAGCCCTTGTTATTTTTTTCTGCTCCTGCACTTTTTGGTTGAATAGTTCCTTCTCAATAGCTTTTTTTTCCGTTATATCCATGCTTATAGAAACAAACTCAACTGGATTTCCTTTATTATCAAAAAAAGGAATAATAGTAGTATCGACCCAAAAAATTTCTCCATCCCTCGCTTTACATTTGATTTCGTTTCGCCAGATTTTACCAGCCAAAATAGTATCCCAAAGGTGTTTGAAAAAAGCTTCGTCGTGAAAGGCTGAATTTAGAATCGAATGACTTTTTCCAAGGAGTTCATCAGCAGTATATTTTGATATTTCACAAAAATTCCTGTTAACATAGGTAATAATTCCCTGGGGATTAGTAATGGATATAATGAAAGATTCGTCCAGAGCTGCTTTATAATCTGCTAGTTCTTTTAATGTAGCTTGAAGGGAAGCCAGCGCTTTTCTTCTTTCGGTTATGTCCCTTGAATAACAAGCAGTGCCTACTATTTCATGTTTATTGTAGATGGGATAAAATGATATTTCAGACCACAGGCTACCATAGCTTTCAACTTCCCTGAAAGTTTCCCCCCTGAAGGCTCGTTCGTAATACTTTTTAAACCGTTCAATTTGCTCCTTTCCGAATTTTGTCTCAAGTAAATTAAAATCTTTATCAATTGCCTTTCCGGACGCCGCTGTAATTACATTAGCAAATGAATCATTGGAGGTGATAAGTTTGAAATCCTTATCTACGCTCCACAAAAGATCTTCGGTATTATTAATTAAAGCAGCCAGATTATTTTGCTCAAATTCCCTTTCCTGCTCAATTTTTTTCTTTTCTGTAACGTCCTGCCCTCTAACACAAATACCTTGTACGATTCCCTCCTCTTCCACCGGGTTTATTGAAAAATCAATCCATAACACGTTGCCATCTCCCATCCTGTAGCTGCGTTCATACTGAACTTTCTCTCCCTCTGATACCCTGGACACTATTTCTCTAAAAAATGAATTTTTATCTTTACTGATAAGATTAAATATGTTGTCACCAACTTTAATTTTCTTTTCACCAATTAAAAAACCATATCTCGAAGCCCTGCTGTTCAAGGCCTTCACAATTCCATTGGTATCCATCAATAAAAAACTTTCGGACGTATTTTCAAAAATTGTTTTAAGGTGCCTTGCCGCTTCATCGCATTTTCGTTCTGCCTCAAGTTTTTCACCTTCAATTTTCTTTTGTTTTAGTGCCGTTTCAATTGCAGCAGGTAGTCTTGCAATGCTGTCTTTCAAGACATAATCATCTGCCCCTTTCCCGATCATAAACGCTTCAAATTTTTTTGAAGATGTGCCACTAACCATTATGAATGGTATGCTTAATTGTAGTTCTGTTTTATATTCAAGAGCTTCTGATGCCGAAAAACCAGGTATTGAATTATCTGAAAGAATAACGTCCGGCTTAAATTCCCTGATTGCCGTTACATATAAATCCCTCCTCTTTACAACCTTGAATTGGCAGAGTTGTGATGCTTCCAATAATAATTCTGTAATCATTTCAGCATCGGCTTCGTTGTCTTCCAGCATTAAGACCCTTAAATCAGTTTTCATTTATCGACTTCCTTTTCTTGTTTATTTAATAACAAACATTAAAACCTGTTTTTTTACCGCCTAATAAGTGGGCTAAAAATTCAAAACTTTTGCCAAAGAAATAGGGACGGTGAACTTCAAATTCTTAAAGCAGGAATTTCTTAGAAAGAAATTAATTATACGATTTGGTACTCGTATAAATGGGTTTTTCATAAGGTTATAGAATTTATGTAAAGGAACGAACGGAGCGGTACCAAAAAAATAGACGATCCTGCCAAGTATCTTGTAGCTAACCAACTACAAGGTTTAGTTGGAGTCTGTTGAATGGATGGAAAAATTTTTTTTAGGCTTGCGGCAAAGACACAAAAAACAATTCGCCTTGATTTGGGAAAGTAAGGAAGATGAATTACACGTCATCAGATCAAATTTTTTTCGATCGCATAGCGCGTGAGATCAGAATTCGATCTTAAATTCATTTTTTGCAGGATGCGTGAGCGATAGGTACTCACGGTGGAAGAACTAAGGGAAATCTGGTTTGCAATTTCAGAAACTGACTTACCGGTGGCCAATAAGGTGAATATCTGGAATTCGCGATCAGATAGTGACTCATGAGAAAAGTATGAAGAAGTGCAGCCTTCTGTATGAAAAGCATCAAGTATTTTTGCAGTCACTGCAGGAGTTGCAAATTTTTTTCCACTTAACACTGCCAGGATGGCGGGTGCCAACTCTTCATGAATAGATTCTTTGCTAAGATAACCGGCTGCCCCTGCCTTAAGCACTCTAAGGGCATACTGATCTTCCGGATACATACTCATAATGAGTACGGGCAGATCCGCACAAATTTGTTTTATTTGTTTCAATGCATCTAGCCCGTTTCGGCCCGGCATGTTCAGATCACAAATTACTACATCGGGTCTTTTGAGGATTACTTTTTTAATAGCCGATTCGGCATCTCCGGCCTCTTCAACGAATACATTCCATTGCTGTTCAAGTAAAAGGTCTTTCATCCCTTTGCGCACTATAGCATGGTCATCTACAATCAAAATGCTTATTCTATTCATTAAGATCCGGTCTTACTCTTATTGTAAAGGAACGAAGAGAATGCAAACAGGAAAATAGATGTACCTCTGATTATGCTGTGGCTATGTAGCTACATCGTTTAGTTAAAGAGCCAGGAATTATCTGAAAACTTTGGAATGCTCAGATCAATTTTTTTTCGAGTGCGTACCGGATAAGATCCGAATTTGATCTCAAATTCATTTTTTCCAAAACACGTGAACGATAAGTACTGACCGTCGAAGAACTAAGGGAAAGTTGCTTTGCAATTTCAGACACTGTTTTACCTAAAGCTAATAACCTGAAAATTTCAAATTCCCTATCAGAAAGTGATTGATGTGAAAGAAAAGAGGAACTACCATCTGTTTCAAACGCATCAATAATTCTTGCAGTAACGGATGGAGTAATAAACTTTCTGCCCAATAAAACGGTCTGGATCGCCCGTATCAACTCATCATGAATTGATTCTTTATTGAGATAGCCCGAAGCTCCTGATTTCAGCACTCTGAGCGCATACTGGTCTTCCGGATACATGCTCATAATAAGTACCGGAACATCCGGGGAAATGTTTTTTATTTGTTTCAATGCATCAATTCCATTTCGCCCGGGCATATTGAGGTCACAAATGACAACATGCGGTTTTTTCACAATCACTTTTTTAACAGCAGATTCTGCGTCGCCTGCCTCTTCCACAGAGACAGAGGGAAACTCTTCAAACAAGAGTTGTTTCAATCCCTTGCGGACAATAGCATGGTCATCTACAATTAATACGCAAATTCTATCCATTGACCTTAATTGTTCTCTTTTTTATAGGTACCGTAACGGTAACGGTTGTTCCGTTTTCCGGGATGCTGCCAATGGCACAATTGCCACCCATCATTAATGCCCTTTCTTCCATTCCCAAAATACCGAGTGTTTTCTTTTTATCAGCTATTTGCTTATCAAAGCCTCTTCCGTTATCTTTAATAGACATCAGAATCTGGTCTTCTTTTATAACCAGTTTAATCCAAACTTTATCAGCTCCGGAATGCCGGGCTATATTTGTTAACGATTCCTGGAAAATACTGTACAGTCCGGATTTGGTCAGATCTTCTATTTGTAATTTTTCTTCCGGTTCATGAAAAAAGAACGTTATGCCGGATCTTTTTTTAAACTCTTCTATGTACCATGCCATCGCTGCTGCTAATCCAAACTGGTCCAGTAAGCCAGGCCGAAGGTTTGCAGAAATTCTTCTCACGACTTTTCCAGTTGCATCAACTGCCGTCATTAAATCTTTCATCTTTTGTTTGATTACCGAATCTGAAGAATTTAATTTTTTATCCAACCAACTCGCATCCAGCTTGAGGACAGTTAAGTGAGCACCTAACTCATCATGTATTTCCCGGGCAATACGCGTTCTCTCCTCCTCACGAATATTTTGCAGATGAGCCGAAAGATCGCGGAGCCGGTCATTTGCCTCCTGGATTTCTTTTGTTCTTTCTGTTACCCGTTTTTCCAGTTCATCACCTCTTTGTTGTAGTTGCGCTTTAAGCTTTTTGATTTCTGGTTTTTCAAAAATTTCCCAATTTCCCTTTCTTCTCGCAATCATTGTATCGTGAAGTTGCGCCATATCTAATAGTGTCGTGGCATCCAGTCCCGAAAGGAAATAGGTGCACAGCAATAGGATTTGCTGATCATGGACCAAAGTATCTAGTCCTCTTTCGTACCTCACGAAAACATCCCAATTCTGATGCACCAGCCAAGTGTCATTCCCATGCACCCGCATGCCATCATAGCCCCTGTTTAATGCATTTTGCAGCCTGTTTTTAAGATCATCATACATTATCTTTTCATCGAAATGACCATCCCGAAAATATAGAGTGACATAATCTACCATCTCAAAGCTATTTTTTTTAAGCTTTTCTATTAGATCAGGATCAGAAGCTTTCAACATCTCAATTGCTTCATCAACTTCTTTGGGGTTAAACATTATCCAAAGGCAAAATTCGTTGTTCTCAATCCCCGCTTTGAAAAAGGGAACAAGTAATTGATGAAGGTCTTCTTTAGTTTCATAGAATTGGCAGAGATGAGATCCCCATGGAATTTCACCCAAAACATCAATGCCGGTTTTTCTCATTTTTTCCTTCATGCCAATGTTGAAACTTTTCTATACATTCTTTTGCAGTTTTGAGTTTTGTCTCCAATACCTTTTAAGCAACTTTAAACTCTACAAACACTTTCGTTCCTTTATTTTCCTTCCAAATAATCCCAGGACACTTCATAAAATTCGCATCTTGAACCAACACAACGATCAGTTTCCGTTTAATTCCGGTAAATTTATAGTCGTTCTCTCGAATCTTTGAAAATTCAAATTGAAGAATGAATTTAAAACTTTTAAACGAAATAAAATGAAAGCAGTAAACCCCTATTTAAATTTCGACGGCAAGGCTGAAGAAGCGATGAACTTCTACAAATCTGTATTTGGAGGCAACTTTGCAGGCAACGGCATAATGCGTATGGGTGACGCTCCCGGAATGTCATCATTGTCAGAAGAAGAAAAAAATCGCGTAATGCATATCTCCTTGCCATTGAACAACGGCAGCATATTGATGGCAAGCGACATAGTACCATCTATGGGGCATAAGTTGGTTGTAGGAAATAACAACTACATTAGTCTGGCACCCGAAAGCCGCGAAGAGGCCGATCGGATATTTAAAGGTCTTTCTGACGGCGGTCAAGTCGAAATGCCAATGCAGGATCAGTTCTGGGGCGATTATTTCGGAAGCTTTAAGGATAAATACGGTGTTTGCTGGATGATCAATTATAGCAAAGGGCAACAGTGATGGTTACACGAAATTTAGTCAACTTTATATTTTAAATGCACTTTATTTTCCTTCCTGAACTTTCCCGTGGTAATTACGTGATACTTCCTAGAGGCTTTATTAAAGTTGTTGGTAAATTTAATTCCGGTTTGTGCGGAAATTTTCTTTAATACCATGCTCAAACTCGATGAGGCAAAGGAACAAACCGTCGTACTGGAGAATAAGATCAAAAGTCTCCTCACAAAAAGAGAAATTTAAGTGCTTAAACTTATCGCCAACGAACTGACCAATCAGGAAATAGGCAAGAAATTATTCATTTCATCAAAAACAGTTCAATCCCATAAGCAAAATGTTTTTATTAAACTCGAGGTTAAAAATTCAGCTGGTTTGGTAAAGAAGGCAATCAAAATGGGTGCGGATTGACAAAAAAGTATAGAATCTTCACCTTTTCTCTTTAACGATTGTACACCAGCCATTGTCTTTTCTCAGGTAGCCGTATTCAAAACAAAAAACATACTCTTTTCCGTCGCCCTGGTTAACCCTGTTGTGGGTATGATACTTAAATAAAAAACCTTCGTCAAGCAAAGTTTGTTCCTTTAAGGAAACAACTTCTTTTTTATTCAGCACTTTCTCAAGAATGCGCCGGTTATTTTTTAGAATCGTTACAATCTTTCCAATTTGGCCCGTCTCTTTTTTTCGTACTGTATTATGGTAGGCATTCTTATGTTCGATCGAACAAAATTTTTTATTTGCATTTCCATTAAAGGGCTTTTTACACCACAAACATTTCTGCTTTTTTATCCGAATAGCCATTTTCAAATTTAATTTATTTTCTCAAATCGTGTTGAAACGTTTTGAAGCGGATTAGTGCGCACTAAAGCGATTAAAACATAAGGCTACCCTATCCCTCGGCGTATATTCGTCAGGCAAAAATAATTTCTCATCTAAAACAAAACAAAATGAAAACAAATCATGTTATATTGATCGGTTACGTTGGATCCCATCTGCTTAGCACTAAAATTGCAAACGGTTCTAAAAGAGTAGCAATTCGGATGGCTACTCATTATTCCCCAAAAAATCATTCTGGAAAAAAGGTTTGCCAAACCGTTTGGCACGATGTAGTAGCCTGGGATAAGGTAGCAGAGTATGCTGAAAAAAGTGTAGTCAAAGGCAGCAGGATTTTAGTTGAAGGTTCTATTATTTATCGAACCTATCCTGACAATGCAGGACACATCAGGTACGTAACCTTGATTTCAGCAGAAAGCTTAATGAACCTTGACCGTTGAATTAACTAATTTAAAAATTAAAAGTTATGATTTTACAAGAACAAAAATTTAGATATCGCAAGTCATTTAAAATTGTAAACTGGGGCTGCTCATTCGATTCTTTGACCGAATTAAAATTTGCCGTTTCAATCCGCGACGAATATGAATTCCTGCGTTCACGTGTTTCGATTTATTATCACCCCGGAACGAAAAAACCTACAGAGTATATTCGAATGTGTCATCACCGTTACACTCCGGACTTTTTAATTCGCCACAAGGAAACCTGTAAAGCATTCCTGGTGGAAATAAAACCAAGGGCATTTGAAAATCATCCTCAGCTTTTGTTGCGTAAAGAAGTTGCAGAAAATTATATCAGGTGGAAAAATTATGATTGGGAGTTTAAGGTAGTATTTGACGATGAGATTTTCCTCGACCAGGAACAATGGGAAGAGTTTCAGGATTGCGCTAAACTAAAGTCAAAATCTGCATGGAAAATTTGGTTTGAAGAATACAATAAGAAATTCGACAGAAGTGCACCTCCTTTTTTAAAAACGGTTCCATCGGAAACTAATATTCGCTTTGTAATGTTTGGTAACAGAGCTATCCGGTATTAAACTTCAATTCAGTTTCATTATAAAAATTAATGGGACAGGAACCCGTTTCAAAGTATTTAAATAGCCTTTTATCTGATGGGTCAATATCTTTCCTCCTTTTAATCCAGGAAGAAAATTGTCCATTATTAATTCCTGCACGAAGTTCGCCGCAAGCCTCTGAGCCGCAAAGAAATTCCGGCATAAAACTAATTGCTCCAACATTACCAAAGACACTATTTATTCCGTTGCTTCTTTGCTTGGGTCGGTTCGCGACGGATGAGGTTCCATAATTAATTTTTAAACCATTAAATAGAAAGTTATGGAACAGCAAATCAAAGAAAACGAATTGAACCAGATTGCAGAAGTTGCATTGATTTACAAGACAAAAGTAAAGCCATCAGAAAGACCAAAAATTAACTCATCAAAAGATGCTTCTGATCTGTTTAGAAAAAACTGGGACGAAAACAAAATTGAATTTGTTGAACAGTTCAAAGTGTTACTGCTTAACAGATCGAACAAGGTTCTGGGAATAATCGAAATTTCTTCAGGCGGAGTTACCTCAACAGTAGTTGATCCAAAAATGGTTTTTATGGCAGCATTAAAAGCAAATGCTTGTGGTTTAATTATCTGTCATAACCATCCTTCAGGTAATCTGAATCCGAGCAGAGCAGATGAAGAAATAACACGAAAAATAAAAAATGCCGGAGATTTTTTGGACTTGCATCTGCTTGATCATATTATCTTATCAAGTGAAGGATTTTATTCCTTTGCAGATGAAGGTTTAATATAATTCCGGTTGAAAATTTAATTAACAATTGCATTTTAAAAAGTGCAATTGTTTTTTGTTCACCCTAGAAATTGCAATCAGAATTAACTTAGGAAATGCTTACTAATTCTTTTGAAAAAACGATCACAAAGATTTCAACTTTTGGTAAAATTGAGTCAATCCTCCCCTTTCGAGAATTTCATTCATTAAAGATGAAATTTCAGTCCTTCAATCTTCCGACATAAAAGCAATAATTGGAAGCTTTGTCTCCCCTTTCTCCGCTTGCAATCCCTGTTCAATGAAACTACATAACAACAAAATATTTTGCCTGCTCAATTGAAGATTTATTTTGCACTTTTCATTCATCCCCGGACTACATAAAACCGTTTCAAAAACCCTCTCTTTCTCATTTTGTCCTTTCATTGATTCATTGTTCATACCCATAATCTTTAAACTGAAAAAATAATTTTATTACGTTTTATTACTTCAAAAGTAAATTTCTCCACAAGATTTAAGCTGTTTAGAATTTGAACATCTATGCTGTTTTGTTTCCTCAACTATTATTTTTGAGATCAAAAAAAATCTCTTGTTGAAACCTCAAAATTGCAAGAGATTAATAAAATTAGGCAGCCTTGAACGCTGACCGGCGAGATGTTCAAACGTTACACGTTTGCATCTCTCAACCCTTTACTCGGAACTCGTGTCGGTATGACTAAACGGAGGTTTTGCATTGTGAAAATGATCAGTGATGACAGAGAAAAACAAAATACGAAAAGAATGGTTGAACATTCGGATCAATGAAAACGAGCTATCTATAATCAGGAACTTTTACAAGAAAAGCACTTTCCATTCTTTAAGCGCTTATGCTCGAAACACTCTTTTAAAAAAACCGGTAATCATTAAGTATCGGAATGAAAGTGCAGACGAATTATTATCAGAAATGATTGCATTAAAAAATGAATTAAATGCAATTGGAAATAATTACAACCAGGCCGTTCATAAACTACATATTCTGGATCATATTCCTGAAATAAAATCATGGTTAACAACTCATGAAAATTTACACCAATCCTTTCTAATTATGACTAAAGAAATAAGAAACAGAATGAATGAAATATATAATCAATGGTTGCAAAAATCACCACTCCCCAATCATTAATGCGCGTACTTAATTATAATGAAAAAAAAGTGCAAAAGGGATTTGCAATATGTATCTACGCAGGAAACTTTTTAAAGGAGATGCATGAGTTAAGTTTTTATGAAAAACTTTTCTTCTTTAAACACAGAATTGAATTAAACCAGCGGGCTAAAACAAATATGCTGCACATATCATTGAACTTCCATCCATCTGAAAAATTATCAACTGAAAAATTGAACGCAATAGCCTCTTCTTATATTGAAAAAATCGGGTTTTCAAATCAACCTTTTTTAGTTTATGAGCACCTTGATGCTGGCCATCCTCATATACACATTATTACAACATCGATTCTTGTAGACGGAAGGAGAATTGACACATTTAATATCGGTAAAACTTTGTCAGAAAATGCAAGAAAAGAAATTGAAAATGAATTTTCACTTCTGAAAGCAAAAGGAAGAAACCAAAGAAAAGATTCAACAATAAAAGAACTGAACACCCAATCCATTAATTATGGGAAAACAGAATCAAAAAGAAGCATCACAAATGTACTTCTGCAGGTATTGAATGATTATAAATTTTCTTCGCTCAATGAACTAAATGCTGTCCTGAAACTATTCAATGTAATCGCTGACAGGGGAAGTAAAGATGGACGAATTTATAAAAACAAAGGACTTGTGTACCGGATTATAGATGCTCATTCAAACAAAGTTGGTGTACCTGTGAAGGCAAGTTCTATCTACTTCCGTCCTACCCTTGCTTCACTTGAGAAAAAGTTCCTGATCAATGTTGATCTAAAAAAACCTTACAAACCAAAATTGAAGGCCGCGATCGACTTTGCCTTTACAAAAGAAATGAGCTCAATTTCAGCTTTTGCAAAAGAACTTCAGAGACAGCAAATACATGTGGCTTTACATTACAATGCCGAGGGGTTTCTATACGGGATTACCTACATTGACCATCGGACTAAATCTGTTTTTAAAGGAAGTGATCTCGGGAAAAATTATACCGCTTCAGGAATTAAACAAAGACTCACTGCAGAAGAAGCTTCAATAAAATCCGCCCAACAAACCCTTTCCTCCAAGCCCCATTTGAATGAATTTAAAAATGATTTTTCTTATAGAATAATGAACTCAAAAAACGAAAACGATTTGATTCAAATATTATTAAATAAAGAAAATATTGAAAGCAGGTTTCCTGTTGAATTTTTAAAGAAGAAAAAGAAACGTCGCAAAAATCATTAAAATAAAAAGGTGAAGTGAAATGAGTAATACAGGTGAAGATGAAAAAGCGTTAAAGGAGATCATTGATTTTACGAGACTCGGAAGTATTTCTATATTGCTACTACACTTCTATTATTATTGCTATTTTGCATTTAAACAATGGCAATTAACCTTCAGTATCACTGACAGGTTACTTAATAATTTAAGCCACACGGGCCTCTTTCATAATATCTACTTTTCAAAAACTTTAGCTCTGGGTTTATTGTTTGTTTCCCTTTTTGGCACAAAAGGAAAAAAAAGTGAAACCATACGGGTTCCAAAAATTATTTCTTATATTATTTTCGGCCTAATTTTTTATTACGGGGACAACTTTTTATTGAACATACACTTTGCTATCAAAGTATCCTCAATCATTTATATCTCATCCACCTCTTTAGGATTCCTGTTAATCCTTACTGGTGGCACCCTTCTCTCACGTTACATTCGCGTGCGATTTAACAAGGATATATTTAACGAACTCAACGAAACATTTCCCCAGGAAGAAAGGTTTATAACAAACGAATATTCAATTAACCTTCCGGCCCGATATAATTTGAAAGGGAAAATAAGAAAGAGCTGGATTAATATTATTAATCCCTTCAGGGGGATATTGGTGGCAGGCTCGCCCGGAAGTGGTAAATCATGGTTTATTATTCAACACGTAATAAGGCAACACTTACAGAAAGGATTTACAATGCTGGTTTATGATTTTAAATTCGACGACCTGTCAAAAATCGTATATAACACTTTGCAAAAAAATAAAAAAGCTTTCAAAAAACCACCAGCATTTTATCTAATAAACTTTGATGACCTGTCTCGTTCAAACCGTTGCAATCCTCTCGATCCTTCTACCATGTTTGACATCACCGATGCAACCGAATCATCACGCTCCATTCTTTTGGGATTAAACAAAGAATGGATAACCAAACAAGGAAACTTTTTTGTTGAATCGCCAATAAATTTTTTGACAGCCATACTTTGGTTTTTAAAAAAATATCAGGATGGAAGATTTTGTACATTACCACATGCTATCGAACTTATGCAAGTGAGCTACGATCACCTTTTTCCTGTTCTTAAATATGAAAAAGAAATTGAAGTACTTATTAACCCATTTATTTCAGCATACCAAAATAAGGCAATGGAACAACTGGAAGGACAGATTGCCTCCGCTAAAATAGGAATGGCCAGACTATCATCACCACAATTATACTGGGTACTTTCAAAAAACGATTTTACCCT
>DASTXM010000160.1:0-26414 GCA_035765495.1 Hanamia sp.
GATATAAAATAATTTTGCGCCGCTTTTAATTTTAAATTAATAAAATCCTGTAAAGGTCTATTGTATGAAAATAATGAAGTTCGGCGGCACCAGCGTTGGTAAACCCGAAAGAATGGCTGAGATCAAAAAACTGATCACCAAGGATGATGAAACTAAGATCATTGTTTTAAGCGCTTTAAGCGGCACGACGAATGCTCTAACAGAAATCAGTGATGCCTTATCGAAAGGTGATCGTGGTGAAGCAAAAACAAGAATTGATGCATTGGAAAGTCATTACCAGAACTTCATTGTCGAACTTTTAAAAGATCAATCATTTTTTCAAAAGGCAAAAGATGTGCTCGCTGAGCATTTTGAATTTTTAAATATTATTTTAAAAATATCTTACAGCGAAGCTTTGAACAAAGATATTTTGGCGCAGGGCGAATTGCTGAGCACAAAACTCTTCAGCATTTTCTTAAATGAGCAGGAAATCCCACACGTTTGGTTGCCGGCGCTTGAGTTTATGAGTATTGATCAAAACAGTGAGCCGCAGGTGGCTGTCATTAGGGAAAAACTTACCAAATTGCTGGATGCAAATAAAGGAACAAAACTTTTTGTTACACAAGGTTACATTTGCCGCAATGCAAAAGGTGAAATCGATAATCTTAAACGTGGCGGAAGTGATTACAGCGCATCGTTAATTGCAGCAGCGGTTGATGCATCTGTTTGTGAAATTTGGACGGATATCAGCGGAATGCATAATAACGATCCTCGTGTCGTAAAAAATACAAAACCTGTTAGTCATTTATGTTTTGATGAAGCTGCGGAGTTGGCTTATTTCGGTGCAAAAATTTTACATCCTGCAAGTATCTGGCCAGCGCAATATTTTAATTTCCCTGTGAAATTGCTGAACACTATGGAGCCGGAAGCCCAGGGAACCTTGATTGAAAGAGATGCCGACAAGGAAGGTGTGAAAGCGATCGCCGCAAAAGATTCGATCACTGCCATCAAAATAAAAAGCAGCCGCATGTTGTTGGCTTATGGTTTTTTGAGAAAGATCTTTGAAGTGTTTGAAAAATACCAGACTTCCATCGACATGATCACTACTTCTGAAGTGGCGGTTTCACTCACCATCGATAACGATACTAATCTGAACCTGATCATAAAAGAACTGGAGATGTTCGGAAATATTGAAATAGACCATGACCAAACAATCGTTTCAATTGTAGGTTTTCATATTGCAAAAACAGAAAATCTCCTGGCAAAAGTTTTCAATAGCCTGAAGGAAGTCCCAGTGAGAATGGTGAGTTTCGGTGGAAGTCAACACAATATTTCTGTTCTTGTATCGCACGAACACAAAGAAAAAACCCTGCAATTGTTGAATGCAGGGTTATTTGAATAAATAGTTTAGGAAGTTTAGAATGGTTTAGAAGGGCTGGCAGTAAACCAACATTTCCAGGCAATTTTTATTTTATCTTACGATTTAGAAGTTTTAGACGGGCGAACTTCAATTTTGCTTGGCAAGGTTCTTTGCGGCATTTGTAAAAGATCAGCCACCATTTGACCAATATCTTCCGGTTGGATTTTGCATGAATCAGCTTCGCTAGGTGTATGATCGTTAAAATGTGTAGCGACAGAACCGGGCATTATTGTGGTTACTTTCACATCATATTTCCGGAGATCCAGCATGATGGCTTGAGAAAATCCTACAAGACCAAATTTGCTTGCATTGTAAGCAGAACCATTTTCAAAAAAGTTGGTTCCTGCCAGACTTGCAATCGTAATAATGTATCCCTTCGTTTTCTTTAATTCATCAACAGAAGATCTGACACTGTTGAAAACGCCGGTAAGATTAGTATCGATCGTGCTTTTCCAGCCTTCTTCGCTCATGCTGTCGATCGGGGCAAAATATCCTACACCTGCATTGGCCACCAAAACATCCAATTGGCCAAATTTTTCAATAATTTTTTGAACCGCACTTTTTTCATTTTCCATTAAACTGACATCAGATTGCAAAGCCAGGATTTTAGAATCGTCATTGGTTAAGGATTTGGCTGCTTTTTGTGCTTCGTCTAAATGGCGGCTTGAGATGGCCACTTTCATTCCAAGATCCAACAATGTTTTTGCAATTCCATAACCAATTCCTTTGCTTCCGCCTGTGATGTAGGCTACTTTTTCTTTGAGTGAATTCATTTCTTAAATATTTTTCTGTAAAAAAAGTTTTCGTTTTTTCTTTGTTTACTACTTTTCAATGACAAAACGTATAAGTAGAAAAAGAAAATCCGGTTCACGCAAGTGAATCAAATATTATTCCTTAATTAAAGTTTGGAGGAGTTTAAGGGTTTAGAAGTTTAGCGGTTTAGAAAGATTCAAAATTGACCATTCACGCTTTCCTATTCAGTATCGTAAGCCCACTTCACTAGTGTTGCACCCCAGGTAAACCCTCCACCAAATGCAGCAAGAACAATTAAATCGTCTTTTTTCAATTGCTTTTCCCATTCGTACAAACAAAGAGGAATCGTTGCTGAGGTGGTATTTCCGTAGCGCTGAATATTGATCATCACTTTATCCATACTCAATCCCATGCGATTGGCCGTTGCATCAATAATTCTTTTGTTGGCCTGGTGAGGAACGAGCCATGCAATGTCTTCGCCGCTGAGGTTATTACGTTCAAGTAATTCATAAGAAACATCTGCCATTCCTTTTACTGCAAACTTAAAAACCTGCGGACCTTCCTGGTAAATGAAATGTTCTTTTGCCAAAACAGTTTCTACAGACGCTGGTTTTGCTGAACCGCCGGCAACCATTTTCAGGTATTGACATCCTGCCCCATCTGTTTTCAAAAGGCTATCTTTAATTCCGTATCCTTCTTCATTTGGTTCCAGTAAAATTGCAGCAGCCGCATCGCCAAAAAGCACACAGGTTTTGCGATCACTGTAATCAACAATGCCACTCATTTTGTCGGACCCAACAACAACCACTTTTTTATACCGTCCGCTTTCAATTAATGAGGCGCCGGTGGTTACGCCAAATAAAAATCCTGAGCAAGCAGCCGAAAGATCAAACCCGAAAGCATTCACAGCGCCAACTTCATAGGAAATAATATTAGCGGTTGCGGGGAAAGTCATGTCAGGAGTAACGGTGCAGCAAACAATACAATCAATTTCGGCAGGATCGATACCTCTTTTTTCACAAAGTTGTTTCACTGCGGGAACAGCCATTTTGGAAATCCCCATATTTTCTCCTTTCAAAATCCTTCTTTCTTCTACCCCGGTGCGGGTTCTTATCCATTCATCGGAAGTTTCAACCATGGTTTCGAGTTCGGCATTGGTAAGTTTGTATTCGGGAACGAATGCGCCTACAGCTGTGATAGCTGCGGAAATTTTATTACTCATTTATATGATAAAAGTTTTAATTGCGGCGATAAAAGTACAACATCCGCGATTATTCAATAATTGAAAGATATTTTTTCGTCAAAATATGGGACGTCATTAAGGCGAATTACTTACTTTTGGCGCTCTATAAAAAGCTATGATTGCATACCTGTCAGGAAAATTTTCTTATAAGAATCCGGCCCTGGTTTACGTAGATGTAAACGGAGTGGGTTATGAAGTAAATATCAGCCTGAACACTTATGCGCACATAGAAAAATTGGACGAAGGCAAGCTTTTTACTTACCTTCAGGTAAAGGAAGATGCACACACTTTGTATGGATTTTTCGACAGCCTCGAAAAAGAAATGTTTGTATTGCTGATTGGTGTTTCGGGAGTAGGGGCTGCAACTGCAAGGATGATGTTATCTGCTATGAAAGCTGAAGAAATAAGTAACGCGATCGTTATGAAGCAAACGTCAGTTCTCGAAAGTGTCAAAGGAATCGGCAGAAAAACAGCCGAGCGGTTGGTACTTGAATTGAAAGACAAAGTTGCAAAATTATCACCTGCATCTGCGGGAAATGTATTGGTTAACAATACTTTTGACCAGGATGCGTTAAATGCATTAATAGCCTTAGGAATCTCAAGGCCAATGGCAGAACAGGCCATCAAAAAAACCTTAATGAGCGAACCTTCAATTAATTCCCTGGAAATTTTAATAAAAAAAGCACTTAGAGCCATTTGATAGAAATCTACCTAAAATAATTTGCCGGAATGGTATTTAAGAGAGAAGCGCCAAATTATATTCGGTTGGTATTTTTCTGGTTGTGTAGTGTTGTGCTGTTTATTGCCGCACCCAGCCATCTCTTTGCCCAGGATTCAACGGCGGTTTCTCCTGACAGTCTTCCTTTTCCCATTCATGATACTCGTGGTGACTTCCTGAGTAGCAGACCGAATGTTTACGATTTTCAAAATCCGCCAAATATTAATGATTCAGTTGCTTACGATCCTCTAACAAAGACTTATACGGTTTATGAAAAAGTAGGCAATCATTATTACAGGACGCCTTCTACATACACGGCTGAACAATTTCGCGCAATGGAGGCAAGAAAAGCGGAGATCAGTTACTTTCAAAAAAGAGCCAATACGCTGAGCATTTTAAATCGCGGTCAGGTAAAACCGAAATTGAGTGTTTACGACAATTTGTTTAACCGGCTTTTTGGAAATGGAAAGGTTGATATTCAACCGCAGGGAAATATTGATGTGACTGCTGGTTACCAGGGACAAAATGTAAAGAACCCGACACTTCCTGAAAGGGCAAGAAGAAATGGAGGATTAGATTTCAATATGGCTGCGCAATTAAATGTTATTGCCAATATCGGCGACAAAATGAAATTCCCAATTAGTTATAATACGCTTGCCAATTTCGATTTTACCAATCAATTGAAACTTGATTATACAGGAACAGAAGATGAAATCTTGAAACGTTTTGAAGCAGGAAATGTTTCTTTTCCGCTAAAGAGTAATTTGATACCCGGCGCACAATCATTATTTGGGGTAAAAGCCGAGTTGCAATTTGGGAAATTATTTGTTACCGGAGTTTTAGCGAATCAAAAATCCCAAAGGCAATCGATGAACCTGCAGGGTGGAAACACGGCTACTCATTTTGAAATTAAAGCAGATGAATACGAAGAAAACCGCCATTTTTTGCTGTCGCAATATTTTCATGATAATTACGACAAGGTGATGAGTAACGCACCTGCGGTTATAACGCCAGTGCAAATCCTGAAAGTAGAAGTTTGGGTAACCAACAAAAATGGCTCTACTACTGATACTAGAGAAATTGTGGGCTTGATGGATCTTGGTGAAAATCATCCTTATCACAACTTTACTGTGACCGGAACTTTGCCCGATAACAACACTAATAATGAATATTCGTCTATTATTCACATGTCGGGAAGCCGCAACTCAACTTTAATAAATAACGAATTACTTTCAATGGGTTTAAGCCCTGTACAGGATTTTGAAAAGACTTTTGCACGAAAGCTTGATTCATCTCAATACATTGTAAATAAACGCGCCGGCTTCATTTCATTAAGTCAGCCACTTCAGCCTGATGAGGTTTTGGCAGTTTCTTTTCAATATTCTTACAACGGAAAAATATACCAGGTGGGCGAATTTTCACAGGATGTTCCACCTGATTCATCTTCAAGCAATCAAAAGATACTTTTTTTAAAATTGTTGAAGGCAACATCTCAAAGGCCCAAATTGCCCATATGGCAATTGATGATGAAAAATGTGTACAGCGTGGGTTATGGCTCACTCGATCCCCAGGATTTCCAGTTGAATGTTTTATACCAGCAACCAGGTCTTGGCGCAAAAAGATATCTGCCTTTTGGTGATTTGAACCAGGGAACACCACTTCTGACACTGGATAATTTAGACCGTTTGAACAGCCAGAACGATCCACAGCCGGATGGGGTTTTTGATTATATCGAAGGATATACGGTTTTGTCGCAATACAGCAGGATCATCTTCCCCGTTCTTGAACCTTTTGGGCGCGCGCTTGCCCCAAAAGTTTTCAGTAATCCTGCCATTGGCGCTGACAGTTTATATTACCCCCTTTACGATTCAATAAAAACTGTTGCACAGGAACAATTTCCAAATCTTGACCGCTTCGTGTTGGAAGGCACCGCCAAGACAAGTTCCACGTCGGATATAAGCATCGGCTATAATATTCCACCAGGTTCTGTATCCGTAACTGCCGGTGGACGCCAGTTGATTGAAAACGTTGATTACACGATCAATTATGATTTGGGAACGATCAAAGTACTTAACCAGGCTATTATTAATTCGGGCATTCCTGTGCAGGTGAATTATGAAAACAACGCATCTTTCGGTTTGCAGCAAAAGAGCTATATGGGATTGCGGTTGGATTATATGCTGAAAAATACAGCTCAGGAACAGTTTTCATTGGGAGGAACAATGGTGCGGTTGAGTGAACGGCCATTTTTTACAAAAGTAGATTATGGCGAAGATCCGATCAGGAATACGATGTATGGGCTTGATGGAAATTACAGGAGAGACATGCCACGGCTCACAAAGATTTTAAATAAAATTCCTTTTTATAGTTCCACTGCTCCATCTTCCATCAATGCTTATGGCGAAGCAGCATTTTTGAAACCAGGGCATGCCCCCCAAATTGGAAAAGGAAATCATGGCGTGGTTTACATCGACGATTTTGAAGGAAGTAAGAGCGATATTGATCTTAGATTTCCTCCAATAAGCTGGGCGCTTGCATCAACTCCTCACGGCGCAACGGATAAGAATGGAAATCTTCTTTTCCCTGAAGCAGATTCCACAAACAGTCTTGTTTATGGAAAAAACAGGGCACAAATTGCTTGGTACCAAATTGAGCCGACCTTGCAGGATCCCAAGAATTTAAACAATCCGCTCAGGGGAAATACAAAGCTACTCACTGATCCACGTGTTCGTTCTGTAAGACAAGACGAAATCTTTCCGCAAAGGACAACAGACTTTGGCCAAAATCAATTGGTAACATTTGACCTTTCCTATTATCCCAAAGATCGTGGTCCATATAATTATGATGCTTCCCGAACCGATATAAATGCCAATGGCCAATTCTTAAATCCGAAAACTAAGTGGGGCGGATTAATGCGCAGCCTCGACCAAACAGATTTTGAAACTGCCAATATTCAATATATCGAATGTTGGATACAGGACCCGTTCATTAAAGATCCAAACAGCAGCGGAGGCCAATTTTATATCGATCTTGGAAATGTTTCAGAAGATGTTTTAAAAGATTCGAGAAGATTTTATGAGAACGGTCTACCGACACCTAATTTGCCTGCGCAGGTCGATACTTCCATTTGGGGGCTTGTACCACGCAATCCGATCCAGGTAACCAATGCTTTCAGTACCGATCCTGCAGACAGGCCTTACCAGGACGTGGGTTTTGATGGATTGACAGACAGCGCTGAAAGAGCATTCAGGAGAAATGATTATCTAAACGTGCTGGCGGCAAATTTTGGCACCAATTCAAAAGTTTACCAGGATGCGTTGGTCGATCCATCTTCTGATAATTATCAATATTATCGTGGAGCAAGGTTGGATGCTGAAGGTGCAGACATTCTTCGCCGTTACAAATATTTTAATAATCCACAGGGAAATTCTCCCATTGCTGATAACAAATCACAATATTCTTCAGCGGCCACACTTTATCCCGACCAGGAAGATTTGAACCGCGATAATACTTTAAATGAAACAGAAGAGTATTTTCAATACATCGTTGACCTTAAGCCGCCTACTGATTCAGAGATGAATGTGGGCCACAATTATATTATTGATAAGAAAGTGGTGGCTGCGAAGCTGGTTGATGGAACAACAAGAAATGAAACCTGGTATCAACTCAGGATCCCCATTGATTCTTATGATAAAAAAGTGGGTAATATTCCTGATTTCAAATCGATACGTTTTATCAGGATGTTTCTTACCGGATTTGAAGACAGCGTAACAGTTCGTTTTGGAACTTTAAGTTTGGTAAGAAATACGTGGAGGAAGTTCCAGTACAAATTGGATTCATCAGGAAATTATTCTCCAACATCTGATAATGATTTTAATGTAGGTGCAGTAAATATTGAGGAAAATGATAAGCGTACTCCACTGCCTTACCGCACACCAAGCGACATTCAACGCGTTCAAACTTTAAGCAATAATGGTGTGAATCTTTTGCAGAACGAACAATCCCTTACTTTGCAGTTCTGCAACCTCGCGAAAAATGATGGGAAAGCGGTTTTTCAAACATTTGTGAATAAAGACCTAAGGCAATTTAAAAGATTACAAATGTACATCCATGCGGAAAAGAACCCGAACCAGGGAACCAGTTTAAATAATAATGATCTTACAGCGGTGATCCGCATTGGTAGTGATTTCATCAATAACTATTATGAAATTAGAATTCCGTTACGACTCACACCACTCAATTCAGGACTTAATCCTAACAGCCAGGCTTACAACGATTCTTTATGGATTCAAAGCAATAATCTTGACCTTGATCTTTCTTCTTTGGTAGCGCTTAAAACGCAAAGGAATTTATCCAACTCCCCGATAAATGTTCTGTATTCACAAAGCCAGTCTAATGGTCAAACCTATTCGATAATGGGAAATCCAAATCTCGCGGAAGTGGGTGGAATTCTTATGGGAGTTGAAAATACAAATGCTGCTTCTGCCTGCGGCGAATTGTGGTTTAATGAATTGCGGTTATCTTCAATGGACGAAAAAGGTGGCTGGGCGTCTTTGGGCAGGGTAGATGCGAATCTATCAGACCTTGGAACACTTTCAGTGTCGGCCAATACACACAGCAATGGATTCGGAACGCTTGACCAGGGTATAAACGACCGTTTTAAGGATAATTTTGTTCAATTTGATGCAGCAGCCAACCTTGAACTGGGAAAGCTTTTACCAAAAAAAGCAGCGATGTCAATCCCGGTTTATGCAAGCGTTACTACTACAACAAGTGCACCGCAATATGACCCTTTTGATAAAGACATCACTTTGAAGCAGAAAATTAAAGATGCAGCTACAAAGAATGAGAAAGATTCAATAAGGAACAACGCGATCGATTTTGCTTCTATAAAAACAATCAGTTTTACAAACGTTCATAAGAACCGAACGAGCAATAAGAAGCCACAATTGTGGGATATTGAAAATGTGGATGTGAGCTATACTTATACAAAAACGGAAGCCCACAATCCGTTGATTGAGTACAATAATGTAACAAAGCAACAAGGAAGTTTGGGCTATAATTTCATGCCGCAGCCAAAATTCATTTCTCCGTTTAAGAATCTTTTTGGCAAATCAAAAACTCATTGGTTCGACCTTGTGAAGGATTTTAATATTAATCCCGTTCCATCGCAATTGACTTTTAAAGCCGATGTTTTCAGGCAATTTGCGGTTTTGAAACCCAGAAGTATTGGTGAAAGCAAATTCCAGACGCCAGAGACTTTTGATAAATATTTCACCTTCAACAGGAATTATATTCTTCGTTGGGAACTGACTCATTCACTCACGCTTGATTATTCAGCGCTTAATAATGCAGTGATTGACGAGCCAAATGGAAGACTGGATACAAAGGCGAAAAGAGATTCAGTAAAACACAATTTCTGGAAAGGCGGAAGAAATATTGTCTTCAACCAGGTTGTCAACTTTTCTTATAATGCGCCTCTGTCTAAGTTGCCGCTAACTGACTGGATGAATCTGCATCTCGATTATACAGCCACTTACAATTGGATCGGTGCGTCAAGGTTGGCAGTGAATCTTGGCAATTTCCTGGAAAATGGTCAACAGGAAAATGCCACACTCCAAATGGATTTTATAAAATTATACAGCAAATCCAAATGGTTGCGTGCTTTGGATCAGCCTTTGCAGAGGCAAACAGCTTCAACAGACACGACCAGAAAGAAACCCAACATTCCACCTGCGAAGCCATCTGCAAAAGATCTGCCGCAAGTTACCGGTGCGATGCGGATCTTAGGTAAATTGGTTACAAGCATTAAATCGGTAAATGCAAGCGTTTCGCAGATCAGCAATACCAGGTTGCCGGGCTATACAGACAGCACAAAAATATTGGGCCAGGACTTCAACAGCATGGCGCCCGGTTTTGATTTTATCCTTGGGAAACAGCCAGATAGTATTTGGTTGAATGATGCGGCAAGACGAGGTTTGATCACAAGAGATTCAAATTTTAATGATCTTTTTGTACAAAATTTTGATCAGAAAATTACCGTTGCTGCCCAACTTGAGCCCTTCCAGGATTTTACCATCGATTTGAATGTGAGCAAAACTTTTACCAAGAACTATACAGAAACTTTTAAGGATACAACCGGAACAGGTCTTCATTTTTCACATTTAAGTCCTTATATCAACGGGGGCTTTAATGTCACTTATATCGCTTTCAATACTTTATTTGGAAAATATGATCCTAACCGTATCTCACAAACCTTCCTGAAATTCCAGGATTACAGGAAAATACTTTCACAACGATTGGGCGAACTGAACACTTACAACAAATTGCAGGGAAATCCGACAGGTGCAGATGGTTATGCTTTGGGATATGGAAGGTATTCTGTAGATGTGTTGGTTCCTGCTTTCATTGCTGCTTACACCGGGCAGGATCCTACAAAAGTGGCGCTTATAAAACAGCAAAATCAAAATATAAAATCCAATCCATTCAGCGGCATTTTGCCCAAACCGAATTGGAGTATTTCATACAACGGGTTAAGCCGGATTCCTGGTTTGGACAAAATATTTTCAAACTTTTCGATAACGCACGCTTACAATGCCAATCTTGGAATGAACAATTTCACTTCGGCGTTGTATTACCAGGACGTTTCAAGATATGGCTATCCTTCATTTATCGATACGACGAGTGGAAGCAATAACTATATTCCATTTTTCCTTGTCCCAAATATTACCATACAGGAACAGTTTGCTCCGCTGTTTGGGATTGATATGACGTTTACCAATCAACTCAGTTTGAAATTTAATTATACAAAACAACGACAGTTGAGTATGAGCCTTATCGATTATCAATTGAGCGAAGTGCGGTCAAATGAAATTACTTTTGGTGGCGGTTTCCGCAAACGTGGAATGCACCTTCCTTTCAAAGTGCCTTTTTCCAAGAAGGATACAAAAACACTTGATAACGAGATCAATTTTAATCTTGATTTCAGTATAAGAAATAATGTAAGTTCCAATAGTATTCTCGATCAAAACAGTGCTTTTGCCACCAACGGAAGCAAAGAAATCACGATCAGCCCAACATTAGATTATTACATCAGCAACCGCATAAATGTAAAATTGTATTTTGACCAGAGAAGAGTAAATCCTTACGTTTCATCCTCCGCGCCAACTATTGATACACGCGCCGGTGTGCAAATAAGAATTTCATTGGCACCTTAATAACTATTAACTATTGATTAATAAGTATTGGAGTTTTTGATCGCCTATTAGGGAATACCTTTCGGCAGAGAGTGAATGAACAATTTTGCCGGCATTTTATTTTGGTTGGCAAAAAAATCTGCAGAATTAGGTTGATTAGTAAAAAATTGCGGGAACAAAAACGTTGGATTTTTATTAGTTTACTGTCTTATGCTGAAATAGGAATTATTAAGATCCCTTCGTTTACCTAAATGAAAAAGCAGCCAAGGAGTGACTGCTTTTTTATTTAGTAATTTTAATTATTTATTTTTCTGCTACGATCTTTCCATTCATAGTGCCGAAATGGCCGGGGAAAGAGCAAATAAAATCATAAACACCCGGATCAGGAAGGGTAAATGTAATTTCATCTTTTTCGCCAGGTCCCAATAATTTGGTATGTGCAATCACGTCATCAGTCATTGACGGAGGAATATGCCCTGTGCTTGCTGCCGGAATGGCTGCTTCACCAAATTTCTGAACATCAGTTCCTTGTTGCAGGATCACCACATTATGTGACATTGCCGCTGCTGGTTGTTTACCTATATTTTGGAAATCAAGTGTAATTTTTTGTCCGGCTTTCACTTTGAAAAGTGTCTTATCATATCTCATATTGTCGTTGCCGGTTAATTGAATGTGATCAGTTACCTGAACGCTGTCAATTCCGGGGATATCAGCGCCGGGAGCTTCTGTTGCGGTTGAGGTGGTGGTAGTGGTGTCCTCTGTAGCTGTAGTATTTTCGTCACTGGAGTTGTTTCCGCCGCATGAGGCAAGGAAGAACATTGCTGCTACTGCAGGTACAAAAAATAATTTTTTCATGTTTTTATTTTTAAATGGTTATTTATGTGGGTGCAAAATTAATGCATAAAAATCCATAATAGGATTATACGTTAAATTTTTGCCACCAACTTTTAGTGTTTGCATCAAAAAAAGTACCCTAATTTTCGGCTGCTTTCTATTTTATTATAATGGGTAAAAGATTTTTTTGAAATATTAGAAAGAATGGTTAAGGTTTCACAAAGATTTATTCAATTTCAAAAAAATGTGTACTTTTGCAATCCTTTAAATTTCGGTACGTGTACAATTTAATATAAATTACCGGTTTAGAGACTCTCTCATTTTAAAATATTTTAATTAAAATATGCCTTCAACTAAAGTAGCTCCAGCACAAAGAATCAGTTTTGGAAAAATTGAACATTTGGCGGAAACTCCGGACCTTTTGGGAATCCAGATCCAATCCTTTAAAGACTTCTTCCAGTTGGAAACAACGCCCGACAAACGTAATAATGAAGGGCTTTTCCGTGTGTTTAAGGAAAATTTTCCAATCAATGATACACGTAATATTTTCATGTTGGAATTCCTCGATTATTTTGTCGATCCACCACGCTATACTATCGAAGAATGTATCGAAAGAGGACTCACTTACGCGGTTCCTCTGAAGGCAAAACTTCGTTTGAGTTGTAACGATGAAGAGCACGTGGATTTCCAGACTATTGTGCAGGACGTGTTCCTTGGAAATATTCCTTATATGACACCCCGTGGTACATTTGTGATCAACGGCGCTGAGCGCGTGGTTGTTTCTCAACTTCACCGTTCTCCGGGTGTATTTTTTGGTCAAAGTACCCATCCTAACGGAACAAAAATATATTCAGCCAGGGTAATTCCTTTTAAAGGAGCCTGGATGGAATTTGCTACAGACATTAATAATGTGATGTATGCGTACATCGACCGTAAGAAAAAGTTCCCGGTTACTACTTTGCTTCGCTCTATTGGCTATGAAACTGATAAAGACATTCTCGAATTGTTCGGAATGGCAGTGGAAGTAAAAGCCGATAAAAAAACACTGAAGGATAATATTGGTAAAAAACTCGCAGCAAGAGTATTGCGTAGCTGGGTTGAAGATTTTGTAGATGAAGATACCGGTGAAGTAGTAAGTCTTGAAAGAAACGAGATCGTTCTTGAAAGAGATACAATTCTTGATGAAGATAACATCGACATGATCCTTGAATTGGATGTAAAAAGTGTTTTCATCCAGCGTGAAGAAGTGAGCGGCGATTATGCAATTATTTATAATACATTAAATAAAGATACTTCTAACAGTGAGATCGAAGCGGTTCAGCACATTTACCGCCAGTTGCGTGGTGCTGATGCTCCCGATGACGAAACTGCAAGAGGAATTATCGACAAATTATTCTTCAGTGACAAGCGTTATGATCTTGGGGAAGTTGGTCGTTATAAGATCAACCGCAAACTCGGTCTTGACTACCCGATCACTAAGAAAGTATTGACAAAAGAAGACATCATCTCTATCATCAAGTATTTAGTCTTGTTGACAAATGCTAAAAGTGAAATTGATGATATCGATCATTTGAGTAACCGTCGTGTACGTACAGTGGGCGAACAATTATATGCTCAGTTTGGTGTTGGTCTTGCCCGTATGGCACGTACCATTCGTGAAAGAATGAACGTGAGGGACAACGAAGTATTTACCCCGGTTGACCTGATCAATGCAAGAACTCTTTCTTCTGTCATCAATTCGTTCTTTGGAACATCACAGTTGTCACAATTTTTGGATCAGACAAATCCTTTAAGTGAAATAACACACAAACGCCGTATCTCAGCCCTGGGTCCCGGAGGTTTAAGCAGGGAGCGTGCAGGATTTGAGGTGCGTGACGTTCACTATTCACATTATGGACGTTTGTGCACAATTGAAACACCGGAAGGACCAAATATTGGATTGATCTCCACACTTTGTGTGCACGCTAAGATCAACGAAATGGGCTTTATTGAAACTCCTTACAGGAAAGTAAATAATGGCCATGTGGATATGAAAAAGGTTTACTTCCTGAGTGCAGAAGAAGAAGATACCGCCAAGATCGCACAGGCAAACGCACCTCTGGATGAAAATTCAAACTTCATATATGATAAGGTAAAATCCCGCGAAACCGGTGATTTTCCGATTCTTGAAAAGAATGAGGTAGAATATATGGATGTGGCGCCAAACCAGATTGTAGGATTGAGCGCTTCACTAATTCCATTTCTTGAACATGATGATGCTAACCGTGCGTTAATGGGATCAAACATGCAACGCCAGGCAGTTCCATTGATTCTTCCTGAAGCACCAATTGTTGGTACAGGTTTGGAAGCAAAAGCTGCAAGAGACGCGAGGATCCAAATTCATGCAGACGGCGATGGCGTGGTTGAATATGTTGATGCAAAAGAAATACATGTTCGTTACAACAGGAGTCAGTCACAAAAGATCGTAAGTTTTGAAAACGACCTTATGGTTTACAAACTGACCAAGTTCATAAAAACAAACCAAAGCACTTGCATCAACCTTCGTCCGGCAGTTAAAAAAGGGCAGGTAGTAAAAGCAGGTGATTTTCTTACCGAAGGTTACGCTACCAAAGACGGTGAACTTGCTTTAGGACGCAATCTCAGGGTAGCTTTCATGCCATGGAAAGGTTACAACTTTGAGGATGCGATCGTGATTAGTGAAAAAGTGGTGAAAGAAGATCTCTTTACTTCTATCCATATTGATGAATTTGAACTTGAGGTGCGCGATACCAAATTAGGTGAAGAAGAATTGACACCTGATATTCCAAATATCAGCGAAGAAGCTACTAAAGATTTGGATCAAAATGGTGTGATTCGTGTCGGTGCTCATGTGAAAGAAGGTGATATCATTATTGGTAAGATCACTCCGAAAGGCGAAAGTGATCCTACACCGGAAGAAAAATTGTTGCGGGCGATATTTGGTGATAAAGCCGGTGATGCAAAAGACGCTTCATTAAAAGCGCCAAGTGGAACTGAAGGTGTGGTAATTGATAAGAAATTATTCCAACGCGCTAAGAAAGATAAAAATGGTAAAGTAAAAGAAAAGACCCAATTAGAAAAGATCGAGAAGACACACGAGAAGAATGAAGCAGATCTTTTGGAATTGTTGATCGGTAAATTACTTACCCTTTTAAAAGATAAAACTTCAGCAGGTGTTAGCAATAATTTTGGTGAAATGCTGATTGGAAAAGGCGCCAAATTTACCCAGAAAAACCTCGGTAACATTGACTATCAAAATGTGAACCCGTTAAACTGGACTGGTGACGCCAAGACCGATGAGTTGATCAACATCTTGTTGCATAACTACAACATTAAGTATAATGAAGAGTTAGGAAGATACAAGCGTGAAAAGTTCAACATCTCAATTGGTGATGAATTGCCTGCGGGTGTGTTGAAACTGGCTAAAGTTTATCTTGGCGTAAAACGTAAGTTGAAAGTGGGAGATAAGATGGCCGGACGCCATGGAAATAAGGGTATCGTAGCCAAGATTGTAAGGCAGGAAGATATGCCTTTCCTTGAAGATGGTACTCCTGTTGATATCGTGCTGAATCCATTAGGTGTACCGAGCCGTATGAACCTTGGACAGATCTATGAAACAGTTCTTGGATGGGCAGGTGAAAAATTAGGAAAGAGATATGCCACGCCGATTTTCGATGGAGCTTCAGTAGATGAGATCGCGCAGGAAATTGACAAAGCAAACCTTCCGACATTTGGACACACTTACCTGTATGATGGTGAAACCGGTGAGCGTTTTGACCAGAAAGCAACCGTTGGAATCATTTACATCATCAAGTTGCACCACATGGTTGATGACAAAATGCATGCTCGTTCTATAGGGCCATACAGTTTGATCACGCAACAGCCATTAGGCGGTAAAGCCCAATTTGGTGGACAAAGATTTGGTGAAATGGAAGTTTGGGCATTGGAAGCATATGGCGCATCCAACATACTCCAGGAATTGCTCACCTTAAAATCTGATGACATCATCGGAAGAGCGAAAACTTATGAGGCGATTGTAAAAGGAGACAATATTCCAAGACCCGGTGTACCTGAATCATTCAATGTATTGGTTCATGAACTGAGAGGTTTGGGATTAGACCTTCAATTTGAATAAATTGAATTGCTCAGGCCTGCCAACAGTAGGCAAACAAAGAATTAAAAATTTTATTTTGGCCTTAAAAAGCTAAAAAAGTTCAAAGCTTAAAGATATATGCAAAGAAAAGAAAATCGTCCACGACCAACGTTTTCTCAAATAACAATCGGCCTTACTTCCCCCGATTCAATTCTTGAAAGAAGCTATGGAGAAGTTTTAAAGCCGGAAACTATTAACTACCGCACCTACAAACCTGAAAGAGATGGTTTGTTCTGTGAAAGGATTTTTGGACCGGTAAAAGATTACGAATGTGCCTGTGGAAAATACAAGCGTATCCGCTATAAAGGAATCGTTTGCGACCGGTGTGGTGTTGAAGTGACAGAGAAGAAAGTGCGTCGCGAAAGAATGGGACATATCAAACTGGTGGTTCCCGTTGTTCACATTTGGTATTTTAAATCACTCCCCAACAAGATAGGTTACCTGCTGGGAATGAGTTCCAAGAAATTGGAGACCATTGTATATTATGAAAGATACGTGGTAATTCAACCAGGTATAAGGGCTGACAAAGGACAAAACTATGGTGATCTTTTGACAGAAGAAGAGTATCTCGATATCGTTGATACACTTCCGAAAGAAAACCAAATGCTTCCTGATGAAGATCCTGATAAGTTCATCGCCAAGATGGGTGCTGAAGCGGTTCATGATATGCTGCAGAGAATCGATCTTGATCAATTGTCATTCGATCTTCGTAACTCCGCAGCCAACGAAACTTCACAGCAACGTAAAGCAGATGCTTTAAAGCGTTTGAGCGTTGTTGAAGGCTTCCGCGATGCAAACACAAGGATCAACAACCGTCCTGAATGGATGGTAATGCAATACATCCCGGTAATTCCGCCGGAACTTCGTCCACTCGTTCCTTTGGATGGTGGCCGTTTTGCATCTTCTGACCTGAACGATCTTTATCGTAGGGTAATCATCCGTAACAACCGCCTGAAAAGATTGCTTGAAATTAAAGCACCTGAAGTGATTCTCCGCAACGAGAAACGTATGCTGCAGGAAGCGATCGATTCATTGTTCGATAATTCACGTAAATCAAATGCCGTAAAAGCAGAAGGTGGACGTGCATTGAAATCCCTGAGTGATGTGTTGAAAGGAAAACAGGGACGTTTCCGTCAAAACCTGTTGGGTAAACGTGTTGATTATTCAGGCCGTTCTGTAATTGTGGTTGGTCCTGAACTAAAAATGCACGAATGCGGATTGCCAAAAGATATGGGCGCTGAATTGTTCAAGCCTTTTATTATCCGCAAACTGATCGAAAGAGGAATTGTAAAGACAGTGAAGAGTGCAAGGAAATTAGTAGATAAGAAAGAAGCGATCATTTGGGATATTCTCGAAAATATTTTAAAGGGACACCCGATCTTATTAAACCGTGCCCCGACTTTGCACAGGCTTTCAATCCAGGCTTTCCAGCCGAAATTGATTGAAGGAAAAGCGATCCAGCTTCATCCGTTGGTAACCACTGCGTTCAACGCCGACTTCGATGGTGACCAAATGGCCGTTCACGTTCCTTTGAGCAGTGCTGCAATCTTGGAAGCTCAAATGCTGATGCTTTCTTCTCATAACATTTTGAACCCGCAGAACGGTACACCAATCACGCTTCCTTCACAGGACATGGTATTGGGCCTGTACTACATTACAAAGGGTAAAAAATCTACAACCGAAGATCCGGTAAAAGGTGAAGGAAAAGTTTTCTATTCTCCTGAAGAAGTGATTATTGCTTATAACGAACATAAAGTTGATCTTCACGCTGGCATCAAAGTAAAAGCCAATATCAGGAATAATGATGGAACTCTTACCAATAAGTTAATCGATACCACTGTAGGTCGTGTCATCTTCAACCAATTTGTTCCAAAGAGCGCTGGATTTATCAACGCACTTTTGACTAAAAAGTCACTGCGCGAGATTATTGGTGACATTATCAAATGGACAAATATTCCTACAACCGCTAAATTCCTTGACGATATCAAACAACTTGGTTTCAGAATGGCATTTAAAGGTGGACTATCATTTAATATAAATGACCTTATTATTCCTGATACAAAAGTATCCATGATTGAAAATGCATCCGGTGAAGTAGATGAAGTTTGGGATAACTATAATGCAGGTTTGATCACCAACAACGAAAGATACAATGGTATCATTGACATCTGGAGCCGTGTGGATACAAGACTTACCGAGACGTTGATCCAGGAACTGGCAGCTGATAAACAAGGTTTCAATTCTGTTTATATGATGCTTGATTCCGGTGCGCGTGGTTCTAAACAACAGATCAAGCAGTTGGCTGGTATCAGGGGATTGATGGCAAAGCCGCGTAAATCAGGAAGCACAGGAAGTGAGATCATTGAAAACCCGATCCTGTCCAACTTTAAAGACGGACTGAATGTATTGGAGTATTTCATTTCTACACACGGTGCGCGTAAAGGTTTGGCGGATACAGCGTTAAAGACAGCCGATGCCGGTTATTTGACAAGAAGGTTGGTTGATGTGGCGCAGGATGTTGTAATCAATGAAGAAGATTGTGGCACATTGAGAGGTATTACCGTTTCAGCATTGAAAGACAATGAAGATATTATCGAGCCATTATACGACAGGATCCTTGGAAGAACTTCTCTTCACAATGTTTACGATCCTGTCTCTGATGAATTGCTCGTTGAAGCAGGCACCATCATTACTGAAGATATCGCATCGGCCATCACAGAAGCAGGTGTTGAAAGCATGGAGATCCGTTCAGTGCTTACCTGCGAAAGCCGGCGTGGTGTGTGTGTAAGATGTTATGGTAAGAATCTTGCTTCGGGTTATACAGCCCAGAGAGGTGATGCCGTTGGAATCATAGCCGCACAATCAATCGGTGAGCCGGGTACACAGCTTACCCTTCGTACCTTCCACGTGGGTGGTGTTGCAGGTTCAGCCTCAGTAGAATCAACGCTTACTGCTAAGTTTGATGGTACTATTCACTTCGATGGATTACGTACAGTTGATTCAGTAAATAATGCAGGAGAAAAAGTGAAAGTTGTAATCGGACGTACAGGGGAGGTGAGAATAATGGACATGAAAAATGATCGCCTGTTGATTAATAACAACGTTCCTTATGGTTCTACATTAAATGTGAAAGATGGTCAGAAAGTGAGCAAGGGCGATGTGATCTGCACATGGGATCCATTTAACAACGTTATTATTTCTGAGATTGACGGTGTTATCAAATTTGAAAATATAATTGAAGGTGTTACTTACCGCGAAGAAGCCGATGAACAAACAGGTCACCGCGAAAAAGTCATCATCGAAACAAAAGATAAGGCACGTATTCCTTCAATGATCATTGAAGGGAAGAAAGAGTCGAAAAATTATAACCTTCCGGCCGGTTCTCACATTACAATGGAAGAAGGCGAAGAAGTAAAAGCCGGGCAGGTAGTTGTGAAAATTCCTCGTGTTCTTGGTAAGTTGAGAGATATCACGGGTGGTTTGCCTCGTGTAACTGAATTGTTTGAAGCAAGAAATCCTGGTAACCCTGCTATTGTTTCTGAAATTGACGGTGTTGTTTCTTTTGGAAATATCAAGCGTGGTAACCGCGAAATCATTGTGGAAGCAAGAGACGGTGTGGTTAAGAAATACCTCGTTCCTCTTACAAGACAAATCCTCGCACAGGAAGGTGACTTCATTAAAGCAGGTGTCGCCTTGTCAGACGGACAGATCGCTCCCGCCGATATACTTTCCATCAAAGGACCTTTCGCAGTTCAGGAATATGTGGTGAATGAAATCCAGGAAGTGTATCGTTTGCAAGGTGTGAAGATCAATGACAAACACATTGAGGTGATCGTTAGACAAATGATGCGCAAAGTAACTATCGAAGATGCAGGAGATACCAAATTCCTTGAAGGAGATACTGAAGACAGATACGACTTTAATGCGGAAAATGATTGGATTTTCGACAAGAAGGTGGTTACAGATTCAGGCGACAGCACCAAGATGCGCCCGGGTAAAATTGTTACACTGAGAGAAGTGAGAGAAGAAAATTCAATACTTCGTCGTGCGGATAAGAAACTGGTTGAATTCCGTGATGCGCGTCCTGCAACTTCATCTCCATTGTTGCTCGGTATTACGAAGGCTTCACTGGGAACTCAAAGCTGGATCTCAGCTGCATCCTTCCAGGAAACCACCAAAGTATTGTCTTCTGCTGCCATCCAGGGCAAAACAGACACAATGCTTGGCCTGAAAGAGAATGTGATTACCGGCCATCCGATACCTGCAGGTACAGGATTGCGTGAGTTTGAAAACATGATCGTTGGCAGCAAGGAAGAATATGAATTGTTGATGACCACCAAAGAGGCGATGGCATTTGATGAAGAAGAATAACGATTGAAATTTTGTTTAATAGAAATAAGGAGTAGGAGCGATCTTACTCCTTTTTTGTTGCAGTAAGTGGAAAAAAGAATTTGCAGAAAAAGTTTGTTTACTCCGTTTGCTTATTCAATCTCCACAGTTTTTGAGCTAACCGTATTTGCACTGAAATAACCAAGAACACCACCACTGATATTACTTTCAGGATTATCCGGTGCAGGACTTGAAAACCCGCCGCCATATCCTGAAATCTGCAACAGTTCATTCAAATAATTAAAGACATGTTCATCAATGCATTTCATTTCAACCTTCAATACAACCCCTGGCTTTATATCAGAACTGTCATCATACAATGTTCTCGAAATATATCGTCCATCTGAAAGCCGATCATCAAACAACGTGACACCGCGGCCATTACCGAATCTTTTTCCATTTACAAATTCAGTAAACTGGTAATAATTGTGAATACCTGATGGATCTTTGAAATTGGCAACTGGATAAATGTTGTTCCTGTTCCCTAACAGAAAACTGAGTGAATCAAGGCGAACCGGTTTAGGCATGGTGGATTCTGCAGAGTAAGTCTTGCCATCTATTGAGACTTTCAAAGTATAAGTTTCGCCCGGTTTCCCTTCCAATTTTTGCGTAAAATAACTACCCGCTTCTTTTTCCAGTAGCGTATCTGTAATTCCATTTCCGGATATTATGACAGTTGCACCAGAAACAGGAGGAAAATTGTTATCTGCAGTAAAAGACGCCGATTTTGAAATAGTAACTTTATAAGGACCAGGCATATTATTCACTTCGCCGGTAATTACCGTTTGCACGTCTGCATTTTTCAATTTTACATCAATTACTTTTTTACATGCAAATGAAAAGATGGAAAGGAAAAATATTAGCAGATATTTTATCTTGATCCTCATCTTTAAAATTTAAAATTGTATGTAACCGATGGAACCCACCTGAATAAAGAATATTGAACTGCCTGCGTTTTTTCCGGATTGGAAGGATCATCTTGGAATTGCACGAAATAAGGATTTTGACGTCCGTAAAGATTGTAAACCGAAAATGTCCAGCTGCTTTCAAACTTTTTCCTCTTCTTTCCCTCGAGCGTCGCACTTACGTCCATCCGGTGGTTGGGCGGCATCCGGTAACCATTTCTTTCTGTGTAATAATAAACTGTCCTGCCATTTACATCATATTTTCCAGAAGGCCAAGTGACAGCATTTCCTGTATTGAAAACAAAATCAGATGATATCGTCCATTTTTTACTTAACTGGTAAATTCCCACGATCGCAATGTTGTGGGTTTGATCCTGATTAGCCGGGTACCACGAATTCTTATTGATACCATCGATCCTTTTTTCCGTTCGCGAAAGCGTGTAACTGATCCAGCCATTTATCTTTCCATACTTTTTTTTGAAATACAATTCTAATCCGTAAGCGCGGCCTTTTCCGAAAACCAATTGCGATTCAACCAATTGATTCGCTACTAATAAGGCGCCATTTTTATAATCGATCTGGTTTTGTAAATCTTTGTAATAAACCTCTGCTGAAAAATCAAACTTGTTGTCGATATTCCGGTAATATCCTGCGGAATACTGATCAGCAATTTCAGGTTTTACGTTGTTGCTGCTCGGGATCCAAAGATCGGTGGGATTGCTTCCCGTTGAATTAGTAAGTAAATGTAGGTTTTGAACATTCCTTGAATAAGAAGCTTTTACCGAACTATAATCATTTAACTGGAACGTGGCGGCAAATCTTGGTTCAGGATTTAAATAAGATTTTACGATCTTTCCTTTGGCAAAAGTTTGCGTGTTTTTAATATTTCCACTGCTGTCATAAGTATAAAAATCACCTGGGCCTGTTATTGCAAAATAAGAAACACGCAAACCGGCATTGAATTTCAAATTTTCAGCTGCCTGCCATTCGTCTGAAAAATAAGCTGCAGCATCAAAAGCATATTTGTCCGGAAGGATCAAAGAATTGTAAGAAGAAGTTGCGCTCGTCTTAATATTGCCGGGAGTAAAAATGTGACGTTTAATATTGAAGCCAACATTTACTTTATTATAACTTCCGGCAAAGTATTGAATGTCTTCTTTCAAATTCAAATCCTTAATGCGTGAAAGAATAGTCAGCTTATTGGTAGTTTGATTGATACTGATGTTGTAATTGTAATTGCTTAAAATAAGTGAAGTATTTGAAAACAATTTGTTGTTGAAAATATGATTCCATCTCAGGGTGGCGGTGCTGTTGCCCCATTCTATTCCAAACTGGTGACCAAAGCCAAGATCATCTTTTCCGAAATAACCTGAAAGATAAACTCTGTTGTTTTCATTGACCTGGTAATTGGCCTTTGCATTCAGGTCATAAAAATAAAGTATGCTTTGGTTTACATCACTGTCTGAAGAAAGCTTCAAAAAAAGATCAGCATAAGTCCTGCGCGCACTCACCATAAATGAGCCTTTGTTTTTTACGATGGGCCCCTGAAAATTCAGCCGGGAAGAAATTAGCCCGATTCCGCCACTTAGCACATAATCTTTATCGTTTCCGTCGTTCATTTTTATATCAAGCAGCGAAGACAAACGGCCGCCATACTGGGCAGGCATGTCGCCTTTGTAAACACTAACATCTTTGATCGCATCTGAATTAAACGTTGAAAAAAATCCAAGCAAATGAGAAGCATTATAAACAGTGGCCTCATCGAGCAAAATCAGGTTTTGATCTGCTGCGCCGCCTCGAACAAAAAAACCACTCGAACCTTCACCGGCAGATTTTATACCCGGCAGCAACTGGATAGTTTTTAAAACATCTTTTTCACCAAATAAGACCGGAACATTTTTAATTTCATTGATTGAAATTTTTTGCATACCGGGCAAGGTTCGTGTGATGTCATTGTTCTTTGCATTGATCACCACTTCTTTAAGTTCGGTAGCCTTTGGTATTAAATTAATATCATGCGTTGTATCATGATCAAGAGGAAGAATTAAAGTATCATTTTTGTATCCTGAGAAAGATGCCAGGAGATCATAATCGCCGGCAGGAGCAGTAATGGAATAGAAACCATAAGCATTACTCAAAACGCTGTAATTGGTTTTTCCGGCCAGCACAATAGTTGCGTGTATGAGTGTCTCCCCACTTTGCTGATCCCTGATCGTTCCGCTGATTGTGAATTTTTTTTGTGCGAAAGAAAAGCCGGATGTCAATAAGGTTACGAATAATAAAAGCCCTTTCACCAAAATCTGTTTAAAATTAATGGCCCTGTTGGATTCGCAAATTTACTTTTATCTCGAAATAAAACAGGAACCAGGGGAATTTGTTGGCTTACTATTAGTAAAAAGAAAACCCATACTCAGGCAGTTAAACGGTGCTCCTTTAGCCAGGCGGCTTCCCTGTAGAGATTAATTCTTTTAGTCCAATAATTTGCCCTTTTAGAAAGGCGCATCATCATGTGCACATCGTCATTCTTTTCATTATAAAATGGAATTATCACTGCTTCTTTATCCTTCCGCCGATAAACACACTTCAAATAAATATGGTTTATGTGACCGGTTGTTTTACTTCTTTCCTTTACCAGATAGCAATTTGCAACTTCCCTCAGCCTGACGAGCAAAAATTTTCTTGTCGTATTATTTAAAAATACAACTGCATAATTTAGTCTGTCAATGCCAATGATATTTTTATTGAAACGCTGCTTGCTGTCTATTGTTAAGTTATTCTCAATTACAAATTCTTCAAACTTCTGTAACTGCTTTTGTTTTTCTTTTTTCTTCTTATAACTATTAAGCCAGGAGATGAAGAGTGAAGCAATAACAATAAAAGCAATAAAACCAAAGGCAAGGTAAATGGAAGTACTCATGCGAAATGGATTTTTGTTAAGTAATTTAAGAAAATGAATATATATTTAAATATACGAAAATACAGATTGCAGGCAAAAATGATTCATCAAAAATGCATCAAACCTTTTGAAATATTTTTCCCGGTATGTTAATTGAAAAGAAAATCCTGAATGTCATATTAACTTATCATTAGAAAAAGCATGGCTTAAATTCGTTGTGCTTCGTGAAAAAGTAAAAATTTTTGAAGAATGAAAAAGGCGATTTTCTTATTGTTGCTTCCATTGTGTTTTCATGCAAATGCACAGGAAAGCGAGGGTGCACAATTTAAACCGAAGACGGGTTTTCAAAAACAAAAATTGTTCACGGGCGGCAGTGCCAACCTTGGATTTTCGAGTGGAAGCACGATGTTGGGCATTACGCCCCAATTAGGGTACAGTCTTACAAACTGGATTGATGCCGGAATCAATTTCAACATCAACTATTTATCCCAACGCGATTATTATACCGGCGATAAGTACAGGCAAACAACGCTCGGTCCGGGCGCCTTTATCCGGGTATTTCCGGTGAACTTCTTATTCGCTTCCGCACAATATGAATACAATTCAATGCACCTGAAAACAATTCCGGGGCAAAATGGAATTCCTTCCACAAAAACCTCCCTTAATGCAAATAGTTTTTTGGTAGGAGCAGGTTATGCAGGTGGTCGCCAAAGCGGCGGTAACAGTTATTATTTTTTGTCTATCATGTGGGACGTTTCCGGCGATCCTAATTCTCCTTACCGGGATAGTTACGGGCATATTAGTCCCGTTATTCGTGCCGGATACAATATCGGGTTATTTCAAAACCAGTACAAGAGACGCTATTGATTTGAGTAAAAAAGCCAATAAGAGTTAGTTCCGATTTTTAAATTCAACCCCTTTTCAAAATAAAATTTCGCAAATAAAGCCGGTTTACTCTAACCATAATGAGTTAAAGAATTAAATCAAAATAAATAATTAAGGAAAAAGTTGATTTACCCCGTTTCATCTCTTTTTTTGTTTCAAAAAAGTATATATTTACTAAGTGATTGCTTGAAATAACTGCTTCTTAGTTTGCCTATGTAAATCGTTGCTGTGCCATATGAAAATACACGTGTTGTATTTGATAATCGTTCAATAATTTTTTATGAACAGGCACCTCTGCTTTCAAAGCGGGAAAAATTTCCTTACTGTTGCTTTCCTTATTTTTTCTTCCTTTTTGGTAAAGGATTCTTCTGCTCAGCCAGGCCATGAAAAGGGATTGCCCTTTATTACGAATTACAACGGTGATAATTCGTTAAGTCTTCGGGGTAGCTGGAGTGTGATTGAAGGAAATGACGGAAGAATGTATTTTGGCAATTCAACCAACAAGGGTAATATAGTTGAATACGATGGTGTAAACTGGAACAAAATTGCGGCTCCTTATTCTTCCGCTGTTGCCCGTTGCTTTGCAAAAGATAATAATGGCAGAATTTATTTTGGTGGCTCGGGTGATTTCGGCTATCTCGAAAAAGATGGATTGGGTGAAACAGTCGAGCATTCCCTGGTAGAGTTTGTTCCAAAAGATAAACGCGAATTTTTTGATGTCTGGTCTGTGAATACAGCAGGCAACGATGTCTATTTTTTATCGAGAGAAAGATTGTTCCGCCTCACGAAATCTGGGGATGGTAAAAATGAAACCTGGAAAGTAAAAACCTGGGAGCCGCAAACGCATTTTATGTACAGCTTTTACCTGGATAATAAACTTTATGTGCACGAACAAAATATTGGCTTGCTTAAAATGGAAAACGATTCACTTGTTTTAATTCCCGGGAGCGAATTCCTTGGAAAAGACAGGATGCAGGTGATGTTGCCTTACGAGGAAAATGGTGGTTTATCTGATCAAAAATATC
>DASTXM010000161.1:0-12119 GCA_035765495.1 Hanamia sp.
ATAAAGGGACTTAAAGACTTCAGAAGTAGCCATCATTTCTTCAAAGTCAATTCTATTAATACACATCAGTTCGGCATCTTCGAGAGCCTGCCAAAAAGCTGCAGAAGGCTTTCTGTTCAAAAAGCTTTCAAGATCACCAACCCACCAATCCTCAAAGGCAAACTCAATAATACTTTTTTTACCATTGTCCAGCAACCGGTATTAAAAATTCGAGTAGAAGTTTTAAAATCCATCTCTTTAAAAAAATTCTTTTCATTGAATTAATAAGAAAAATGTCGGCCTCTGTAGAAACAAAAGCCGTGACTTTTAGACAAAGTGCATGAAAAAATTGAATTATTTAAAAGGAAACCTCCTTACCAAATCTTTATTTTACCATCGGCCAAATTATAGTTTGCAAATCCTTTTTAGCTGATTTAATATCCTCTATCACAACACACTTTCCAAATCACTTTCAATAGAATTAATCCGTAACTTCAACTCCCTGATGATTTTATCAGGTTTTGAATTTTGATTCTCAATTTCATACCAGTTTCCTTCTTTTGTTTTATATAGCTTGTAAAAAGGTTCTTCAGATACAGTAGAGGAACTGGTAATTTCATATTCCTGTAAAAGAGCAACGGCCTCTCCTAAAGGGTTTTTCATTTCAAAAGGATGAACTGTATAATGAAAGCGCTGATTATTATCCAGAACGATTTCTTTCGACGAAACGATAGCCATGATTTACTTTATATAACAATAATAGTACAAGGAGAATAAATAGACAAAAAAAAATTACTCACATTAATCTTTTCTATCCTTTTAATCAGTGCTTAATTAAAATTGAAAAAGACATGAAGAAATTTTTATTGGTTTAATCATCTTTCTCTTTTAATACTAGCTTCTGTTTCTACTGCATACTTACCGAAAAGGCACCTGACACGGGAATACTTCGATGATCTGGAGAAACAAGTGTTCCGGAAAAATACCCCTTGATTATTTTATTTTTTTTATCGAATGCGGTTATCGTGGTACTACCTTCCAGAGGAGCGAGTTTACAATCATCACTTTCATGGGGCATACAATCGTAAGAAACATACTGAAAAGGACTTCCATCATTTCCGGAGACTTCTACAGTGTTACACGGAGGAGTAAGCCCTGTCGATTCATTTCCGTGAACAGTCCATTTAAACGTTCCCGTATCACTTTTAGTGATGCTTATAAGCATTCCCATCGGCTGCATAACTGTCTTATCCTTCATTTTCCTCGCTCCATTTACCATAATATTCCATTAGCCGTTGACATAATAAGCCTTGTCTTGTGAAGCCTTAAATGAAGCAATTACAGGCTCTTTTTCTTCATAGAATCTACCACCTGATTCAGGACCTAAATAGAAATAGTTTCTATTATCCGCAGTTACCTGTATCTTTTTTAGATCGTCTTGGCAATGCAAAACATGATAGCCGGCTTTACCATTTACTGCAGTACAAGTAAAGTCAGGGAAAACAAACGTTTCGCCCTTATTTTTTGCAGTAAAAACAACCATTGCCTCACCTGCGCTATTTGATTTTATGCCAGGCAAATTTATTATTCCAACATCCGGATAACCAACCTTTATATTCAATAGTTGATTGGACGCAGGTTTTTCATCAATGCAGTCAAATACTTTTATATGAACCTTAGTAGTTTCCCCAACTTTAAGTTTTGTTTTTTCTGATACAGCTTTAAATTTCAAACCAATCCACATATGTTTTGTTTCATCTACCTTACCCAAAGATTTATCACGTATGTCTTTCTGATAATCACGGAGCTTGTTTATTACAGGCGAAATTTCGCTGATTATTTTATCAATCAAATCATCTACTTGGCCAAGGTCCGTTGTTGTTTCAGAAATGGTTGTAACCACTGCATGTGTGTAAGCATCATAAATTTTACACAAGCCGTGTACGTGTAATCCGGATAACTGCCACTTCTCGAAACTTCTGCATAACTGGTGAAATCAATACCACCTTCGGACCCTCCGCCCTCAGCAGGCGGACGTTCATACGACTTTCCTTTCTTTGCTTCCGGACGAAAAAATTGGAATACTTGAAATTCATCTGACCGTTGTTTCAAGTATGCATAACCCAGCCAACTTCCTGATTCTCGCGCCTCTAACCATTTTCCTCCATACACACCTTCATGCTTGTAAACTTCGTCTATTAAAAAGTCTATTTTTGTATCATATACATACAATTTTATGGGTGGGCAGTTGCATTTTGTTGCCTCTTGAGCTGTGGCTACCGAAAAGGGAAAGCTAAATGATAAAATAAAGATTGATAGTGATTTATTGAAAAAATCCATAGATTTATTTAGTAAGCGTTTCATTTATTTTACTCCAGTTGATTTCTTTAATGATTTCGTTTGCAGCATCAGCCGGGCCACTAATTGTAATCACAATGTTTTCAATAGCCGGAGCAGAGCGTTTATGAATGAATGGAAACCCTTCATACGTTTTCGCATTCGCATCAGCACGAGCCCAATTTCCGAAGCACAGATATGTTTTTTCATCAGGGGGATCGAGACCATTTTGTGCAGCTTTGTTGGTTTGATATGCGTAAGCCACACCCGGAATATGAAGCACGGTCAGTTTGTCTTGTTTTCCTATAAAGTGATTCTCTTTTAAATAAGGATCGTTAACATCTGTGGAAATTTCAATGTGGTTCATATTTTGTATTCGAGCCATATTTCTTACCGCTTGGCCTATTGCTTTATAATCGTCAGTGTTTTGTGAAGATAGCTTTCCATAATATTCTGCAGAATCGTTCAGCATTTTACCATAATTACTTAGAGGGTCCACAGTAAGTTTTAAGTCAAACAGATCATTGCAAAACATTGGGCGGAAAGGAGCGGCATTATTGGCTATCATTGTATTTCTGCCGTCTGTTCTTTCATTTATTTTCCATCCTGAATTTTGTAAAGGCTGTGTCAGCACTTCATCACAAACATTTATGGCTTTGCCGATTACTTCCTTTTCGGCACTTCTTTGTTTTCTTTCTTCCCAGCCACTTCCGTTTCGAATGGTATGAAAATCGCCTTTAACGGGTATCGAAACATTGGAATGGTTCCATGCTGTAAATGCTTCCATTGTTCCTTCAAATCTCCCTTCAATCACTCCTCCTTTTACACCATCGTAACGGGTGATGGTAATTGTGAAATCTTTCGGGAATGCATCCAAATACTGTCCATAAACATTAGGGTTAAAATTGTAATAAAGATGAGCTGCGAGCGAATCATTTTTATCCTGCTTATTTTTTTGAACCCAATGGTAACTTCCGACTCTCGTTGGGAAAGACAATTCGAAACTCTGATCTGTTCCTTTGTAATTTTCCGGGAAATAGGTAATTAGTTTTGCCCATGCCTCCGCAAGATCGTTGGGGTCATCTTCCGACATGGGATCACATTTCAATGTTTCTGATTTGGAAATGTTTAATTCCTGACATTGAAAGGAAATGTGACCTTGTGCATTACTGTTTATAACAGGTAATGCAATGATAAAAAAAGAAAATATAAACTTTAGTTGATACATTTATGAGTGATAATTTTATTGAAGAGAAGGTAGAAAAAGCGATTTTTCATTTCTGATATTTTACAGGTGTGTTCTCCAGGGTTACAGTAAATTGCCCATAGTCCCAGCCGCCTTTTGAGCCCACCACTTTCTGTATTTTATCTTTTTGAATTTTATCTACGGCTATTTTACTACCGATTAAAAATGGCGCTTCAATTTCTAACATGTTTTCATCAAGGCCTGCCGATTCAGTAAGAGCGGTCATATCAGTTTTCTCTTTTAGTTTGGCTAAATCCTGCTGGTCTTTTGAATACGCTGATGAACCAACATAGCCAGCCTCTGTGAGCTTGCTATTAATTTCCCTTTGCTTGGCAACGGATGCTCTCAGGTTGTTGACATTGTTCCTCTGTTTTTCAGAATGTTTATTAAGGTCAATACCGAGGCTTTTAGCCATTTGCTGCATCAGTGCCATATCTGCTTTGCCTTGTGCAGAATTTTTATATGACGGATCGTTTTCATGGTCTCTTAAACGTTTCGCTGCTGCATCTACTTCTTCTTCTTTTCCCTTAAACTTATCAGTTTTTTGTTTCATTGTGCTTATATTATTTTGCATTCTTTGCACATTTGCAGAACCTAAAGTGGCAATTGCAAGGCCATATAACACTGGTGCTTGAGATTCTCCATTATCTCCTTTGTATGTTTCAGCAGGCGAACCAAACGAACTAAAAGCAATTTTGAATTTTGGTTGGCTATCACACATATTTACCCTAATACTTATGGGGGTAGAAAATGTAGGGGGGCCTTGATAAACAACGACACCTTGGTCAGATGAAAAAACAACATCAATGACCTTAAATTCCATATTCTTACCATCCACTGGTTCCCACACGTAACATCTACCTTCTTGTCGTTTGCATTGAATTTCTGTTTCTCCGGAAACCAAAGCATGCCATTTCCCATTTCTTTCATCATGCCCTGTTGCTTCAAAATTTATTTTCAATTTAAAATGCATAAAGTCATCTAACTTTTTCAATTCAGTATAAATATTATTTTCATTTCTTTGTCCTCCTAAAAGTTCGCATGATCTAAGCAAGTCTAAGTAAGTTGAATAAAGTTGGTATTGATATTCTTTAAATAGGCGCTGGTCAAACTTATCGTAACAAAACGACAACCATTCGGCTGCAAGAGACAACGAATTATCATCATTACTCAGAGCGCCAAGCATCATCATTTCCCTTGTTATAGAAAGAAGATATTTAATGCCAGCAGTAGCATATTTAGGTTCCCTATGATATTTTTCTGCCATAGCAACCACCCGGTCATATATTCTCAATCCAAGATCCCGCTCAGCATTCGTAAATTCCTCTTCTGTAAAACCAGCAGAGCAGTAAGGCTGCCCCAACTGTTCCCACATTCTCTGAATCTGAAGCATACTTCGTATCATATCCGATTCAGGTTTACTGTTGGCATACATCCATTTGTTAATTTTTGCGGTGTCTTTTGTATACGTATCAGAGTTGTGGCAATCGTAGCAGCTTGGATCCATTGCTAAAGGTTGGACCGATGTGTTTTTCCCTTTGTTATCTTTTATCCATTTTTTGATCTGTTTGTATTTATCAACATTAGCTGAGCAAAATTTTGATATTAACTGTTCTGTTGTTAGTGGCTGCTTTGAAGTGTTTTTCTGATTCTGCGCAAGAACACAAAAAGAAAAGATAATACAAAGCAGGATGCTGAGAAAAAAATTTTTCATAATAAAAAGTTTGTTGTGACTTAAATATTGCATATTGACAAACTCAACTCCACTTGCTCCAATAAACCTATTTCAAGAATAAAAATCTACCAATTAAGTTCCCCCTTTTCAGCGAGAAAGAGCTTTACATTTTCACAAACTTTACTCTTCTATTATTCTCTTTCCCTTCCTGTGTATCATTAACACTGGCCGGTTTGCATAGACCCTTTGGAAGCCTTTAAGGGGCAATAGTATTCATACAATCAGGAATTCTAGGTGCTGTTGAAGCAGCCGGAAACGATTTAGATGTACTCACCGTTACTGTTTACCACATAACTCCGGTTAATGTCTCCATTCCCACAATGCCGCTCAGTACGTTAGGAGGTCTCATCATCACAAGTGTTCCAATTCCTCGTAGATTTGTATATTTTCCTGTCCCATCGATTACATGCAAGGAGCCGGTCATATTCGTATTTGAACAATCGTAGTCCATGATGAAAGTTCCCTCTTTTGCAGTCATCGTTGCTGTACAATGAGAAGAATCACCTGACGCATGTGACTGCATCAAACTGGTACCGGAAACAGTAATCACTCCGGTCATAGTAAACGTTCCTGAAAGGATTCCAGGCTTTACTACAGCCAGGTCTGTATTATTAATAGTAACAAGCTCATCACCTTCATGTTTTTTGCAGCTCATAAGGAAGATAAATGACAGCGGCAAAAGGAACAGCATTGATTTTAATTGAATTTTCATGGTTGTTTAATTTTAACTGTGTATAAAATTGTTAATGTGTTTTTATTTTAATAAAGAATCAGGCAACACCAGGAGCATTACATAGCAGGAATGCTATCTGCATAAAATTGAATGAGATAGTTTTCATTAGTGATGAGGATGAGATTACGGTATTTTATCAGATCTTGACAAACTCTACTCTTCTGTTATTCTCTTTCCCTTCCGGTGTATCGTTATCACTGATTGGCTTCGTATCACCAAATCCTTTTGTAGTGAGTCTTGATTCGTCAATTCCCATTTTGATCAATTGATCTTTTACTGCATCAGCTCTTTGTTGCGATAAATCCAGATTGTGTTGGGCAGTACCGGAGTTATCTGTATGACCATCAATTTCAAACTTTACATCAGGATTGCTTTTCATGATGTTCACAATCATGTTGAGCGTGCCCATACTTTCCGGTTTGATGGTTGCTTTATCTATGTCGAAATTGATACCATGTGTTACAATTTTTGATTCGGTCAATTTTTTCCCAACCATATTCATGTTTCCTCCTGAAGCAATTCGAAAATTAGAAAGCGACATCGGACAGGAATTATCATTACTTGCAGAACCTCCAAATGTCAGGAATGCCGGTTCAAAACCAATGTCAGGCATAGAAAGGACACGGGTTTGATCAATATAAACTTTCATCTGCGGCTTTTTATAAGCAATAGCTATATGGTGCCACTGGTTCCAGAAATCTTTATCCGATTGAGAAAGTTCCACACCGGTAAGGTCGTGATGAAAGGAACTGGTTGCTGCAGATTTATATCTCAAAACATTGATAACTTTTGTTTCGTTTTTATCACCTGATTCGTGTAAGTATACCTTTACTCCATAACCGCAATCAGGTTTATCACCAATTGCAAACGCATCAAATTCAATTGTAAAAGCATCTCCCAGGTATTCTTTTGTTTTCATTCGTGGGCCAATAACAGGATCTCCAAGGAGTGTAAGAACATATTTGTCCTGAGATTTGTTAACCGTTCCCTGTCCTTTTAATAACTCCCAGTGTCCGGGAAATTCTCCTTCCTGGTCAGATGAAAAATCATCTGCAAAAAGAATGGTATCACCAGGAACAAAATCATAATTCTGATAACTTTTTAAAGTCGCCGGTCCTGAATCCGATGTATTGATGTTTGTTTTATTATTGTTATTATCGCCAGATGCGGCATTGTTGCTGTTAGTACCCGAAGAACTGTTATTCCCGCTTTTAGTACCGTCAATGGTTTTATCAATGGCTTTATTTGTAGTATTGCCTGCAGCATCAACAGCTCTGTCGCTTACAGTTTGACTTACCTTGTTTTTGATCTTCTTCCATATTTGCGCTTTTGAAGAAAGAGAGAAACAAAAAACAGATAAAAGGATGAAAATAAACTTTTTCATTGTAAAAGATTTTTATTCAAAGGAATAGTCTTTTACAAATAATACCTATCGCACAAAAATATGATTTTTGGATACCGGTTTTTGCCAAAAAGATGTAAGAGGTTTTAAAAGAAAGTTAGGGCAGCTTCATTTTTTAAGCACTTTGGCTACTGCCTGTGCTTTCGAATTTACATGTAGTTTTTCATAAATATGCCGAATGTGTGAACGTACTGTACTTATGCTTATGAAATATTTATCAGCAATTTTTTTATAACTCAGTCCATCCACCAGTGAATGTAATAATTCCTTTTCTCTCGTTGTAAGTTGAAAGTCCTGTTCAGGTGTTGTATGGTTAGTTTGAAAAGAGTGAATAACTTTCCTGGCAATGTTTGCACTCATAGGAGAGCCGCCATAATATAAGGAACGGATGGCTTCGATAATTTCTTCTGATGAGGATTTTTTCAATAGGTATCCTGTTGCTCCCGCTTTTAAAGCTTCAAATATTTTATCATCGTCTTCAAAAACCGTAAACATTAACACTTCAATTGTATTGAAATTTTCCTTTACTGTTCTGACACCTTCTATACCGGAAATATGAGGTAGTCCAATATCCATAAGCACTATGTTAGGTTTTGATTTGCCCAATTCACTTACCACGTTGAGCAAATTGCCGAGAGAAGCCACGCATTGCATTCCTTCTGTCTGATTCAGCAGACTCGTAAGCGATTGCCGCAATGCATTATTGTCTTCCACGATGGCAATTTTTATCATCGCTGCAAATTTGAATAAAATAAAAATATACTATTATCATATATTCATTTGATTTTTACGGTTAGCTGTATTGTAGTTCCTTCACCACTCTTTGATGAAATGGTAAGGTGCGCTTTCATTTGCGCTGCTCTTTTTTTCATGCTTTCCAGTCCATTGCCACTGGTTTTTATCAAAGGGTTAAAACCCACACCATTATCTGCTATTAAAATATTTAGTTGCGAGCCGGTATGAATCACATTAATTTCGGCTGCATTGCATTCGGCATATTTTATGATGTTATTAATAGCCTCCTTTAAAATGAGATATATATTCTGTCTATATTCCAAAGGCAATTGCAATTCCGACGCCTTTGGTGGGATGTTAATATTATAATTTATTTCTTTGGCTTCAAAAAGACGTGATGCAAAATCTTTGATGCGTATCAAAAGATTTTGTAGGGAATCATTTTTGGGGTTAATGCTCCATACTATATCATCCATTCTTTCCATTAGTGACAATGTATTCTGCCTGATCTCGTGAAAAATTTCACTTGACTGGTTTTCTTTTCTTTTCTTTAAGGCCATTTCACTCAAAATAGAAATAGAACTTAAGGTAGAGCCAATGTCGTCATGAAGATCGCGGGAAATTTTATTTCTTAATTTTTCTATTCTTAGAACTTCATTTAACCGGTACCTGTAAAGTGAATAGAAGATGCCTATAACAGCCAAAAAACATAAAAGCAAAAACCACAGGGTATTCCAGAAGGGAGGCTTTATTTCAAAGTAAAGATGTAAAATTTTTCGGGCATATACGCGATTAGAGTTGGAACCTCTTAAAAGTAATGTATAATGCCCGGGCGACAGGTTTGCAAACTCCACTTCACCCCGATTTCCTGCATAATGCCAGTTTGCGTCTATACCCTGAATTTTATAATAAAAGTTGTTGTAAAGAGGATCATTATAATCAGTCACTGTCCATTTAAAAATAAAATTATTAACTGAGTGATCAAACACCATCTTTTTCCGTGGATTGAATGAAATGCTTTTACCGGCGGCAATCATTTCAGTGAGAATAATATCCGGATGATCTTCTCTTGAGGTCAGTAATTTTTCGGGGTCAAATGCTGTTATATACTCCCGGCATCCAAAAATCATTTCTCCGTTTGAAAGGCAGCATAAAGAGCCATCCATATCATTTTTTATTAAGCCATCAGAAGTAGTAAAGCGAACAAAAATTTTAGAAGGAGTATTGTAAACAACCAGCCCCTGCCGCGTTGCCATCCATATATTTCCCGAACTGTCTATTGCCATAGAGACTATTGCCTTATCCGTTGAATCGGGTAATGTAATATTATGTATCCGGGCACTATCACAATGCCACATGTACACTTCTGTATTAATAAATGTATAGCAGTATTTATTGTAATATATTATTTGCCCGGTGGTGTATTTTTCACCCAATTGATTTTTAAAAGGTTTTGAAAATTTATTTAATAAGGCATTATAAAAGATAATTCCTTCATCGTAATCTGCAAACCACATATTATGGTTTTTATCTTCAACTGCGCTTGCAATAACCAGTGGCTTTGGCTTACGGTCTTCTATCAGAAAGTTAGTAAATATCTGTTCAAATTTATTTTGAGAAGAATTGGTAATCCAGATACCATTCCTCCAGGGAAATATCCACCAGTTTTTTTTATCGTCCTCAAATACGTCTGTAATAAAATTTCCAGCCTTAAAAGTTTTCGAAAGAAATTTCAGCGTGTGGAATTCCATTTTATGCGTTCGCAGATTGATGTCAGCAATACCGTCACTGGTTCCTGCTACTATGTTTTCAGGTCCTGATGCTGTGAGAGATAAACAAGACACATCTTTTGTGATCTTTGAGTTTGTGTAATCATCTGTAAGAGATAACTGTTGATTGTATGCCTTTAAAAAATTATTTCCCGACCCTGAGACCAGCAGCTTGTTTTTCCATTGGAGAAGCGCTACGTTCTGGTTTGTAACAGGTGATGAAAAGATATGATGCTTGAATAATGCTTTTGAAGGATTGTAAATATAAAGACCTTCGTTGCTTCCTATCCAGAGCCAATTATCGCGGGAAGCGTACATTTCTGTTATCGTGAGAGAAGGACTGATGTTGGGAACAGAGAAATTAATAAACTTATTTTCCTTCATATCAAAAGCGGTAAGCGTGCCATTGACCCATATCAGGTGATCCATATCTGATTGTTTTATTTCGGCAATAGTGGTAATATTAGAGGGACCGTTTATATAATCAATTATTTTTTTGGTTGCAGGATCATATTTTTTTAAACCCTTTTCCCAGGTTCCGGCCCATATTTTTCCTTCATGATCCTCAATAACTTTAGTAAAAAGATCGGCAAAATATGGATCATTTGCTTTATTGATTTCATGAGTAATTATATGAGTAGTGCAATTATAACTCCATAATCCGTTAAATGTGGTGATCCATAAAAGACCATTGTGATCTATTTCCAGGCTAGTGATGGTATTGTTTTTTTGCAGATTATTTTTTTCTGCAGGTAAGATGACAGAAGTAAATTTTCTTTTGTCATACAAAAATAAACCACCTGCTGTCCCTATAAAAACGGTTCCGGTTTTATCAGTGGCAAGAGCATTTACTACATCAGTAGGGCCTATAGCGCTTTGAGGAAGTTGATATAATTTAATCTGTCTTGTAAAAGGATTTAAGGAGTTTAATCCGGAACTGCTTCCAATCCATATACACCCATCTTTGTCGCCGGTAATTGATAAAATGTCGTTACCAATTATCGAGTTGCTGTTTCCAGGCTGGTGCCGGAATGTGGTGATCGTTGAACCATCAATAAGATTAAGTCCGGATAAAGTTCCTACCCAAACGAAATTATTTTTGTCTTTATAAATACATTTTACATGATTATCACTGAGCCCATTTTCTTCAGTTATGTGATGAAGCAACAATTGCTTCTGCAGTTGCCCATAAGATGAAAAAGTGGTGAGAAGAAATACAGTCAGAGCAGCTTTAAAAATGCGGAAATTAAAACAGTACATCTTCTTGAATTTTAATCATATTCAATTTAATGAGACCCGTTTATCTTAGTTGCTAAGTTAAATTAATTACAACAATTTGCTTTCTTTAAATAGAAGCATTTCCTGATCGGTGCAATAATGCCTAGCTATCTCGAAAACGACGCCTCCTCCGGCTAATAACCAGCCGTAGTTTCTTTGATGATTTCTTTTTTGAAGGTAATCCTGTTTCAAAGTATCCTGAGACGCAATTTTGTCCATCATTGCCACCAGGCGGTAAATGAATAAGGGAATGATAAAAACCCAAAGTGTTGCCTTGAAACTGACAAAGGTCATGGCGATGCAAAACAAAATAAAAAGCAGCTCTCCACGAATGGAACGGAACATCAGTCTTTTTCTTTTTTTATAAAAGAAATATCTCGCCAGGTCGTAAACGCCTCTGAGCAAAAAGTTTCCGAAATAAATAGCGAAATCCTTTATAGAATCTCTCTGAAAAGGCATGGTGCTGCTTTCATCTGCTTCCATGTATTTTCTGCATGATGCATGCCGATATGGTGGGTAAAATAAGTTTCTGGGGAATGACCGAAAAAAGGCGCTACCACCCATGGAAGGTAATGGTTGAGAAATCCATATTTTTTCCTGAAAAAGACGCGGTGGCTGGTGCAATCAAGCATCGGGCCAAAAGGTCCCTTGAATACAAAATTATTGAGGTAGGCATAAGCGATTGCGATGGCCCACCATAACCACCCTTGTATAAAAGGCATGAATTTTATTCTGGGAAAGTGAACATTGTTTCTGCACCTAATGAAGGTTGCATGCTTGAGATCTTTATACCAAATTAAAAATGTCACGTTCCTTTCAGCTACCCATCATTGTACTCAAACGCTTTTATAATTTTTACTTTTTCTCCGGGAAGTTTGCAGTAACCGTAATCAAAACAAAAAATA
>DASTXM010000162.1:0-12994 GCA_035765495.1 Hanamia sp.
TGATGCTGCGGTATGATGATCATAACCTACTTCAAAATCCCATGTGTATTTATTATTTAATTCATTTTGTTTTACAAATTTCAGTTCGATCACGTTTGAAACATCGTTTAGTTTTTGTGTGCCGATTCCACCTGTGACAGCAGAGTGATTTCCATCCTGGTTAAAATATCCTGAAACAAGATTTACTTCATCAAGTTTTAGTTTTTGATTTTGATAGGACGAAGTATCCACATTGTATTGTTGTGAAAACGCTGACAATACCCAAAAGTAAAGCCCGACAACTGTGAGACAAATTTTCTTCATTGCTTTATTTTGTTTCTTCTTTTTATCATTTTGTTTTATTTCATTAATTGCATCCGCATCCCCCACCAACTTTGCCGGCATTGGCGCCGCTTGCACCTTCGCGGTAACTTTGAAAATTCAATTCTGTCTTTTCAACCTTGCGGGCGTTTAGTTGCATTTCTGCGTCATTTATTTTATTCTTTTGATATTCTTTTACATCAGCACAGCCTGTTGTAATGCTCAATAAGATAAGGCCGGTTGCCGACAGAAGAAGGAATTTATTTTTCATGTCAAAAACTAATTGCATTTAATGTTGTTCGATGTGTAAATTTTATTGTGATCATCAATGATCAGGCATTCAACCTGTTTCAATTGATTGATCAGAAAAAGTCCTTTCTCGATTCCCATGATCATCACCGGCGTTGCCATTGCATCGCATATCTCGGCATTTGGCGAAAAAATGGTTACGCTTTTTATGCCGCTAACGGGAAGACCTGTGTGAGGATCGATCGTGTGGGAATATTTTTTCCCGTTGATCATTACAAACTTTTCATAATTGCCGGATGTGGCAACAGCCATATCGCTTATGTTGAAATAAGAAAACGGATGACTTTTGTAATCAGGATGAACAATGCCAACCGTCCAGGGTTTTCCATCGGGTTGACTGCCCCAGGCTGTAAGATCTCCGGAAGCATTTACAATTCCACTTTTTACATCATTCTTCTTCATTACCTCCTTCGCCATTTCTGCTGCGTAGCCTTTTCCAATTCCCCCAAAGCCGATTCTCATTCCTTTCTCTTTCAGGAAAACAGTTTTGTTTTCTTCATCCAATTCTATGTTTTTGTAATTGATCAACCGCACCATTTTTTTGGCGGTATGTGGTGATGGAAGTGAAGTCATCGTCTCGTCAAAATTCCACAGGCGTTTGTCAATGCTTCCATAACTGATGTCAAAAGCGCCCTGTGTTATAGACGAAATTTTTATGCTGCGCTGGATGATGAAGAATGTTTCATCGCTTACTTTCACCGGTTGAATGCCTGCATTGCGGTTGATGAGATTCGTTTCGCTGTCGTCGCTGAAAGTGGTTAAAAGTTTTTCGATCCGCTTTATTTCTTTCACACCTTCATCGATCATTTGATCGGCCCAACCTTTGGTATGTGCAACCACGGTAAGTTCAAACTGATTACCCATTAGCTTCATCGCCCGCTTATATGCCTGTGGTTGCGCCATACCTTAGTTTTTAACCCCTGTTATTTCATCAACAAAATTATCGGGCCCCTGGCTGTAATAGCCATCCCAAACTTTTAATTTATTTCCGTTGCTGTCGAGCAAAACGGTGAAAGGAAATCTTCCATCCGGATTATATTTTGCTGCAAGTGCATCATTTTCCTGTTGTTGCTCTTTTGAAAGCTGATCTTTCTTTTTTCTTGGAAAATCTGCGTTTACAAGAACCAGGTTCTTTTTTGCGTAATCCATGAAGGCATCAGATTCAAAAATGTCTGTACGAAGTTTCATACACGGAATACACCAATCCGATCCTGAAAAATTCAGGAGAATAAGTTTGTGTTCGCTTTTGGCCACCTGCTCTGCTTTATCAAGATTTTGAAGCCAGGGTGAAGGGGCCAAGCTCGTTGTAAAAAGAAAGGCTACACCAAAGAGTAGTTTTATCATAGTACGGGTATTAAATTTTGTTCTACTGGATCATAGTAGCTAAAATTATTCCATTGGTTGGGAGCAGGTTCACATAAATATGTTACATAACAAAGCATTAACTTACCTGCGGAGTAAAGTGCCCATTCTTAGAAATAGAATAAATTGATAGGAGAAAGACGATTTGCCTTTATTGAAGTAAACGAAGGAAAAAGAGGATTTTTTATTTTATCGTAGGTTGCCCGGACTTCAGCACAGATGCCATTTCTCATTGATCACTTTATTGTGAACTATTCTTTCCAATTCATCCAAGTCATTGATCACAGACCTTTCTATTTTCATTTGAGAGATGCAATCATCGAACTGTATTAATAAGTTTAGCTGCTGCTTTTCTTTTCTTGTATCCCCGTTTTCTTCCGAAAAATAAAAGTCAACATTCAGCCGCTTTTTATTCGGCATCTCCACTGTTGTAGTGTAGAAATTTGATTCCATTTGTTTCTTTTAAAGTTAAACAAACAGCAATCCGAAGGAGCTTTTGTAAAGAAAAAGTTATTCAACTGATGTGGATAAATCCGCATCTTTCTTCCTGGGTGTATCACAAAAACGAGCGAAATAATCGCTTTAACGTTTTCTAAATAAGTGGAAATGCACCACAGAAAAGAATAGGCATGGACTTTGTAAAGTGCTCTAAAGGCGATATATAAATTCGATAATTCAGAATCCGATATATCTTAAAACCATTTTTAATTTCCAAATTTTTGCGCGATTTAATTATTTTTTATCCGTTTCTAAATCAGGATCGTATTAATTATGAAAGAACCGAAAAAGCGAAAAGTTCTACCCAGCAAACTGGCCAAAACCCCGACGGGGATACTCGGCTTAGATGAAATAACTGAAGGAGGCCTGCCGAAAGGAAGACCGACATTGATCTGCGGTGAAGCCGGAACCGGCAAAACTTTATTTTCCCTTGAATTTATTATAAATGGAGCCATTAAATATGACGAACCAGGCGTATTTGTGGCTTTTGAAGAAAAGACGGATGAACTGGCAGTTAATGTTGCTTCACTTGGGTTCGACCTAAAAAAGCTCATGAGGGAAAAAAAGATCCGTGTGGATCACGTGCGCATTGACCGAAGCGAAATAGAAGAGACAGGTGCGTACGATCTTGAAGGGTTATTCATTCGCCTGGGCTATGCGATTGATAGTATTGGTGCCAAAAGAGTGGTTCTGGATACGATTGAAAATCTTTTTACCGGATTGGAAAATGAAGGAATCCTGCGCTCAGAGATCAGGCGGCTTTTTAACTGGCTCAAAGAAAAAAAAGTAACCGCTATTATCACTGGTGAAAGAGGAGAAGGAAAACTAACCCGGCAAGGTCTTGAAGAGTATGTTTCTGATTGTGTGATCGTGCTTGATAACCGTGTGCAGGATCAGATATCTACGCGACGTTTACGTGTGATGAAATACCGTGGATCAGTGCATGGAACAAATGAATATCCTTTCCTGATCGATGATAGAGGCATTTCAGTCTTACCTGTAACTTCGCTCAAACTGGATCATCCGGTGTCTAACGAAAAAGTTTCTTCCGGTATTCCTACTCTCGATGAAATGTTGAGTGGAACGGGCTTTTACAAAGGCAGCAGCATTTTGGTTTCGGGAACTGCAGGAACAGGTAAGACCAGTATCGCAGCCAATTTTGCGAAAGCGTGTTGCGAAAGAAAAGAAAGATGTTTATTCTTTGCTTTTGAAGAATCAGCGAAGCAAATCATCCGAAATATGAAGTCGATTGATTTGGATCTTGAACCTTACATACAAAAAGGTCTTTTGAGATTTCATGCTACCCGCCCAACAATTTATGGGTTGGAAATGCATTTGGTTGTCTTTTATAACCTGGTCAGGGAATTCAAACCTTCAACCGTAATTCTTGACCCGATCACTAATCTTATAACTGTTGGCGACCAGGATGAAGTGAAATCTATTCTCATACGTCTTTTGGATTTTTTGCAGCAGGAGCAAATAACTGTGATGTTAACTGCACTTTCTCAAATTAACCATCCTTATGGCAACCAGGAGGAAAATATTTCCTCACTGGTGGATGTTTGGATCGTAGTACAGGATATTGAATTGAACGGAGAAAGGAACAGGGGAATTTATATTTTGAAATCGAGGGGAATGAAATCCTCGAACCAGGTAAGAGAATTTGTGATCACGGATAAAGGACTTGAGATCGTTGAACTGGTAGTTGGACCTGATGGCGTTTTGATTGGTTCGGCACGTGATTCTTACGAACTGGAGAAGGCAAAAGAAGATGTAATAAAACAGCATACAGTTGAAAGAAAGAACAGGGAAATAGAACGCAGGAAAATAATTTTGGATAATAAGATAAGAAGTCTTACTTCAAAGTTTGAAATGGATATGAACGAGCTGAATAGAAAAGAATTGGAGGATGCGTTGGCCAAAGAGGTGACCGAAAAAAACCGGGCTGAAATCATCCGGGGAAGAAAGAAAAGGTAACTAAAGAAATTAAATATTAATTGGAGAAATTGCATGGAACAAACCTGGGAACTTAAGCTTTACATTGCAGGCAAGACGATAAAGTCGGAGACTGCCCTGCGAAATTTAAAAAGGTACTGCCGGGAACATCTTGATGGCCGGTATAAAATTGAAGTAATTGATCTGCTAAAAAAGCCGCAGCTGGCGGAAGGTGACCAGATATTTGCCGTGCCTACCTTGGTAAGGAAAGTCCCGGTGCCTATCAGGAAAATAATTGGCGATCTTTCTAATGAAGAGAAAGTGCTCGTAGGCTTAAACATTGTTCCGCTTAAAAAAGTAACATGAAATCGAAGGATATGCCTTCCGGCGAAGAGATTAAAGAAAACAATGAAGCATCTGAGTTGTCATTGAAATTATTTATTACCGGAGCTTCACCCAATTCTGCAAAAGCTATCGCCAATCTGAAAGAAATTATTGACAACTATTTTGATTTTAAATATGATCTCGAAATAATTGATGTATATCAGCAACCATTGAGAGCAAGTAAAGATCAGATAGTTGCTTTGCCAATGCTTCTTAAGTTCTTTCCCTTACCGGTAAAAAAAATAATCGGAGACCTGTCTGATACGAACAAGGTATTAAGAGGCCTTGGGATAAATCCTTAATTGAATATGGAAGAAGTAAATACATATGAAAAACTCAAACTGGAAGTTGCCGAGCTTCGTCATCAACTCCAGGACGCAAACGATACGATCGAAGCGATCCGCACCGGGCAAATAGATGCCCTGGTGGTGAAGGATTCGAATGGTCATCAACTTTACACATTAAAGACCGCCGATCAGACTTACCGTGTTTTTATTGAGAAAATGAGAGAAGGGGCAGTTACGCTTAACACAAAAGGTGTAATACTATATAGTAACTCGCGGCTTGCTTCCATGTTGGATTTGCCTCTTACCGGAATCATTGGTTCTTATTTTAAGAATTACCTTGAAGATGCAAGCAAGAAAAAATTTGATTCTTTATTTAAGAAAGGATGGAAGGCTGAATGCAAAGGCGAGATCAATCTGCAAAAAGAAGATGGAAGAGTGATTCCAGTCTTGCTTTCTTTAACGAGTCTTGAACTGGACGAAGGAATTGCTTTGAGTGTGATCATCACCGATCTTACGGATCAAAAAAAGATTGAAAAAGAACTTCGTGACAATAACAAATTGCTTTCAAAAGCAAAGACATTTACAGAAAGGCTAAATAATGAACTGGAAATGCGTGTTCATGAAAGAACGCGTGAATTGCTTACCAGTCGTGAACATTTTAAGTTTCTTGCTGATACCATTCCTGTAATTGTCTGGACAGCAGACGCAGAAGGCAATTACGATTATTTTAACCGCCAATGGTACGATTATACCGGTCTCACATTTGAACAATCCAGGGGCAAAGGATGGCAAACGGTTATTCATCCCGATGATTTACCCGAAACCATACTTGAATGGCAAAAGTCAATCAGCAAAGGGGAACCGTTTAAAAGAGAAGACCGCAAACGTTCTGCAGGTGGCATTTACCGCTGGAACCTGGCACATGCTTTACCGTTTAAAGATAAGAATGGAAAGATACTTCAGTGGTTTGGAGTTTGCACAGATATAGAAGATCAGAAGCGAGACATGGAAAAAAAAGATGAATTCATCAGCATGGCCAGTCATGAACTAAAAACCCCGGTAACCAGCCTTAAAGTTTTTACCGAAATTTTGCTCATGGATGCCGATCACAAAGCAAAGGAAAGTGAGCTGGGAATGTTGAAGAAAATGGACAAGCAAATCAATAAACTCACAAGATTGATTGGTGATCTCCTTGACGTATCCAGGGCCAATTCCGGCCAACTGAATTATGATTTTGAAAAAATAGATTTTAATGAATTGGTGAAGGAAACTGTGACTATGCTGCAGCTTACCACAACCCACAAACTTGAATTAAAGCTCGGTGATACAGAACAGGTAATCGGCGACAGGAACCGTTTGGGCCAGGTGATAACCAATCTTGTTTCTAATGCAATCAAATATTCACCTAATGGAGATAGGGTACATATTTATACAGAAAGATCGCAGGATGAAATAAGACTTTGTGTGCAGGATCATGGAATTGGAATTCATGTTTCAGAACAGCCAAAATTGTTCAGCAGGTTTTTCAGGGTGAGTGAAAATACTTATCCAGGTCTGGGTTTAGGACTTTACATTTGCAAGGAGATCATCAAGAGGCATTCCGGCACCATGAATTTTAAAAGCGAAGAAGGAAAAGGTTCCACCTTTTGGTTTTCATTACCAGTCCAAAAAAAGCCTTCCCTTAAAAAGCCGGCTCCGGCAAATTTGTAATTAAAAGTTAATACGCTGTGTCATTGAACCCCCGTTGATATAGGGATTTTTTTTGCGCTTAATTTCGCGCACAATTGAGCCAAAAAAAAACTGGTTTCAATTGCACATATTGGAAACAATCTTTAATGCCCTCATCGGCAGCTTTGTTGAAAATAAAGTCGGGATAATCCACGGCTTTTTAAATCCTTCCCTTTCAGCCAGTTTAAAGAACAACCTTTTATTATTATACTCGCAGGATAAATTGAAGGAAGCAGGAACCGGAAATGGCACTGTGCCTTTGGTAAATAAATCGGTCAGGGGTGATATGATCTATTGGCTCGACAAGAAAAATAATGATCCACACGAATCCGAATTCTTCGAACAGATGGACCTATTTGTTGATTACCTCAACCGCGAATGTTATACAGGGATCACGGGTTATGAATTTCATTATACATTATACGAACCGGGCAGGTTTTACAAAAAACACATCGACCAGTTTAAAAATAATCCGCGCCGGCAGTTTTCAATGATTACTTACCTTAATGATGGCTGGCAGGAAGATGATGGAGGTCATTTGTGCATTTATAATGATGACCAGGTTCAAAAAATCCTTCCTGAAAATGGCAAAAGTGTTTTTTTTAAAAGCAACGAATTGCCGCATGAGGTTTTGCCTTCCAATCAACCGCGTCTAAGCATTACCGGTTGGTTAAAAAGAAACTGATTGAAAAATACTTTTCATCAAAAAAGAAATTTGCATTTTTTGTAGGTTTACTGTAATTCATTTATTGATGCACCGTTATTTTATTTTAAACAAACCTGCAGGAATAGTTTCCCAATTCATCAGCAGCGATAAAGTCCCGTTGCTTGGATCAATTGATTTTGATTTTCCGGTGGGAACTCATGCTATTGGAAGATTGGACAAAGATTCGGAAGGTTTGTTGTTGCTTACAACCAACAAAAAAATTACACGTTTACTTTTTAGGGGTTCAAAACCTCATTTGCGGACTTACCTGGTAATGGTACAAAATGAAATTAGCGAAGCAACTTTTCAAAAACTTAAAGAAGGTGTTCCTATCAAAATTGCAAATGGTGAAAACTATGTTGCTCGGCCTGAAGCTGTTTTTCGAGTATCCGATGCCGTTAGTTTATATCCATGGGCAATGGATCAACGCGAAAACTATCCGCATACCTGGCTGCTGATTACACTTACAGAAGGCAAATTCAGGCAAATAAGAAAAATGGTTCTTGCCCTGAGACACAGATGTCAAAGGTTGATCAGGCTGAGTATTGAAAACATTACGGTAGATCGAATTGAACCCGGGCAAGTGAAAGAACTAGACGAGGTCTCATTTTTCAAGTTGCTTAATTTGAATGAGGAATAAGTTTTGGAGGAAATAAAAATTGTACTTCATTCTTTGTTTACTGCAAATCCTATTTATTTTTTTCTCTATATTTTTATAAAGGGATTTCCAATTTTCAGTAAAAGAATTTTCAATGAAAAAAATATTGCAGATTGCCAACATAAGTGCACTTTTAATGACGCTTGTAATAAATTATTTATCCAACACTGGAATCTTTAATGGCAACACGATGGCGACAGTTTCCGCGCGTTATGAAAATTATTTTACGCCTGCCGGTTACGCATTTGCGATATGGGGTTTGATCTATTTGGGATTATTGGCTTATGTTATTTACCAGGCAGGAAGCCTTTTCAAAAAAACAACTGACGACTGGCCGGTGAGGGAAATTGGCTGGTGGTTTGTGGTTTCCTGCGCCGCAAATTCGTTGTGGGTTTTTGCCTGGCTCTATGATTATATCGGCCTTTCAGTTGTCATAATGATTGTTCTTCTTTATTCTTTAATAAAAATAATTTTGAACACCAGGATGGAATTGGACGACTTGCCTTTGAAAAAGATCGCTTTTGTCTGGTGGCCTTTCTGTTTGTATTCTGGTTGGATAACCGTGGCACTCATTGCAGATATTGCCGCATTGCTAACAAAAATCCAATGGAACGGTTTTGGAATTCCGGCAATTGCCTGGGCAGTGATCATGATTATCATTGCGGGGATCATTAATTTAATTGTTACCTGGACAAGAAATATGCGCGAATATGCGCTGGTGGCTGTTTGGGCTTTAATTGCAATTGCTGTAGCCAATCGAAAAGAAGCAATGACGGTAGTTTATTCAGCAATCATCGTAGCGGCTATACTTTTCATCAGCAGTGGAGTTCACGCTTATTTGAATCGTAAAACCAATCCTTTAAGAAATTTAACTAATTCATGAGTTCAACGGAAATTAGTGTTTGTTGGTTTAGAAGAGATTTGCGGGTGAATGACAATGCTGCATTTTATCATTCATTAAAAAGTAATTACCCTGTCTTGCCCGTCTTTATTTTTGATTCCAATATTTTGGACAAGCTTGATGATAAAAGCGACGCGCGGGTTACATTCATTTATCAAACATTAAAAGAAACTAACGAAAGGATTCAAAAAGAAGGATCGTCGTTCTTAATTCTTTATGATAAACCCGAAAAAGCTTTCAAAAAGATTTGTGAACAGTTTAATGTAAAGGAAATTTTCACGAATCATGATTATGAACCTTATGCAATAGAAAGAGATAAAGTGATTGCCGCTTTTCTCAGGGAAAGAGATATTCCTTTTCACACTTTTAAAGACCAGGTGATCTTTGAAAAATCAGAAGTGGTAAAAGATAACGTTGATCCGTACACTATTTTTACTCCTTATTCAAAAACATGGAAGAAAAAATTGCAACAAAAAGAAATACAACATTTTCCTTCTGAAAACTTTTTAAAAAACTTAATTCAAACTTCTTCATTTCATTTTCCGTCCCTGCAAGAAATTGGATTTAAAGAATCAGGTGTTAAAGTGCCGAAACTCAATATTTCAGAATCGTTAATCAAACAATATGACAAAACGAGGAACAACCCTTCGCTTGAAGGAACCAGTTATGCCGGAGTTCATCTTCGTTTTGGAACTGTTAGTGTTCGTAAGCTTGTAAAGCTTGCGCTGAAATTAAATGAACAATGGTTGAACGAATTGATCTGGCGCGAGTTTTTTATGCAAATACTTTTTCATTTTCCATATGTGGAAGAACATAATTTTAAAAGAAATTACGATAGACTTGAGTGGAGAAATGATGAAAAGGAATTTGAACTTTGGTGTAAAGGAGAAACTGGTTACCCGATTGTCGATGCGGGCATGCGTCAATTAAACCAAACAGGTTGGATGCATAATCGTGTACGCATGATCGTTTCAAGCTTTTTGTGTAAACATTTATTGATCGACTGGCGCTGGGGAGAAGCGTATTTCGCACAAAAATTACTGGATTACGAATTGGCGTCCAACAATGGCAACTGGCAATGGGCTGCAGGGACTGGTTGTGATGCGGCTCCTTATTTTCGCATTTTTAATCCAACAACTCAAATTAAGAAGTTTGATCCGAAACTGGTTTACATCAAAAGATGGATCGAAGAATTCAGGCCGGGTTATCTTCCTGAAATTGTAAAACACGAATTGGCGAGGAAACGCGCACTAGAAGCGTACAAGAAGGCCCTGGATGAAAAATGAATATTTTGGTCAGCGGCAGGCAAACAAATAATTCGATTTTTTATTTTCTGATGAAATGAATAATATTAAAATACCTTTTAGGGTTTATTTTACCTGTCTCGTTTTGCTTTCACAAAAATTAAATAATTTGTAGCCAGAAAAGACTTCGATCAACCTGGGAGGTTGATTCTTTTAACTTCTAAAATAGCTTGGTAATGAGAAGGTTTCCGAAAAGTTTCACTGTAGTATTATTTTGTGTGCTTTATGCAATGGCTGCAAAAGCACAGGTTCGTTCTTTCAAAAAAACGGCGTTCGGTGTGAGTTTTAATCTTGACAAAGGCTGGATGAATTTGTATCTCGTGAAAAATGACTTGGTAGAAGTGAAGTATTCAATGCTCAACGAAATGTCTGCAAAAAAGTCTTTAGTCGTTTTGCCTGTTTCTTCTTATGCAAAAGATTTTTCAGTAAAAGAAAATAATGGAGATGTAATTTTAACTACAGCGCGCCTGCAAATAAAAGTGAATAAGAAGACCAATGCCATAACTTATTCTGATTTGAAGGGTAATGTTATTCTTGCAGAAAGTCTGCAGAATAAGCAGATGCGTGATACCACAATTGCGGGAATCAATACTTATTCATGTGCCACATCTTTCGATTCGCCAAAAGATGAAGCTTTGTTTGGACTTGGTTGTCATCCGCTCGATTCGCTTTCGATCAATTACAAAGGACGCAACCAGGATATGGCCATAAAGTATTTAACCGGTGCCATTCCTGTAATGCTTTCTTCAAAAGGTTATGGATTGCTTTGGGACAATTATGCCGAATCTAAATTTTATGGAGCAGAAGCGGGGAACACGGAGTACACTTATGTTTCAGAGAGCGGTAAAATGGTTGATTATTATTTTTTCTACGGCCCTTCCTTCGATCACATCATTGACCTTTACAGGGATATTACCGGAAAAGCGCCAATGTATCCAAAATGGGCTTTTGGTTTGTTTCAGTCGCAGGACAGGTATAAAACCCAAGAGGAAGTTCTTTCCGTAAAAGACAATTATCGTAAGAACCATATTCCGGTGGATGTGATCGTTCAGGATTGGTTTTACTGGTCGCCTGCACCAATTGGATCACATATTATGAACCCGGAAAGATATCCTGATCCTAAAGCAATGGTGGATGAATTGCACAAGGCAAATTTGCACGCCATGATCTCCATCTGGCCTTGCTTCGGAAAGGGAACACAAGATTATGATCAACTCAAAAAAGCTGGCTATTTGAGCAGCATTACCTGGGACAATTTTTTTGTTCATTCGATAGACACTTATTATGATGCGCATAATCCGGGCGCACGAGAAATGTATTGGGACCAGGCAAGAGATAGCCTGATAAAAAGATATGGCTGGGATGCATGGTGGGTTGACCAGTGCGAACCGGATACGAAAGATCCGAACGATCGCAAAACTGCCAATTTATACACCGGGAAAGGAATTGATTATTTCAACACTTACTCGCTTGAGCATACGAAAGGAATTTACCAGCACTGGCGAAGGGACATTCCTAAAAAAAGAATTTTTCTATTGGCGCGGCAAGCTTTTGCGGGGCAACAAAGGAATGCTGCCACTTTGTGGTCTTCAGATATTACCACCACTTTTTCTGCATTTAAAAACCAGGTGCCCCAGGCAATTAATACCTGTGTTTCAGGAATTCCTTACTGGACTTCAGATATTGGTGGTTACATTTCTTATCCATCTCCGGAGGGAATTCCTGATTGGTCACAGCCGTCTTACCGAGAACTCTTTACCCGCTGGTTTCAGTTTGGAACTTTCAGCCCGATTTTCAGAATTCATGGAAAAGGAGAGAGGGCGCTGTTTTCAAAAAATTGGGACGAAAAAACAAAATCCATTCTTCTGAAATATGATGATTTACGTTATCGGCTGCTTCCCTACATTTATTCTCTTTCAAGCGAAGTGACATTAAAGAATTATACCATGATGCGTTCTCTTGTTTTTGATTTCAGGAATGACCCTGCGGTTTACAACATTCCCGATCAATATATGTTTGGCCCTGCGTTTTTGGTGAACCCGGTGACACAACAATTGTACACTGGTGATCATGCGAATCAATTGGGATCAACAAGAAAAGTTTACTTGCCGAAAGGTACTGATTGGTACGACTTCTGGTCGGGAAAAAAATTGACTGGTGGACAAACAATTGATGCCGCAGCGCCAATTGAGACAATGCCATTGTACGTTCGCGCTGGTTCTATAATCCCAATGGGGCCCGTGATGGAATATGCCACTCAAATACGTCCTGACACTTTAGAATTGAGAATATATCCGGGTGCAGATGGCCATTTTACATTGTATGAGGATGAAAACAATACCTACAATTATGAAAAGGGAGCGTATGCTACTTTCACTTTCAACTGGAATGATAAAACAAAGGAATTAAGTGTTTCTGCAACAAAAGGTTCATTTCCGGAGATGATAAAAACCCGGGTTTTTAATGTAGTACTTGTTTCAACAAGCAATGGTATTGGTATGCCTGCATCAAAAACTTTTGACAAAGTTGTCAAGTACAATGGAAGTGCTATGAAAGTGAAGTTGTGATCTTCATTTTGATAAATTCATTTTAAAATATCGACCCATGAGCAACAAAATAAAA
>DASTXM010000163.1:0-44890 GCA_035765495.1 Hanamia sp.
TTCTTACAGAATTAAAATAAATGTATTTTCCATCAGGACTGTATTCCGGCCCATCATCCAAACCGGTGACATTGGTTAATTGTATTTCCTTTCCTCCTGAAGATGGAATTTTATAAATATCAAATCCAGCCGGCGTAGGATCATTATTTCGTTTAGCCGTGTACGTTAGCCACTTACCATCAGGCGACCATCCATGAAAATAAGATAAGCCCAGAAGCGGCGTTATTAATTTGGGTTCGCCACCTGTAATGGGAACAGTGTAAACAGTCGAGCCGATCTTTCCATCAGGACTTGCCGCGCTTATTCCCAGCATTTTGCCATCAAAAGAGATCACGTGGTCATTATTAATATCTTTTACATTTCCTGTTGGAAAAAGAATCGGTCGCAATGTTTTGAGATTGAATTTATAAAGAGATCCTTTCGAATTGTAAATAAGATACTTGCCATCCTTCGTCCAGTTGGGAGCCTGCAATGAACCATTTTCGGAATACAAAATTCTTCTTTTGCCCGTCATCACGTCCATTGATTCAATATTGCTTCCCAAATAACTCCTGTAAGGAACAAGATCTTTTGGCGCAGGAATAACAATTCTCACGTTTTCAAAATTTGCTTTCGCCACCAAGTCTTTGTTGTGGGCACAAACAAACAAGCCTACATACACATCATCGCCCAAACCGCTTTCGCTGATTTCTTGACTTACAAATGTTTCACCGAAATGAGCCACCGACATAATAAAAGTATCGCCCTTTCTTTCTAACTGGACCACATCCGGTGCACTTAGATCAAATTGTTTTTCTTCAACATTTTCATGCGCTGCATTTCTATATTGCAATGAAGTAAGGCCATTGCCATGGATCGTTGCCGCAACCATTGCCGTACTTGTGTCCAAATTCTTACGAACCATCCAACCAAATTTGCGGTGCTCCTCACCTCCTGTTCCGGCAAGCTTTCCGCGCGCACGCAAAATAAAATCGCCACTCATTTTTTTGTACACGTAATGAAATTCGTCGTTTGTAAACCAGATATTACTTCCCGAACCGGAAACCGAATAATCCTGCTGAGCATTATCATACGTTGCATTTCCTTTGTGCAGCACATTTCCAATATCTGTTTGCCCTTCAAAAATTCCAACCTTTTGGGAAAAGCCGTTGAAAGAAAACAATATTGAAAGCATTAACGCAATTCCATAAAAACGTTTGTTATTCATGCATGTAATGTTTAAGATTAATAATCAGAATAATCAGTAGAATGCATAAGGATACTGTCGATGTGATTAACAGAAACATTGTTTTCATTGAACGGATCAGCAGAAATTTCTTTCCATTTTGGATCATTGCCAAAAACTTTCCATTGGTCATTACGGTCTTCCACACTTTTAAAAATGGGCATGTACATCAGGTTCGGCATGTGACTTCCTGAAATCACTTCTGCATAAAAAACAGGATTAAATTTAAGCCTTGAAAAAATGTTCATCTCGTCTTTGTTGAACATCGCTCTTTTTTTATCCGCCAAATGCCATGTAGGACTTTCATAACTTCTTAATTCAAAAACACGATTAGCATCTTTTGTCTTTGGAATATTCAGAAATGTTTGCCCAGAAAAAGGTTGGAGCAATATCGATTCCAATCTTACAAAAGGAGGATTTTTGGCATCTGCGTGCAAAAACTTTTCGCCGGCAGATTTAAAAGATGCGTCTGAATTAAGGCGTTCATTTATTTTCATCCATTGATCCAAAGAAGTAAAAGGAATGAGCACATAAATTTGTTTATCAGCTGCCGTATCATTTGCTATTGGTTTAAACACGCCAATATTTTTAATACCCATGCGATGCAAGGCAGGCAGATAAGCGTCTTTCAAAAACTCATCCGTCATCTTGACCTGGTTGTCATCTTTTAAATGATACAGCCGAATTTGAAAAATTGAATTATTTGTTGCTTTACTGTTGGTTGGTTTACTGTAAATGCCTTCTGATATTACCAGGCAGGAAAAAAATATGAAAAGTATTTTCATGGTGAAATGGTGAAAGGTTAATGATTAATGGTTAATGAGGAATTCCATGTCGGTGGTCAGTCATCGGTGATCGGTTGTCCTTTTCCTCACACCAAATTCTTCTTGATGTAATCAATACTTTCTTTAATGCTTACAAAGGGATCGCCAGGTGTAACATCCTGCTCAACGAAGAAATATTTCATGCCAGCGAGGTCTTTGTATTTAAAGATCTTTTTGAAATCAATAACACCGTTACCTACTTCCGTAAAATTTTGTTGGGGAGTGTTGTCCATGTCTTTTACATGCCACAAAGGATAACGACCGGGATATTTTTTGAACAAAGCGATCGGGTCTTGTCCTGCTTTCCTAATCCAGTAAATATCCATTTCCATTTTTACAAGATTCTTGTCAGTGGCCATCAAAATAACATAAGGATATTGATCACCTTGTTTTTCAAATTCAAAATTGTGGTTGTGGTAACACAATTGGATACCCGCTTTTTTACATTTTTCACCGGCCACGTTGAGGTCGTCTGCCACTTTTTTATAATGATCAAGAGTGCCGCGCTCTGAAGGTGAAAGCCATGCGCAAACCATGTATTTTAAACCAACTTCTTTTGCATCTTCAACTGCCTTATCCCAGTCGTGCAGCATGGTTCCCTTCATTACCTGACCGTTCATTTTATCTTCGCCAAGCCGGTAATGACTGCTGGGAATTACAAGTCCATTGTCTTTCAAAACTTCTTTAAATTCTTTCGGACTCATTCCATAAAACTTTTCGTCTCCTGTGTAAGTCGCGCCTTCCACGGATGTGTAACCAATTTTTGCAACACGTGCAAGCGTACCTTTAGGATCTTTTGCCATCGCATCACGAACGGTGTATAATTGTAAACCGATCAATTGTTTCTTAGGCTTAAATGCAGAGGGAGCCACCATCAACCCTGCCGAAAGAAGCGCGGAGTTTTTCAAAAAAGAGCGTCTTGTTGTCATGTTTGTGTTTTTAAAAAGGATGAAATTTTTATTTTTTAGCAACCTGATAATTACAAGGTTGCGCAATACTTAAAAGGATCAACAAGTTACGCTTTTCTGAAATTATTTTCATTCAGCAAATGAATTTTTTGCGCTCACTTAATTCATCAAACTGGTAAAGCTTGTTTAGTCAAGCTTAAATTTCACAGTTCTATTTTTTACTAAAACTGGTTTCTTATCCCTGCAATGTTCCCCACTGCTGCAATTGTGTTTGCGCTCGCGGCAATTCAGTGGAAGAAATGGAAATCAGTAGAATTAAAGATTGACCGGAAATATTTGTTTACTGCAATCATTGAAGATCCTTTTTATGAATATAAAAATAAAAAACTGTTTGTTTTCTGAGTTTCATTCAATAATCACCTTTTCACCATAAAGGCAACCCTTTTTGAAAAGTCAACGATTAGACAAACAATTACGTAAGAATTTGAAACTCACATCCGTTCACAAAACAAAAAGAAATTATGAAAACAAAATATTTTGCAATTATGCTTGCAGCAGTTCTTTCCACAGGTTTCCTTTCGTGTTCCAAATCGAAAAATACGATGGGAAATTCAACGGGAACAAATCCCAATCAGGTAAGTATCGCAGGAATGGCTTTTCCTGCTACAACAACAGTTAAAGTTGGATCTACAGTAACATGGACAAACAATGATGCAATGGCCCACACGGTTACTTCTGATGACGGCACCTCTTTCAAAAGTGGCACAATAGATTTAGGTAAAACTTTTTCATATACGGCAAACACAGTTGGTTCGTTTGCTTATCATTGCGACTTTCATTCCAACATGAAAGCCACATTGGTGGTAACCCAATAATTTTTTGCAGAAACTCTTTGCTGATTATTCACCGTATCCTCAATCTTAATGATTGGAAAACTACCGGGTAGCTGATGCTGCCCGGCTTTTAAAATAGTTCTAATGAGAAGATGGACCATCATAAATATTTTACTATTAGTGATCATGGCATTGTCAACCATCGCCATGATTGGCTTTATTATCTGGAGCAAAAAAGACTAAAGGTTAAATGAACCAAATTCAATAAACAGACGCCGTCTCACTTTACCAGGAACTTTCACCGGACAAATCAAACAAAAAAACAGGGTTTAGGTAAATACGGTTTTGACGGTTCGAGCGAAAGTAAAACAGGAAGAATAAAATAAAGGAAAAGACCAGGTAATCTTCTGAACGAGTGGTGACGGCGCTTCTGTTTTCTTCTTAATTCCTTTCTATCTCTCCTGCCGCTGTTGGCTCTTTTAATTCAAAAAAGGAAGCGATCAAAAATTTAGCCTTGCAAATAACCAGGAAGAGGAAAAACCGGAAGATTGGTATGATTTAATTTTCAGAGAAAGTCTTAGGGAGGCGTACCGGTCATAATTTAAGTTTTGCTCATTCTTATTTGCTACTCTTAAGCTTATTTGCTTTTAAAGTGAAGAGAATGCCCGCTGTATTAAGTTTTACTTTCCCCGCTCCAATGCCTGTGATCGGCAAATCAACATAGGGCTGTGCAGCTAGTGAAAAATGATTACTGATTTTAAATTGGTAGCCGGCAGAAAGATCAATCACTGAAAAATAATGTTTGTTTTGATTGTTGTACGTCCGGTTTTTTACATAAGTCGATCCGCCGGGATCTTCATAGACGTAGTCATAACTTTCTTTTTTCATCAGGTAGGATGAAAGTCCTGCTGATACAAACCAAAGATGATCTTTCTTTTGATTGAAGAAATAATCAAGGTTTAATGGAATCGCTACAACATTACAATTCGCATTCACCTTTTCAAGGTAATTATATGTAGAACCCGGGGGGAAATAATAATCCGATGGTGCAACAGTATAGATCTTTTTCGAAAAGAAAATTCCAGTGTGCAAGCCGAAATTCTTTAAAAAGCTGTAACCTGCAATTACACCCACATCGAGCGTTACTTTTCCATTTTCATTTCCTATAAAACTAATTCCCGGACCTGCAGACAAGCCAAAACTAAAATGATCAGCAAATGACTTTGGATTCTTATTCTTTTGTTTCTGTTGACTTGATTTCAAATTTTTTGAAGCATCGTTTCTTTCAGTCACAACAGCAGTTTCAGAAGAATCTTTTGTTTTATTTTCCTCTACATTTTGTTCAATATCTTTTTTCTCTTGTGCAGGATAAACATTTTGCTGATTTGTGGGTTTGCTTTCTTTTGAAATCTCATCTTTTGCCGGCTGATTATTCTCGATTTCTGTAACAGGCTTAACCTCATCAAAATTCCTCTTTCCGATCTTTTCGTTAGTAAAAAGAGCGTTTGATTTTGAATTTTGAACACTATGGTATTTTTGCTTTTCAGAAATACTTTTTTTGTTTGTGGCAATTATTTCTGAATTGTTTTTTGAACCGGTTTTCGAAACTTCATCCGGCTCTGCTAATGGTTTATTAGGTGAGCCGTTTTGATCAGAAGTCACATTTTCCATTGTAATATTTTGCTTTAAATTTTGAGGCTTATTGTTGTTATAAAAGAAAAAGAAAACCAATGCCCCAAGGGTCAGGACAAACGGGATAAAGAATAAAATCCTCTTCCTGTCCCGCTCGCGGGGAAGATTCTCGTCGAGCAACTTTTCCATTTTCTCCCACGCTTTTTCATCAAAAGGAGGTTGAAAATTTTCTGCTGCTTCTCTTATTCTTTTATCGTTTTCATCATCCCACATTTTTGGCGACTTGTATTTTATTTTCGTTTTTTAAAATTTGTTGCAATTGTTGACGGGCCTTAAATAAATTCGATTTTGAAGTTCCCACAGAAATATTCAATTGCTTGGCAATTTCTTCATGAGTAAAACCATCAATAATATATAAATTCAACACAGTTCTGTACGCCGGCGACAACTGGCGGATTGCAGCGATTATCTCCTCATACGAGATCCGGTCCAAAGCATCTTCTTCGTTGTCCTTTAAATATATAACGGAAGTTTCAAAATCTGCAGTGAATGAATGTTTGTTGTTTTTTCTTGAATGATCAATGGCGGTGTAGATCATGATCTTCCTGATCCAACCTTTAAAAGAACCCATTTCATCCGCATACAAAGGTTTGTAGTGATAGATCTCTTTAAAAATTTTGAGGAAACTGTCATTGTAGATTTCAAGCGCGTCATCATGACGATTGGTATACCGAAGGCAAATAGACATTCCATAGCTGTAAAAAGAATTATATATCCTTTTCTGGCTCTCCCTTTCATTGCGGGCGCACCCCATTATATGTTTATTTAATTCCTTTGCTGTTAACAACGGTAAAAGCTTTCTGGTTAGGAATCGTAAAAAACTCAAAAAGGGTTGCCTTGGTAAAAATCCTTTTTCAAAACCGATTCAAACAATTTCTAAAGGTATAAAGATAAATTGTTATAGTGAAAGAAGAGAAAGGTGAATTTAAATCAAAAAACGAGTCCCGCTTTTACAAGCAGCCTGTAGAATTTGAATTGATAATCACGGTAAGAAGGAGCACAATTGCCGGCAGGACAATAAACATTTACCACCGTTTTGGCACTCATCGATTTATAACTGTTTCCAACACTGAAAAGCAACGAAGATTTTTTTATGAAAGGAAAAAGATAACCAATTCCGGAAGCCCAATACATTCCGCGTGAATAATAAAACCGCGAATAATCATAAAATTCCTTGCCCGCCTTTTTTTGAGCAGGCAGATTCACGCCAATATCTGCATAAATGAACAGGCGGTATTGACTTCCAAAATATTTCCGGCCATCGAAAAAAACAGGAATAGTCTTAAAATGATAATTATCCAATTCAGCACCAATTCCGGCAAACCATGAAGAGAAAACAATTCCGTTTGTGGAACCGATTCCGGTTTTTTCGGGACTGTCGCCGCCAATGAATGAAATGGTATTAATGGATTGAAATCGGATTTTCTTATGCTGCGCAAAACCAGGTGAAGCAAAAAGAATTATTGTCAAAAACAGGAAAAGGCTTTTCATGTCACTTTTTTTTAGAAATGGAAACTTTGCTGAGGAAATGAATATTATTAAGATCGCTGTAATCATATTGATATAATCCATCGGCGGCAACGACAAGTGCAACGTGATTTTTCGCGATCACATCATAAGTTTCAGGAAGCGAAATGTGTTTCAGTATTTTTAAATTTAAAACATCAGAGGCGTCAAAGATCTTTAGTCCATTATTGCCATCACAAATAAATAAAAGGTCTCGATCTTTTGAAAGTCCACGCGGGCTTTCGAAATTATACATTTGAACAAGGGATGCATTCACAAGCATGTTGAGTCGCACAATATCCAGTTCATTATTATAACCAAGACAACTTGTGCCGGAATGTAGAGTAATGTAAGCATATTCACCATCAGTAATCACCGGATCACAGGCACGGGCATGCGTAAATTGTCCAAGCTTCACCGGATTTTCAGGAAAACCACCCACTCCATAAATAAAAACGCCATTGTTGGAACCAATGAATAATTTATTTTGAAACGGGTAAATAGTTTCAATGTGAAAATCAACGGGAAGCTGTTTTACATATTCCGGATCATCGGGTGTAGTAATTTTAAAAATATTCAAATTTGCTTCATCCACTGTGTAGAGATAATCGCTGATGATCGCAAAGCGCGACATGGAACCGGCCGTTCCGACCTGGGAAGAATTGGCCGATGGTACCGAACTTGCAACGCCGTTTGTTTGATAGGCCAGGCCGCCATCCAAATAAACCAACCTGTCGTCGCCACAATTTTCGTTAATGGTTGTGTCTTTCTTATCCCAACTTGCAATTTTATATTGTGGATTGTAGGCGATGGCAGAACTATAATAAGGAAAAGGAAAAACATTCTCTGAATACTTTTTCAAAAGAACATTTCGCGGATCGCTGATGTCGAGTGTAACAAGGTCAGCGTAAGAATCTGCATAAAGTGTATTCCCCTTCACTGCCAGGTCAAAATTGCCGGGAATCTTTACAAATGCTATATTTTGAGGTGCCGCAGGATTGCTGTTGTCAATGATATGAATTCCTTTTTCGATCTCATTGAGAAAAATATAATGACCGAGCAAAACGATCTTTCCCGCATTTTCAACTTGTTCCGGAGCGCCACTTTTTATATTTGCCTTCAGCTGCTCCGTCGTTTCATAAACTGGTTTGTAAATAGTGTAAGTATAGGTGTTTCGGCAAGTATCTTTTACGCAACTGTTCAGAAGAAAAAGAATGGCGAAAACGGACAGCGCGAGTGAAAGGGAAAAATATTTTTTCATATCAACCGCATTTTCTCCACTGACAACTGATTGAAGAAAAGCGTTGCATTTGAATTATTTTTTCTTCAACAACATTTGAGCGTGAATTCCCATAACGCTAAGGTGTTTCTCCGAATACAATCCCTTATCTGCCAGCTTCAGCAAACCATAAGAAAACTGCGGTCCTATCTTAACGGGGTGCATAGTTCTATTGAAAACAGAAACTGAAAAACCGGCCTGTAAATTCGCCTGAAATTTATTGAAAAGAGCATTTTGATGATACCATGAATTGCCGGTATAATTGTATTGAAGGGCATTGCTTGCAGCAAGATAAGCAGGAGTAATTCCCCCATCAATAGTTAAAGGTAGAAGAGGATTTCTTATTAATTCAAAACTCAGCTGGATCGGCACTTCAACAAAATCGAAATTATTGCGGACATTGTTTTGCAATGAAAAATGATGATAAGAAAGTCCAAGATTGAGATCAAATCTTTTAGAAATATCTCTTTCTGCATAAACTCCGGCACTAAAAGAAAATGAATTTTTAAATGGAGGTGGACTTGAGTTATAAAACCTGTTATAAAAAAGTGGTTGCGCAAAATTTGCCGAAGGCGAATAAAGAGCTGGCGCATAATAATGAGGAGAAGGCGAATTTTTGATCCACGATTCGCCCGCAGAAGCTGAAATGCCGAATTTCCAGGAATGATGGAACCGAATTGTTTTTTTCTTTCCTGAGAAAAAGAGTGATGATCTTGAATTTAAAGTGTCTGGATTTTGAAGATCAATATTTTGATGATCAGGCAGCCACGCGAAAGTTAATTTTTTTGGGGATACAAATACATTGTCATCATCAGGTAATTCGGAAATGTTTTCTGCATTAAGGTAAGGGTTTTTCTGTGGCGAATTTATTTTACTATTCCCGGTATTTTGAAAAACCTTTTTTGAAGAATAAGATTTTGAACTGCTTTTATTGGTGCCTATTTCTTCCCGGCTAAAAGCGTTTGTATTCTTCTTTTCCTCATTAGTGGTTTCAGAGGATACATCTTGTTTTTTGATTTTGGCGGCTTCATTTTTAGCGGGATTAAAATTGTGCACAATTTGTTTGTTCACCGGTATTGAAGTATTTTTTTGAGCATTGAAATACCAAAATCCAGCGCTTAACAATACGAACAAAAATGCAACGAGGAATAGAAGACGCGTGTCTTTTCTTTTTCTGTTGATTCCTTTCTCGACCTTGGTCCATACTTCTTCTGCAGGAGGAATTTTAAATTCTTCCAGCTTCTGTTGCACCTGCCTTTCAAATTTATTTGGTTCCATAATTCCCACTTTCTTCTTTTATTGATTTTTTTTCAATCCACTCGATCAAAAGCGTCCTGGCTCTTGCATATTGCGACCGTGAAGTGCCTTCATTTATGCCCAGCATTCCGGCAATCTCTCCGTGTTTAAAACCTTCCACAGCATGTAAGTTGAAAATAGTTTGAAAACCGGTGGGCAATTGCCGGATAAGCCCTGCAAGTTCCTTGGCGTTGAGCAGCACTTCGGGACTGTGACTTGAAACGGCGTGCAGCGGCATTTCATCAAACAACAGGTCCTGCCGGTATCTTTTATTCGCTTTTAAATAATTCAGCGCTGTGTTCACCATAATTTTTCTTACCCATCCGCCAAATTCACCGTCACCTTTATATTGTTTTAATCTTTCAAATACTTTTATAAATCCCTCCTGCAAAACTTCTTCCGCATCAGCCATGCTTTTAGTGTACCTGAAACAGATGCCAAGCATTGAAGGCGCGAAAAGCTCATACAATTTCCTTTGCGCTTCAGGCTTGTGTTTCAGGCAATCCTTAAGTATTTGGTCCAAATCCATTTGATGCATCTTTCTACTGACAACGTGAATATATATTTCGTTGCATTGAGTTTTTAATTATTTGAGAAGTGGTTGTTTACCTGCTGAAAACGAAATTGCAGTAAAGCAGCAAATAAATTAATTTTTTTATTTGTTCGAAATGTGTTCGGGTAAAATGAAGGCTATTTCTTGTCCAGGAGATCAACAGTAAGTTTATTCCTCATAACTCTTAAAGTCCATAATAAATTTAGTTCCAGAATCAGGAACGCTTTCGACCTGGAGGTGCACGTCGTGGGATTGAAAAATTCCATAAGCAGCTGAAAGGCCTAAACCAAGGCCATTTTTTTTCATTGAAAAGAAAGGTTCGAAAATTTGAGGCATATTTTCAGCGGGAATACCGCGCCCGTTGTCTTCAATGCAAACGCGGTAATGCTCACGAGCTTTATCAACAGAAACACAAAGCTGCCCGTTCTCGTTTTCCATCGCTTCAATGGCATTGATCAAAATATTTGAAAAAGCGATTTGTAATTTTAATTTGTCCGCCTTGATGAGCAGAGGTTTAGGATAATAATTTTTCCTGAGGTTTATTTTTTGAAGATTCAGCCGGTCCGAAGCGCTACTCAGACTTTCTTCAACGACATCCTGCAAAGATTGTTTTTCAAACGAAAGATCAAGCGTTTTGGTCGATTTCAACAATTCCGTGATGAGTTTGTTGATACGATCTACATTTCGTTGAATGATATCAACCATTGGCTTTTCCATAGAATCCGAACCGGCAAAAAGCGCGAGATTCTCTACAGAAAGCTGGATGTTATTCAACGGATTTCTTATTTCATGCGCCAATATTCTAACCAATCGCTCATTAGCGGCGAGCTTCGCCGACTGAAGATTAATTTCTTCAGCTTTTTTAATGTTGGTGATGTCTGTAATTGTACCGTGCAAAAGATTATCGCCATCAACCCTCGATTCGACCAAAACGGAAAGGACACAATTTCTTTTTTCCTTTTTTGAATTTTCCATGATCAATTCAAAACTGTCAATGTTTTTACCCGAGACTAAAATATCTGTTATTTGTTCTTTTACTGCGGGATCGGGAATAAAATCAAATAAGGCAACACATTGGTGACCGGGAGTGCTGCATCCGAAAAATTCAGTCGCCGAATCGTTCAATTCCTGGAAAACAAGAAAATTATTGGCGATAAACAATGCGTCACGTGAAGATTCAAAAAGATTCCTGTATTTTTTTTCACTCTCCTTCAAGGCTTTGAGAGTGGCTGCCCGGTCAAGTGAATAACGAATGCACCTTTCAAGTTTTTCGCTGTTCAGTTCTGATTTTACAATGTAATCTGTCACACCCAACTTCATCGCCTGCATATCCACTTCCCTGTTGCCTTTGCCAGTGAGAAGAATGAGCGGTGTAATTCTTTTTGAGCAGGAAACTTCCCGCAGCAAGTCGAGGCCGGTTTTGCTTCCCAACCTGTAATCGAGCAAATAAATATCATGAGCTTCAGATCGAATCTGGTCAACAGCCGCCTGGTAATTGTTGCACCAATCTGTAATAAATTCCACACCTTCAATTTCGTTCAGGTAACGGGTGATGATAAAAAAGTCATCCTCGTCATCTTCGATGATAGAAATTTTAATTTTGTTTTGGATCAGCATTTATTGACCACTTAGAGGTAAAATTAAAGTTATACAACAACCGGACTCAATGGGTGAAGCATAAATTATACCATTATGAGCTTCTACTATTTTTTTACAAAGCGCAAGCCCCAGACCGTTTCCTTTGTAAGCACTTTTTCCGTTAAGGCGAGCAAACGGTTTAAAGATCAACTCGCAATCTTCTTGGGGCAAGCCAATTCCATTGTCGGCAAATACAATTTTAGAATATTTTGTTTTGGAATGCAAGATGTTTTTCAATTTTTCTTCTTGCCGCACTTCTTCACAAGTAATTTTAATTTTTAAGGGATGTTCGGTGGATTGGAATTTTATTGAATTATCAAGAAGGGATATAAATACCTTTTTTAAAGCAGATTCACTACCCTGAATCTGAGGCAGATCAACTTTATCGTATTCGGGTTTCTTATCATCAGGCATTGTATTGAAATAGTTTTTTGCCTCTTCTAATATGCTATTTAAATCACAACGCTTATCAATATTTCCTATATCAAACATTGCATATTCAGTCAAAGCATCAAGCAGGGATTGCATCAGCTCGAGATTATTCATCATTCGTTCAATATAGCCAACACTTTCTTGATCGAGGTTTTTTGCAGTCCTGGATGACAGCAACTCAGCAAAAGTTCGCACTTTTCTTAATGGTCCCTTCAATTCATGGGAAGCCAGCTGAATATACTCTCCTAATTCTTTTTCCATTATTTTAATTAATCTTTAGGTCTGGTTTTTGTGGCCATCAGAAGACAACTTAAAAATTTAGACCATAATTCGAAATACCAATATAATATAGAAAAAATTGAAAGATCACAAATCATTGCTACCAGATAAAAAAATAAAGGTTTTAATTATCGATGACGAGGAAGATTTCTGCCAGGTAATTGCTGCTTTTCTGAAAAAGAAAGGATACAATTCCACAATTCGCCATACGCTTTCTTCCGGTCTTCATGAGTTGGAGATACTTCAACCTCAAATTCTGTTCCTCGACAATCATCTTCCAGATGGCCGGGGATGGAATTGCACTGAAGAGTTGTTGAAAAAATATCCATCTTTACATATTAACCTGATAAGTGCCTATAAAGATAATTTGCCAACTTTTCCTTCTGATCAAAGAGTTAAAGTGCTCGAAAAACCTCTCTCACTTCGTCAGGTGGATGAATTATTAAGCTCTCTTACGTTTTCGCCAGGTGGGGCGGATCAGTGAATGCAAAATGAAAGCATGTATTTAACCATCTGTTCTAACTCACCTATGGATGAGGGCTTTACGAGATATCCTGTCGCTCCTGATTCGAGACATTTATTCTTATAATAACTGGCCCCTGAAGTGCTCCAGATTAATTTTGGAATGTTTTCAAGACTTTGGATCGGCTGTAATTTTTTTAAAATTTCCGCACCATTTAAACCAGGCATATTATAATCAAGTACAATCAAGGAAGGCTTCTCGTCGGCTTTTACCTTTTCTAAAAAAGAAATAATTTCTCTTCCACTACTGACGAACCGAATCTGCACCGAGGGGTCAATTTCTGAAAATGTTTCTTCAAGAATTTCTTTGTCATCCATATCATCTTCTCCAATCAAAATCCATTTTTGTGAATGCTTGCCTTTTGCCGACCCGGTATTATTCATATTGTTCATTTTAAAACCAGAAAAAATATCCTGGTTTTTTTATTGGTTCACTTGTTTAAACCCTGGAAAGAAGTGAAAAGTTAGGTACTATATTTGATTTCTTCCATAGGTCTTTTCTTTCTCTATGAAAAAACGCACCAAAAGTATTATCGAAAAAAAACACGAATTCTTTATTTGGGGAAAAAATTCCCCGAATTGGTCATCGATCAATAAGAAAATTTTGCAACACACTTAAATCCTTTGAAACCAACATGGGAACAATTGAAAAAATCACGCCAAAAAGCAGAAAAAGTTACAATGGTCAAACAGAAATACCAGTTGACCACCATCAAATGCGTGAAATCTTAATAGTACTTGACCAGGTAAAAAACGGAAATTTTAATGTACGCATTCCAGTTACAAGTATAGGCATTGATGGAAAAGTTTGTGACACAATCAACGAGATCATTTCCTTAAATGAAATTTTATTCCAGGAGTTGAAGCAAGCGCGGGAAACAATCGGGAGAAAAGGACAATTGACACATCGGGTAGAATTGCCAAGATTCGCGCGCGGTGCGTGGAGTGAAGGAGTTGAATCTATCAATAATCTTATTTCCGACCTGGTTCACCCGACTGTTGAAATTGCCAATGTGATCAGTTCTGTTGCTAAAGGAAATCTTTCGCACGAGATGCCGCTTAAAATTGCCGACCACAAACTGGAAGGTGAATTTGGACGAATAGCACGTGAGGTGAACAACATGGTAAAGCAACTTAATCTTTTTTCGATGGAAGTAACCCGCGTTGCCCGTGAAGTAGGTTCAGAAGGATTGTTGGGCGTGCAGGCAAAAGTAAAGGGAGTTGCTGGTGTTTGGAAAGACCTTACTGATTCTGTGAATCACATGGCTGGAAACTTAACGAGCCAGATGCGCAATATTGCTGAAGTAACGACAGCTGTGGCGAAAGGCGACCTTTCAAAGAAAATTACAGTGGATGTACAGGGAGAGATCCTTGAATTGAAAAATACCATCAACACAATGGTGGATCAGTTGAATTCATTTTCTTCTGAAGTAACGAGAGTTGCGCTTGAAGTAGGAACGGAAGGAAAGCTGGGCGGGCAGGCTGAAGTAAAAGGTGTTGCCGGAACATGGAAAGACCTTACAGATTCAGTAAACCAAATGGCCTCCAATCTGACAGGCCAGGTAAGAAATATTGCGGAGGTTACTACTGCCGTTGCGCGTGGGGATCTATCCAGGAAGATTACGGTGGATGTGAAAGGAGAAATTTTGGAATTGAAAAATACCATCAACACGATGGTGGACCAGCTTAACTCATTTTCTTCAGAGGTTACCCGTGTGGCGCGTGAAGTGGGATCTGAAGGAAAACTTGGCGGCCAGGCGACTGTGAAAGGCGTAGGTGGTGTGTGGAAAGATCTGACAGAATCTGTAAACCAAATGGGTTCTAATTTAACGGCACAGGTTAGAAACATTGCGGAAGTAACTACCGCCGTTGCGAATGGTGACCTCTCTAAAAAGATCACCGTGGATGTGCAGGGAGAGATTCTTGAATTGAAAAACACTTTCAATACAATGGTTGACCAGCTTAACTCTTTCGCTTCTGAGGTTACACGTGTGGCTTTGGAAGTAGGAACAGAAGGAAAGCTTGGCGGCCAGGCAAAAGTTCAGGGCGTTGGCGGGACCTGGAAAGACCTTACGGATTCTGTAAACCAGATGGCCTCCAACCTGACAGCGCAGGTGAGAAACATTGCGGAAGTAACAACGGCCGTTGCTAATGGCGATCTATCGAAGAAAATCACTGTAGATGTTTCCGGGGAAATCTTTGAGTTGAAAAAGACGATCAACACAATGGTGGATCAGTTGAATTCATTTGCTTCTGAAGTTACGCGTGTGGCATTGGAAGTGGGTACTGAAGGAAAGCTGGGCGGACAGGCAAAAGTAAAAGGCATCGGCGGTACATGGAAAGATCTGACAGAATCAGTTAACCAAATGGCGTCCAACTTAACGGCGCAGGTAAGAAACATCGCTGAGGTAACAACGGCTGTTGCAAAAGGAGATTTGTCGAGAAAGATTACAGTAAACGTAAAAGGCGAAATTCTCGAATTGAAGAACACGATCAACACGATGGTGGATCAGTTGAACGCTTTTGGTTCTGAAGTTTTCAGGGTGGCAAAGGAAGTTGGTTCTGAAGGAAAATTAGGTGGACAGGCTGACGTTCCGGGTGTTGAAGGACTTTGGAAATATTTGACTGACTCTGTAAACAAAATGGCCTCTAACCTTACTTCACAAGTGAGAAACATTGCCGAGGTTACAACAGCGGTTGCGAACGGTGACCTTTCAAGAAAGATCCAGGTGGATGTAAAAGGTGAAATTCTTGAATTGAAAAACACGATCAACACGATGGTGGAACAGTTGAGGGCTTTTGCATCTGAAGTAACGCGTGTGGCAAAAGAAGTGGGAACAGAAGGAAAATTGGGTGGCCAGGCAAACGTGCCGGGTGTTGCCGGAACATGGAAAGATCTGACGGATTCAGTAAACCAAATGGCGGGCAATCTTACAGACCAGGTGAGAAATATTGCTGATGTGGCTATCGCCGTAGCAAATGGAGATATGTCGAGAAAAATCACAGTGGACGTTCATGGTGAAATTTTGCAGTTGAAAGAAACGCTCAACACGATGGTTGACCAGTTACGTGCCTTTGCATCTGAAGTGACAAGGGTTGCGCGAGAAGTGGGAACGGACGGAAAATTAGGCGGACAGGCATTTGTGCCGGGAATTGCCGGAACATGGAAAGACCTTACCGACTCCGTAAACCAAATGACCGGAAATCTCACATCACAAGTGCGTAACATCGCGGAAGTGACCAAAGCGGTTGCGTCCGGTGACCTTTCTAAAAAAGTAACAATAGATGTAAAGGGTGAAATATTTGATTTGAAAAACACTATCAACACGATGGTGGACCAGTTGAACTCTTTTGCTTACGAAGTTACGCGTGTGGCGCGTGAAGTGGGAACCGAAGGAATCCTTGGTGGACAGGCTGAAGTGCAGGGCGTGGGTGGAACATGGAAAGATTTAACTGACTCCGTGAATATGATGGCAAGTAACCTGACCAACCAGGTGCGTGGAATTGCAAAAGTGGTAACGGCTGTTGCAACAGGAAACCTGAAACAAAAATTGGCGATCGTTTCACAAGGCGAAGTAGCGCAGTTGACCGATACGATTAACGAAATGATCGATACACTTGCCGTCTTTGCCGACCAGGTAACAACGGTTGCGCGCGAAGTTGGCGTGGAAGGAAGATTAGGCGGACAGGCAAGTGTGCCTGGTGCTTCCGGAATTTGGAAAAACCTGACTGAAAACGTAAACCAGTTGGCTGAAAACCTTACAACCCAGGTGCGTGCAATTTCAGAAGTTGCTTCGTCAGTAACCAAAGGTGACCTTACTCAAATGATCAGTGTGGAAGCTAAAGGTGAAGTGGAAGAATTGAAAGATACGATTAACCAAATGATCGTAAACCTGAAAAAAACTACGCTGCGAAACCAGGAACAGGACTGGCTGAAATCCAATCTTGCCAAGTTTACACAAATGTTGCAGGGACAAAAAGATTTGAATGCAGTTACGCAACGAATTCTTTCAGAACTGGCGCAGGTAGTAAACGCACAAAAAGGTCTTTTTTATATTCTGAAGCAAGACGAAAACCAGCAGGATGCAAAGCTGCAATTATTTGCTTCTTATGCATTGGACAATGTCAGCAAGATGAACCGGGAACTGGAATTGGGACAAGGTCTGGTTGGCCAATGTGCGGTGAACAAACAAAGAATTCTTTTGACCAATGTACCAAAGGATTATATCAAAATCGCATCAGGTTTGGGAAATTCAAACCCACTGAATCTCATCATCCTTCCTGTACTTTTTGAAAATGAAATAAAGGCGGTTATTGAATTGGCAAGCTTTGATTCATTTAGTGAAACACACCTCGACTTTTTGAGCCAGTTAACAGAAAGTATCGGGATCGTATTGAACACGATCGAAGCTAACTCAAGAACTGAGGAGCTTTTGGAACAATCACAATCCATGGCTGATGAATTGAGAAGGATTAATGAAGAACTGCAGGATAAAGCCCAATTGATGGTGAAGCAAAAAGAAGAAGTGGAAAGAAAAAATAAGGAGGTGGAAGAAGCCAGGAGATCGCTTGAAGAAAAGGCAGAACAATTGCAACTTACCTCCCGGTATAAGTCAGAATTTTTGGCAAACATGTCGCATGAATTGAGAACGCCGCTTAATTCACTTCTAATTTTGGCGCAGCAACTTTATGAAAATCACGAAGGAAATCTTTCTGAAAAACAAGTGCATTATGCAAAAACAATCCACAGTTGCGGGGATGATCTTATTCAATTGATCAACGACATTCTTGATCTTTCAAAAATTGAATCAGGTTATATTTCCACCGACTTTATCAGTGTTAAATTCTCTGTTATTACCGCTTTTGTGGAAACCACATTCAAACATATTTCAGAAAACAAGAACCTTAAATTTAATATACGACTTGATGAGGAACTTCCGGCAAGTTTCGAAACCGATACACAACGGCTTAACCAGATCTTAAAAAATCTCTTGTCGAATTCATTTAAGTTCACTGAAAAAGGCGAAGTGAACCTAAACATTTACCTGGCAAAACATAATTGGAAGACCGAACATCCGACACTCGACATGGCCGAAAAAGTGGTTGCATTTGAGATCTCAGATACCGGGATCGGAATTTCAAAAGAAAAACAAAATATAATCTTTGAAGCATTCCAGCAAGCAGAAGGTTCAACAAGCAGGAAGTATGGAGGAACGGGTCTTGGATTATCGATCAGTCGTGGACTTGCTGATCTTCTCGGTGGTACAATTGAACTTGAAAGCGAAGTGGACAAAGGAAGTAAGTTCACTTTATTCCTTCCAATTGAATACAACCCGATTTCAATAACTGCAAAAGAAGAAATGCCAAGCAGGAAGGAACAGGAATACCGCCGGCTTTACCAGTCACCAAAAGTTCAGTTGCCTTTAAAGAATGAAACCAAGTTTGAGCAAAACCTGGAAAACCTGAATGAGATCATCAACGAATTAGGTGATGACAGGAATAATATTGAAGAGGGCGATAAAGTGCTTCTGGTTGTTGAGGATGACAAGAGGTTTGCGAAAATAATGATGGAAAAGGCACATGAAAAAGATCTTAAAGTCGTTGTGGCAACTGATTTCAAAGATGTGTTTGATCTTGCAAACAAGTATGCTCCTGATGCGATAACGCTTGATGTAAAATTACCTAATGCCAGCGGCTGGCGCATTCTTGATCTTTTTAAAAATGACATCAATTTCCGTCATATTCCCATCCATCTTATTTCAGGCGAAGAGAACCGGCTTCTCGCTATGCAAAGAGGAGCAAGAAGTTTCCACCTGAAACCAATGAAAACGGAAGCTTTGTCCGTCTTGTTTTCGGACATAAAAGATTTCAGTGAAAGAAGCACACGCAGGCTGCTGATCGTTGAAGATAATGAAGTAGATGCTTCACAAATGAGCAAAATTCTTCGCAATGGAAAACTGATAAAAGTTGATACTGCCACTTCAGGAAAAAGAGCTTTAAAACTGGCAAACCAAAATCAATATGATTGTATCATTGTTGATTATATGTTGCCCGATATTACCGGTCTCGAATTAATCACAGACCTGAGCCCGGTCGCTGAAAAACAGATGACTCCAATAATTATTTATTCTGCTAAAGATTTCTCAGCAAAGGAAAGTTCGAAGTTGAAAAAATATGCAAGCAAGATCCTTTTGAAAGATGTTAATTCACTTGAGTTGTTGTTGGAAGAAACCGTTATGCAATTGCATATTGACCATAGAAATCTCGCCCCCGAAAACCGTAAATTAATTGAAGGGCGCAGGTCAAAAACGGATGTCTTGACCAACAAAAATGTGTTGGTGGTAGATGATGATGTAAGAAACTTATTTGCACTCACAACTGCATTTGAAAAATACAACATTAACACGATCACTGCTGAAAGTGGAAAAGAGGCCATGGAAATTTTGAATGACAGCCAGCAGATTGATATTGTATTAATGGACATAATGATGCCGGAAATGGATGGTTACGAAACGACCCAAAAAATACGCAGGGAACATAAAAATCATTCATTGCCAATCATTGCTGTAACCGCAAAAGCCATGAAAGGCGACCGGGAAAAATGTATTGAGGCCGGCGCATCCGATTATATCACAAAACCATTGCAGATCGATCAGCTTATTTCGCTCATGAGGATTTGGCTTTATAAAAATTAATAATTGTAGATAGTAAAGGATAAAAATGCAGCAAAGCTTACCGATTAACATATTAGTTGTGGACGACAGGGAAGACAATCTCCTTTCAATTGAATCGATACTTGAAAAAGACCATTACAACATCATTAAAGCCAATTCAGGAAGGGCCGCGCTGAAGATACTACTTAACCGTTTCGATTTTTCCCTCATCCTGATGGACGTTCAGATGCCCGATATGAATGGGCTTGAAACGGCAACGCTCATTTATCAAAGGGATAAACTGAAAAATATTCCAATCATTTTTATTACGGCTTTTTCAAATGATGAAGATTATCTTTTCAAAGGTTATAAAATGGGTGGAGTGGATTATATCTACAAACCAATTAACCCCGGTTTGCTCAGGGCGAAAGTTGGAGTGTTTGTTGAATTGTACCGAAAAAATGAACAGCTGAAAGCGCATGAAAAAACACTCATACAGGCAAACAATTCGCTTCAGCATGAGATTGAAGAGAGACGATTGTCGGAAGAGAAGATAAAATTATTGAACCTGCAATTGTTAGAGAAAAATAATCACCTCGAATCAGTAAACGAAGAATTAGATCGTTTTGCTTATGTTGCCTCACACGATTTGCAGGAGCCATTGCGAAAAATAATGATGTTCAGTGATAAGATCATATCCTCGGGCGAGGATTTTAACCAGGTTGAAAAATATCTTTCGAAGATCACCAACTCTTCACAAAGAATGCAATCGCTCATCAACAATTTACTGAAGTTCAGCCGTTATGCGATGAACGCTTCAGACTTTCTCACTATTGATCTGAATGAATTGGTGGAAACTGTAATTACTGAAATGGAATTGGACTTTGAATCGAACCAGGTAAAAGTAGAATATGAAAAACTGCCCTGCATTGAAGTTATCCCTGAACTAATGCGCCAGGTATTTTTTAATTTGATCAACAACGCGATCAAATATCGCAAAGCAAACAAACCTTGTAACATCCGTATCAGTTGCCAAAAGAAAAATCCATTCTCCATTAGGGAAAAGGAAAAGATTATCAAAGGAATTGATTATTATTCCATTTCAGTAAAAGACAATGGCATCGGTTTCGATGATCAATATTCTGAAGATATTTTTATGGCCTTCAAACGACTTCATAGTTTTCATGAAATAGAAGGCATCGGGGTAGGATTATCGATTTGTAAAAAAATAGTTGAAAAACATCACGGTCAGATCAGCGCCGTCGCAAAATTAAATGAAGGTGCTACTTTTCAAATTCTTCTTCCAGAAAAGCAACCCACGACAGCAGAAGTTTGTTGAAAGTAAAACAACAATTTTGATTAATTCTTTATTTACTGCCTGGCATTTTATAACTGGAAATAAAAGGAAGGAAGTACCCGGGATGGGAGTTGAACCCACACTCCCATTGCTGGGAACAGGATTTTAAGTCCTGCGTGTCTACCAGTTCCACCACCCGGGTAAACACAAGTTTTGATAAAAAAAAAGCAGATAATTTTCGTTACCTACTTTTTAAAATTGTGAGCGGAAGACCGGGCTCGAACCGGCCACCCCGACCTTGGCAAGGTCGTGCTCTACCAAATGAGCTACTTCCGCGATTGTAAGAACTAAAAATGGATTGCAAAAATAGGGCTTGAAACCTTTGAAGCAAAATTTATTTGTACTGTGGATTGTATTGCGTGTTTCCCGGAATTTCAACTTTTGGTTTCCCATGGTAGCGGTGTGCATACAAGGTGTAACAACCTCCCACAATCAACGCAACCAATATTGCCACCTGGCAATAAAATAAAAAGCGCGAGGTTAATACCCAACTGTATCCAACGTCTTTACCTTTGTTATCAATTACTTCTTCGTGTTCCATATTTTTTTATTTGCTTCGCAAAAATAACAGATTGAACTTAAAAATCTATTTTTTGAGTCCAAGAATTTCAGAAAATGTTTTCTTTTTTTCTATAAAGTATTTTTTCACAATACTTCCTTTAAAAACGCCGGCAAGTTTTTCCAAATTAATTTTTGGCAATCCATCTTCTTCTTTCCGCTTTGCGCTCATCTTATAAAATGCAAAATGAGCTCTTTCAATCGATTTAAAAGTTTTTACATCTCCTTTTGCTAATGCCTGCAAAGCAGCGATGTTATCTAAAAAAATCCGGTACGGAATTTTTACTCTCTTTTGGGATGAAGGCAAATTCTTTGAAAGTATCAGCAGGTTATTTCTAAAATTCAAAAAAGTCTTTCGCGCATGTCCAACCGGCAAAGTTCCACCACCTACATGATAAACAACAGAAGAAGGCACAACATAAATCTGATAACCGGCTCTTTGCATGCGCCAGCAAAGATCAATTTCTTCCTGGTGCGCAAATAATGATTCATCGAAGCCGTTCAAATCCCGGAAAACCTTGGACCTTATAAATAACGCGGCACCTGAAGCCCAAAATATTCTTTCAAGAGAATCATATTGCCCGTTGTCTGTTTCACAAAAATCAAATATTCGTCCACGGCAAAAAGGATAGCCGTATTTATCGATCCATCCTCCACAAGCGCCTGCGTATTCAAATTTTTCTTTTTGATTATAGGAAAGAACTTTTGGTTGACAAGCTCCAATGGAGTGATCACTTTCCATCAAATTGGTCACAGGCTTGATCCAATTTTTAGTTACCTCAACATCACTGTTCAATAAAACAAAATAATCAGCTGTTACTTTCTTTAATGCAGAATTGTAACCTTTCGCAAAGCCTTCATTCGATTCATTGTTGATTATTCGGACGGAAGGAAAATGTTCTTTTAAAAAAGAAACCGAATCATCAGTAGAAGCATTGTCGGCCACAACTATAGAAAGATTTTCATAGTCCGATTCCAAAACAGAAGGAAGGAATTTTTCCAAAAAATGTTTTCCATTCCAATTCAGGATTACAACTGCTACTGATGGTATTGAAGGCAATGATCTGTAGATTAATGAAACACAAACATAAAAGATTTTAATGTTCATTTGCCGCAATTGTGCGAAATAGATTTTAGATTTGAAAATAAACTGCTCTAATGCTGAGGCAACTCTTTAACCTTCGGTCGGCACTTGCTCTTATTGCTGTTGCAATAGTTACGGGCACCATCTTCTACTCTAATTTTTTATCGAAAAAAATTGCAGTTGAGGAAAGGGAAAGAATAAACCAATGGGTCGAAGCCAATAAATTTATTGCTAATGCACCTCAAAATGTGGACATTACACTTGCCAGCGAAATTCAGCAAAAGAATACAGACATCCCGATCATCTGGACAAACGAAAACGACAGCATTATTGACTCGCGGAATATTGATACTTCTTTGATCAAAGAAAACCCCGATTTTCTGAAACAAAAATTGAAAGAATTCAAATCAGCACATCGGCCAATCATTTTGGAGTTGAGCAAAAACCCTTATGTGGCTGACAAATATTATTACGGTGATTCGAAATTATTAAAGCAGGTAAGGTATTATCCAATCGTGCAACTATTGATCGTTGCCTTGTTTATTTTCCTCACGTTTTATACAATGTCTGTAAGAAATAAATCCACCCAAAACCAGGTCTGGGCAGGCATGGCGAAAGAAACAGCCCATCAGTTGGGAACACCAATTTCCTCCTTACAAGGTTGGGTAGAAATGTTGAAAGAACAGGAAACCTCCTCTCCCATTGCAACAGAAATGGAAAAAGATGTTGACCGGTTAAAACTGATCAGCGACAGGTTTGGAAAGATTGGCAGCACCCCACATCTGGAAGAATCAAATATCAACGAACAAGTTGAGAAGATGGTTGCTTATATAAAAAGAAGATCAACTGAAAAAGTAAGTTTTGTAGTGGATAAACCTTCTGAACAAGTGATTGCCAGGATTTCAAAACCACTATTTGATTGGGTAATTGAAAATCTTTTAAAAAATGCATTGGATGCCATCAAAGGAAAAGGAACAATAACTGTGGCAATAAGAAAATTTCCAACACGCATTTTGGTGGACGTCACAGACAATGGCCGCGGAATAAGCAAACAGAATCTTCCAAAAGTTTTTAAGCCTGGTTTCACTACCAAGAAGAGAGGTTGGGGACTTGGACTTTCGCTTGCAAAAAGAATAATTGAAAAATACCACAAAGGACAATTATTTGTCAAATCATCAGAGCCGGGCAAAGGCACAACTTTCCGGATTGTATTAAATACAGAAAGCAGGAAAAGTTTGTTATAGAAACAACAAACCCACTTCTGTAGTGGGTTTCAAGTGTGCGGAAGAGGAGATTCGAACTCCCAAGCCCTTTCGGGCACTACCACCTCAAAGTAGCGCGTCTACCAGTTTCGCCACCTCCGCAATTCAGGTTGGGTTGCAAATTTAATAAAAGAGTTGAATTAAAAATTTTCTCTTTTTCTTCGTTTACTGCCAAATATTTATTGCGACATTTTAATTACTGCCATTTCTTGAGAACAATTTTTCTAAATTGCAGCCATGCGAAATTATGAAGATAGTTACCGGCATAAAGGACTGCGGAAAAAGTTACTCGACTCGCTTAGGGAAAAGGGAATAACTGACGAAAAAGTACTAAACGCTATGATGAATATTCCTCGCCACTTCTTCCTGGACACGGCGCTCGAACACATTGCTTACCAGGACCGGGCGTTTCCTATCGGTGAAGGACAAACGATTTCTCAACCTTATACAGTGGCTTATCAAACACAACTTCTTGAAATAACTCCTTACCAAAGAATTTTGGAAATAGGGACAGGAAGTGCTTACCAGGCAATGGTTTTGGGCGAAATGGGCGCCAATGTTTTTACCATTGAAAGACAAAGGAATTTGTTTGAACACAATAAAAAGTTCATTTTAAGATCGCGCTATCCCCAAATCAAATATTTTTATGGTGATGGATTTGAAGGGCTTCCCACCTTTGCTCCTTTTGATAAAATCCTTATTACCGCTGCTGCACCTTTCATTCCACCAAAACTGGTTGAACAATTAAAACCAGGTGGAAAAATGGTAATCCCTCTGGAAGACAATGGTGTTCAAAGAATGATGCGGCTCACCAAAAACAGTGACAGCAGCATTGATGAAGAAACTTTTTCTAATTTCTCTTTTGTACCAATGCTTAAAGGCAGAACGTGATCTACAATTTAATATTTATTGCCGCCATAAAATTTGTTCCCGCCATTGGGAAATAATAATTTTCAACCGAAAGTGTTCCTCCATAAATGTAGTTGTAAGTATATCCATTCGAAACATACAACTTATTGAAAACATTGTTTACCTGGAAAATCAAATCCACATTTTTCAAAATATTTTTCTTGAAATGATAAGCCAGCCTTACATTTTCAACAAAATAAGGATCGATGCTGCGACTTAAGTGGGAAGTATTGTCCAAATATTGCCTTCCTACATATTTTGATTCAAGATTGATCTCTGCATTTTTTAAAGGAATAAAATTCAATCCGGCAGCACCAACAACATCCGGCGAAAATGAAATATCTGTGTTGTGATAATCATTTTGCTTTTGACTATTGTTGTCATAATCATCAATATATTCTGTAAAATCCTTTATTTTATTTTGGCTCAAAGCCAGGTTGGCAAAGAGATTTAACCATTTGGTAACAACAGCGCTTCCCTGCAGTTCAATTCCTGCACGATAACTTTCAGGTGCATTGGTTCTTGTGTAAGAACCAACATCATTGATCTTCCCGGTTTGTACCAATTGATTGTGATAATACATATAATAGAAAGTAACGGCATAATTTATTGGCTCACCTTTTTTCTCAACGCCTAATTCGAGGTCGTATAAAATTTCCGGCTTTGGGATTTGGTTTACACCTGCTTCAAAATCGTCACGGTTTGGTTCTTTGGCTGCAACTGAAAATGAAAGATAAGTTTGGAAATCTTTTTTATTATAAGAAATCCCCGCCTTGGGATTGAAGAATGAATAATTCTTTTTGACAAAAAGATCGGGATGCGATTCAAACCCTTTGATGGAATAATTTACAAACCGTTGTTGCAAATCCAAAAAGCCCGTGAAACCACTGCCTAAGGTTTGCATCACTTTCGCATAAAAGTTTAAATCATTTTTTTGAGCTGGTGCATTGAAATAAGTGTAGTCAGCCGGAAATCCTTTTTGCGACCAGGTTACAATGTCATAATGTTTTCCATCGTATTCATTCCAACCACCGCCAAAAGTGAACCGCGTTTTATTCTTATTGTATTGCAATGAAAAAATAGAACCATAAAAATAATTGTCCAGCCACAACCTTCTTATTAGATCAGTGGAATAAATTGTGTCTGAATTTTCGATCAAATTTGGAAGATTGTAATCACTGAAATATTGATCTGCCCGGTATTCTTCATAATAACCTTTTCCGCGCGAAAGGAAAGCGGCGATGTTATAACTAAACGATGAATTTACCCTGTGATCATAAAAAAGCTGGTAATGAGTTTGAATATAATTATCTGTTTCATTGGCAAAAGGCGCACCCGGCTTTTCCGTTCCCGCTGGATTGTAAGTCCTGTCGCTGTCCAGCATATTTTCAGGAACGCCATACCATGCCTGGTATGTTTTTTCTTTTCCCGAAATCAGGTTGAAACGAAGAGAACTCTTTTTATCCAAATAAGCGGCACTTAAAAACAACGAACGCAAATCAGAAGTAGCGCGGTCAATATATCCGTCACTTGAAATTTTGGAAACGCGCGCATCCAATAAAAAGTGATTGGCCATTAAACCGGTCCCGAGTTTCAGCGTATTTTTCCAGGTATTAAAAGAGCCATAACTGTTGTCCAATTCCAAATATTTTTTCTTATTTACTTCGTTTGTTGAAAGATTGATCGTTGCTCCAAAAGCACCTGCGCCATTGGAAGAAGTGCCAACCCCTCTTTGTATTTGAATAGAATTGACAGATGAGCTAATATCGGGAATGTCGACAAAATAAGTTCCCTGGCTTTCCGCGTCGTTGTAAGGAATTCCGTTCAGCGTTACATTAATTCTTGAAGCATCAGTTCCGCGGATGTGAATGCCGGTGTAACCTACTCCATTTCCTGCATCAGAATTAACAACTACGGATGGCGTTTGATTCAAAACGAATGGCAGATCCTGGCCAAGGTTAAGTTTTGAAATCTGTTCCTTGTTTAAATCGGTTTTTGTAAAAGGTGCTTTATCTGCAGCGCGAATGGAAGTGATCTCAATGTTTTCGAGCATCAATGTGTCGGTCAATGAATGGGAAGTGGTGTCCTGGGCATTGGAATAATGAACAGTTGCAGCAAACAAACAAATAAGATAAATTTTTTTCATGCTTGTAATTTTTCCGGCCAGCACAATGCATGAAAAGAAGTGGGGATTTAATCTCTCCCTTCGCAGGCATTATCCTGATCAGGTATGCGGGTATTTTCTCAGCTATCACGCTCCAAATTTGAAATGGAGCCGAAAGCACCCCGGTTTAAATGATTTTAGACTGCAAAGATAATGGGAAGAAAATTCATTTCAGAAAAATTGTAACTTTTTGCGCTTAAATTCGTTTCACGGAAAACAAGTTTATGAAACCAATTTTAATTTTTCTTTTTGCTTTTCTGGCAGTAGGATCGAATGCCCAAACTGTCATTAATGATAAAAACGTGCAGGTTAGAAATGTAGGTTCATTTTCTGCCTTAAAAGTGAGCGGAGGTATTGATGTATTCCTTTCTCAAAGTGATGAAAATGCAGTGGCCGTAAGTGCTTCTGATGTAAATGATCGCGACCAGATCAAGACCGAAGTGGACAATGGTGTTCTGAAGATCTATTACGACAGCCGTTCTTTCAGACTTCACAACAAACAATTGCGCGCTTATATTTCATTTAAAAACCTTGAAAGTATTGAAGGCTCCGGTGCAACCGATTTCACCATTACCAACAAATTATCATCAAACAGCCTAAAAATAAAATTAAGCGGAGCTTCAGATATGAAAGGATTGGTAAATATTGCTAATGCGCAAATCGACATCAGCGGTGCATCTACGATGAAGATTAGTGGTGCGATTCAAAATATGAAAATCGAAGCAAGCGGAGCAAGTGACTTGAAAAATTATGATCTTGTTGTGGACAATTGTATTGCAGATCTTTCCGGTGCAAGCGATGTAAAGGTGACAGTCAACAAATCAATTTCGGCAAAAGCAAGTGGCGCCAGCAATCTTGATTACAAAGGAAGTGCTGATATTAGAAACATCAGTTCAAGCGGCGCAAGTAATATCTCAAAAAGAGATTAATTTATTTACCTTCTGCCCATAATAAAAATTGAGGAAATACGTGGCTCCATGAATCAAAATCATTGGAGCCATTTTTATTTTCAACAAAAGTAAAATCGCTGTCGGCAGCGACATTTTTACTTTTGACCAGGTTGATCAACTCCCTCGTTTCATTTATTGGTTCAGAATTGTTTGAACTGCTATTATTTGCTGCCACATAGAACCAATATTGGAGATGAGGTCTTTTTCTTGATGATTTGATTTTATTAAATATCATCCGGCGCTCTGAAGTCGAATCAGATTTCTTTGTCAACTTTTCTTCTGTTGAAAATGCTCCTGAAAAAACACCCACCTTGTCGATCTTATCAGCGTTATCCCATGCAACATCCAATGCTGAAAGACCGCTTAAATCGGTGCCACCAATGGTTATCGAATTAAATTTTCTTACCGCCGCTTTCTTCTTTACAAATGGGATCAGTTCGCCTGCAATAAATTGACTGTACTTTTCAGCTGAAGCGCCATTTCCCTGTTCGTCAATTTTTCCTGAAACTCCATATTCGGAACTTTCGTTGAAGGGAATAATTCCAACTACAATAAGCGGCTTAATCTGATCTTTTCTGTAAAGGCTGTCAACCACCTTTTTTACATGGAGGTTTTCAATATCATTTCCATTATTCAACAGAAGCAAATTAAAGTCGGATTTATTTTTTGGTACCGGCGTAGTTATAACGGTAATGCTTATGTGCTTTTGAAGATGCCGTGAATAAAGTTCATCTTTTCTTTCTTTAATTTTTGAATGGCAAGAAGTGAGCAAAGCAGCGCCGGCAAGGAGGAAAAAGAAAACATTTCTCTTCATAAAGGTAATTTTATGATTTGCTAAAGTATTAAAATTTGGTGGCAAGTTGATTTGCCCTTACATTTGCACTCCTAAATCGCGAAGTAGAGCAGCGGTAGCTCGTCGGGCTCATAACCCGAAGGTCGGAGGTTCGATCCCTCCCTTCGCAACTAAAGCCTCAAATTATTTGGGGCTTTTTTTATTTTTTAAAAATCTTTTTTTATTCCTCGGGCTCGTATCCGCCGGCTGGCAGATCCTGATTCTATCTTCACTTTAAGAATCAGTAAACAAGGATTTTTCGATCATTTTTTCTCCAGCGAGGCAACCAGGATATAAAAAATTCCAATTAACATATTTTATCGAACTTTATTGATTCATTCTTCGTACGTATGTCTGAAACAGTTCCCGGCAATAAAATGAAAAAAGTTATAAAAAAACATCCTCTGGCGATCCGCTGGTTTCACTGGATCAACTTTCCATTGCTTGGAATAATGATCTGGAGCGGACTATTGATCTATTGGGCAAACGATATTTACCGCATCAGATGGGGCGATAAAACTTTGTTGAAATTTTTTCCGAACTCATTTTATAAAGCGTTAAATATTCCTTTTCGCCTGGCAGAAGGAATGCGCTTTCATTTCGTGTTCATGTGGCTCTTTGCGATAAATGGATTTATTTATGTGCTCTATCTTATTTTTTCAAAACAATGGAAATTCATTTTCCCCAACAAAAGATCATTTAAAGATGCATGGACCGTCGTTCTTCATGATCTCCATCTAACGAAGAAACGTCCAACAGAAGTAAAGTACAATGCAGCACAAAAAATTGCTTACACTTTGGTAACCTTCATGGGACTTGGATCAGTATTGACAGGTCTTTCAATCTATAAACCCATTCAATTCGGCACGTTAACTAACCTGCTTGGAGGTTATGAATGGGCAAGAATAGAACATTTCACGCTTACTATTTTATTCGCGCTGTTTTTCGTTGTGCATATTGTGCAGGTGATCCTGGCAGGATGGAATAATTTTCAAAGCATGGTAACAGGTTGGTTTGTGGTTAAGGAAAAGAAAAGCGCCCTTGTAACAGTTCCGGTTGTTGCAGAAACCACTAAAACTGGCCGGGAAAAAATTGAAATGCAAATTTTAGAAAATGAAGAAAATGATGAGGAAGATATTGCACAGTCAACAAAAATGAAGACGAAGAATAAATTTAAAAACCATGGATAACCAACAAGAAATTTCGGTTTCTTCTAAAAAATTCCGCAAGAAAAGCATCATTGCATTTCTTGTTTTTATTGTTGTTTTCGTTGCAGCAGTTTTTGCATGGAAATGGTTACGCCATCAACCGGAAGTGGCAGGAGCGCAAAAGCCTTTGAGAAAAGGCCTTGCATTGGATGAAAAGGTTTTTTCAAAAACCTTAAACAAGAATCATCTTGCCAAAACTTATCCTGTTTCCGCAGCAGCAAAGAATGTTCGTGTCAATGGATTGATCGGTTTAAAAAGTGAACTGGATAGTTCGTGGAAATTGAAAGTAGTAAGAAGCCCCGGCGATACATTATTTGTCAGTCTTGATGATATAAAATCACTTCCAAAAACAGATATCACTTTTGATTTCAAATGCATTGAGGGATGGAGCCAAATAAGCCACTGGAGCGGGGTTAAATTCAGCGACTTTGCAAAAAAGTACAATCTTGGACTACAAACACAATTGAATTATGTTGGTTTGTCAACACCCGACAAAAAATATTATGTTGGCATCGACATGGCGAGTATGATGCATCCACAAACGTTACTTTGTTATGAAGTCAATAATAAACCGCTTCCACTAAACAATGGATACCCTTTGCGTCTAATCATTCCCGTTAAGTACGGAATTAAAAATCTTAAAAGAATAGGAACAATATATTTTAGTAACACGCCTCCGCCGGATTATTGGTACGAGCGTGGTTACGATTATTATTCAGGATTATAATTCTTTTTCTTTAGAAAATATAGCCAACAGAAAACTGCAGGACTGCATTTTTGGTATCGATATTTCCCAACGGGTTGAATCCATAACTCATATTATTTTGTGCAACGTCGCTTTGTTCTTTGTATAATCTTGCAAAACCCATATTGTAACGTGCATTTAATGTGAGTCCTTTCACAGGGTGGACTTCAATTCCTCCCGCGGCTCCATAATCTATGCGGTTCATTAAACTCAAAGCCATAGCTGATGGATCATTATTATCGCTGCTTTGTGAAGGTCCATTAGAATCTTTTGTGTGCAATAAATAACCTGCAAAAGCCCCTGCCTGCAATTGTACAAATTTGGTGATGTTGATCGTCATCATTTGAGGAAGCATCAGGTAATCATTGGCTACTGTTCCTGAAGTTCCTTTTCCATTATCGTATTGAAATCCCTGGCGTGAATAGAGTAATTCGCTTCTGTAACCCACAACCCCGGTTGTGTGAGGAGAAAGAAAAACTGCTATCATAAGCCCAGGAGTATAATGATAGGAAATAGAATCACCTTTACCACTTACTTTGGCATAATTTAAACCCACACGGAAGCCTATGCCGGTTTTCGAAGTTTTTCCTGCACTTAATTGACTGATATTTTGTGCAGAAACATTTGGAAAGGAAATAACAAAATACACTGCGAGGAGAACTAAGGAATAGAAACAGATCTTTTTCATAAAGTGACAATTTGTTGAATGATGAAAATAGTGCAACAAAATTAATTGCCTCCTTTCTCAGCGGAAATAGAACAAAAGTTATACGAAATGAAGTGTTGTTCAGGAAAGTTAACCGGCAGTAAATAAAGAAAAAACAACAATTCTTATTTCAATGCGAAATATAACAGGTAAGCTTAATCGAAAATTGGTCCATAAGTTTTTATCAAAATAAAAATCAGCGAAAATAAGTTCTTTACTGCAAATTAATAATACAACCAGTCAATCACCAATCCAGGAAGAATACCGAGCAGAATAATAAGTCCGGCAGTGATGGTGAGCATCCATTCAAAGAAAGGCGTCACCTGGATATTTTCGTTGATGCCTGCAGCAGGTTCTTTAAAGTAAATCGCTTGTATGACTCTGAAATAATAGATGGCGCTAATTGCCGCACAAATAACAGCAAAGATTACGAGCCACAATTGATGTCCATCTTTTACTGCCGCCATCAACACATAAAATTTTGCAGTAAATCCGGCAGTTAATGGAATACCGGTTAATGACAAAAGAAAAATAACTGATGTAAATGCAAGCAGAGGCTGCCTTCTTCCCAATCCATTAAAACCTTCGATGGAATAATCAGCCATTTTTATTATTACAGCGAAGATGCCAATCGTTGCAAGGCAATAAGCCGCAGTGTAAATAAGTAAACCTTCTTTTGCGGTATCATTCAAAGCAAAAAGTGTAAACATCATAAATCCGGCGTGAGAAATACTTGAATAGGCAAGCATTCTTTTTACACTTATTTGAAAAACAGCCGTAACGTTTCCAATCAACAATGTAGCAGCAGTAATGATTACAATTAGTGTTTGCCATTGGGAATGCATACTTCCGAATGCAGTAGCAAACAACCTGAAGAAAGCGACAAAGGCAGCCACTTTGGCAATGGTCATCATGAAAGAAGTGATGACGGCAGGTGCGCCATCATAAACATCCGGAGCCCAAAAATGAAAAGGTGCGGCAGAAACTTTAAACGCCATCGCCACAAGGATCAATACCAATCCAACCCCAATCATAACTGAAAGATGGCCGGTTCCCAGATTAATGGCATCAATATAAAAAGATCCCAGGCTATTGCCTCCATAAATCAGTGCGATACCCATCAACATAAGGCCGGTTGAAAAAGCGCCCATCAAAAAATATTTTAATGAAGCTTCATTTCCTTTCAGGTTTCGCTTTTCACTTCCCGTGAGGATGTACAGCGGGATAGAAAGAATTTCGATTCCCAGGAAAAGCAACAACAGCGAGTTGAATGAAGAAAGAATTGATAAACCGCAAAGTACAAAAAACAAAAGGCAAAAATATTCTGAAACGTGCATTCCAATCTTTTCGAAATCCTTTCCATTAAGCAAAAAGAAAATAAGTGTACATATAAAAGCAACGGAATTAAATACCAAACCAAAAGTATCAAAATGCAACATTCCTTTTGTATCCACATTAAAAAACGGGTAGCCGAAAAATTCAAGAAGATTGCCTGCAAGAACGATGATGATGCCGGCGATCGCCCAGTATTTAGGGGTTGTGCTCTTTTTAAAAAACACTCCTCCAAACATCATTACTACTCCCCAAAGTGCGCTTAAAATAATTGCATTCATAATTTGAACCCGTCACCCAACGGTCTTTTTATTTTTTCTTTATTTAAAAAACTAGTCTTTGCCTCTGTCTTCAATTTATTTTATCGGAATTCTACCTAAAATATTGGTAACCGTTGATTGTGTAAGATGAATCACCGGCTCAGGATAAATCCCTAAAAACAAAATGCCTGCAACTAAAACAATCAAAGCCACGTATTGTCCTGCACTCAACCTGCCAGCTCTTTCTGCGATATCATTCATTTTTCCAAAAAACGTTTTTTGTACCATCGACAACATATAAATTGCTGAAAGTATAACACCAATGGTGGCAAAAAAGCCATACCATTTATTAAAATCAAAAATGCCGTTTAACATTAAGAATTCACTGATAAATGAATCAGTCAGCGGTAGTGCAATATTGGCAAGGGCAATGACCAAGAGGAAGATTGCAAGTGCCGGTGCTTTACCTGCAAGGCCGCTCAGTTCACTCATTTTTCTTATACCCGTTTTCTTTTCAATAATATCAACTACTATCCACAATGCCAGAATATTAATTCCATGATTGAGCATTTCGAGTATTGCTCCCTGCAACCCCAAATTATTCGTGGTAAAAATAGCGGCAGCTATCAAACCAAGGTGAGCGATGGAAGTCCATGCGACAAAACGTTTAAGATCATTTTGATATAACGCGATGCAACTTGCATACAACAATCCAAATACGGAAAGAATGACTATGAAATGATCATACTTAGCAACAGCTGCCGGAAAAATCGGAAGAAGCCATCTTATCATACCAAACAATCCCATTTTCACCATCACACTACTCATTGAAATAGTCGAAGGATAATTTGACTGTTCGTAAAGAGAAGGTTGCCATGTGTGTAAAGGAAACAAAGGTACTTTTACTGCAAAGGCAACAAAGAAAAGCCAAAACACCCACTGTTGCTGTGTTGGCGACAAAAGTGTGTTATAAAAAGAATTTATGTAAAATGAATGAGCTGAATCCGATGAGACGGAAGGTGAATGCATATAGACATACAATATCCCAATGAGCATCAGCAGCGAACCGAAAAATGTATACACAAAAAATTTGAACGTCGCCTGGATCCTTTTTTCCCCACCCCATTTGCTGCTCAGGAAGTAAACCGGGATCAGCGCAAGTTCCCAGAAGAAATAAAATAATAACGCATCTGTAGCCACAAAAACGCCCATCATTCCAGCTTGGGCCAGTAGTAGCAAACCGATGAAAGAACTGCTGTGGTTCCGTTCAGAATTATCAGTTACAAAAAATATCAGGGGAAACGCCAGCGAAGTCAAAAACGTAAGCAGGTAGCCCATTCCATCAAGTCCTACAGAAAAACTGGAACCAATGTAAGGCATCCACACATAAGAAACATTGTTGTAATAAAAATATTCCGGGTGATGAGCCACATCAGTATAAAACAAACTGATGATGGAAACAGCGAGCGTAGCTAAAGAAGAAATAATGGCAAAAGTTTTTACGCCTTTGCTGCTGCTGATAAAAAAAGCAATCAGTCCTGTGACAAAAGGAATCCAGATCAACAATTCAGGAAATGTAAAGTATGTCCCCAGCATTAATTTTATTTTGTAAACAATTGAATAATAAATAAGATCAACAAACCAATTACCATCAACAACAGGTAAGAACCAACGCGGCCACTTTGCAATAAACGCAATTGACGGCTACCGTAATTAACCGTTCTTCCCACTCCATTCACAATTCCGTCAACACCTCTTCTGTCAAAGATTTCACTTAAGAAACCGGAAAGAGAACGATAAGGCCTTACAAAAACAGCATTGTAAAATTCATCCACATAAAATTTGTTGGCGATCACTTTTGCAAACCCACTTTCTGCTCCTGCAACCTGATATTTTTTATATTTGTTCCATGCCCAGATAGCAACCAAAATGATCAGCACGCTGGAAACAACAAGAAGGATAATTTCTGTTTGTGGTGAAACCTCGTTTGTTGTTATAAATTGTCTTGAATGTTCAAACACCGGCGATAAAAAATTGCCAATAAGATTGCCATCTTTTACCATTATTTCCGGAAGTCCTAAAAATCCTCCAACAGCAGAAAGAAGTGCAAGTATCATTAAAGGAACGGTCATTGCAGAAGGACTTTCATGCAAATGGTGCTCCTGTTCTTCAGTTCCCCTGAACTTTCCGGCAAAGGTCATTGCCATCAGGCGGAACATATAAAATGCAGTCAGCAAGGCACCTGCAAAGCCGAGTATGTACAATACCGGGCTTTGTGCAAATGCAGCCGATAAAATTTCATCTTTTGAGAAGAAACCTGCAAAAGGCGGAATTCCCGAAATGGCAAGTGTTGCAATAAAAAAGGTTGCATAAGTGATCTTCATCTTCCTGCCCAGTCCGCCCATTTTTGTAATGTCCTGCTCTCCACCCATTGCATGAATAACTGAACCTGCAGAAAGGAATAAAAGTGCTTTAAAAAATGCGTGGGTCATCACGTGAAAAACAGCAGAGGAAAACGCACCGACGCCGAGTCCCAGAAACATATATCCCAACTGGCTGACAGTAGAATAAGCCAAAACCTTTTTAATATCATTTTGTTTAAGCGCAATGATGGCTGCAAAAATCGCTGTTGCCAATCCAATACCCGCAACAACACCCAATGTTGTAGGAGCAAGCGCATAAAGAATATTGCTTCTCGCAATCATGTAGATACCTGCCGTTACCATCGTTGCTGCATGTATCAATGCTGAAACAGGTGTTGGACCAGCCATCGCATCAGGCAACCAGGTGTATAAAGGAATTTGTGCACTCTTGCCGGTTGCACCCAAAAAAAGTAATAAAGTGATACCAATTATTGCAGGAGAATTTACAGTTGAAAGTGCAGTGATAATGCCATTATCAGGATTGTATAAATCATGATAAGAAACAGTTCCATACAAAGAGATCATCCAAAACATTGCCAACAGGAATCCCAAATCACCAATCCTGTTCATCACAAAAGCTTTCTTAGCGGCGTCGTTATTTGCGTGATCTTTAAACCAGAAACCAATCAAAAGATATGAGCAAAGTCCAACGCCTTCCCAACCGATGAACATGATCACATAATTTCCACCAAGAACCAGAATCAGCATCGAAAAAACAAAAAGGTTCAGGTAAGAAAAGTATCTGCCAAAAGATGATTGTGTTTCATCTTTCATGTAAGAAGTAGAATACAGATGAATCAAAAAACCAACGCCTGTGATGATCAGGAGAAAAATGGAAGTGAGCTGATCTACTTCGAATGAAAAAGGAATATGAAGTTTGGCTACATTAATGAAATTAAAGTAAGAAATATCGTGCGTCGTAAATGAAGGATCTTTTACCGCAAAAAATATCCAAACGCTCAGGCAAAAGGAAAGAAAGATAACTGCGCTTCCAATAAAACCGGTTGCTGATTTTGACAAACTGTTTCTCCCGAGCCCGTTAATCAAGAATCCGAGCAGCGGAAGAAGAGGAACAAGATAAATAAGTTGAATTGGATCCATAAACCGACTGTACCAGCGTTTTTAAAATTTAAAATATTTTATGCCATTCCAAATGGAATAAGGCCGTTAGTTTTTTAACCTGTTTAAAAAATTGATGTCAATGGAACGGGTATTTCTGTATAACATCACGATGATCGCCAGGCCCACACTTACTTCTGCCGCAGCCACGATCATGATGAAAAAAACAAAGATCTGTGCACTGCTTGCCATTGTATTGCCAAACGCATTCACGGGTGCGAGATGCATCTTTGAAAATGCGATCAACAAAAGATTCACGGAATTCAACATCAACTCAATGCACATGAAAACAATGATGGAATTGCGCCGGGTGAGTGCACCAATGATCCCGATGCAAAAAAGGATCAATGACAAAAATATATACCACTTTATCTCCATAACTACAATTTTACATACAGGCCAACTCCTGCCGTGTTCGAAGCAGGACCTATTGAAAAAATATCTTTAATTTTTTTAACCGCTATACCGTTGAAAATATCGACGGCTTTATAAGAAGCGCCTTTGGTCAGAAACTTAATGATCAGTCCTGTTCCGATTGCTGAAATGCCGGAATAAAGAGCTGTGTTATAATCCTGCGACTTTACCGAATTTTCAGTTTTTCGAACAAGGCTATAAACCGCAATTGCACCTCCTGCATAAGCGCCGACTTTATAAATGATCCTGCCGGTTTTAAATGTTCTGAACAACCTGTTTATTTCAGCGTTTTGTTTCAAACCAAGTATTTCTTCTACTTTTGAAATTTTTTGGATCGGCGTTCTTCCTAACGTGAACTTAGGTGCAAATCCTTTCTGCACGTACATTACTTTGCCGATTATGTCTTTCAGATCAAGATTATTAAGATCGATTTGTGCTGAAGACCGTTCAGCAAAAAACAGGGCCGAAAAGATGAACAATAATGCCAGCTTTTTACTCATATATTCTTTGCTTTTACCGAATCTTTCTTTCCAATCAATATCGCTCCTACCATCGCACTCAAGAACAAAACACTGCTTATTTCGAACGGAACAACATAATTATTAAATAAGGCTTTTCCCAAATTTTCTGTAAGCCCGACACTCGTACCTGCTCGCATGATCACATTCGCATTTTCTGCATGAGCAAGCGCCGCTACCAATACGATCATTAAACAAAGGCCGGAAATTATGCCGGCCATTTTTAAATAAATATTTTTAACGGGTTCAGTATCCGCATTCAGGTTCATCAGCATGATCACAAAAAGAAATAACACCATAATTGCACCTGCGTAAACAATAATATTTACGATGGCCAGAAATTGCGCATTCATCAATACATAATGACCGGAAATTGCAAAGAAGACAATCACGAGATACAAGACACTGTAAATAGGATTTTTAGAAGCCACCACTCCAATTGCTGCTGCAATAGCCAAAACAGATAAGAACCAGAAAAGGATTTTTGTTATTTCCATTTTTATTTTTTCAACCTGTTTTCTTTAAGAAGAAAAACAGAAATCTTTATTTTTTATTTGTTCACTGCGTTTCCAACTTCTGGAAGTAAGAAAATAAAATACCTGATCTTTTATTGCTTTATACTAAACCTTCTAATCTCCTAAACCCTCTAAACACCAATTATTCTCAATGTTCATTCCCATGACCCTGTGGATTCTGAAGTCTGCTTCCTTTTGCTTTAGCATAACCTTCAGGATCAGTTTTTGGATCGGGGATCAACAAATCCTCCTTGCCATAAATAAATCCTTTCCTTTGATAGTTTGCAGGAGCGAAAGTTTCACTTAGATAAACTGCATCCTTCGGGCAAGCTTCTTCGCACAATCCGCAAAAGATACATCTCAACATATTGATCTCGTACTTTGCCGCATACTTTTCTTCGCGATAAAGATGTTCTTCGCCAGGCTTTCTTTCAGCACATTCCATTGTGATCGCTTCAGCGGGGCAAGCCAAAGCGCATAAACCACAAGCTGTACAATTTTCGCGTCCTTCTTCGTCACGGTTTAATACTTGTAGTCCCCTGAAAACCGGGCTGAAAGGTCTTGTTTGTTCAGGATAATTTATCGTCGCTTTCTTTTTAAAAAAATGCTTTATCGTGATAGCCATTCCTTTGAAAACAGCCGGTAAATACATCCGCTCCCAAACAGACATCTTTCTTCTGTCAACCGGTTTTACCCTGTTTGTTAGTGCTTCCATTATTACTATTTTTTTACCGGCACGCTCACGATTTATCGTGTGCAAAAGTATCGTTAACTTTTAAAAATGCCAGTGATTTTGTTTCAATAAAATTATTGCGCCTGTTGCCAGCATATTTAGCAGCGACAATGGCAGCAATATTTTCCATCCAAGATTCATCAATTGATCGTACCTGAATCTCGGAACAGTCCATCTTACCCACATAAATAAGAAGATGAACAAGCTGATCTTTACAAATAATACCAATCCTTCAATGATCGCCAGCCAGTTCGTTCCCAAAGTGTGAAGGAGGTTTGCATCATTCACAAAAGGAATATCGTAACCGCCAAAATATAAAGTGGTCATTACTGCCCCACTCAAAAACATATTTACGTATTCAGCAAACAAATAAAAGCCCAATTTCATTGAAGAATATTCAGCGTGATAACCGCCCATTAATTCATTTTCCGCCTCCGGCAAATCGAAAGGTGTCCTGTTGGTTTCAGCAAACGCACAAATGAGGAAAATTAAAAATCCAAGCGGTTGCCTGAAGATATTCCAGATGTGGTCCTTTTGCTGTCCCACCATTTCATTAAGACTCAATGTGCCGGTGATCATCAGCAAAGCAATAAGTGAAATTCCAAGCGCCAGTTCATAACTGATGATTTGCGATGCTGCACGCATGGCACCGAGTAAAGAAAATTTATTGTTACTTGCCCAGCCGCCGATCATGATTCCATAAACACCCAAACTCACAACGCCAAAAACATATAAAATACCAATGTTGATATCTGCAATTTGCAATGAAACATTTCGCCCAAGAATATGCATGTTGTTTCCCCATGGAATTACTGCACTCACCATAATAGCGGTGAGCATCGCCAGGATCGGACCGAGGATAAATAAAAATTTTGAGGAAAAGCTGGGAACAATTTCTTCTTTAAAAAATAATTTCATTCCATCAGCCAAAGGTTGGAGAATACCAAAAGGACCGGCGCGGTTGGGGCCTCTCCTGTCCTGGATAAACGCAGCCACCTTGCGTTCTGCATAAGTGGAATACATCGCAACGACCAATGAAACGCTCACGACAACTACAATTAAAATTAGCTTCTCTATAAACAATGCCCAATCTATGGTTAATAAAATCTGGTTGTGAAACATAATGCAAAAACTAATTTTAATTATGGTTTTTTATGATCATTGATTGATAATCTTTCTGCCGGAGTTTCTTCAATTTCCTTCGGAATATTTCGTTCAATAAAAGTTGTTGAAGTAGCAGGCCCGGGTAAAATGCTCAGGTCGACATCATCAGTGTTCACTTTGCTCACGGTGTTAATGTCCATCAACAACAAAGGAGCGCGGCCGTGAAGCACTTTGTTCAAAGGATCAGGCGGAACTACTTTTTCTACATAATGATTGGTAGAGATAACTGAGTGTCTGCTCACTTTTGTTGGACCTTCAATTACCCAATCATTTACATTTTTCTTTTCGAACCTACATGTGTTGCAAATCCACGCAGGCTTTCCATCAATTTCCTGCACCTCCCCCCATGGATCTTTTCGGGATGTGACCCTGAAAACTTCTTCACCACGATTCCAAAGCGTAACCTTTCCACAGCATTTATCGCAATCCCTGTGTGCATCCATAGGTTTCAAAAACCAAACCCGATTCTTAAAACGATAAGTGCGATCAGTTAATGCACCTACCGGGCAAACATCGATCATGTTTCCACTAAAATCATTATCGATGGCTTTGGATATATATGTTGAAATTTCAGAAGCATCACCGCGTAAAAGAATTCCCTGTGAGCGACTGTCCGTCAACTGGTCAGCTACCATTAAACAACGGTAGCATAAAATGCAACGCGTCATGTGCAACTGGATATAGGGCCCAATATCTTCTCTTACAAATGTTCTTCTCTTGAATTCATATCGCGTTCCCACTGTCCCATGATCATAACTCAAGTCCTGCAAATAACATTCTCCTGCCTGGTCACAAATGGGACAATCGAGCGGATGATTGATCAAAAGAAATTCTACAACCCCTCTTCTTGCATCCAAAGCTCTTTCGCTTGTTCTGTTCTTTACTATCATTCCATCCATCACCTCCGTTCTGCACGAGGCTACTAATTTTGGCATTGGCCGGGGATCCTTTGTAGATCCAGCCGCAACTTCCACCAAACAGGTTCTGCATTTACCGCCACTTCCTTCAAGTTTGCTGTAATAACACATCGCCGGCGGCGCCACCTGCGGGCCAATTTTTCTTGCGGCATTCAAAATAGTGGTTCCCTTCGGAACTTCTATTGTAATACCATCTATAGTAACTTTAAATAATTCTTGTTCTTCTGCCATTGTTGTTTTGTTTATCTAAAGCTTAATTAATTAAGCTTTAGCAGTTGTCGTTTCCAACGGATCAGCATAATGTGCCAATCCATAATTTCTTACCAAACACTCTTCGGGATTTAAAACATGCCATTCAAATTCATCTCTGAAATGTCTAATCGCTGCTGCAACAGGCCATGCAGCTGCATCTCCGAGAGGACAAATGGTATTTCCTTCAATTCTTCTTTGAATGTCCCAAAGAAGATCGATATCCTTCATTTGGCCTCGTCCGTTTTCGATATTATGAAAGATCTTTTCCATCCAGCCTGTTCCTTCGCGGCAAGGAGAACATTGACCACAACTTTCATGGTGATAAAAACGCGCAAGAGTCAACGTGTGTTTAACTACGCACTGATCTTCATCGAGGACAATAAAACCACCTGAGCCCATGGAACTTCCTGTCTGGAAACCTCCGTCAGCAAGGCTTTCATAATTCATCAACCTTGGTTCGCCTTTCGCTGTTTTTAATAAAAGATTGGCAGGTAAAATAGGAACGGAAGATCCGCCCGGTATGCAGGCTTTCAATCTCTTCCCATTCTCAATTCCGCCGCAATATTCATCACTATAAATAAATTCTTCAACACTGATGGTCATGTCAATTTCGTAAACACCAGGCTTATTTATATTGCCACAAGCTGAGATCAATTTTGTACCTGTGGATTTGCCCACACCTATTTTAGCATACGCATCTCCGCCTTCATTAATTATTGGAACTACAGCGCAAATTGTTTCTACATTATTCACCACCGTCGGGCAGCCCCAAACTCCTTTGATGGCAGGAAACGGAGGTTTAATTCTTGGTAGCCCTCTCTTTCCTTCCAGGCTTTCAAGAAGTGCCGTTTCTTCACCGCAAATGTAAGCGCCGGCTCCGCGATAAATAAAGACGTTGCAATCAAAACCGCTTCCTAAAATATCTTTCCCCAGAAATCCGTTTTGTCTTGCTTCGTCAACTGCTCCTTGCAGAATATCTGCAACCCAATCATATTCTCCACGGATATAGATATACGAAGTATTACTTCCCAAAGCAAAAGATGAAACGATCATTCCTTCTATCAATAAATGAGGAATGTATTCCATCAAAAACCTATCTTTGAAAGTACCGGGCTCACTTTCATCAGCATTACAAACCAGATAACGGGGAACGCCTTCAGGCTTTGCCAAAAAGCTCCATTTTAATCCTGTTGGGAAACCTGCTCCTCCTCTTCCGCGCAACCCGCTTTTCTTCACTTCTTCTACTAGATCTCCCGGTTGCATTTTCAGGGCTTTTTCCACGCTTTGATATCCACCTTCACGGCGATAAACATCAAATCCTTTGATGCCCGGGATATTCACTTTATCTAATAATAATTTTTTCATCTAGAATAAAAATTCTTTTAATTGTTTCGTTCACTGTTCTTTCTGCACTCGTCAATTATCTGGTCAACTTTTTCAGGTGTAAGATGTTCTTTATAATATTTTCCTAATTGCATCATTGGCGCATAACCGCAAGCTCCAAGGCATTCAACGGTTTTTAAAGTAAACATGCCATCTTTGGTTGTTTCGCCAACGTTGATCTCCAATTTCTTTTTGATGTATTCAATAATGTTATCGCTTCCTTTCAACATGCAAGGACCTGTCTGGCAAACTTCAAAAACATACCTGCCAACAGGTTTCAAATTGAACATGGTATAAAACGAAGCCACTTCATATACTTCAATAGGTTGAAGATGCAAAAGAGATGCAACGTAATCCATTGTATTTACATCGAGCCAGCCAAATTCATCCTGGGCCATGTGGAGCACACCTATTAAGGCACTCTTTTGCTTTCCTTCAGGATAATGACTGATCAGTTCATTCACCTTATCTAATTGTTCCTGTGAAAATTGTACACTCATTTTTGTATTAATAACTTTATTTAAATCTTCACTTTTTACGCATCCAACTCTCCTGCAATTAAATTCAAACTACTCATTGTAATGATTGCATCGCTCAATAAACCGCCTTTGGTCAATTCTGAATAAGCCTGGTAATAAATAAAACAAGGCCTTCTGAAATGTAGTCTGTAGGGAGATCTGCCGCCGTCACTTATCACATAAAATCCAAGTTCGCCATTTGCAGCTTCAATGGAAGAATATATCTCACCAACAGGTAATTTTGTTTCGCCCATTATTATTTTAAAGTGATAAATAAGCGCTTCCATTTTTGTGTAAACATCTTTTTTATCGGGCAGATAAAAATCCGGTACATCAGCGTGATAAACTTCCGCTTCGGCTCCCTTAAATTCCTGCACTTTTTGATAGGCTTGTTTAATGATCTCAAGGCTCTGCCACATTTCCTGGTCTCTCACAAGGAAACGATCATAACAATCCCCGGTGCTTCCAACAGGAATGGTAAAATTAAAATCTTCGTAACTGCTGTAAGGCGCATGCACGCGAACATCATAATCAACACCCGCAGCTCTTAAATTGGGACCTGTGAATCCATAGTTCAATGCCCGTTCTGCAGAGATCGGACCAACACCAATTGTTCGATCCATAAAGATCCTGTTGCGATTAAACAATTCATCAAACTCTTTCAAAACAACCGGCCACTCTTTGATAAACTTCTCTAATTTTTCAAACGCTTGTGCTGTAAAATTTCTTTCAAAACCACCAATCCTTCCCATGTTAGTCGTCAATCGCGAGCCACATATTTCTTCATAAATTTCATAAATAAGTTCCCGGTATTGCATCACGTACAAAAAACCAGAAAATGCTCCGGAGTCAACACCAACAATGGAATTACAAATAAGGTGGTCAGAAATGCGCGAGAGTTCCATAATGATCACGCGCAAATAATCAACGCGCTTTGGAGTTTTTATTCCCAGCATTCTTTCGCACGCGATATGCCAACCGAAATTATTAAGCGGTGCCGAACAATAATTTAGCCTGTCGGTAAGCGTAGTAATTTGATAAGGAGTTCGGTGTTCGGCTATTTTTTCAAAAGCCCGATGAATGTATCCTACAGTTTGTTCGGCGCTCACAATCGTTTCTCCATCCAGTTCTACAATATTCTGAAAAACGCCGTGGGTTGCCGGATGTGTAGGGCCAATATTTATGGTAGTAGTATGTTTTTCAACGTTTCCTTCCGGCAAGGTTACATGTTCACTCATTATCTGATTTCTTTAATATTTTCTACTTCAACCAAAATCAATTTTTTCATTTTTTGTTAGCTCACTATCTACGAGACCGCAGCAATGATCAAACATAAGCAGGCATCTGTCCTTCGCGGCCAAACATTTCGTCATCTTTGTCAATACGCTTCTGGTCTTCAAGCGGGTATTCTTTTCTCAAAGGAAAATATTCCATTTCTTCTACATTGAGAATCCGTTTCAAATTAGGATGGCCAATGAAATTTACTCCATAGAAATCGTATGTTTCCCTTTCCATCCAGTTGGCTGCAGAGAACAAAGCGTAAGCGCTGAAAACATCCGGCTTATTTACGTCCGTGAAAACTTTGTAACGAATCCTCACATTTTCCTTAAGATTATGAAGATGATAAACAACTGCTAATTCGCTGCCTTTGTTTTCAGGATAATGAACACCGCACAGGTCGGTGAGAAAGGTAAATTTTAATTCAGGATCATCATACAAAAACTGAAGAACTTTAAGATTCAGGTTTTTATCGGAAGTAAAAGTGAGTAATCCATAAGGCTCTTCAAAACCTTTGACCTCTTCCCCAAATTTTTCAATCAGTCTCTGCCTGATTATTTCGTTCGTTAAAGCCATATTTCAATTTGAAAATTTTAAAAGTCGAAAATTCGAAAATTAAATGTCGCAGGCATTACTGAATGCCGTATGT
>DASTXM010000164.1:0-16825 GCA_035765495.1 Hanamia sp.
TCCAAATAATCCATCATTCTTGATATGCCCCACGCCCAGGCGCCAATTGCGCCCCATTCATTTTCATTGATTCCTAATTCTTTTTTCATTGTTGTTCGGATTCCTGATTTCCATCCTTCGGGATTATCCGGTTCGAGATCGCCGTAATAGGCAGTGGCAACACCATAACCATGATCAATAATTTGCTTTAAAGGCCATCTTGAAGAATCAGTGCCGCGTGAAGCTTCTGTAGCATGAAAGCCGGTGATGTGTTTGTCTTTATCGTTATCTATCCAAACGGTTGCCATATCGATTCCTTTATCAGGATCAACAGCCTGGTTACCATGAAAGTTCAAACCGGTAAAAACTGCCACGGGGCCTTTTTCAGATTTTGGCAAATACAACAACACATGCATCGAAGGCGAAGAAGGATCTTTGGTAAAATAAATAGTGATCTGTTTGCGGATGGCTGTTCCATTCAATGCAGAAGAATCGACTGATGTTACTTCAAAATGTTCATCCTTTGGTTTGCCCGGCATTCGCCCATATACATTATCTGCAAACAATTGCAACATCCTCGGCCGCTGGTACCGGAGCCATTCTTCTTTGCTGGTTATTCGTTTGCCATTTGCCATTACCAACGGATCAGGCAACGTGTAAGGAGGCACTTTTGATTCATCATAATTTACCTCACCGGTTTGTGCGTTCATGCGAATAGAAGTTAGATTAAGGATGATAAAAAGGAAGAGGAAGGAAGAATGCTTTTTCATTTTATGAAGTGTTGACTGCACATAAATTTACAGCTTGATAACTTCAATTCATGAAAAACATTCAAATCTTTGAAGGTATATTTAATCATTAATCATTGATCATTGACCATTGCCCATTGACCATTGACCATTCACCTCCTCATTCGGTCCTCAAACTCTTCACCGGGTTGCGCATCGCAGCGGTTAGTGTATTCGCACTTACAACTGCCAGTGTCAGCAAAAGGATCACTGCTCCAACAATCGCAAACATCCAAATGCTGATGGAAACGCGGTATTCATACTTCTGCAGCCAGTTGTGCATGATCCACCAGGTAAGCGGTATGGCGATGGCAAAAGCAATGAGAACGAGTCGCAAGAATTCTTTGGAAATAAGTAAAAGTATTTGTTGAATGGAAGCCCCTAAAACTTTCCTGATACCGATCTCGCGGATTCTTTTTTCAATCGTAAAGGCTGCAAGTCCTGCCAGCCCAATGCAACAAATAAAGATGGCAAGTGCTGCAAAAAGACTGCTCAATTCACTGACCAATTCTTCATTTATAAATTTTTTCTCAAATTCTTTGTCTACGAAACTGTAATCAAATGCATAGCCGGGATTGTACTTCCTGAATATTTTTTCAATGGATGATAGAGCTTTTTGTGGTTGCACGCCATCATTCAAACGAAGACTGATCATCGAAGAATTGTCAGGGTTATACATGATCAACATCGGCTCTACGGGTTTGAATGGAGATTCCTGTATCACATTGTCAGTTATTCCTAAAATGGTAAATTCTTTCCCCTTCATTCCATACCTGATCTTCATTCCGAAAGGATCTTTAACATGCATTGCATCAATTGCAGCCTTATTCATTAAAACATATCCACTATCAGCAGGCGAGCCCGAGAAGTCTTTTCCCTGCAGGATTTTAATACCCATTGTTTTGGTAAATCCTTTGTCCACGGTCAGCCCTGTAAAGATCATATTCATGTTTGCAGGCTTTCCTTCCCAATCAGGAGCTGGAGTTTTCCACCACACTTCTGTTATCGGCGCCATTGTGCGCGTAACAGAATTAACCATTCCTGTTTCGAGCAAATTTTGCCTGATCACTTCATAATTCTTTTGTGTGTCAGGCGTGCCGGGTATCGTTATCAGGTTGTTCGGATTGTACCCCATATCCCTGTTCTTGATCATTTTTATTTGCTGGTAAATAATGATCGTTGCCGAAATAAGAAGAATGGAAATTACAAACTGCCCAACAATAAGAATGTGTCTTGGCAAAACCGTTTTATTGGCCCCCAAAAAAGTTCCTTTCAAAACCTTTACCGGATTAAAAGAAGAGAGATAAAGGGCAGGATAACTTCCCGCTACGATCCCTGTAAACAGGATCATTGCCAAAGCACTTAACCAAAAGATTGGTTGGGAAAAAGGAAGGGCCAGTTGTTTGTTCACCAGCGAATTAAAAGCAGGCAACAAAAGATAAACGGCAAAAATTGAAATGATAAATGAGATGAATGCAAGGATAACTGATTCAATAAAAAACTGCGCTACCAGTTGTTTGCGGCCGGAGCCCAATGTTTTCCTGATACCCACTTCTTTTGCTCTTTTTTCTGACCGCGCGGTTGAAAGATTCATGAAGTTGACGCACGCGATCAAAAGAATTATGATGGCGATGATAGAAAACATCCTCACGTATTCGATCATTCCGCCCACATTTTTCCCATCTTTAAAATCACTGTACAATCGCCACTTGCTCATTGGAAAGCTGAAGTAAGTGCTTATTTTTTTGTCGGAAGGATCACGCAGTTGCTTGATGTCATTAATTTTTTTATCGATCCATTTCATATTAGCGCCGGGAACCACCTGCAGATAAACCAGCCATGAAGAGTTGACCCATTCATTCATCGATTGTTTGATGTCCGGATCAGAATAATTAAAAGGAGTGATGTAATCAAACTGGATGGTGCTATTGGATGGCATGTCTTTAACCACAGCAGAAACTTTGAGGTCACGTGAGTTATCAATCCTGATCACTTTATTGACCGGCTCTTCATTTCCAAATAAAGCCGTTGCAACAGATTGAGTCAGCACAATGGAAGATGGATCACTGATAGCGGTTGCCTCGTTTCCTTTTACAAATTTTGCCGTGAAAAGGTTGAAGAATCTGTCACTGACAGTCAAGCCTGTTTTCTTGATGATCTTATCTCCATAAGCAATGCTCACGGGTGAAGGATATGTAGTAACTACCGCGTTTTTTACCTGAGGAATTTCGTTTTGAATAGATTGCGCCAATGGCAACACCATACTTGGATCCGTAAAAATTTGATTATTAAAATCCCGGTTCCCCATCACCTGGTAGATCTCCTTGTAATTTTTTTGGGATTTATTGTAGTTCAATTCATCCTGCACCCAAAGCAAAATAAAAATGGTACAGGTCATGCCGATGCTAAGGCCAAGAAGATTGGTAATTGAAAATCCTTTATTGCGGAATAAATTTCGCCAGGCTACTTTAAAGTAATTGCTGAACATATTGAATCGATTACTGTTATTGTTGAATTGATATCACTACTTCAGCAACTAAGGATATGCCATTTGTTAAACTATTGATTTTCATACATTAAGTTGATGATAAAATCCCGGTGGTGTCCGCTTTTGATACAACATATGTGCGTTTGCGAACAAAGTATGCAGCCAAAAAATAAAAGAGGATTATTTGTTTGCCTGCTGTGCTTTTTGCAGTGAACTTACTTTTAATCTATATTTTTAATTTACACTTTCACCAGTTTCCATCTGCCTCTTTTAAAAAGAATCATCGATGTGATAGTAATCAGTGTCTCGGTTAAGACAATACAAATAAAAACGCCTTTTGGTCCCCAGTTCCACACGATAGCCACCAAATAAGCCAAAGGGATCTGGAAGATCCAAAACCAAAAAAGATTGATCCATGTCGGTGTTCTGCTGTCGCCAGCACCGTTAAATGCATTCATCATTACCATCCCTATTCCGTAAAAAATATAGCCAAGGCTGATGATGCGCAAAGCTGTTATGGCAATCGATACTACTTCCGGTTCTGTAGTAATTATTTGTATAAAAAACCTGGCACCCACTAAAAATAAAATAGAAACACAAGCCATAAAAATCGCATTGTACTTTGCCGCCTTCCAAACCGATTCTTCTGCTCGCGCAGTATGTTTTGCTCCAAGGTTTTGTCCAACTAAAGTTGCTGCGGCGTTGCTTAATCCAAATGCAGGCAAAATAAAAAATACGATCCAGCGGATGGCAATAGTGTAACCGGCAACTGCATCACTTCCAAAATCCGTCATGATGCGTGCCATCGCTATCCAGCTTGCCGAACCGATCAAAAATTGCAACGAAGCGGTGGAAGCGACTTTCAACAGATTTTTCATTACTGCCGCATCAGGAACAAAATGATGAAGATGGATCTTTATAATTCCTTTGCCTTTGAGCAGGTGCGAAAGCTGGTAGCACACGCCGATGCCACGACCGGTTGTTGTTGCTATTGCCGCACCCGGAAGCCCAAAGAAATGAATGAGCGTTGGGCACAAAATGATGTTGCAAATATTAGCCAGCCACAAACTCCGCATGGCAATTGCCGCATTGCCCGCACCCCTGAAAATTCCATTCAGTAAGAACAAAAGAAGGATTACAATATTGCCCGCCAGAATGATGCGCGTGAAGCGGAATCCTTTCTGCACAATATCCTCCGTGGCCCCCATTAGCCTGAGCAAGTCTTTTGGAAATAATAAACCCGTCGCACTGATCAATACTGCCAAAACGATTACGATCAGGATTGCCTGCGCGCCTGCTTTTGCTCCGCCGTCAACATGCTTTTCACCTACACGCCGCGCAACTACTGCCGTTGCGGCAACGCTTATTCCGAATGCAAGTGAATAAACAATAGCCAGGATAGATTCGGTAAGTCCGACAGAAGCCGTGGCGGCAGCGCCTAATTTACCTACGAAGAAAATATCTACAATGGCAAAAACACTTTCCATGCACATCTCCAGGATCATCGGTATGGCCAAAAGAAAAACCGCCCGACGAATACTGCCGGTAGTGAAATCGTGTTGCTTTGTAGAAAGCGCTTCCTTAATGAAGCTTACAATCCTGGGTACAATCTTATCGCGTGAATAAGTTGTTATCATGAGTGATAATAATTAATAAAATAAATGAAAATTGTTGAACAACCGGGAAATGGTTGTTACGAAGGAGGGTGGGCGAATGTTTTGAAACAGCCCTGTTACATTTTCATAATGCGATAAATTGAGAACGCAAAAGTATATGATTTTTTAATCATTCAAAATCATTTTTTGAAATGGATCTTTTCAATCTACTTTTTAAAATAAAACTCCAACTCCGTATCTGCGTTCGTCATATCCAGCAACTGTGGGTTTTTTAGTTTATTGAAAATATATACTCCACAGATGTCATTGTTTTTGTTGAGGTCAATGCAGGTGTCGCTTTTATTATCTTTTACAAATAAGAGATAGCGGGCATTGTCGGTATTTATAATTTTTATTTTGGGGTAATTTTTTGAAAGTTCATTTCTTGCAAAGCGCATTTGAAAATGGCAGTCGTGAGTAAGGCTTGCAAAAACCATTGGTTTATTGACTTCTTTTATTTTTTGTAATTGAACAGAATCTGGTTTGAAAAAAACAGCTGCGGCAGTTTTAATGGTGAGCGTATCTTCAAAAGAAGATGGAGGCTTCGCAATATATTCCCTGCTGATCTCTTTGTGTTGTTGTGAAGCAATTCGATTCTTTTCTTTTTGGGAAAAATTATTACAAGCAGTCATAAAAAAGATAATAACAAAAGCGCACAAATATCTTGCAGTCATTTGAAAAAAATTAAAATTGAATTATAAAAGTACTGATTGAAATAATATTGGATTGAGTAGATCTACATATGCAAAAGCCCCGACCAGGAATGATCAGGACTTTTTGTTTATTGCTGTTTTCTTGCCTACTATTTTTATCTTTTTAATAATTCCAAAGCCTGGTTATATTAAACCCGATAAGAAACTGTCCGCCATCTACTTTCTTACCAGTTGCCTTGTCGGTATAAGTAAATGGACTATTCGTGTTAGACAGGTTGTCGCGTTGCGGACTCATGAATTGGTAATTACCAATGAAAAACTGGAATGAGTGCCCACCGGTATAGAATTCAAATCCAATAGAAAGGTTTGGACTTGGGTTATTAGCGGGATGTCGGGTAATCGGTTGATCATAATCAAACAGGAGGGAAGTAACGTTTGTAACTTTTAACCTTCCTGATAATGAGAAGGCAAAATGATCAAACTTCATTTCTTTAAAGAGAACTTTGGTTGTGTCGTCTTTACCGTTAATGTAGTAGCCATCAACTGAGTTCTGGTGAGAAAGGCTTATGCCCCCTTGCACTGAAAGCCTGTCATCAATCTTTCTTGCAATCAATATTTCATGGAAGAAAGAATACCGCTGGCTGTTGTATTTGAAAATTCCGCCATCCGGATCTTTCCTGGTATCGTAAGCCATGTTTGCATAATAAGAAACACTTACGGGGTATTTACCAGGTGTCTGTGTGATGAGCGCATATTTCAAATTCCCATCCAACAGCATGTTGAGTTTGGTAATTCCAACGCCAAGGTTTAATCTATTAATTGGTGCATAGTTAACACCAAGGCGGATGTTGGAAGGTGCAAAGAATCCCCAGAAATCTTCGTATCCGTTATTTACAGTTCCGAACCTGTGCATGATATCCACTTCGAGTGATTTTTTTTGTGGAACGATAACGGTTTGATTATTTAATATCCAGACACTTTCAAAAGTATTTTTTACAGGTTTGGGTTTCTCTACCTGTGGCGTTGTTTCTGCCGCAGTTGAATCCTGGGCAAAAATATTTCCGCTCAACAGCAACATGCAGAGGGCCATCAACGAAGGCAGGAGACGAAGCCTGTTTTTGTTTATTAAACTTTTCATTTTTTTCATTTTTTAAAAGTCAATTAATTATTGGGCGCTCCGTTTCTGATCCAGTCATACACTTTCTGCCTGTCTTTGGCTGAAGGAATATGTTCTTTCATTTCGCCATTTATTTCGAGATAAAGAATACTTGTTTTTGGAAGATCAGTATTTACAAAACCACCGTTCACGATCTGCTGATAAGAGATATCGGTGTTCATGTAAGGTTTGTGTCCACCATCAACATGGCAACCGGATAAGGCGCAACTGCTGTTGAACAAGGGAGCGAGGTCTGTAGAGTAACTTACGAATTGTGGCGGGCCATCAGGATCAACTGCTGCTTCCGGAAGGATCACATCTTTATAACAACTGGTTACAAATAATCCCAGTGTTATAATGAGTCCGAAAAGAATGAGTACGCGTTTCATGATAATTTCTTTTTAGGAGTGAATTATTTGTTGTTGAAATTCATGTTGCATTCGATCTGCACATTGTCTGAAACACTTGTGCTGGTCACACCAAAATCACGGCAGTTAAACTGGAAGGAAAGTTGCAATCCAAACACATCATATGCTGAGGCAGTTCCTGCGTTTATGGTTGCCCGTTTGATGTATTTTAATTTTCCTACAATTGATTCAGTAAGCGGAGATGAAAGACCACCTTGCCATGTAAGGTTAAATGTTGCAATATAGCCATCGCTCAAAGGGTCAAACTCAATTTTGGTTGTTTTGATGCGCGCAATATTGGTAACAGTAAGGTTTTGAGTGCCTGCTACAATTGGAGTGGTACCAAAAGAGGTCAAAAGGCATCCGCCATCTCTGCCGGGTTCGCCTGTGTTTACCTGGTTCATTTGAACGTATCCGCTGAAATAAGTTTTTGACGGATCGTTTTCATAGAAGGCCCATGAAGTGTCTTTTACAGGCTGACCATTGGTTACATAATTTTGCATTTCTGCATCGGTTACATTATGGATACCAAATTGGTTAAAACGACCGGTCAATAAGCCGGCAGCACCCATGTAATTGGATTGCCACAAAACGCTTGAGTGAACCTTGTCTAATTTCCATTGTGTTGTATCTCCCACAGTCATACTTCCAGGGAGAAGTACTGCATTACCGCGATTGATTACGACAGTGCCTGATGCAGGAGCTGGCAAAACTTCATTTTCATGTGTACAACTGGTGATATACCCAAAGCTGCTTAATATGAGCAGCAGTGCCAGGAGGGATTTGTTGCTGAACAGTTTCATAAATCTATTTTTTGATAATTATTAAATAATTACCACAAAGCTATACGGCGTGCATCCGGCATTTAATGACTTAAGTCAAGGCGGAATATGATTCAAATCACAATAGAAAATAAGAACAGCGAGCAGCGAAAACCAGCGTTAGTAAAGCAATAATTTGGATGTAATTTTTTTCTGCTTTTGTGAAAAAAATTCAGGAAGTAATATCTCTTTTCTTTCGAAAGGTTATGAAAAAAAAGTAAATGATCAAAATAAATACAAGCGTGGTGATGTTGAGCAAAAGACTGTCGGTAAAGAGCTTCATGTCGTTATGTATCAATTCTTCTCCCTCGACCCTCTGTGCTTGCACGAAAATGTCCATTAACAAAAAGGTGAAGAAAATAAGGCTGTGGAGAAGACTAAGCATTTTCCTTTTGCTGAAAAAAGGAATCCAGAATAGTAAAGCCAGTAACGCAATAATTTGTAAATAGGGAAGCTGAAATTGTTCTTTAAAATTTCTTACTGAGATATTAAGGGTTATGTTTTTTATGATCATCCCAGTGTATAAAGTTGCGGTAAATGCATAAGCATAAGGTAACAGGTTGCCCACTTTATATAAAATCGTTTGTGCTTTACTGTTAGAAGGCTTTTGGAACGAAAGGATGACCGTGTATAAAATACAATAGCCTGAAAAAAATCCAAATAATTCCAGTTTTTGTATATAAGCCATCAGGTCGCCCATAAAAAAATTGTTTATTTGTTTGTTTACTGTTTTTGTTTATCCAAGAAGGAAATTATAAAAAAAGTACGCATTTTATTCAATACGTACTTTTGCCTGGTCAGAAAAAGAAAAGGTTATTGTTATTAAACCGGAATTCCTTCTTCTTTCGGCAGCGGTGCTTCCTTTACTATCCTTTTCCCGATTTTGCCGATCTTTATTAAACTAAACACAAGATAAATGAGGGTTCCCCAAACGCCGAGCACAATTCCATACACAGTAAAAAGCAACCAGAATGGGGTTCTGAACCTGGTTGACCATAAAGTGCGTTGATCGAAAAAACTATGATCCACTTTTACTGCCACACCCCATGGAACTGTTTCTTCATATCTTAAATTGCCTACAACATCGTTGTCTTCTACTTTTGCCGCGATAACGAGATTTCCTTTTTCATCGCCGGGAAGACTGTCTTTTTTCAACTCTGCTTTCGCTGTTCCCGTTGAATCAGTTGTAACTGTTGGATCATCACCTGCGGGCATAATGCTGTTCATTCTTTTTACGCCAATCATTACCTCAACGTCGGGCACCGGCACCCATTCATTCTTGTCATTCAATTGCATAACAGATGCAGTAATATTTTTTACTCCATCTACTGTTGAAGTATCAAGACTGATCCTTGACTTGACGATCGTATAATCTGAAAGTACTTCCTCATCACCTTCTTTTACGACAAAAGAATGCCTTGGAGAGGCCTTCCATTTTTCAGCCAATGAAGAAGGAATAATGGCTTTTGCCAAACCTTTTTCGTCTGTAGTAACTTTCCCTATGAAATTATTTTGCACACTGCTGTCCAGGTATATTTCATAACTTTTGTTTTCAATTGGCGTTAAGACTCTTCCTTCTTTTGATGCGCTTTTCAGCAACAGGTATTGCATGTTGTTATTGATATTAAAATACCTGAGCGAAACGATTGTGACAGGTTTTACTGAATCGTTCTGTGCAAGAGCATTGCCGGCTATTGCGATGAAAGCAAAAAGAAACAGCGTCCGGCTTAATGTATTAATGTTCATCTTTTTCATTTTGTTCGGTTATAGTTTCATAAATAGGGATGATAGGGTAGATCCTCACAAAGAAGGTGATCACCAACAACGCACCCGCCAGCGAACCCGCATCGATTGCCCATTCTTCCCAACTGGGGAAATAAGACATAAAACTTGTTGGCACATTTTGCATCGGTAAAAAAGGGTGCAACAAAGTTGGTGTCACGATGATGTATCTTTTGAACCATGCACCTACAACTACCATTATTCCTGTGATGAACATAGGAAATGGTCTTCTCCCTTTTTTGAACACAAGTATGAAAATGGGTATGATCATTCCTACTAAAACGGCAAACCAAAACATTGGTGCATAAGAACCAGCAAACAATTGCCTGATCAGTCCCTTTTCTGATTCTTTCATTTTGAAAGCTGGAGTCAAAAATTCATTCACATTAAAATAGAGATAAACCAAAGCAAGCATCACCACTATCCTGCCCATTTTGTCAAAGTGGTTTAGGGTAATGTATTTTTCAAGATGGTAATAGCGGTAAAAAACATACATTGCTACCACCACCGCACCAGCTCCTGCAAGGAAAGCGCCCGAAATAAAATACGCACCAAAGTTGGTACTGTCCCAGCCCGGGCGATAAGTGGTTGCAAACAACCATGAAGTAACCGTGTGAATACAAAAAGCTACCGGTATGATCAACACGCAAAGAATGCTGATGGATCTTTCACTGATCCTGAATTGTGCTCTTGTTCCTTTCCAAAAGGAGCCCTGGAAGCGATAAAGCCGGTTTAATCTTTTGCCGGTCTTTTCCTTGAATTTCAAAAGTATTTTCAAATCCGGCAACAAAGGAAAATACAAGAGCAAAATGCTTATGAAAAAATAAGTGCTGATCACGAGCACGTCCCAAAGGATCGGTGATTGTATTCTTCCATGAATGAAGAGGTTCATGAACCTTTCAGGGCGGCCCATATCCACAATGATGATGAGCGATGCAAAGACGATTGCGGAAACGGCGATGATCTCTGATATCCTGGTGAGTGGGGTGCGCCATTTTACATTTGTCAGCCTGAAGATGGCAGTGATCAATGAGCCTACGAGGCTGATGGCAACAAAGAATACAAAGTTGGAGATGTAAATTCCCCATGAAACATAGTCGCGCATGTGCGTTACGATAAGTCCATATCTTAATTGGCGGTAATAAGCGTATAAGCCAAAAAGCGCAACAATGATGAGTACAGTAGTCCAAATCATCCCGCGTTTTCCGAATTTTTGCGGCAGCAGATCAGCAGTGATCTGGTCAGCTTTTAAAGAGATTGATTTTTCCACGGCTTAGTTATTTTTAGTTGAAAGTTTGTGGGCGTCTTCATAAGTGTGATCGGGTTTGTATTTGTTTTCAAGCCCTGATTCATAAGGGAAGTTCCTGTTTACCGGAGGCAAATAATAAACGCTCGGTTTTGTTCCCAGGTCTTCAAGCAACCGGTAACCGGCCTTGTCTTTGATCAAATCGCTGAAGCGGAAGGTTTCAGTACCGTTGGTAACAGAATCCTCGATCATATCGCCAAACATGAATACACCGTTCGGGCATGCTGAAACACAGTGCGGTAATTCACCTCTTCTTGTCATATCAGGACAAAAATCACACTTACCAACAGTGCCCCTCTTTTGTGGGGTGCTTGTTTCAGGATTATAAGGTTGCGCAGCTTCCTCTTTCGTTAAGACCGGTTCTTCCCAGTTGAACACGCGGGTTGAATAAGGACACGCAGCCATGCAAAAGCGGCAACCAATGCAGCGGTCACTATCGATCAAAACGATACCATCTTGTCTTTTGAAAGTGGCATCAACGGGACAAACTTTTACGCAGGGCGGCTCTTCGCAATGCATGCAGGTTGTAGGTTGCCAATAAGGAGCAGTATGTGCAGATTCTTCCATGCTCAAAACTTTTATCCAGTTTTGTCCCGGATGAACATGGTGCATGTGGTTGCAGGCTTTCTGGCAAGCTCTTACATTTTTACATCTTGAAAGGTCAATCACCATCACGAATTTCTTGCCCGCAATACCTCTTCTCGCTTCACTATTTGAAACAGGTGGAAGATCAGGAACAGGTTTTAAAAAGGCCTTATCCATTTCGATGACATTTCCATCCACTGATAATAGTTTCACCATCTGACCAGAAGGTTTTATTTGATCGTCTCCTGGTGCAAAAGGATTATTGGTGTTGCATCCTGCCACAGCAGCAGAAGCAAGGAGTCCTGTTAAAAGGAATTCTCTTCTTGATTGTTTTATGTTCTCATTCATTGTAGTAGTGTTATTTATTTACCCAATGTTGTAATTCCAGGTTAGTTATTCTTTTGCCGGGCGAAGCAATAAACTTCCTGTCTATTTCTACCAGATTGCCTTCCTGGGTAAGCATTTTCACAGTTTGTGATCTTTTCCTTTTCGGAACTTTTACAAACCGGGATATCGTAAAGGTTGAAAAGACTGCGGCACTCCACATCAGGAACTTTTTCCTGGAGGTGGTTGTTTGAGCTTCTTGCATTTTGTGATTGATTTAATTATTGGTTAAAACTACCGGCTCATCATTTTTTAATTTATGAGCATTGCCAGTTCCTGGTATGATTGTAGTCAGCATCCAAAAGGCAAAAAAAAACAGCCTTTTTTTCAAGGCTGTTTTTAATCTTACTTAAGGGTTCTTATGAAGTTCACCAGGTTCCACCTGTCATCATTATCAGGAAGTTTCTTTTTGAATGAAGGCATATCATCCCGGCCTTCAGATATCCTGTAAAATAATTCTCCGTCTGTCTGACTCTGAACATCAGCCTTTGAAAAATCACCCGGATCAGTTTTCAATGTAGATGCTTTGGTACCATCGCCCAGGCCTTTTGCGCCGTGGCATGATTTGCAGTGAGTGTTCCACAGTGTTTTTCCGGTTTTGATGGATTCAGCGTTGTTGGCAACCGGGTTCTTTTCCGCTTTGGCTGCGGCAGGCACCGGCCAGGGCTTTTTTTGATCCACTGTTTTTAATGTAAAACTGGCTACAATAAATCCTGTGATCAACATGAGGATAATTCCATTTGTTTTCATTTTTTTACTTTTTGTTTTTGTTGAAGAATGTTTGTGATTTATTTCTGGTTGGTTTTTATTCCTCGTGCAAATTATTTCACCTGTTATGGCAATTTAATGACACTTATCAAAGGGAAGAATGATCTGGATCATGCTGTTCTTAAGTACATCCTGGAATGAAAATTTTGGATTTTTTAATGGTTCACTAATCCGGGAAACGGTAATACCAACAGTGGAATCCTGGTTTGATAACTCATCTCTTTCGTGTGTACAGTCCCGAACATTCTTCTCAGAAATGAGTGTTTGTGAGCGATCATCGCCAGGATATCAGAAGGATATCGTTCGAGGAATTCATGAATACCTCTTTCCACATTCTTGCTTTCTATTGTATTAAATGAATGCCTGAAATTGACAAAAGACCTGTCTGTATTCATTTTGCCTACTGCATCTTCAACAGAAAGCATTTCTTCTTTCTTCTGCACATTCACGATCCTGATCCTGCCATTATACCTTTCAGCCAACTCTTTTAGAATTGAATAATCTTCCTGTTCAAAATCAAATTCGCTTGCCAAAGTGATATTGGTAATCGGTCGGAAAATGCTCGCTTCAGGAATCACAAACACCGGAATCTTTGATTTGCGCATAACCAACACCGTTGTACTTCCAAAAATTGAATTGCTTTTGCCTCTTCCTTTCATGCCCATTACGATCACGTCAGCTTTTTTGGATTTTGTAAAATCACGGATGATTTCGGTTACTGACCCTTCTCTTATATAACTATCGGGCTTGATTTTAAACTTCTCATAGATATTTCCAACTTCTATTTTCATTCGTTCTTTATCTCCCTCAAGTATTTCAGCTTCTGACATCAAATACGCTGAGGCGGAAGTGTCTTCGATAATAATAGGAGGAATAATTATGTGCAACAAAATGAGCTTGGCTTTAAAATCGCATGCCAAAGCAGCTGCATAATCTATTGCATTTTTTGAAGCATCGGAAAAATCGATAGGAACTAAAATATTTTTCATGATTTGTATTTTTAAAATTGCCGCGTCATAATTGACTGACCTAAAATTATTGTGTTGCCTGCTCATTTAATTTGATGAGCATCAAGTAAAAAACTGATAATAGTCAGTAGATTTTCAAAGGCAAGACCGTTTTACCAGGAATTATTGGATAAGATTTGAAATGTTAATGACAAAGAATGGCTGAAGAAGAATGGCCGATGCCTGAAGGACTTAGATACGGAATGCCAAGTCCCAATCCCCTGAAGATCAGGAGGCAGGCTATAATAAACATCAACAGTGGATAGGCGGCTCTTATCTTTTGCCTTGTGGCCAAGCTTATAAAACCACCAAAAAAACTGACGCCAAGCATCAATGGAAAAGTGCCCAATCCAAAAAAAGCCATGAACAAACTGCTCTTCCAAAGAGACGCTGTAGCAATTGCTCCGGCCACTGCCATATAAACAAGTCCGCATGGCAACAGCCCATTGAGTAAACCAATAAAAAAAACAGATTTATAATTTCTCTTTTTAAACAATTTGCTTAAACTGCTTCTTATTTTATATAAAAAATGAACGGCGATATTTGTGCTTTCGAAAAACTTATTTTTTTTAGGAACCAGGAGAAACAAGATAATGATTGCGCCAAGCGAGATTGAAATCCATTGCTGGAAACCAAATAGGGCAAATGTTTTTCCTATTGCTCCAAACAAAAGCCCGAAGAAAGAATAGGTAACTGCCCTTCCGGAATTATACAAAAGAACTGAAATATTTTTTGTGTTTTTTCCTTTGTTTACTACCGGCAACGAAAGAGCCAGCGGCCCACACATGCCCACGCAGTGCACACTTCCGAGCGCACCAAGTACAAACGCAGAAAAAATCAGGGCGATCATTTTATTAAAACTTTATGCTCCGAATAATACCGGGTAGAATCAACATTCCAGTCCATTTTTACTTCATACATTCCTTTATCTTTTGCGGGCAGGTTGATCACGAGTTTGGCTGAATCAGTTTGTAGTTGATAAAGAGAATCCCTGTTTTCGTCTGCCGCATAATAAAGAAGTGTTTTTGCATTGATCAATTTTCCTTTCATTTCACCAGGAAAAATGACTGAGATCTTGTTACCATCAACCTCGTATTGCAATGGCGACGACAGGGATTGAGCTCTTTCAGCCTCATCTATTTTTTGTTCGTATTTAAGTTCTTTCTGGTAATAATCCGGTGTAACCAAATCTACTTTCTGAGAAGAAGATTTGAATACCAGGAAAAGAATACCGGCGATGAATGAAAGATAAACGATCAAAATTTTATAACCCCAGTTCATGATCTTATTTTTAATTTTTCTGAATTTACTGATACACTTCCGGCCCGATAAATTTGGCCCTGATGGTTTTTATTTTTTTTGTTGAATCGTACAAGCCAATGACCACAGGCGTTTCCCAGTTCTTCACATCGGCCCTGTTCATCTTTACAAAAAACTGCAGCGTTAGGTAATCTTCTTTTTTCACTACAGGATGATCGTTGTCGATCAGTTGAATTTCTCCAGGCAGATTTTCCAGTTTCAGGGAAAAAGAAATGTCATCATGTGTTTTATTAGCCAGTTTTAAATTGTACAAGTTGCTGATCCTTCCATCAGGAAGTGAAGTGTAAGTCATACCTGCAGTACGCATCAATGTGGCATCCAGGTCAGTTCTGCTTACGATGAGAAAAGCGAGCAACGCCACCAAAAGGCTCAGAATAGCTGTATAAGATTTGATGCGCGGTGTAAACCTCAACTTCACACCTTCTTTAATACTATTTTCCGAAGCATAACGTATCAGGCCTTTTGGTTTTTCAATGCTGTCCATGATCGCATCACAGGCATCAATACACGCAGTACAGTTCACACATTCGAGTTGGGTTCCATTTCGTATATCTATTCCCGTTGGGCAAACGCGAACGCAAGCCAGGCAATCAATACAATCACCATTGACTTTTGCTTCAGGTTTTTTTTCCAGTTTTCCTCTCGGCTCGCCGCGCTTGTAATCATAAGCGACAACAATCGAATTTTGATCGAGGAGTACACCTTGTAATCTTCCATAAGGACAAACGACGATGCAAACCTGCTCCCTGAACCACCAATACACGAAAAAGAAAACACTCGTAAATATCAATAAAGAAATGAGTGTTGGTATATTGGCAAATGGATGCTGTATATAGCTTAGCAGCTGATCCATACCAATGATATAAGATAGAAAGAAGTTGGCGATCAAAAACGAGATGAGGAAGAAAACTACAAACTTCAAAACCCGCTTTTGAATCTTCTTTGCGTTCCATGGCATTTTTTTCAAAAGCTTTTGCTGGTTCGCATCGCCATCAATCCAGTATTCAATTTTCCTGAAAACCATTTCCATAAAAATGGTTTGCGGACAAGCCCATCCACAAAAAATCCTTCCGAATACGACGGTAAAAAGTATGATGAAAACCATGAAGGTGAGCATGGCAATTCCGAAGATGAAAAAATCCTGTGGCCAGAAGATCATTCCGAAAATGATAAACCTGCGTTCGGGAATATTAAACAACAACAACGGTTCGCCATGCACTTTGATGAATGGAAGTGTAAAAAATACTGCGAGGTAAAAGATGGAAAACAGAGTGCGCAACTTGTATAACCTTCCTTTTGGTTTTTTAGGATTGATATAGTTTCGCTTTCCTTCTTTGCTAATTGTAGCAACAGAATCTCTGAAACTTTCCCGGGTTAATATGGTCTCGTTCGCGGCCATTTTGATTTTTTATTTTTTTGTAACAGTCGAATCGGATGAACTGCTTTCTACATAAAGATCTCCCTGTGGTGCCTTTCCATTTGGCGGATTCGTTCCTTTCAAAGTTTTGATGTAACCCGCCAAATCATTGATCTCTTTGGCAGAAAAATTCTTGCCCCAGGCCTGCATTCCTTTGTCGGGATAACCATGTTTAATAGATTGATAAATGTCGTTCAGTGAACCTTTGTGCAACCAGTAATCATCAGTTAGATTTGGTCCCACGCCACCTTCTCCTAATTTGCCATGGCAAGGCCAGCAGGTTGTTGTAAAAATTTCTTTTCCTTTTGC
>DASTXM010000165.1:0-5911 GCA_035765495.1 Hanamia sp.
CATTCGAATATTTGAACAGCAGTAAGAATGTTTGGATCAATATGGATGGCTTGAAAAAAGCGGATGTTGACAAGATTTGCGAGCACTTTCACATTCACCCGTTAATTGCCGAAGACATTTTAAGTTCAGGACAAAGACCAAAAATGGATGAACTGAATCATCTCATTTATTGCCTGCTGAACATGCTTTATTTTAATTCAGAATTTTCTTCAGTTGAAAGCGAACAGATCAGCATTGTGCTCGGTTCCAATTTCGTTTTAAGTTTCCAGGAAGATGCCAGCCGCGATGTGTTTGATCTATTAAGACAAAAGATCAAAATAAGCGGATCCAAGGTGAGAGAAGCAAAAGTTGATTATTTGTTTTATTCACTTATCGATTTGATCGTGGATAATTATTTTGTGGTGATGGAAAAATTAGGCGCGAATATAGAAATCCTGGAAGATAGAATTACAGAAAAGCCGAATACACAAACACTTGCAAGTATCAATCTATTGAGAAAAGAGATGATCTTTTTAAGAAGAAACATTTCTCCTGTCAGGGAAATGATAAATGGCATTTTACGCAGCGATATTAATTTGATTGAAGAAAAAACGGAACGATATTTTAAAGACGTCTACGATCATATCGTGCAGGCAACAGAGCTTGCAGAAAACTACCGCGATATGATGATCAACCTGCAGGACCTTTATTTGAACAACGTGAATCTCAGGATGAATGAAGTGATGAAAGTGATGGCGGTGGTTACTTGCCTTCTTGCCCCTGCGACAGTTATAGGTGGTATTTTCGGAATGAACTTCGTACGCATTCCCTGGTTGCACAACCCTTATGGTTTTTTTATCGCCGTCGGATTAATGTTCATCATTCCTTTATGGATGATCTGGATCTTTAAAAAAAGAGGTTGGTTTTAGATAAAATCATTTTGTGGAATCAGCTTGTAAGAGCATTTGTACCTGCCTTAAAGCATCAATATTATTTTGACGAAACATCGACTCATTTACTTCTTTTTTTTCACTGGCCGTTAGGTGAAAATTGAGCGGCGCTTCTCCTTCCGGGTTTTTCGGCACATACATGAAAGAAACCCGGTGCAGCATATTTCCAAAATTTCTTTTCAGGTAAGCAAGTTCATCTTCTTGCATATAATCCTGTAGTGTAAACCAGTTGCTTTGAATCATCGTAAAAGGATTGGTGATGATATCAGAGATACCGCCAATCTTGTATCCATTGTTCCAACTTCCTCTTTTTCTCGATCTTACCTGGATCAGCAGGATGCCGCTCGTATTTTCTTTAATCCAATCCTGGAAAACATTCAGGAACCGATAGGACGTTTCCGCACCGGAATTATCGCGCAGTCCGGCATCCATTACATCAATGATCGGCTTTGAAGGAAGCCAAACCGCCGGCAACACATAAGGATAAGTGGCGTTCATCCTTAAAGCAGTCAGCAATCTCAGATTCATTGGATCCATATTTTTAAAAAATGCCCCAAAATCAACTGCATCCGGTCCCGTGATCGTGCTTGTGCTGTCTTTAAATGAAGGCTGCATCATGAAACTGATTGGTTGTGAACTGATCATCAACTTTTTAAAATCTCTCGTTATTGTGGAATTGAGGATCATTAGCGGAATACGTCCTAAGTGTTCATCCTTAGAATAAAAGCCAACCGGCAAATCAAGGACATAATGTGTGTTTTCATTCAGCTTTTCTTCAAAAGCATATCCACGATCCTTCACATAACGGTAATGAGTGTACGAAAATTTTTGTGTTGGTGAGATAAGATCGCGAGTGATAAGCGAAGAAAAAACCGGATTCAATAAGTCTTTGGAAATATTGTCGATGTATTCTTTATTGTCAGGATCCACTCTTGCTCCATTCATTTTTAACCGGCAAAGTTCACGATAATAGGCAGCAGCCAACATCCCACCTGAAGCCCCACTCATGAGCATTGTTTTCTGCATTATTTTTCCCCGGGTAATGCTGTCAAGAGCCTGTAAGACATTCATTGAAAAGCTCGCGCTCCTGACACCTCCTCCACTAAAATTGAAAACAACCAACAGTGGTTTTTCCGTCGCCTGGTTTTGTTTCCAATGATCAAGAATGCTGATCATGTTGTTTTTATCGGAATCGACTTTTGCTTGCGAAACAAGTGAATCGAGACTTTTTAATGAATAAGCAGGCCGGTCAGGATTTTGGTAATTCAGTCCGTATGCTTTGTTGCGTGGATCGATCACATCATATTTATATAGCATGTTCAAGATGCTATAAAGAAGAATGATAAACAACAAACTCCAGCTCCTCAGAAAATAAGAGAGCGCCCCCATAACGGAATTCAATATCGCGAAAAACAACAGGATGCTTGCTGCAGCCGGTATCTGAAAGAGAGGGTTGTCCAAAAAAAATGCAACGAACAACATAAAAATAAACGCAAGCAAAATGGAAAGCATTGCGGAAAAATGATGGCGCTTAAAAATTACATCCAGGAAATTCTGGCTGTAATGTTTAACTGACCTTACCTTTCTGACCTTCAAGCGCGTGCTTAAGTAATTTTTTACCGGCAAGCCAAAATCATCAACCAGGATTTTCTCTTCCTGTGTTTCCGGAATTTTATTTTCATCAGTGTCTTTCAAAACCGGCGGCAGTGTCCTGATGATCGTTCTGTCGGCGCCAAAAAAATATAGAAAAGAAATAAGAAGAATGAAAGCGAATCCACCAATAAATCCGGCAACGGTGAATAAGAATTGTTTCAAAGGAATTAACTCTTTTACCCGGTCAAAATAAAGCGCCTGGAAAAAATACAACAACAAAAAGGCAATTGGAATAATTGCGTTATTCACACAATATTTCAAAAAAGGTTTCGAACTCGTAGCCAGGAATCGAAAGCGCCCGCTGTGTAAAATAAAAGTGGTAATGTCCCAACTGATTATAAAAATTCCGGTTGCAATTCCGGTGATGGCTCCTCCTCCTGCATTTACCGTTCCCAGGTATTCGGGCGCAAGAAATAAGGTATTGGCCCCAAACGTGCCCATAAAATGACCAGAAACTGTTAGAAAAAGAATTAACCACAGGATCAACAGAACCTGCGATTTCCTGAAATGCAGCAGCAGCAATTGGATAGGAAACGAATAATAAAAATTATGAAAAAACTTTTTCATTCCCTGTCATTTCTTCTTAAAAATAACTTTGAACTGTGGCTGGCCGTATGAGATAAAGCATAAAAACAATTGACATCAAAAACAAGATCGCCACCAACTGATGCGCTACGCCAAACCAAACTAGATCATTTCCATACGGTGACAACAAAACTGTAGTTATTCCCAACAAAACCTGCACAGTGACCAGCAGCAGCGGAAGAAATCTTGTTCTTAAAAATAACGCACTTCCGCGCATGTTTCTTGCCTTAATTGTCCAAATGATTACCAGCACAAAAATCGTGTAAGCAAAAGAACGATGGATGAACTGAACGGCAATTTTATTATCCAGTAAATTTTTCCACCAGGGAGAAAGTTTGTCGAGCGACGCAGGAATCCATTGTCCGTTTATTGTCGGCCATGTGGGCGCAGCTGTTGCCGCATGAAGACCCGCCATAAAAGCCCCGTAAATCAACTGAAAGAAAAGAACGATCATAATAACCCACGTGATTCTCCTTAACCCCTTATCATAAGCTTTCATACTTGATGGAACAGAAATACTTAACGCAAACCAGAAAGTATAACAAAGCAACACCAAGGCAGTCATGAAATGCGTTGCCAGTTTGATATGATCAACAAAAAGCCTGTCAGGCACCAATCCACTCGCCACCATGATCCATCCAATCGCACCTTGTATCATTCCTAATAAAAACAAAATGATAAAAGGAATGATCATGTCTTTTTTAAATTGTTTCTTTAGAAGGAAATAAAAAAATCCAACCAAAAAAACAAGACCCATCAATCTTGCCCAGTTGCGATGGAACCATTCCCAAAAGAAGATCCTTTTAAAATCGCTTAAAGAAAAGTCAGCATGAATATGACGGAACTGATCTGTGCCTTTGTATTTTGAAAACTCGGTCATCCATTGGGCATGATTCAAAGGTGGAAGCGCACCGGTGATGGGGTTCCATTCCGTAATACTCAATCCCGATTCCGTCAATCTTGTAATTCCACCCAATACTATTTGGATTACCAGCATGAAAACACCGAGGTAAAGCCAGCGGGCAACATTTTTATTAGTTTTTTTCAATAGAATCTCAGCCATCTTATTTTGGATTTATCATTTTTGGTTTAATCATATTGGATGTCAACCCTGTAAAGGTAAACTTGTACGAGTTATTTTCTCTACAGATTGTTTTAAAATTCAATGTTTAAAACTTGTTTCGGCATAATAAAAAGTGATGATTATTTTTGAAAAAAGAGTTTTAGAAATTGCTGCTTCCTTTTTTTCATAATAAGTTTATCGAAGCGGGTGTGGATGAAGTAGGCCGCGGATGTTATGCAGGACCAGTTTATGCAGCAGCCGTCGTTCTTCCCAAAACTTTTTATCACCCCTTATTAAATGATTCGAAGGAACTGACAAAAGAAGAACGAAATCTCCTCCGGCCGATCATTGAAAAAGAATCTTATTCTTTTGCGGTAGCAAGTGTTTCTAATGTAGAGATTGACCGCATCAATATTTTACAAGCATCTTTTAAGGCAATGCACCTTGCCTTAAACAAACTGAAAACCACTCCTGAATTGCTTTTGGTAGATGGCAACCGGTTTAAGAAATACAAAAAATTACCACATCAATGTATGATCAAAGGCGACGGAATGTATGCGCCAATCGCTGCGGCAAGTGTTCTGGCCAAATGCTACCGGGATGAATACATGGAAAATCTTCATTACAAATATTCAATGTATTCGTGGGACAAAAACAAAGGTTATGGAACCCGTGAACATCGTGCAGCAATTGACATTCACGGTTTATGCCGCTATCACCGCAAAAGTTTTAATATCTGGCCTGACTTCTCAACTTCTGAAGAGGTAATGGTGGAAGATTAAATCTAATTCCGGATTTTTTATTTGTTCACTATTTCCTTCGAGAAAAATAATTCCTTTTTTTGTTGCGTTACTGGTTGGCAAATGCCCACTCTCCAAGCCCTTCACGAAGAACAACCCAATTATCAGTTGTACAATCAACAACTGTAGAAGGAATGATGCCGCCCGGCCCACCATCTATAACGAGATCAACCTGATTGCCAAAAGTTTCGTTGATTATTTCAGGATCTGTTAATTCTTCTGCCATTTGGCCAGGAAGTGACGCGCTTAGAATGGGATTTCCCAACTCTTCAAGAATTGCCTGGCATATAACGTTGTCCGGTACACGCAATCCAATGGTTTCCTTTTTGCTTTTTAATATTTTGGGAACTTGTTTACTAGCCGGCAATACAAAAGTGTAAGGACCCGGAAGGCACAATTTCAAAGTACGGTAGAGCGGCGTGTCTATGCTTTTTGTATAATCGCTTAGGTGGCTCAAATCGCGGCAGATGAAAGAAAGATGTGATTTTTTAGGATCAATGTTTTTAATTCTACAAATTCTTTCTACAGCTTTTGGTTGGTGAATGTCACAACCAAGGCCATAAATCGTGTCGGTAGGATAAATAATTACGCCACCATTTTTCAAAACTTCAGCCACCTGCTTCACGAGTCGCGGCTGTGGATTTTCCGGATGTATCGATAAGAGCATATTTAAAAAGTTTACTACAAATATAATTTTATTTTTCCCTTCTTTGGGCTTCCCACAGCGCTACAATTAACCTTTAACTGTTATTTCAATCAACTATTATCTTTTACATTTGCACGGATTTTAAAAGAAATACACTTAATATGGCAATTATTACGCTCGGTTCGATGGCCTTTGATGCGATTGAAACACCTTTTGGAAAAACGGATAAAATTGT
>DASTXM010000166.1:0-3554 GCA_035765495.1 Hanamia sp.
TTGAACCGCCACCATCAAGGTTTACAGCATTGTCCAGTTTTAACCAATGCATCAACAAAGTCAGTTCGTCAATGCTCATGCCGGCGGCTTTATTATTTCTTCCATCTACTGCTACGAGGTAAAGCCACTTTTTATGAAGCCCTAAAACAGACCTTGGATTTCTTGCAAAAAAACCTTTCTTGTTCGGACACGAAATCATCTTTCCATTATAAATTAACAATGGCCCGGCAACCATCACGTCTTCTCCTTTCAAATGATCTTCCCAATTGGCCGTGCTGTCCCAGCGAACAATTTTTACGCTTCGCGGATTTATTACGATTGCTGCTTCCTGGTGAAATGCCCGCTTGCCGTTTGGCCGCAAGACGGTTTCATTAATGGTCTTTCCGTCCGAACGGATGTAATCTTCAGATCCTCCGTTTTTCATATTGAAAAAGGTTCCGTTCATTGCTGCGATCGCATTTTTTTCTGCCGCATATTCATGAGTTGGTTTCAACAAATGTGGATCAAAGCCAATATCAGCACGGTTTTTTCGATTCAGTTTTACTTTCAGAATGCTGATATTTTGATTAGAATGAAATAAGGAACTGTCAAACCAGCAATGTTCCAGGATAATTCCGGGCGCCACTTTTATAACCTGCCATTTGGCATTCACAACAGTTGCGGAGTCAGATTGCGCAAATCCGGTCTTAATAGTAAAAACTGCAATAAAAAAAAGAATTGATCTTAGGGTCGAAAGCGAGAGGCTGTTTTTCTTCATGCTGGCAAAAGTAAATTGAAAAATAAGTAGTTGCGCAAATGTAATATTATACCATCAAACTTTTTAACTCCGTACAATTCCTATTATAACGGTTAAGCTTATACGCTGATTGAAAAAGCTGTTCCTGTTATATTTTTCCCAATTTGTTATCCTTATTCGTTTATCCAAAGCGGTAACAGGCCCACTCCCACTCGCTTTATTGAAAGGCCTATAAAATCACTCTTCATATTTGGCACGCATTTCGGTATAACGTTTTTTGATAATTAAAAAATTTACTTAATAATTATCACTCTGAAACCTAACCTACCACAAAACACTGAAGGAGCGATTATTTATTATTATTTCAAAAGTGAAGTATGAAGTTTTTCTATAAACTACTTTTATTACTTATCATGGCAGACTTTTATGCCGAAGTTTCCTTCGCACAAAAGGATTCTGTGTCTACAAGCTGGCAGGAAAATATTGACAGTTCGCATGGTTTCAGGATTGTAAGTCCCGGACCTCAGTATAAAAGATCAAAGTTTCATGAATTCCTCTGGGGAAAAAATTACCGGGACGTTTGGACAACGCCTGTAGCTTTTCCCCTGTTTTATTTAAAAGATCACCATGTTTTCCCGGATGAATTAGGCGGTGGTCATCAAACAACATCGCTCCATTTAAAAACAAAAGATGATAAAAGTTATGCGCTCAGGTCGGTAGATAAGCAACTCGGCAAAGTGCTTCCCGATGTGGTTTTAGGCACTTTTGCCGAAGACCTTGCCGACGATGAGGTTTCGATGGCTAATCCTTATGGTGCAGCGACGGTTCCCGTTTTGTCTAAAGCAGCCGGAATTTATTACATCGATCCGAAATATTATTATCTGCCACGGCAGGACGCTTTGGATACATTTAATGATAAGCTCGCCGGCAAGGTTTATACGTTTGAACAAAGACTGAATAAGGATTGGTCCAATGCAGACAACCTTGGCAATTTTCACAAGTTTTATGACACAAAAGATGTGATCGAAAAAATAGAAAAAGAAACTGAGAACATTGCCGATCAAAAGGATTTTTTAAAAGCAAGACTTTTGGATGCGCTCATAGGTGATTGGGACCGCCACGAAAAACAATGGGGATGGGGCGAAAGAAAAGGCGATTCCTTTAATGTATTTGTTGCCGTTCCGCAAGACCGCGACCAGGTGTTTTCAAAGCATGAAGGTGTATTGGTAAACGTGATCATGCAGGCAGCCGGCGTAAGTTTTATTCCAAGCTTTTCGGACAAACTGAATAATCCTGAAAAATACAATTATGAAGAAAGAGGACTTGATCGTTTTTTCACAAACCAGTTGACACGCAATGATTGGGATTCAATAGCGCGAAGTTTGCAATCGGCATTAACCGATTCTGTTATTGAAAAAGCTGTGCACCAAATGCCACCCGAAGTATTTGCCATTTCTGGAAATGAGATCATCAAAGACCTGGAAGCAAGGCGCGATCAGTTGTTGCATTATGCTGACCAATATTATTTGTTTCTTGCCAAAGAAGTGGAATTGATTGGTTCTGAAGGAACCGATTATTTCACCGTTGACCGGCTGACGGATAGTACTACCTCGGTAAAATTTTTCAATATTGACAAGCATGGTAAGATCGTAAGTTATCCTTATTACTCCCGTGTATTTAAAACAGGTGAAACAAAGAAGATCAGGATTTTCGGCTTATCCGGAAAAGACATTTACAAAACCACCGGCACAGTAAACAAAGGAATTACTCTTCAGATTATTGGCGGCGACAAGAAAGATTCGATGCAACTCAATTCGCTGGTTGGAAAAAGTACGAAGACCTATGTGTATGATGACAAGAACAATATTATTCATGGTGCAGGAAAAGTGAAGAAAAGATTTTCAGATGAGGATTCCGTTCACAAGTACAGGTACCTGGATTATGAACGTGATAAAAAAGGTTTAAGTCCGATTTTCTTTTACAGTGATGCCGACCGGTTTTATCTTGGATTAAATTACAGGTGGGAACATCATGCATGGCGCAAAGAACCGTATGTCTTCAATCAAAAAATCGGGGCCAATTATTCTATTTCCCAGAATGCAATGAGCTTTACCTACCTCGCCGATTTTCCCAATACGATTGGCAGATGGAAGTTAAACCTGTTGGCCAATTATGATTTTATAAGATGGCGAAACTTTTATGGATTGGGAAATGAAACGGAACTCACCAACAAAGAGGAAGAATACAACCGGATGCGCTCAAGACAATTCAATGGACAGGTGGGTTTAAGCCGCGATTTTGGAAAAGACCTTTTTGAAGTGAATGGATTTTATCAAACTGTAACCATCGTTGATGATCCGGAAAGGTATGTGGCAAAAAAAATACAGGGTGAAGATCCAAATGTTTTTAAGTCGGAACCGTTTGCCGGCGTCAATGCAAAATACACTTTCACTCATTTGGATGATAAAGCCGTTCCCACTTCCGGAATTGTTTTTAGTGTAACCGGTTCTTACACCAAAGAGTTGCAAGAAAAGAACCGTGATTTTTCGAAATATGGAAGTGAATTGAAATTATTTATTCCATTATTTTACAAATTTTCAATTTCCACGTCAGCAGGAATTGAAACTGTTATAGGTAATCCTGAATTTTGGCAATATCCCGATATTGGTGGAGGCATGAATCTCAGAGGTTTCAGGAGACAAAGATTTTATGGAAAGACCGCTTTTTACAACAGCAATGAATTGCGTTTTATCAGCAACGTGAAAACATATCTCTATAGCGGCAAAGCAGGGCTGCTGGCCTTTGTGGACCAGGGCCG
>DASTXM010000167.1:0-7740 GCA_035765495.1 Hanamia sp.
ATTGCCTGGAAGCTTATTGTTATAAATGCTATTGCAATTGCAACAAGCAACGATGCTAAAAAAATCCACCAGCTTATTTCGACACGATATGCATAATCTTCAAGCCATTTATGAACAGAGAACCACGCAATTGGCAATGCAATCAGCGCTGCAATCAATACATACTTTAAAAAATCTTTCGATAACATGGAAACAATATTATTTACAGAAGCCCCAAGCACCTTTCTGATTCCAACCTCCTTTATTCTTCTTTCTGCAGAATAAGATGCAAGGCCAAATAACCCGAGGCATGAAATAATAATAGCAAGAGCCGCGAGAATTCCAATGATAGTACTTACCTGCGAATCGGCACGATATACATCATTGAAATGATCATCGAGAAACTGGTATTCAAAAGGATGATCCGGAAAATTCTTTTTCCATACTGATTGAATGAACGCAATTGCATCCTTTGTTCTGCTGCCATTTATTTTTACAGACAGATCACTAAAACCCCAATCTTTCTGGCTGTACATAAACATGGTTTCAATTTTATAATGCAAAGAATTAAAATTAAAATCCTTTGCTATGCCCACTATTTTTCCTGAAGAATCAAATCCGAAATTTTTTCCAAGCAACCATGACATCGGTTTTTTCGGATTGTCTTTCAGCAACTCTTTTGCGAGAGCTTCATTAATGATATATTCTTTACCATTCTCTGAAGGATCAGCAGAAAAATTATTCCCAAGCAGGAGGGATATTTTAAATAAATTCAGGTAATCGTGATCAACAATTAATCTTGTTGAAGTCAGGCGGCGCAAAGGCCCATCACCTATAAACTGCACTCCTGATTGATCGAGATGACTTCCTAAAACATCCTGCGCACCGGTAACACCTGAAATAAGCGTATTACTCAGAAGATCCTGTTTTAGCACATCGAACTTTCTAAAAGTTATCCCATCAAGTGGAATTGTTACAACTTGTTCGCGATTATAACCCGGATCTTTTTTCTGCATAAAGCTTAATTGCTTTACTGCAAAAACAGTAGCTATCATTAAAAATATAGCGCTGGCAAATTGCGTAACTACCAGAATATTTCTTAATGCCGATTTATTCTTTCCTGTTTGAATACTACCTTTTAAAACCTTTACCGGCTGAAAGGAAGACAAATATGCTGCGGGATACAGGCCGGCGAGTATCCCGATAATCACTGCTCCCAAAAACAAAGAAAGAAAAAGCGTTATGTTACTGAATAAAGGGAACTGTAAATTTCTTTGACTTAAATGATTTACATAAGGCAAACACAATGCCACCAGGGCCACAGCAATAACAAGTGCAAACAATGTTAGAATAACTGACTCACTTATAAATTGCAGGCCTAACTGCCAGCGATAGGCACCTATCGATTTTCTTACGCCCACTTCTCTTGCCCTTTCTGCAGAACGTGCAGTAGAAAGGTTCATAAAATTGATACAGGCAATCAGCAAAACAACCAATGCGATTATGAAGAATAAGTTTGTGTACTTATGATCGAATTTTTGATAGTTTAAATAATCTAATCCAACATCTGTTGTATAGGCATGAACTTTTTTAAATGGTACGAGGAACAACTCATAATTTTTCCAGTTGTCATTATTAGCCATGTATTTTTTTAGATAAGCAGGAAATCGTTTTTCCATTGAAGCTGTATTGGCATTTGGCGTTAATTCAAAATAGGTATCTAACCAATTGCCGCCCCAGTTATCACTCAGTTGCGGATTCTTGCTATAGATTGTGCTGAATGAAAACAATGCATCAAACTGCAGTTGAGAATTTTGCGGAACATTTTGTAAAACGCCTGTTACCATATAACTGGTGGTATCGCCTCCATAATGTGTAATTGTTTTTCCGATAGGGTTTTCATTACCAAATATTTTTTGTGCAGTAGCTTCTGTTATGATTGCACTGTTTGGTTTTTGCAAAGCAGTTGCCCTGTTTCCTTTCAGTAATTTAAAATTGAATATTTGCAAAAATGTAGAATCGACATTGAATACCTGTGGTAAATAAATATTTTTATCGCTATAACGCATCTGGACATTTGTGTTCCAGTTTATGCGTGTAAAGTTTTTTATTTCAGGAAATTCTTTTTGCATCGTTGGCCCCATCGGAAACATTGACAAGGCAACTTTTTGCGAAGACACCATACCTTCAAATTTTTGTACCTCATTTAACCTGTAAATATTTTTTGTTTGAAAACTATCAAAGCTTTTTTCATAAGAAACGAACAGCATTATAATAATGAACGCTGCTATTCCAATGGTAAGTCCAAATATATTTATAGATGAATACACTTTATTCTTCCATAAGTTTCTCCACGCAGTTTTGAAATAATTTTTAAACATTTTATTTTTCGTTTAATGATGAATGTTATTATACAGAAGCCAACAATATTTTTAGATTTCCATTTTCTCCATTAGCACATCAGCATATCATCACATTAGCTAATTACTCGCTTCTCAAACTCTTCACCGGATTCGCCACTGCTGATTTTATTGCCTGGAAACCAATAGTAAGGAAAGTAATCAGCATCACAGAAAAACCGGCTATCACAAACACAAACGGTGAAATTTTTATCCGGTAGGCAAAACTTTGAAGCCAATTGTTCATTGCCCACCATGCTAATGGAAATGCAATCAAAACAGCGATCAACGTTAGCCTGAAGAATTCTTTTGACAGCATTAAAGTAATATCCTTTACAGATGCTCCAACTACTTTACGGATACCAATTTCTTTTTGCCTTTTTTGTGCCGTAAAAGCGGCAAGGCCAAAAAGCCCCAGACAGGATATAAGGATTGCAAGACCGGCAAAGTATTTTGACAAAATTCCAACTCTTGTTTCTGCCAGATATTGTTTCTGATAGGATTCGTCTAAGAAATTATAATCAAAAGGGAAACCGGGATTATACGATTCATATAAGTGAGTGATGGCTGCAATAGTTTGTGCCTGGTCTGCAGCCCTTATTCTCACCATGATCTTATCCCAAACATTTCCAGGGTTTTCATGAATCATAAAACAAGGCTTTACAGGCTCATGCAGTGATTCAAAATGAAAATCTTTTACAACACCAATAATTTGCCGGTTCTGATCAAAATATTTTACAGTTTTTCCAACAGGATCTTTAAGATGCATCAGCTTAACTGCAGCTTCGTTCAATATGATCGTTGAATCGTCATTTCCAAAGTTGCGTGAGAAACTTCTTCCCTTAGCCATTTGCATATCCATTGTTTCAATAAAATCATAACCAACTCCAAATCCTTCAAAGTAATCCGCTTCATCCGGATCCTTTCCTTCCCAGCTGAGTCCATAATCGCCATAATTCCTGCCGATCATATTATGCGCTGTATAACTTGAATTGATAACTCCGGGAATTTTCTTAAGCGCGGCTACAAAAGCATCTTCTGAATTCTGAATTCGTCCTTCCGAGTTAAACCGTATGACATTATCCTTATTGTAGCCCGGGTTGGTTTTTTGTATAAAATGAATTTGCTGATAAACCACAACCACTGCAACAATTAATAACGAAGAAAGTGCGAACTGGAAAACAATCAAACTTTTTCGTGAAAAAACATCAGCAAAAGAAGCACGAAATTTTCCTTTCAGTATGCTGATGGGTTTAAAACCGGAAAGATAAATTGCAGGATAACTTCCCGAAGCCAAGCCCGTAATTAAAATAATAATTAGTAACTTAAAAATTAAGTCAGAGTGATATGTCAACCTGATTTCTTTACCCGTGAGTTGATTGAATTGCGGAAGCAGAACCGATACAATCACAATCGCGAAGATCGTTGCAAAAATGGAAAGCAGTATTGATTCGGTTAGAAATTGAAAGATCAATTGCGCACGTCTTGCGCCCATCACTTTTTTAATCCCTATTTCTTTTAATCGCGTTGAAGCTTTCGCAGTTGAAAGGTTCATAAAGTTGATACAGGCAATTAAAAGAATAAAAATCGCAATCAGTGAAAACAGGCGCACATACTCCATTTTTCCACCGGTTCGTGAGCCATGGCTGAATGTGTTGAGAAGATAGTTATCTGCAAATTTCGTTGCAAAAGCAGTACGGGTAGTATCACCGCTATTTTCTGCCACAATACCGGCAATTTGTTTATTGAAGGTGTCAATATTGGTTCCTTTTCTGAGCAAAACAAAATTGTGTGGCCCTGTATTGGTCCATGTTTTTACCCAGGGGTAAATGTCTTTCATGTATTCAAATGAAAGAACAAAGTCGAATTGCTGTGAAGAATGTGAGGAAGGCTTTTCAAAAACACCTGAAATAAAAAAATCATGATCATGCTGAAAACGGATTGGTTTGCCAACCAGGTTTTGGGTTGTACCAAATAATTTTCTGGCTAATTCATCAGAAATAACCATTGAATTTTTATCTGCTAATACTTTATCCTTTTTGCCATCCAGTAACGTGAATGAAAAAATATTGAAATAATCTTTACCTGCATATTGACCGCTTGCTTTAATGTTTTTGTCTCCACTGGTAAGTGTAAATTTTTGAAACCATTCTGGTGGCGCCACTGCAGCAGCATATTCAATTTGTGACATTCGCGTCGCCAGCACTTCACCGAGCATACCTGAAGATTCATCTGATATTGCCGTTGCTCCTCCTGTTTTTCTCTTCTCCATCAGTTGATAGATTTGATCATCCTGCGCAAAAAATTTATCAACGCTCATTTCATCATGTACCCACAAATAAATCATTAATGTGCAGGCAAGACCAACAGAAAGTCCCAGCAAATTCAGAAAAGTAAATTGCCTGTCTTTTATCAAACTTCGCCAGGCAATCTTTAAATGATTTTGAAACATATAAGTTGATTTATGATGTACGATTTGTTCATACCTGATTTAATTCATCATAATTCTTTTCGTCACTTTTAAAAAGTAAACGAACAATTATGACGTTTCTCCATTTTCACATTTTCAAATTTTCACATTAACACATCAGCATATCATCACATTAGCTAATTACTCACTTCTCAAACTCTTCACCGGATTCGCTATCGCTGCTTTAATTGATTGAAAGCTTACAGTTATTAAAGCAATTAATAAAGCAAGAACACCTGCAATTACAAACACCCACCAACTGATATTAACTCTGTATGCAAAACCCTGTAACCATTTGTTCATTGCCCACCATGCCAGCGGAAAGGCAATAGCAGCAGAAATAATTACCAGCTTTAAAAAGTCAGTTGACAACATACCTGCAATATTGCTGACAGAAGCGCCTAATACTTTTCGTATGCCTATTTCTCTTATGCGTTGTTCTGCTGCATAAGTGACCAATCCAAACAAGCCCAAACAAGCAATTAAAATGGCAAGCACTGCAAACGTTATAAAAATGTGACCGGTGCGTTGCTCAGTTGTATATAATTTATTGAAGTCATCGTCCATAAAAGAATAATCAAAGGGTTGCGATGGCGCCATTGCTTTCCACTTATTTTTTATCTGTGTAAGCACGTTAGGTATATCAGTTGAATTGACACGGACAGAAATACCGCCGTTATCTTTTCCAAGAAATAATCCTAATGGAGTAACTACATCACGCAATGAACTGAAATTAAAATTTCTTACAATGCCAATGATATGAAAATCAATCTTTGAGTTTGTTTGCATGTCACCAATTGTATAAATTTTTTTATTCAGTAAATCTTTTGTGGCAAGAAATTTTGCGGCTGCTTCATTAATAATAACACCTGTTGAATCCGTTGGAAATTGTTGTGAAAAATTTCTTCCTGCTATCATTTTTAAATCAAGTGTCGGTATATAATATTCATCAACAGTCCATGACTGCATGGTTATTCCGGTATTTGCATTAAGCGTTGGTGATGTAAAATAAGTATTGCTGTTTCTTGTATAGTTAACAGGCAGAAAACCGCTCATTGTTGCACTTTGCACTCCACTTATCTGCGTCAATTCATTTTTAAAAGTTTCTGCCTGGTTTCCCAATGCATTTGTATGATTGATGGTAATAACCTGGTTGCGGTTAAATCCGATGTCTTTGTTATGGATATAATTAAGCTGGTTATAAATAACGATGGTTCCGAAAATAAGCACAATAGAAATTACAAATTGAAATACTACCAGTAAATTCCGCAGCCACGACCTTTTGAAACCTGTAGCCAACTTACCTTTCAGCACATCAATCGGTTGAAACGATGATAAGAAAAACGCAGGATAGCTGCCCGCTAGTAAACCAACAATCAACATAAGTGCAACTAACGACAGCAATATAGTTGGTTGTAACAAAGTAGCTGCGTTAATTTGTTTTCCGGCAAGTTGATTAAAATAAGGAAGTAATAATGATGCAATAAAAATTGCAATAACCAATGCAATAAAACTGATTACAAAAGATTCGGTTAGAAATTGCTGAATAAGATTTTTTTTGAGTGAGCCCAGCACTTTTCTTACACCCACTTCTTTTGCACGGTTAGAGGAACGCGCTGTAGAAAGATTCATAAAGTTCACACAGGCAATTAATAAAATCATTAATGCAATACCTGAAAAAATATAAACGTATTCAACATTACCGTTTGCTTCCAGCTCGGCTGTTTTATTCGAGTGTAAATGGATTCCTGTTAAAGGGGTAAGATCAGCACGAATATAGCCGCCGCCTTTTTTTAAATCATCCACAGTGATATTCACCATGCTTTTCAGCTGCGGACCTACATGCCGATCCATAAAAGGATTTAATCGGGCTTCCAATTGTTTTACATCCGCATTTTTCTTTAAAAGAATATAGGTAGTGTAATTTTCAGCCAGCCAGTTGTCTTCAGAGCTGCCACGGTTTTCCTGCATCGGCACAAAAAAGTCAAAATGAAAATGTGATTGCTTCGGAATATCTTTTATAACCGCTGTAATTTTATAATTGGCTGTATCATTGATGAGCATGGTTTTTCCAACTACATCCGTAGTGTTGAAATATTTCTTTGCAATACTTTCGGTAATAACCAGCGAGTGATAATCTTTCAATGCAGTTTTTGGATTGCCTTCGATTACAGGCAGCGTAAACACATCAAACAAAGTGGAATCAGCATAACCGACTTTTTGTTCCTGTATATTTTCATTTCCCTTTTTTACAAGAAAACTTCCATACCAGCTCATGCGGACATACTGCTGCACTTCCGGCAATTCACGCAGCATCGTTAAGCCCATTAGTGCTGGTACCTGTGCAAGATCCAGGTAATTACCGTTAAATTTTATTTCGTTGTTGACGCGATAAATTCTATCTGCATTTACATTGTATTTATCATAGCTCAATTCATCCGTCACATACAAAAAAATGAGTAAACACGTTGCAAGGCCAACAGCAAGGCCAATAATGTTTATGGATGTATAAAATTTATTCCTGGATAAATTTCTGAAGGCGGTTTTAAAATAATTTTTAAACATTTTATTTTTCGTTTAATGATGGTTATTATTTTATAGTAAACCAACAAATATTTAAGATTTCTATTTTCTTCATTAGCACATCAGCTTATCATCACATTAGTTAATTACTCACTTCTCAAACTCTTCACCGGGTTTGCCACGGCTGCTTTTATTGCCTGGAAGCTTACTGTCAGTAATGCTATGAGGATGGTAAGTGCAGCAGCCACAATAAATATCCACCAGCTGATGTGGATCCGGTACGCAAAATCGCGCAGCCATTTATTCATAAAATACCAGGCAACAGGGGATGCGATCAACAGGGAGATAACCACCAGTTTGACAAAGTCT